>NZ_JAOTSB010000021.1 GCF_030247605.1 Acidaminobacter sp. | reverse complement strand
CGAAAGGCTCTGGCAAACTGTCGGTCCATGTGTCCTGCAATGATCTGGCGTCAAGTGGTGCTGAACCTGTAGCCTTAACAGTAACAGTCCTGGCACCAATCCACGCTGCATTGGAAGAGATTGAAGCCATGATGGAGGAAATTGCGGAAGCCGCAGCAGACATTGGGGTTTCGGTGATAGGCGGCCACACAGAGGTGACGAGTGCCGTCACCCGCATGGTGCTTTCGGTGACTGCGCTTGGAAGAGTTCCGGTCGAAGAATTGATCTCCACGGCTGGGGCAAAGCCGGGTGACTGGATTTACATGTCCAAGTCGGCAGCCCTGGAAGGCACTGTGATCATTGCGGCTGAAAAGGCGGATCAACTTGAGGCGCTGCTGAGCCAAGAGGATCAAGACGAACTGGAGTTGCTTCAGCAATCCCTCTCTGTTCTGAAGGAAGGTCGAATGGGCAGAATGGCAGGCGTCAGTGCCATGCATGACGTCACAGAGGGCGGAACTTTAGGCGCGATCTGGGAGGTGTGTGAAGCCTCCGGAACCGGTTGTACCATATGGGGCTCGGAAATTGTCGTTGCGGGGATCACTCAAAAGCTTGCGAAGTTTTTTGGGTTTAATCCTCTGAATATGATTGGCAGCGGCAGTATGCTGATGACGATCTCCCCGGATAAAGCTCAGATCCTCGAGGCTGAAGCAATTCGCCAAGGTGTTGCACTGCGCCGCATTGGCGTCATAGAGCCGGATCCTGCCCAGCGTCGAATGATTGGTGAGGATGTGGAGATAGTGACCATCGGCAAACCGGACGTGGATCCCCTTTACAGGGTGTTGGGCTTCTAGGGGAAGCTCGATAGGTCGCAGACGGCGATTTGTGTTAAAATTGAGAAGAAGAAATGAATCATACAGGAGGCACTTTATGATCCGACAGGATGGAAGAACACACGATATGGCAAGGCCGGTCAGGCTGACAACACATTTTCTGCAGCACCCGGACGGCGCAGTGCTGATTGAGCTGGGCGCGACCAAGGTCATTTGTACGGCTATGGTGGAGGAGAAGGTACCACCGTTTCTGAAAGGCACCGGCAGCGGCTGGGTCACGGCGGAATACGCTATGCTGCCGGGATCGACACAACAGAGGAAGCAAAGGGATATCACAAAGGGCAGACTCGATGGCAGATCCTCTGAAATTCAGAGGCTTATTGGTCGAAGCTTACGGTCTGTTGTGGATTTAAAAGCTTTAGGTGAGAGAACCATCTGGATTGACTGCGACGTCATTTCCGCGGATGGCGGCACCAGAACGGCCTCCATCACTGGCGCTTATGTGGCTATGGTGCTGGCTATGGAGAAATTGATGGATAAAGGTCTGCTGTCTCAGCTGCCAACGACAGACTGGGTGGCGGCGATCAGTGTGGGTGTCTGCGGCAGCACGCAGTTGCTGGATCTCTGTTATGTTGAAGATTCCTCCGCGGATGTGGATATGAATGTGATCATGAACGGTAAGGGAGAATTTATTGAGCTTCAGGGGACGGGTGAAGCCAGGCCGTTTTCCAGAGCGGAGCTGGATGGACTCCTGCAGCTCGCTGAAAAAGGAATCAGAAGTATGATCGAGGCGCAGCAGAAGGCGTTGACAGATGAGCTGGGAAGGCGGACGGCCCATGAATAAGGTGGTTTTGGCGTCTTCCAACAGCCATAAGCTTAAAGAGCTGCAGGCTATGCTCTCTGAATTTGATTTCGAATTGCTTTCTCTCAGTGATGTGGGTCTGGCAGGACTGGATATTCCGGAAGATGGGGATACCTTTGAGGCCAATTCGCTTCAAAAAGCGAAAGTGGTGGCTGGTTTGACCGGCTATCCGGCCATTGCGGATGACTCCGGACTAATGGTGGATCATTTGAATGGTGCGCCTGGCGTCTATTCTGCCCGTTATGCGGGAGAACCCAAAAGCGACAAGGCCAACAACGCCAAATTGATTGAATCGCTTAGAGGCGTCCCTGAGAGCGGCAGAACAGCAAAGTTTGTGACGGTTATTACCTTGTTTGTCAAAGAAGATCAAATTTTGACTGCACGTGGGGAAGTCGAGGGGCAGATCCTTTCTGAGGAACGCGGCAGCGGCGGTTTTGGCTACGATCCGCTGTTTTATGTAGAGTCCCTGGATAAGACTTTTGCGGAACTCAGCGGTGATGAGAAAAATGCCATCAGCCACAGAGGCAGAGCAATATTAAAGCTCAGAAGCCTTTTGGCAGAAGATCAGGATTTTGCGGTAAAGCATGAAGACTGAGGAAAGGGTGATTGTGCTTTGAAACTGATAGTGATCAGCGACACCCACGGTGAGAAAAGCTGGATCCAAAAGGCTGTAGAAGCCAACCGGGATGCGTCAATTATCATTCATTGCGGAGACTTTGCCTCTGATCTTGAAATTGTGAAATCAATGCCTATCGAAGCTGTTGCAGTTACTGGCAATGTGCCGGACTTACATCAGGCCCGTTTGATGTCGGACGACCGGATGGAAGAGCGAATTCTTATTTATGAGGGCGTCAGAATTCTTCTGACTCATGGACACCGCTATGACGTGAAATATACCCTGAATAAGCTCTTTTACCGTGCGCAGGAAGCTCAGGCGGAACTGGTTCTGTTTGGTCACACCCATACTGCATTAAATCTGAGCCATGACGGCATCACTTTTTTGAATCCGGGCAGCCCTGCCAGACCCCGTGGTGGTAAGCCGGGCTATGGTATAATTGATGTTGAGAAGGGTAATTTTACGTGCCGGCTTGTATATTTTTAAGTTGGAAGCTGCCCGTCAGCATGGTGGAATGACATTGAGAATGTGATGTTTAGGGGCTTTTGTGGCGATTTTGTGACTGGTAAAAGAAGTTCGATAAAAAAACCAGAAAAAAGGTTGACGCCCCCCGAATCTTTGAGGTATAATCGTATTTGTCAGTTCGGGGTGTAGCGCAGCTTGGTAGCGCATCTGATTTGGGATCAGAGGGTCGCGGGTTCAAATCCTGCCGCCCCGACCATTTATAACGCGGGTGTAGCTCAGTGGTAGAGCCCCGGCCTTCCAAGCCGGTTGCGAGGGTTCGATACCCTTCACCCGCTCCACTATTTACATCCTTCATGGCGGCTGTCGTCAAGTGGTTAAGACACAGGATTGTGGCTCCTGTATACGTGGGTTCGACTCCCATCAGCCGCCCCATTTAAACTTTGGGGATTCGCCAAGTCGGTAAGGCAACGGACTTTGACTCCGTCATTCGCAGGTTCGAGTCCTGCATCCCCAGCCAATGTGACCCATTAGCTCAGTCGGTAGAGCACTTGACTTTTAATCAAGGTGTCCCGCGTTCGAGCCGCGGATGGGTCACCATTCTTTATATCGGCTCAAGCAACAAATAACAAATTAACCTCCATGCGTCCGTAGCTCAGTCGGATAGAGTCGCTGGCTTCGAACCAGTTGGTCGGGGGTTCGAGTCCCTCCGGGCGCACCACGAAAGCATTGAAAATGCTGGATTCTCTTAAGTGAGAGTCCAGCATTTTTTTATTTTCAATCAAGGTTTCTTCCTCAATTTTAATGACGACATTGTCATGTGACATTCTAAGAAGTTATAATAGAGTCAAGACAATTTGAAATGCAATTCGAAAGGGGAAAATCTTGTGCTGACCAATGAAACCATCCAATCCATTCTGACCCGTAGGAGCATTAAGATCTATAAAGAGGATCAGGTTCCGGAAGAAGAACTCCTGACCATCCTGGAAGCCGCCAAATTCGCGCCTAACGGGATGGGGCTTCAGGAGTGGCGCTTCACTGCGGTTCAGAATAAAGACGCACTGAGAGCTCTAAACGAAGCGGCAAAGCAGGTCTTGTTGAATCTGCCCGAGGATGATTCTGTGCCGAAACCGTTAAAAAATCAAGCAAAGCATTATAAGGATATACCTGACTTCAATTTTTTCTATAACGCGCCAACACTTGTGATAGTGACAAGTTCCAAAGACCCGGCGATATCCTCTCCGGCGGCAGATTGTGCTGCAGCGCTTGAAAACATATTCGTAGCGGCGCATTCCCTGGGTGTATCCTCTTGCTGGATCAACCTGCTGACGAGGATGAGTGATTTTCCTGAAATCAGAAACCTGTTTACAAAATGGGGGATTTCGGAGAATGAGCGCTGCTATGGCTCTGCGGCACTTGGATATAATGGCGGTCCTGAGAAAAAAGCCGCACCAAGACGTGAGGGGACAGTGACCCTCGTAAAATAGAGACACGAAATAGACATAAAAAAACCGTATGCGCAAAGTCTCATACGGTTTTTTAACCAGGGTTAAGCTTTCCTCTTGTTCTATGCGTGATTTGAAGCGTTGAAAACAAATCACTAATAAAATGGAAAGAATTGAATAATGTCAAAGGTCTGGTAAAATGGTAAGGAAAAGGCTGATGCTCTGTTGAATAAATAAACACGCTCATCTGTGACTTCAGTCGTGGGTGATTCGATTTTTTAGCTTCAGAATCTTCAATCAAGTTATGACTGAAAAGGAGGGGCTTCAACTTGGAAAACCTGATCTTGTCATTAAACGTCGTCATGCCCCTATTCCTGGCAATGGCCACCGGTTATCTCATGAAACAGCTAAAAGTTGTAGACGACCGTACTTTGGCGGTCATGAATGGCGTCTGTTTCAGATTGTTTTTGCCTACCCTGCTATTTTACAATATTTATAGTACAGACCTCAAAGCAGTGCTCAACATTCCGTTGATGGTCTATGCCCTAGGGACCTTGGCAGCCGCTCTGGGCGTGCTGTTTATCCTGATCCCCATCCTGGAAAAGGACAATCGCAGACGTGGTGTTCTCATACAAGGCATTTTTCGCGGCAACTTTGTACTGTTTGGCATTCCTGTGGCACAGGCTTTGGCGCCGCCCAATCAGGTCGGTGTCGCTGCGTTGATTATTGCTATCACAGTCCCGCTTAATAATGCCATTTCCGTTGTCATTCTGGAAATTTTTAGAGGTGGACGTGTTGATGCGCCTCGAATTGCGCGAGGCGTGATCACGAACCCTAATATTATTGGATCAGCCTTTGGTCTTCTTCTCCTCGTCTTGGGTCTGCGCCTTCCCTATCCCCTGGAAAAAACCGCCCTTGATTTTTCCCGCGTGGCGACACCTCTTGCGCTGTTCCTCCTTGGAGGAACCATGTCCTTTCGATCCGTCAAAGGTGCTCTTCGTCCTCTGCTGATTGGTACAATAGGAAAACTGATTGTTTTGCCGATGGTCTTTATTCCCATCTCCATAGCCGCAGGCTACCGTGGTATTGAACTAATCACCCTGATGGTGCTTTACGGTGCTCCGGCCGCTGTCGCATCCTTCACCATGGCACAGCAAATGGAGGCAGACGGAGAATTGGCTGCCCAATTAATTGTCTTTGGTTCAGCCTTTTCGGTTCTGACCATGTTTGTGATGATCTTCATTCTGAAGCAATTAGCTTATATTTGAGCGTGGTTGAACGCCAGTTGGTATTGCCGGCAGCATCGTGCAGCAAGCTTTGCTCAAAGAGTGTAACGAAGCCTTTTCGGTCGATCATGAAGATCGTATGGGCGCGTGTGCCATAAGTGCCGGCATCGATAAATATTGATGACAGCTTTCGTTCCAGATCCAGGTCGAGGCCTGTCGAGGGTAAGTCTTGATCTGTTGCCATCTGACTGTCCTTAAGAAGTGGCAAAAACACCTCTGGATCAAGTTGAGCCGGGGTCTTTGAGAGCAATTCTTCAAATATGGCTTTGCCACGGAGCAGTTTTGGCCAAGGCGTGTCCAGGAATGCGTTGGACAATCCATACAGGCCAGGTGAAAGCTCGGTTATTTGTTTGCGGACATTGTCAAAGTGATAAAGTCCATGTCCGTCTTGAAGGATGAGGTTAAACGGATTGAAATCCGATGCCTCCTTCAGAACTTTGTTAAGATAGATTGGCGCGGTATCCGACCGGTTGAGGAAGCGGGGGATCAGAACGCCTCTGGACTGCGCGGCATCTTTATGAAGAGAAAAGTCCCTGTGGTTGGTTAAAAGCCCGAAACGTCCGTATTGATCAGAAGCAAACCATGTGCCTTGGTCTTTAAGATCTCTGCCGCCGGCTATGCCTGGCTGATCTGGCCAAAAAGCGGCAGCTGCAGTAGGTCGTAAAAAAAACTCATCGCGGTTTGCTGCTATAACGACGGGGTATTCAGGGTGAAAGTGATAAGCAATCCAGGCAATACACATAAGCATTCTCCTTGTGGTGGATTCAACTGATGGAATAATACCCAATTCAATGATGGGATCACTTGATTTGTATCATATTGTTTCTTTTGAACCGTTCAAACGCGAGAAATTCAACAACTTTATAATCTGAATCCGGAAGGGATGAGCATATTGGAGACTGGAAAGGGTTATATTCACATTTACACAGGCAATGGCAAAGGTAAAACAACGGCTGCTTTTGGACTTGCTGTCCGTGCGGCTATGTCTGGAAAGAAAGTCTACATTGGGCAATTCGTCAAAGGTATGGCCTACAGTGAAACAAAATGCTCAGCATATATTCCCGGGATTGAAATCGAGCAGTTCGGGACAACTTGCTATATAGATCGAAATCCGGATGAAGAAGATGTTCAGCGGGCAAAGAACGGACTTGAAAAATGCAAAGCTATGATGAAGAGCGGGGATATTGATGTCGTGATTTTGGATGAAATTACGATAGCGGTTTACTTTAAACTTCTGACAGATGATGAAGTGTTGGGTGCACTGAAAGTGAAAGCTGAGCACGTCGAGGTTGTCCTGACAGGCCGTTACGCTTCGGAATTATTAATTGATGCAGCTGACCTGGTCAGTGAAATTCAAGAGGTTAAACATTACTACAGACAAGGTGTGCTTTCGCGAGAAGGTATAGACTGCTAATCAAAAAGGACAGAGCCATCAAAAATGGCTCTGTCCTTTTTTAGAAGAAGCTTTACAACTAAATTTCATGGCTGGCCGCGGGTTGATCCCGCGCATACAACCATAATGTCAGTCTGGCAGAACTTAAGCAGTTGCGACTTTCTCTTTTTTCGCTCTCGCACGCTGTAATATGACAACGACAACGAGGACTGCAAGACCAAAGGCATCTGAAGTCAGACCTGGAACCAGGAGACCAAGTGCGCCTGCGAGCAACATGATCCGCTCGTAAATTTTACATTTAACAATTAAGAAGTTTTCAACTGCGCCACCAAGACATACTATGCCCAGCATGGCTGTGAGAATAACAGGAATGGCCGTATAGAATGGTAAAAATACGACTTGGTCCCCTATGACCTCTTTGACGAGAATCAGTCTTGAATCAATGGCAAAAATATAAGGGACAATGAAGGCCGCGGAGGCTAATTTGACGGCCTGGAATCCGGTTTTCATGGAATTGGCGCCAGCTATTCCTGCGCCTGCGTAAGCGGCCAGAGCGACCGGAGGTGTGATGTCTGCGACGACGCCAAAGTAAAGGATAAAGAGATGCGCAGCCATCAAATTGACTTCCAGCTTAATGAGCGCAGGTACAGCCATGGTTGCGAGGACAATGTATTTGGCAGTTGTAGGAAGGCCCATGCCAAGGATGATAGAAGCGATCATGGTAAAGAACAGCGTTGGCAGAAGCATGCCTTGAGCAAGTGTTACAATGAGCTCTGCGATGCGTAGTCCAAGACCGGTCAGGGTAACCACACCTACAATCATACCAGCGCAGGCGCAGGCGCAGGCAACGCCCAAGGCGCCTTTGGCGCCGCTTTCCAGCGCGGAGAAAAACAACTTAACGGTAAACGATTGATCCCTCTTGATCAATGTGACTGCGACTGCCATTAAGACACTGATGCCGATGGCATAGAATGCTGAAATCAAAGGCGTGAAGCCCATAATCAGAAAAGCTATGATAACAAAGAGCGGCACGAGCAAATAACCCTGGCTCAGCATGATCTTCTTGACGCTAGGAAGCTGGCTCTTAGGAAGTCCTTTGAGACCGAGTTTGCTTGCTTCAAGGTGAACCATGGTCCCTACAGCGAAGTAATAAAGGACTGCGGGAATGGCAGCAGCTGCGATAATTTTTATGTATGGAATTCCGGTAAACTCAGCCATGATGAAGGCTGCTGCGCCCATAACCGGCGGCATAATCTGACCGCCCGTTGAAGCCGCGGCTTCAACAGCGCCGGCAAAGTAAGGTTTGTAACCAACGCGCTTCATAAGTGGAATGGTAAATGCGCCTGTTGTAACTGTATTGGCAACAGAACTGCCGGAAATGGATCCCATAAAACCGCTGGCAACTACAGCAGTCATTGCAGGACCGCTTTTTAAATGGCCTGTCAATCCGTAAGCCAAATCGATGAAGAATTTGCCAACGCCGGTCTTATCGAGAAAGGCGCCAAACAAGATAAACATAAAGACAAAAGTCGCTGAAACGCCTGTAGGTATACCCAGCAGACCTTCGGTAGTCAAATACATGTGGCTGATGATCCGTTCAAAACTAAAACCCCGGTGAGCGAGTACGCCGGGCAGATAAGGACCGAATTTTGCATAAGAGAGAAAGAGGATTGCGACGATTGGCAGTTCCGGACCTACAACACGTCTGGTAACTTCAAGGGTCAGCAGAATCGCCAGGGCACCCAATACAATATCGACCTGAGATATGTCGCCGCCTTTGCGCGCTATTTGATCGACAAAGACAAACAAGTAACCAAAGACGACAATGGCTATGGCAGCGAAGCCGAAATCGAGAATAGAGGCCTTGGTTTTGCTGCTTTTTTTACCTGCAGGATATAAAAGGAATCCAAGTGTAAAGGCGAGAATTAAGTGCAGGGAGCGCTGACGGACGGATAACAGCGTGCCAAATCCTGCGGTATAAAGATGGAAAAGTGACATGCCTATGGCAATTATAGTGACCAATTTTGATACTATTCCGGTCAGCTTCCTGAGTTTACTCGTATCCTTGTCAAATTTATCAAGAAGGACCTCAGCATCCAAAGGTTCGTGGTCGGGGTTAAATTCAGGGGTTGGTGTTTGGGGTGATTGTGGATCCTGATCTGGATGTAACTGCTTGTCGTCTGTCATTTTATAACCTCCTTGATGACATAGTAAAGCAGAGGCGCGCGTATGGAAATAAACTCAACCGCTTGACCGGGACTTGAAAACGTGACAAAAGGGATATCCTGATCTCTGATCAATAGCCTGTGATTAGCCCTAACTGCGCCTGTTCTGTAAACAAGATGATCCATTTTCAACTGGATATTAAAAATCCTGAAACTGTCCTCTGTTATTTCAAAGTCATAGGGTGTCGTTGCGGGAAGGCCGGCACCGTAAGTTGAAAACAGAGTTTCGTCCAGAATCACATCTCCAGCCTTGTCAATATGGTAACGCTCTGTCACTGGTGATAGTTGAACTGAATGTGTATAGATAATATCGAAAGTTTCATTCGGTTTAAGACGCCACATTCCCAGTTGGGTGCCTGAGCGGTCGTCTCTTGCCAATAGCCAAAGTTGTGGCCAAAGCGACAATAATAAAAGCAGTAAAATTAAAAAAAAAGCAGAACGGATGAGAAAGACTCGATTTATAAAGCCGTTTTGGTTTAAAGAGCGAGGTATTGGGAATCTTTGCACCCAATACCTCGTTTGATCAAACACTTTTATTTAATACCCATTTCGTCATAGTACTTCTGAGCACCTGGGTGAAGATCGATAGGCATACCGGCGAGAGCAGTTTCTAGCTTGATGTCGTTGCCTCTCTGGTGAGTGTCGATGATCACTTGGCGTTGTTCAAACATTGATTTGGTAAGGTTGTATGCGAGCGTCTCATCCATATCTTCGCTGACGATTAACATTGCCATAACAGCGGCAGTCGTAACATCCGCATCACTACCTTTGTAAGTGCCGCCTGGAACGACAACTTCTGTATAGAAAGGATAAGCTGCGATCATTTCAGTAATTTTTGCTGAGTCAATAGGAACTATGACGATATCAGCTGTTTGTGCAACTTCGCTGATTGCAGAAGTTGGAAGGCCTGCAGTGATGAAGGCTGCGTCGATTTGTTTGTTCTTAATCTGGTCAGCCGCTTCGTTGAAGGACAGGAAGTCAGCTTTGGCAAGATCTTCATACTTAATGCCGTGAGCTTCGAGAATCTGACGCGCATTCGCTTCTGCGCCGGAACCTGGAGCGCCGACTGCAACTTTCTTACCCTTGAGGTCATCCACTGAAGCAATACCGCTGTCTTTGGTTGCGATAATTTGTACAACTTCAGGATAAAGCATTGCCATTCCGCGGATGTTGGTGATTTTTTCTTTGTCTGCAAAAATCTCAGTTCCGTTGTAAGCATAGAAAGTGACGTCGTTTTGGACGAAGGCGATTTCAGCTTCACCCTTTGATACGAGACCTACGTTTTCAACAGATGCGCCTGTAGCTTGAGCGTTAGCGGTTACGCCAGGGACGTTTTCATTGAAGATTTTTGCAATAGCGCCGCCAAGAGGATAGTATGTACCTGCGGTACCGCCGGTTGCAATTGAAATGTAGACTTTTTCAGCTGGTGTTTCAGCGGCTGGCGTTTCGCCGCCTGCTGCAGGCTCCTCTGCTTTAGGTGCGCAGGCAGTGAGACCAAGTGAGAGAATCATAACGACGACGAGTAATACAGACCACATTTTTTTTGACAATACAATCCCTCCTAAAATAGTTGACTGAAGTTCAGCAAACTTTCTCTTTCTTTTCAAATCCCCCTCCTTAATGTTTGAATATTCTATCTATAAGGATATTATACCAAAAAAATGAGAACATCTTACAAAAATAAACGCGAAAGCGCATTTTGGACAGCATTCAAACTTTCGTCAGATCAGCCAATTCACTTTCGCGTACTAAATCCAGTGGTAAAACCTTCCTTGAAGATAGTTCAATTATAAAGGGAGGCCTACAGAATCCTACAGGATCATACAAAAAAATATTCAATTAAATAAAAGTTCTGATTATTCTATTAAAGCTGAAATGCCTTCTACAAATCGCTTAACATCAACTTTTCCCCTGGATGGACTATTGCCTCTGGCGTATTCCATTTCTTGGCGAATAGCCTTAAAGCTGAAAAGGGTTGTGGAATATCTTTCAAATTTATAGTTTGAGAAGTCTTCCACACCTATATTGGCTATGTTTTCCATGGCAAGCTGTACCAAACGTCTTAGTCTCTGTTCGATCCCTTTCAGGCTTATTGTGTCCTCTGCGTAGGACGGGTAGTGGTCTTTGAGCCATTGGTAAAATTGACCTAATGGAAGATCGCTTCTTATTTGCGGCAAAGCAAAGAGCAGTTCGTCGCAGCCTGACTCTCCCAAAATGCCAACCTCTTTTAAGATATTCTGAAGTTTTGAGCGCTTTTGGCAGGTTCCGTTTTCCGCAGCAGTTACATTTTTTGAGGTGGCCGGTGTGCCGACAAGCCTTACGTAGTGCTTAAGCTGGTGCATTTCTAGAGTTCTTGACAGGACGGTGACAACTTCAGTGACGTTAATAGGCTTGTTGATATAATGGTCAACGCCTGATTTGTAGGCTTGAGCGATGATTTCTTTGGCGCCAACCTCGGACAGCATGACGATTTGCCCCTGAAAGTTATTTTTTATCAGCGCCTCTGAGACTTCAATGCCGTCCATACCCTCCATCAAAAGGTCGAGAACGACAATTTCCGGATTGTGCCTTAAAATATCCTGGACAGCAAACCAGGGATCGTCACTTTGGAAAATTTCAGAATCATTGAAATGCGTACTGATTATTTGAGATAAAATTTTTCTTACCGAACGATCATCATCCACAATGTAGAAACTGCAAGCCATTAATTCGATTCCCCCTGTCAAAGCGTACCTTATTGATCATGTAAAGGAATTGGATAAGCTATTTGAATCAATGTGCCGCTGCCGACTTTGGATTCAATTTTGATATGCCCCTTGAGGACATGTTTCACCAAATACTGGACTTGTGCGAGTCCAATGCCTGTCGACATCTGGCCGGTGCCAGGATCATAATGTGTAGAATAGCCTGGTTCGAAAATCAATTTCAAATCTTCTTCCGGTATGCCGCAGCCGGTATCTTTTACAGAAATTTGACAGTGTCCGGTTGCGACTAAGACCTCAAGAATAATTTCACCTGCTTGGTCAATGGCGTCAACCGCGTTAGTCAAAAGATTATTCAATAAACTTAAATAATCATATAAATGACGGTCCGGAATTGTTGGACTTAGTTTACGGTCTATTTTGATGTGTTTACCGTTTGATTGTGCCCAGACTTCGATATCATCACACAGAAAATGAGTAAGCTCAATGGGTGTGGGAACCGATTCGGGCAGACTATCCGGAATAAGGTCCCTCAGGGCTTCATTGATCCTTCTGAAGTCTTTTTTAATTTCGTGAATATCCCGTGTTATGGACAGCACTTTTCGAGGCATATCCCATTCAGCAGGGAGTGCGGCTTTGTTCTTTTGTATGTAGGTATATAAACCGTGCGCTTTAGTCATGGCTTTCTCAACGTCGCCTTCAGACTTTTTCAGGAACATGATTTCAGCGTAAAGTTTTGATTGAGAAAGAATCCAGCTGGAGATCTTTTTCTTTTCTTCTTCCTTTTGAAACATGGTGGGATAAAACCTTGCAAGCAGGTAGACAGCGAGAATTAAAATGCTTCTGATGATGGCTGTTAACAAAAGGGCTTGTAATTTGAACGAAGAGAACAAATCGTGAAACTGGCCTCTGATCAAAAGTTCAAGTATATTGCTCAGCACATCAGTAGACAAGAGCACCATGAGCGCCAGCAAAGGGTGGTTTAATCGATATCTGACTTTCGAGAACAAGAGGATGGAACCATAGCAGACATAGTAAAATGCCCCTGGCAAGTGTGTGAAGAGTGCAAGGTCAAAGGGCAGTGATAAATTCAGTGCCAGCCATATTCTGAATATAAGAATGGAGAGACCTGTAACGGCAACGGTTTTTAAGCTGCTGTCATAAAGAAGCAGCAAGATGCCATAGGCGCAAACGCCGAGAGAAAAGCGAAAATCTGTATAAAAAGGCCGCAGGTAGATTTCTCCAAATAGTACGGTAATAACAGCAATCATAATGTGAAGGTGTTTTGAAGATTTCATGGGCACCTCCTGAAATGTCAGATCACTTCATTTTATCATGCTTTCGATCATCTGTGTACCACGTGATAAAACAGGTTGGCAGCTGCAAATCGACATAAAAAAAGGGAAGAACGCACCAGCGACTTTTGCCTGCCGGACGTTCTTCCTTCTGTAAGAAAATTAATCGATAGTTAGACTACTTGATGCTGCTGTTGAGGGAGTCGACGAGTTTAGAAACTTCAATGCCATGAACTCGGGCAGCGTCTTCGAGGGATTCAGCCTGAGCAGAAGGACAGCCAATGCAGCCCATGCCGTAACTCATTAAAGCGCTGACCGTCGCAGGGTATTTCTTAACAACATCACCAATCGTCATATCTTTTGTAATTTCCATTTTGAAGTGCCTCCTTTAATAATGATCGGGTTTAAATCCGAGTGTATTGGTTGGGTTTGTAATTGAATTATAACCCAGGACACTTCAAAATAACAGTACCGATTGTTACCAAATTAAATATTATTATATTTTAAGATCAGTGTGCCTTTTGCAGGGACCTTGATGGGCAGCTCTGCATCAGGATACCATTTCAATCCGTCGAGAATAATTGTGAATGATTTTCGATTCAAATTTTGTAAAACCAAGTGGACATCCCCGGGATTGTGATAGAAGTCGTAGTGCTCCTTGCCGCGTTTGATCCTATAGGCTAGACAGCCGGCATCAATGGGTTCCATGTTTCTCCGGATCTCGTCAGGCTTCATTGAAAACAATCCGGACTCAAGCCGGAATGTAATCAGACTTTTAACATGTTCATTCAGAAGCCGATACTGGGATTTGTTTGTCCAACAAACAGAATTGACAGCGTCGCCTGCATTATAGCTGTTGTCATTTCTGAATTTTGTTCTGTTGAACTCAGTGCCGCTATGAATCAAGGGAATGCCAAAAGAAGACATCAGGATATTAAAGGCAAGACAGGTCAAATTCAGGCGCTCCGCTTCATCAGAATCTGGCAGAGAGTATTCAAGCTTGTCGCGCAAAATTAAATTATCATGGGTCACCAGGTAGTGAATGATTTCCGATGGCGAGTCTGCCAACTTGCCGGGATGATGCGCGCATGCCACGCTGGCACAGATGCCTGATAAAAGGTCGTGCATCAGGGACGGACCTGGATTTGCCGTTTGATTCTGGATGTAGCCTTTCGAATCGCCATTTGGTGATCCGAGAAGGCGATTTTTAAAGTCATCCTCAAATATTGCAATACCAAGTCCCCGCTGACGTCCCTTGCCAAACCTCTGGTCATCAGGTAATATGGTGCCTGCAGCAGTCCAGGGTTCGCCATAAACAAGCAGATCGGGCCGTTTGCTCAAAAGCTCCTTTGAGATGCTTTGAACCATGGTGTTATCAAAAAGTCCCATGAGGTCAAATCGAAAGCCATCAATGCGATACTCTTCCAGCCAATAGTGAAGTGAGTCCATGATGCGTTTTCTCACCATGACCCGTTCTGTAGCCATTTCATTTCCGCATCCTGATCCATTGGAAAAGCCATGATCAGATACTCTGTAAAAGTAATTTGGTGCCATGCGTTGATAGGACGAGAACCTAAATTCATAGGTATGATTGTAGACCACGTCCAGGACAACGCGCATGCCCTTTTGATGCAGGGCATGGATAGCGGATTTGAGTTCCAAAATGCGTTTTCCGTTTTGAGGATAACCGGAGTAGGAGCCCTCCGGTACATCAAACAGCACGGTATCGTAACCCCAATTGTAAGGATCGCGAGTGAGCTCATTTGTGGTGATAAAATCTTGGACCGGCATTAGCTGGACGTGTGTCACACCCATCTCTGACAGATGATCGATGCCGGTGGACAAACCGTCGCAGGAAGTTCCGGATTCTGTCAATCCCAAATACAAGCCAGGGTGAGTGGCCCCTGAGGTCGGATGGGAGGTAAAGTCCCTGATGCTGAGTTCATATATGACAGTTCTGCCATAATCCACTGGTGGGAGCAATGGGGCTGTCCGGAAGCCTGGAGGATCGAAGCGTCCAGGTTCCAGAATCAATCCGCGTTTAGAGTTGGGTCCTGAGGCTTTCGCCCAAGGATCGATGATTTCGTACCGCCTATCATCATTCGCGTACTGGAGGAGATAGGTATAATAGAAACCGGTTAGATTTTTTTTGACTTCCAGGACGTAACTGCCATCACTTTCACGCTGCATCACATGAGTTTCCCGATGGAGTGTGCTGCTGGTCTCATATAGGGCAAGCTCAACTTTTGCCGCAGCGGGCGCCCAGAGTACAAAAGAAGTGGCCGAATTACCATCATTTACGACAGCGCCAAAATTATTTCGTTTGGCAGCGCGCTCCGCAAGCGCTTCAAATTCAGGATTGAATACCGAGTTCATTGCGACCCCTTCAAAGTTTCGAAAACTTGTGCTTTCCAGATCTCGCGATTATAATCTCTGATCGTGCGGTCGCTGGAAAAAACTCCTGATTTCGCGATGTTTACCAACGACATGGCGGACCACCTCTTGGCATCGCGATAGGCTTCACACGCTTTCTTTTGAATGTTGGCGTAACTTTCGAAGTCCTTGAGCACAAAAAACGCATCGTTGTGATCCAGGAGTGCGGAGCGTATCAAATAGAATTCCTCAGGTGAAACGTTTAAAGTCCCGTCTGTCATCATATCGACAGATCTCTTGAGGAGCGGATTGCTTTGATAAATTTCATAGGCGTTGTAGGATTGATCCTCATAATAGCGGTAGACTTCTTCTGCCGTTAAACCAAACAGAAAAATATTGTCCTTTCCGACAGCTTCTAGAATCTCAACATTCGCGCCATCAAGGGTCGCGACAGTTACAGCACCATTCATCATCAGCTTCATGTTGCCGGTACCTGAGGCTTCTTTGCTGGCAGTGGAGATTTGTTCGCTGATATCCGCGCTTGGAATGATGTTTTCAGCAACAGTGACGCCATAGTTTTCAACAAAAACGACTTTCAGTTTTTCGTTGACATCCTTATCAGAGTTCACCAGGTCGCCTACGGCATTAATCAGTTTGATAGTTTGTTTGGCTGTCTGATAGCCCGGTGCGGCTTTTGCTCCGAACAAAAAGGTCCTTGGAATCAGATCCAGATCAGGATCCTCTTTTAATCTGAGGTAAAGACTCATGACATGCAGAATGTTGAGCGTCTGCCGCTTGTACTCGTGAAGTCTCTTGATCTGTATATCAAAAATACTGTCAGGGTCAATAGTGACGCCGCTTGATTTATGCAGATAATTCGAAAAATCGACCTTGTTGGCTCGCTTAATCTTCATGAGTTTTTCCAAAAAAACTGGATCAGATTGGTACTTCATCAGACGCCCCAGGGACTCGGGCTCTTTGATCCATTCGTCACCTATAGCATCAGTGATGTGTGCCGATAGTCGCGGATTGGCGTGCAGCAGCCAGCGTCTATGTGTGATTCCATTAGTCTTGTTGTTGAATTTTCCGGTGAAAAACTCATTAAAAGGCTTTAATTCTCTATTTGCCAGCAGCTCTGAGTGCAGTTTGGCGACACCGTTGACGCTATGGCTTCCGACAATGCAGAGATGGGCCATCCTGACTTGTCCATTACCTATGATAGCCATTTGTGAGGATCGCTGGGGATCGACCTGACTGTACAGACGCTCTGTTTCAAGTCTGAAGCGCCGGTCGATTTCCTCAATGATCATCAGGATTCTCGGCAATAAAGTGCGCACGACATCTATTGACCATTTTTCCATGGCTTCGTGAAGCAAAGTGTGATTGGTATAGCTTATGGTTTGTGTTGTGATCTTCCAGGCTTCATCCCACTGGAGCTCTTCAATGTCCATCAATAATCTCATAAGTTCCGGAATGGCGAGAGCCGGGTGCGTATCATTGATGTGGATGGCATTGTACTTATGAAAATCGCGGATAGGGAGACCGCTTCGCTTGTAAGACCGCATTATGCCTTGAAGACCTGCAGAGACAAAGAAGTACTCTTGCTTTAAGCGCAGCAGCCGGCCGTTTTCATAAGCATCATCAGGGTAGAGGACTTGCGAGATTGCTTCAACGGCGTATTTTTCAGAAAATACACGGTTATATTCCCCGCGGCTGAATCCTGCCAGGTCAAAGTCAGGGGTTTTTGCTTCAGCGCTGTAGAGTCTGAGCGTATTGACAATGCCGTTTTGGTACCCCGGTATTGGCGTGTCGTAGGGGACGGCCATAACCACTTCGGTATTTTCAAGGAAGAAAACGTTGCGGCCGTTGATATAATCCTGGCGGACTTTACCTCCAAAATGGACTTCCACTGCCTTGTCAGGCATCTTCACTTCCCATACGTTGCGATTTTCAAGCCACCGGTCAGGAAATTCCACCTGATAGCCATTGATGATTTTTTGCTCGAAAAGTCCAAAATTGAAACGTATGCCAATCCCATGACCTGGGATCCCCACTGAAGCCATGGAATCCATAAAGCATGCTGCAAGCCTTCCTAGGCCGCCGTTTCCAAGGCCTTGATCTTTTTCTGCTTCGCTGATTTCCTTGAGTGAAAGGCCCAGGTCTGACAAGCCCACCTCAACGACTTCATAGACACCCATGGCATGCATATAGTCTGACAGCAGTTTCCCTGTCAAAAATTCCATGGAGAAATAGAAGACCTGACGTGCGTCCAATTTGTTGTAGGCAATGGAAGTGCCAACCCAGTCATCTGTCATATATTCTTTGATCAGACTTCCAAGTGCGTGATACTGATCCCAGACAGTGCTCTCTTCAAGGGGTCGGCCGCTTTTTGCTTTCAGCCTGCGCAAATAGTCTTTTTTAAACTGGTTGACATTCAGTTCCATAGAGTCACCTTACTTTCCTAAGTTGCGATAGATCTCCAAGTAGTGATGTGCCGAACGCTTCCAACTGTGATCAGCAGACATGGCTTGACGAACAAGCGCATTCCAGTTTTCCTGATTGGTTTGGAAAAGTTCAACCGCATCTCGGATCTGATCCAACATTTCGTGTGCGTTGTAATTTGTGAACGTAAAACCGGTGCCTTCACCGGTAAAGCGGTTATAAGGCACGACGGTATCTTTGAGGCCGCCGGTTTCCCTTACAATTGGGATGGAGCCATACCGCAGCGCAATCAGTTGTCCAAGGCCGCATGGTTCAAACCTTGACGGCATAAGGAAGAGGTCCGAGCCGGCATAGATTCTTTGTGCCAAAGTAGCGTTGAATTCCACATATACTTTAAGTCGATTAGGAAATCTCTGAGAATAGTATTTAAAGAGATTTTCGTAATGATAATCCCCTGTACCAAGGACGATCAATTGAACCCCGAGATCGAACATCTCTGGCATGACGCGTTCTATCAGGTCAAAGCCTTTTGAGTCTACAAGGCGGGACACTATGGCAATGAGCGGTGCATTTTCATCTACGGTCAGTCCTGAAAGGGATTGAAGCTTAGCCTTGTTCGCGCGCTTGCCTTCAGGGGAGGTTTGGTCATAATTGAAAAATAGTCTCGCATCCGTTTTTGGATTGTAATCGTCATAATCGATGCCGTTGGTAAGTCCAACCAAATCATGACGGCGGTAGTTGAGGTCCCATTCCAGTTTTTCGCCAAAATAAGGTGTCAGAATTTCTTCTGCATAGGTTTCGCTGACCGTCGTTATCTTATCCGCAAAGCGAATTCCGGCTTTCATGTAGTTGATGCCGCTGCCGAAAACCAGGCGGCCATCTCCATGAAAAGCACTCTCCGGCCCAAACATATCTTCAAGGAAACCGCGTTCGAAAACCCCCTGGTATTTGAGATTGTGTATGGTGAAAACTGATTTTGTTTGTGCATAGCGGGGATCTTTGGCATATTGGGTTTTGAGCAGATAGGGCACTATTGCGGTATGCCAGTCATTCAAATGGATGACATCCGGCTCGAAATGAGTCATATCAATAGCTTCAAGTACCGCTTTTGAGAAAAAGGAAAAGCGTTCGCCGTCATCAAAATAGCCGTAGAGCTGATCGCGCTTAAAATAATATTCATTGTCTATCAGATAGTAAACGACTTTGCCAAAGTGGATTTCATGGACGCCCATATATTGATTCCGCCAATTCATATGAATGGTTTTGGAACCCAGAAAATCAGCGTGCTCTGCCAACGCAGCGGCTATTGTACTGTAGTAAGGCGTAATCACTCTGATATCGACATCCTCTTCTGCAAGAGCTTTTGGCAGGGAAAACGCGACATCTGCCAGTCCTCCGGTTTTGCTGAGCGGAAGTGCTTCAGAGCTAACAAAAAGTATTTTCAAGTGGATAAGCCTCCTTTATGCCGGATCACAGGACCATGTTCTTCTTGATGACGAAAGGATTGCTTTGATCGCCGAAGAGCATTTTTCGCGGCGTAATCGTGGCGTGTTTATCAAGGATGACATAGTTAAGATTAGTGGCTTCGCTCACGGTGACATATGGCAATAATATTGAGTTGCGGACGACGGCACCTTTTTTTATCCGCACATCCCTGTGGATGATTGAATTCTCTACTTTTCCTTCTATGATACAGCCATTCGCTACCAGGGAGTTGGAGACGTAGCTGTCTTCAGAATAGTAGGTTGAAGGCGCGTCCATGACTTTGGTGTAAATTGGGCCATGCTTGTTGAAAAGTTCCTCGCAGAGCTGAGTATTGAGGAGCTCCATGTTGGTCTCAAAGTAGTTGTTGATAGTCTGAATACAGCTTAGATAGCCGTTGAAACGATAAGCGCTGACTTTCAACTCAGGCAGACGCTGAAAGATTGCCTCCTTCAGAAAACGAGCGTCGCCTCTTTGAATAGCGGATTCGATAATCTTAATCAAACGTTCGCGTTTCATGACATACATTTCCATAGAAACGTTATAACGTTCTTCCTTACCGAGGTTTTTTCCTATGCCTATGACGCGGTTCTGATCATCCAATGACAGCGTGTCGCAGTTCGGAAAGCGGTCATAGGATTTTTCGATTGTCTTGTAGACTATAGTCACATCAGATCCTGAATTTCTGTGATGTTGAACCACATCTTTATAATCGATGTTGCACAGCATATAACTTCTGGAAAGAAGGACGTACTTTTGGGTTGAGTTTTGAAGATAATCAAGATGGTTTCTATAGTTTTCAAGGTCCCCAAGCCGTCTGATGTTATCCTCAGAATTGACCTCCGGATAGAAAATGTAAAGCCCGTCCCGCTTGCGGTCCAGTCCCCAATGCTTGCCGCTGCCGACATGAAGCATGATGGAATGAGACTTGCCGTAGGTGAATATGGCCACGTTTGACAATCCGCTGTTCACCATATTTGAGAGCTGGAAATCGATAATTCTATAGCGGCCAAAAATGTGCAGCGCTCCGAGTGATCGGCCCAAAGTCAGGTCTTTTATTTGTTCCTCGGATTCGCTTAAGTTGATGATGCCCATAACATCATTCATGGTTTTCGCCTCCTTCCGATGGATAGACGGCGATATGGTCTCTGGTTCCCTTGACAACCGTGCCGCTCTTCACTGTGATGTCGCTGAGTATGATGGCATAATCAATCTGAACATCATCTTCGATATTTGTATTAGGCATGACGATAGTATTTTGAACAACCGAATTCCGACCGACATGAACGTCTGTGGAAATGACGCTTTTGATGACATGTCCTTCAATGACGCAGCCTTCATTCACTATGGAGCCTTCAACTCTGCCGAATGGGCTTATGTACTGAGGTGGACTGATCGGGTTGACGGAGTAGTTTCTCCAGGACTTATCATGCAGGTTAAGTTCGTTGTCAAGTCCCAACAAATCCATGTTGGATTCCCACAGGCTCTCGACGGTACCGACGTCCCTCCAGTAGCCGCTGAAACGATAGGCGTAAACCTTATGATGCCCCTCGACCATTTTTGGTATGATATCTTTACCAAAGTCGGAGGAGCTGTCTTCTGAATAATGGTCTTCAATCAGACAAGCTCTGAGAACCGGCCAGCTGAAGATGTAAATTCCCATAGAAGCGAGATTGGATTTAGGCTCGTCCGGCTTTTCCTGAAATTCATAGATCATGTCGGTTTCATCTGCGCTTAACAGGCCAAATCGTGAAGCCTCATCCCATGGCACTTCGATAACGGAAATAGTTAAATCCGCATTCTTTTCCTTGTGAGTATCAAGCATTTTTTGATAATCCATCTTGTAGATATGGTCTCCTGAAAGAATCAGGACATAATTAGGATTATAAGCGTCAATAAAATTCATGTTTTCAAAGATCGCATTTGCAGTGCCCATGTAAAAACGGCCGCCTTCTTTGTCGAAATAAGGCGGTAGAATTTTGACACCGCCAAAATTCCGATCCAGGTCCCATGAGCTCCCAATGCCTATATGCGAGTTCAATTCAAGGGGCTGATACTGTGTCAGAATACCGACGGTATCAATTTCGGAATTGGAGCAGTTACTTAGCGTAAAATCAATGATTCTAAATTTGCCGCCAAAAGGTACTGCCGGCTTGGCAATTTTGTCTGTAATTTCTCTTAGCCTAGAGCCCTGGCCGCCTGCCAGGATCATGGCGACGATTTCTTTCTTCTGCATTTTCAATAGAATCGCCCCTCCTTCATAATAAAAAATCATCACTTATACCCGATCTTCACCTTGAAAGATGTCAATGTTGAGTAAAAGTTGATGAATTGCTTGGAAATTTAGCCTTTTTCCTGATAAAAACACCCCTTCAAATTGAAATAATTATGATCATGATATTGTTGTAGAAATACCCAACAGATTGGTAGATGAAACGTCCAAGGACGTCATTAAATGAAGTTTTTGTAACTTTACAAACGAATTAGTGTTGAATTGCTATTTGGTGTTATGTATGATCAAATTGCCAGTAAAATTTAACATAGATTTTACACTAAAGCACTTCATTTCTGGTAGAATTTCACGGTGTCTTAATAAACAAGTGATTATTCAGATTAATTTAGACGGAGCAGTGTCAATTAGTTGAATCAGGAGGCGAAGTATGGCATTTACAATCGGTGTTGGCGTTTTAGGAGGGCTTGGACTATTCCTGTTTGGCATGAGTATGATGGGAAGTGCGCTTCAAAAAGTTGCCGGAAAGAAAATGGAAAAAATTATTGAGCTCTTGACCAGAAACAGATTCATAGCTGTCATGGTGGGCATGTTTGTTACAGCAATCATTCAAAGTTCAAGTCTTACTACGGTTATGGTCGTTGGTTTTGTCAATGCCGGGATCATGAAGCTGACCCAGGCGGTCGGCATCATAATGGGAGCCAACATAGGCACAACGATTACCGGTCAGCTCGTATCGCTTAATCTGGAACACTGGGCACCGCTTGCAATCGGCATTGGGGTCTTTGTCTGGTTTCTCGCAAAAGATGACAAAAAGAAGAATATCGCTGAAATATTTATTGGATTCGGTTTGCTCTTTTTAGGCATGGAAGCCCTCAAGGATGCGCTGAAGCCACTGCGGGAAATTCAGGCTTTCGCTGACATGATGGTCAGTTTTGGATCCGTTCCCGCACTTGGCGTATTGGCAGGTTTTCTGCTGACACTGATGGTTCAAAGCTCATCAGCGTCTATGGGTATCCTGATCGCATTGGCGTCACAGGGGCTGATCCCGCTGGCTTCAGCAATGCCAATTCTTTATGGTGAAAACATAGGCACATGTACCACTGCGCTGATTTCTTCAGTCGGAGCTAGCCGCAACGCAAAACGCGCTGCGATCATACATCTGGTTTTCAACATCATAGGAACGCTGATTTTTGTCTTAGTTCTGACAAAACCTATAGCCTACTTCGTCATTCAACTTAATCCGGATGATGTAGGACGCCAAATTGCGAATGCGCATACCATGTTCAACGTGATCAACGTCATCGTACAATTTCCGTTCGCTATGTTCCTGATCAAAATCGCTATGAAAATCATTCCGGATACCGGTGCCGCAGAGCGTGAAACTGTGACCAAATACCTGGATGAGCGTATTTTGGAAACGCCTTCTATCGCGCTTAGAAATACAATTCGTGAGCAGCTCCACATGGCAAACGTGTCATACAGCGCTCTGAGTTCTTCTATGGACGGATTCTTTGAACGCGATCTGGCCAAAGTCAAACAGACCTTTGTGACAGAAAAGGAAATCAATAAGCTTGAAAAAGCAATTACTGAGTATCTTGTGAAACTATCCAACAGAAAACTGTCCGACTATGACCGGAAGGTAGTCGACGGATTGTTCAACAATATCAATGATATTGAACGTATTGGCGACCATGCGGACAACATAGCTGAGTTAGTGGTGGATGCCCTTGAAAAAGGATTGCCATTCTCTGATGACTCCCGCAAGGAACTTCAGGATCTTTACGATAAATCGGCTTTGGCATTTTCAAAGGCTATGGAATCCATTGTAACTGGCAACCGTGAAACCATTCAGCAGGTTTTTGACATTGAAAATGAGGTCGACAAGCTGGAGAAAATTTGCCGCAGAGGACACATTGATCGTCTTAACAACAACGATTGTAATCCTGAATCCGGCATTATCTTCCTGGATATCGTCAGCAATCTCGAGCGCGTCTCAGATCTTTCTGCCAACCTTGCCAAGGTTGTACAGGACACTTTATCCGCCTAAGAATTTCGGCCCTGACGGTCAACAAAATTGGTCATAAGATAATTAAAAGGCTGTCTGCAAAAATGAGTTGATACCATTTTTGCAGACAGTCTTTTCGCGTGCAGGTCAAGTGAGTCAGGGCGTCTCTAAACTGTTGAATCCTCTATGTAAGCAGCCTCTAAGGCTTCGAAGGCATCCGCCAGCGGTTTGTACAATTTCAATGCATGTTCTCCTTCAGCTGTCAAAGCGTAGATACGGTCTTTGGATTTGGAGAACCAGCCGTAGTAATTTGAGTTCAGAATGCTGGTTGTTTTTTTGGGGTGTGCCCCGTTTGTTTTAAGGGATGCGGTAGACTGAGGACCATTTTTTCTGATCAAATAGGCTATAAAAAGAGCTGCTTCCCGATAGGCTGTTACCAGAGGTACACCGGTACTCCCGGCAATGTTGAGATCCAGGCTTCGGCTTGAGAACTCCTTCTCCAGGGCGGTTCTCTTCCTGGAGGACTGACGTTTGGGTTTGATGGATTCGGGGATCAGTGCTTCTTCCACCATGTAAGTGCTGCCTGTTTTGCTGACCAGAATAAGTCCAAGGTTAAGCTGCTTAAGGACATTGATTTTAGACTTCCATATTTTATCCTGTTTGAAATTATTCGGCTTGGGTATGCTCACATAGACAGCGTCAGCATAACTTTGGCGCTCCACCGCCTGGGCGAGAAGATCAAAGGAAAGGTGCCGCTTCATCTCAATTATGTAGATTAAGTCATTCTTTTTCGCGACGAGATCGCAGGATCTGACCTCGGAGCGGACGTCGAAGCCAAGGTCGTCGAGATGCTGACGCAGGGGTTCGTAAAGCTCGCGTTCGTATTGAATTTTGTCCATTGTGGGCACCCCTTCCATCGGCTAAAAAAAATCTTTTAAAAGTTCAAGCATCAAAATTATATCACATTGCAGAAAATTGTTGCAATGCAAGGGGAAACCAAGGCTGTTGACTGGAGGTGCGGAAATGTGGAATAGACGTCGTTTGATTGTGATATCTTTTGATGGGCTTGCTGATCAGGATTTTGAGACTGTTTCGGCTATGCCTGCCTTTGGCAGGCTGATTAACAGAGCGGCATGGCATAAAAGTGTTGAAAGCATTTATCCTTCGCTGACTTATCCCGCTCACGCCACAATTGTGACAGGGCGGCTGCCCAAAGATCACGGCATTGTGAACAATACGCTTTTTCAACCGGGGAGACCGTCGCCGGACTGGTTTTGGAGTCGTCGTTACCTAATGGGAGATACAATTTACGACGCGGCGGCCAGGGCGGGGATGAGGACAGCGGCTTTGCTTTGGCCGGTGACAGCCGGAGCCGGAATTCACTACAACATGCCTGAAGTCCTGGCCAACCGTCCCTGGGAAAATCAGATTCTGGTTTCTCTTAGGTCCGGATCTCCCGGTTACCAGTTCGAGATGAATCGAAGGTTCGGGAAACTCAGACATGGCACAGATCAGCCGGCGCTGGACCATTTCACCCATCAGTCGCTCATGGCGACTTTGGAAGAGAAACGACCTGACCTGATTCTGGTCCACTACACGGATCTTGACTCCCAGCGTCACGATTATGGATTCAATTCCAAAATGGCCGCTGAAGCATTGAAACGTCATGACCGCAGGCTGGGAGATATTTTGGATTGGATTGAGAACCAGCCGGATTCCGAAGTCTATGGCATCTGCGTACTGGGGGACCACAGCAGCCTGGATGTGGAGCGCGTCGTTAATCTGAATCCCCTTTTTATTGAAAGAGGATTGATTCAGCTGGACCATAAAGGGCGCCTCAAGGATTACAGGGCGCTGATGAAATCTGCGGATGGCTCAGCGTATCTCTATGTCAAAGGTCCTGAGCTGGAGCACGTCAAAGCCCATGTGAGAAAGATCGTCGAAGATTTTGCCCGGGAAGAGGAGGCCATTGAGGCGATTTATCACCACAGAGAAATTATGGCGTTTGGCGCAGATCCAGGCGCGTATCTTATGCTGGAAGCTTCAAAAGGATATTATTTCAATGATCGCTTGGAAGCCGCAGATCCGGTTGAGGAAATTACTGACCTGACGGTGAGGGGAGAGCCTTTCTATCACTGGAATACCCATGGCTTCTCACCGCTGAAGCCAAAATACAACACAGTTTGGATCATGGCTGGAGACGGAATAAAGGCGGGAGAAATTACTACGCCTATGTCACTGTTGGATGAAGCGCCGACATTTGCCGGCTGGCTTGGGGTTGAACTGGAAGGTGCTGTCAGAGGCCCGCTCTCGTGTCTTGAATCAGAGTAAGTTGTTGGAATTCTCAAGTACATAAGAAATTTGCCGTGCGCCGCTGATTCTGTCATTTGGAGTTGAAAGGAATTGAGAGAGAGGGGATCGCCTATGATGAAGCTGACAAAGATAGAAAAAAGCTGGGCGCTTTATGACTGGGCCAACAGCGCCTATAGTATGACCATTACATCCACCATCATGCCGCTCTATTTCAAAATGGTGTTTGAAGATGTGGGGTCGGCGACGACGTCAACCGCTTACTGGGGCTACGCCAATTCAATTGCGACGCTGTTTTTGGCGATGCTGGCGCCGGTGCTGGGTACAATTGCAGATTATATGGGGCTTAAAAAGCGATTTTTTGTGACTTTCGTACTGATTGGAATCGCAGCGACGGCATTTTTGTCGCTCATTCCCGAGTCCTATTGGTGGGGGCTGTTGGTGGTCTACATATTGACGGCGATTGGTTTCTCCGGGGCGAATGTATTCTATGATGCCTTTTTGGTGGATATCACGCCGGCTGAACGCATGGACCGCGTCTCAACAACGGGGTTCGCAATGGGCTATATAGGAAGCACGATCCCTTTCATCCTGTGCATGGCGGTAGTTGTAGGTTCCCAGATGGGCTGGCTGCCATTGTCCATTGGGGCAGCGTTTAGAATTTCCTTCATCATCACTGCGATTTGGTGGGGCGTGTTTACCATACCGCTCATCAAAAATGTCCGCCAGGTCCACGGTATACCCATTGAGTCAAAACCCGTCTCGAGAAGCTTCAAGCGGATTGCGAAGACCTTTTCCAACATCAAAGCGCACAAAAACTTGTTTACCTTCCTGATTGCCTACTTCTTCTACATAGATGGCGTGGATACCATTATTAAAATGGCGACCTCCTACGGCTCGGACCTGGGTATAGACGCCATGAACCTGCTGGTCATCCTACTCGCGACGCAATTTGTGGCGTTCCCCTTCGCGCTGCTCTATGGCAAGCTGGCAGAACGGTTCGGCTGTAAAAGAATGCTGTTTGTTGGCATAATTACATATACTGTGATTTGTATTTACGCCTACTTCCTGGATTCAGTCCTGGATTTCTGGATTCTGGCCATGATGGTGGGAACGTCTCAGGGCGGGATTCAAGCACTCAGCCGTTCCTATTTTGGAAAGCTGGTACCAAAGGAACAGGCCAATGAATTTTTTGGCTTCTACAATATCTTTGGTAAGTTTGCCGCGATCATGGGACCATTTCTCGTCGGCTTTGTGACTCAAATGACCGGGCGTACCAACAACGGCGTTTTCAGCATCATTTTGCTGTTTATCATTGGGGGCATATTACTCATGAGAGTGCCGGACGTTGATGAGGCAAAAGCCGCATAGAGAGTGAGGCGCCAGATGCCCGTGGTGAGCGGGGTCAGGCTGGACAATCTCAATGTCACATGAAAAAGGCACGCCGCGAGGTGTGCCTTTTTAAGTGGGTGGTATTTTATTGGTTTGTGCGGGAAATGAAATCAATGTTATGTATCAGCGACATTAAAAGATGTCATCCTGATTTCTGTATTTAATCATGATTTCTTTGAAAATTTCGCCGTTGCTGGGCGGTGTAAAGGTTATGGCGTTCGCACCGGCTTCGATGGTTCTCAAAATATCTTCCTCAGTCGGTCCGCCTGTTGCGATTATTGGCATCTCAGGATACTTTTGACGGATCATTCGGACGATCTCAGCGGTCTTCGACGCGCCGGACACATTCAGGATGGTGGCACCGGCGTTAATTCTGGCTTCAATGTCTGTTTTTTCGGAGACTACCGTGACGACAACGGGAATGTCTATTCGATCTCGAAGTGCTCTAATGATCTCATTTGTGGTTGGTGCGTTGACGACGACGCCCATGGCCCCTTGAAATTCAGCATCCATGGCGAGATTTATGACGCGCTTCCCCGTTGTTGTACCGCCGCCGACACCGCTGAAGACAGGCACATCTGACGCCGTAATGATGGCGTGAGTAATGACGGGCTGAGGTGTGAAGGGATAGACGGCGATCACGGCATCCGCATTACAATTTTTGATGATAGCCACATCTGTTGAGAAAACAAGCGATTTAATGCGTTTCCCAAAGATTTTGATCCCGCTGACTTTGTATATGGCTTCCGGGACTTTTATTATATGCTTTCTCAAATTTCCCTGTATTTCAGGAACGAATTCTTTCATGATGCATCCCCTTTCTGGCGGTAGTTTTTTATCTTTGTATATAATCCATAAGTACAGACAGCTCGCAATATTAAAATTTTCTGATATTATTATAGCATATGGTATTTAATCAAATGAAATATTAAGGAGGCACCTCATGGAAAAAGATTTGTTGATCATAGGCGGCGGCCCAGGTGGCTACGTTGCTGCAATTCGTGCGGCTCAACTCGGTATGGATGTCGCGCTTGTCGAAGCGGACCGGCTTGGCGGCACGTGTCTGAACCGCGGCTGTATTCCGACCAAAGCCCTTTATGCCAACGCTCAGCTCATGGATAAGTTTGCCCACGCAGAAAGCTTTGGCATTACCGTGGATGGTTACAAAATGGATATGGGTCGTGTCATGGACCGTAAAGCCAGTGTTGTTGACCAGCTGGTAAAAGGAACGGACAAAGTCGTGGAAGACAACGGCGTACTGATCATGAGAGGCTTCGCTGCCTTTAAGAGCGCCGAGGCCGTTGAGGTAAAACTGCATGACGGTACGACAGAACTGGTCAAGGCCAAACATATCATTATTGCCACAGGCTCAGTGCCTTCATCACCGCCGGTTCCGGGCAATGACTTGCCTGGGGTCATAGACAGCGATCAATTGCTTGAGCTCAGAGAGCTTCCAAAGCGCATGGTTGTTGCGGGCAGCGGCGTTATAGGCATGGAATTCGCTTCTATCTACAATTCTTTTGGCTCTGAAGTCACGGTCATTTCATCGACCCTACTGAAGCGCATTGACAAGGATATTGTCAAGCGACTTCCGCCAATTCTGAAGAAGCGCGGACTTAAGCTGCATGACGGCGCGCGCGCCAAAGAGATTAAAAAGACAGAGACCGGGCTTTTAATGATTGCCACTAACAAAAAAGGTGAGACCATTGAGGTTGAAGCAGACGTTATTTTGATGGCAGTTGGCAGAAGAGCGTTTGTGGATGGTCTCAACCTCGAAGCTGCCGGCGTCATTTTTGACGGCACCGGAATCCCGGTAGACAACAAGTTTCAGACGAATGTACCAAACATCTATGCTATTGGAGATGTACTGGGCGGCGTCATGCTGGCTCACGTGGCGTCCCATCACGGCATTGCCTGTGTTGAAGCCATTGTAACGGGTGAAGCGCCTAAGCACGGATCCACAGTTCCGGACTGTATCTTTATTGACCCTCAGATTGCCTACGCAGGTCTTACGGAAGAGCAGGCAGTGGCTAAAGGCTGCGAGATTAAAACCGGAAAATTTAATTTCGTCGCAAACGGAAAAGCATTGTCCATGGGTGAAACGGACGGCTTTGTCAAAGTGATCGCGGATGCGTCCACACTGAAAATTCTTGGCGTGCACATCATGGGACCTCACGCTTCGGATTTGATTCACGAGGCTTCGCTGGCAATCGATCAGCATATGGATGTCCATGCGATCGGACAATCCATTCACGCCCATCCAACTCTGGCGGAAGCGCTTCATGAAGCCGTACTCAATGTCACGGACTCTGCGATTCATATTTCACCGACTAAAAAGAAATAACTGTGATCTGAAGAGGGCTGTGAAAATGGCGCACCGGAGGAGTTTGGGATGGTGCGCCGTTTTTTATAATGACAAACTGGAGAGTTAAAAAGTGGGGATGGCCATGCGGGCAGAGACATTAGGAAAATTGCTTACGCCATTTGGAGCCGGTATTATTGTACTGGACGATAAGCAGCGTCTATTATGGATGAACCAAGCCGTTAAAACGTTTTTTGACACGACCGGGAGAACGTTTAAGGAATTTTTTCCATACGAGATTGACCTGATCGTTGATCAGGTGGTGACATTGCATGATCCGGAGGGGCATCAGTACCTGATTAGCGTGACAAAAATAATTGACGCTAATCCGTGTCATACGGTCATCAGCCTTCAGAGGCCCAGTGATTTTAATTATTCTGCCACAAAGAGTTATTGTCTTGAGACAGCGCTGGATCAAATCAATGATGGTGTGGTTATTTCTGATTTTGAGGGAAAAATCGTACTCTACAATCGCGCAATGGAGCAGCTTGAAGAACGCAACCGCAGTGAAATGGTTGGGAAATTCATATGGGATGCATATGGATATAAGGATCCGGCCCAGTCGGAGCATCGTCAGGTATTCAATAGTGCTGCGCCGCTGCTGGATCGTTTTAGCGCTCATGTCTATAAAAATGGCAGGCCGCTCTTTACATCCTACAGTACTTTTCCTCTTGTGAAAGATGGCGAGCGATTAGGTGTCTTCTCAATTTGCAGAAATGACACTAAGCTCAGGGAGCTATTGGATGAAACCATTGAATTGAAAAAACGCTTTTTTGCTGCCCGAGAGGCTGAGGATGCCGCCGGTATGCTTCCGTCAAAGCCGCATGATTTCACTTCTCTGCGAACGCCGCTTAATAATGGCACACATTATACTTTCAGCGATATTATTGGGGAAGGAAATACGACCAGAAAAACGGTGAATGAAGCCAAGGCAATGGCGGTTCTGGAGTCCAACATACTCATAATTGGGGAGACCGGCACCGGCAAGGAGCTCTATGCGCAAAGCATCCATAACTACAGCAGCAGAGGGACGAAGCCATTTATTGGGATCAACTGTGCCGCCATTCCCGAAACGCTGCTGGAAGGTATTCTGTTTGGCACAACGAAAGGCGCTTTTACAGGCGCTCTTGATAAATCCGGTTTATTTGAAGAAACAGGAAGCGGGACAGTATTTTTGGACGAGCTTAATTCTATGCCCATCAGTATGCAGACAAAACTGCTCAGGGTGCTGCAAGAACGGAAATTTAACCGAGTTGGCGGAACGAATCTGATCACGCTTAAATGTCGTGTGATCTGCGCCATGAATGTGGATCCCGAAATATCAATAAGAGACGGAAACCTTCGCCAGGATTTATATTTTCGGGTGGCAGGCTTAAGTCTTTACTTGCTTCCATTGAGAGAAAAGAAGGATGAATTAAAGAGCCTGATACACCATTACATCAAGAAATACAACAGCGCAGTCGGAAGAACAATCAGTAATGTGTCGGAGGAACTGAGCGCAGCGTTTCAATCCTATTCATGGCCGGGGAATATAAGGGAACTGGAGCATGTAGTCGAAAATTTAATGGTGCGGGCCGAGGAATCAGATACAATTCTTGAGGTTGGTCACTTGCCTGATCATCTGAGACACAGATTTTCAGAGATGGTGACAGAACCATATATTGAAGCATCCCCGGACTTGAATGAGGCACTCGGCAATCTTGAGCGCTCTATCATCCAAATGGCATTGAGGCGACGAAACGGGAATCTAACAGCCGCCTCGAAGGATCTGGGGATCATCCGGCAAAGTCTGATTTACAGAATGAAACGTCTTGGCATAGAACGGCCGTAGAAGACTGGACCATTATCGTATAAAAATTGTACGCGGAGCGTATAAATTTTATTGTTGAGATTACCCTTTGCATCGCTGTAGCGTATAAAAAATATACGTTATGCGATGCTTTCTGTTTTTTGCGAAAGTTACCTCACCTTCTCATTTTCCCCGATTGTTGCACTTGTTTGGAAATAGAAACAACATGGCATATAAATTGCATTAGAACTATATGCAACTATTCAATTAGGATTGGGGAGGAACGATTATGAAAAAAGGATTAAAAGTTTGGCTCTTGGTCTCGCTGGTCATCATACTTGGGATCTCGATGTTTGGATGCTCTCAGCCCGCGGAAACACCGGCAGCAGAAGAACCGAGCAGTGAGCCTGCAGCACCTGCTGAAAGCTCGGAACCAATCAGAATTGGCTTTTTTGCGCCGGTAACTGGTGCTGCAGCGTCGGATGGCAAAAGTGCGACACAGTCAGCAGAACTTGCCGTCAAGCTTATTAATGACGGCGGCGGAATCAATGGAAGACCTGTCGAACTCGTCAAGTATGATGATGGCTTGGACACTAAGCAAGCAGTCAACATCGCGCAAAAACTTACAACCAAAGACAACGTCGTCGCTGTAGTCAGCGGCAGCTACAGCGGACCGACTCGTGTTGCAGCACCTATTTTCCAAGAAGCCGGTATGCCTATGCTGTCTGCCTACGCGATTCACCCGGATGTCACCGGTTCAGGTGACTTCGTCTTCTCGCAGTCCTTTTCAGGATCCGTACAAGGTCGCGCTGGCGGCGTTGTAGCTGTGGATATGCTGGGTGCTAAGAGGATTTCTATTCTGGCTGTAGACATTGACTTTGGAAAAACCTTATCTGAGGCTTTCACTGCTTATGCCGAAGCAAACGGCGCAGAAATAGTGTCAATGGATACTTTTGGAATGCCTGAAACAGAGTTTTCTCCGGTGCTGACAAAAATTAAGGAAACCGTAAAACCGGACCTGCTTTACATTGCATGCTATCCTTCTCACGGAACTGAGATTGCGAGACAATCCAAGCGCCTCGGTCTGGATGTTCAAATTCTTGGAACAGAGGGCATTGACTCATATCAGTTCCTGGAAGTTGCGAAGGAAGACGCTGAAGGTGTCATCATTACAACTAACATGAACAGAGACAGCGAAAGTGATGCAGTCAAGAATTACATTGCAGGCTATAAAGCGGCGTACAATATGCAGCCAGACATGGTCGGCGCTTCTACTTATGACGCCTTTGAAACTTTATTTAAGGTTATCGCTGAAGTTGGCACTGATCCCGTCGCTATGAGAGATGCCATCAAAGGCTTGAAAGACTTTGAAACAGTCACAGGCAGATTGATTGAATATGCACCATCCAGGGTTGCGGTCAAGCCGGTACAGATTCAGATTGTCAAGGACGGCGAATTCCACTACTACAACGAAATTACGGATGACGCAATTATCAGAGACTAGTGGCGAGGAAACACCACAACTGGACAATATGATCGATAGGTGACTGAAGGCGCGCCCTTGGCGGGCCTTCAGCAAACAGACCACATTTTTCGAAAGGATGTGATATCCTTGCTGCTTCAACAAATCATAAACGGTTTCATGATTGGTTGTGTCTATGCCTTGACTGCAATGGGCGGGACATTAATCTACGGGATTTTACGCATTCTGGATATTGCGAATGCTGCGGCGTATGTGGTCGGTGCGTACCTCGGCTGGGTAATTTACGCAACTACCGGCAATCTGGCCGTCGCCTTTTTTCTGTCAATGGCCCTCACAGGCGCAATTGGTGTTCTCATTCAAAAGTTCATTTATACGCCCATACTCAACAAGCCTAATATCATTCCTATAGTTCCGTTGATTACCAGTGTAGGGATTTTCATTTTTACCGGGGACTTTATAAGACTGCTGGTCGGTCCGGAAATTAAGGATTTTGGTGTAATTCTGCCATTTTCGGTCATTAAACTCGGAAGAATTGTCATTAATCCTGAATGGATTTTGATCATTATCATGACGGCGATTTTACTCTCGCTGCTTTGGTTCGTTTTAAATAAAACCAAGCTTGGACTTGCATGGCGCGCCACGGCAGGGGATTCGGAAATCGCCGAAACCATGGGAGTCAACATCCAGAAGGTCATGGCATTGAGTTATATTATGGGGTATGGTTTTGCATCCGCAGCGGGGATGATGATAGGTGTACTCTATAGCTCTATCTATCCAACCATGGGAGACATTCCGTCGTATAAAATGCTTGCCATTATCGTTTTAGGCGGACTTGGAAATCCAATTGGCACCATTGCCGCCGGACTTGTTATTGGACTTTCAGAAACTTTAATCTCTGCTTACGTCGGATCTGTCATACCTAGAGACGCGATAGCCTTCCTTGTCTTAATCACAATCTTGCTTGTAAAACCAACAGGTCTGATCAGCAGAAAAAATTCAATTTAGGGGGTGACTGTATGTATGCAATAGTGGTGGCTACAAATATTGGGATCTTTGTGCTCCTGGCACTCAGCCTAAACATTATAGCGGGTTATGCCGGACAGTCATCTATTGGGCACGCGGCATTTTTCGGGATTGGTGCTTATACCTCGGCAGTGCTGACCAGTACTCTTGGAGTGAATTTCTGGCTGAGTCTTCCCATAGCGTTCGTTGTGACAGGGTTGATCGGCGCGTTGCTCGGGCTTGCCAGCATGCGTGTCAAGGAGGATTTTTTGGCGATTACGACTATAGGCATAAACTTTGTTGTTGTTGCCATTTTCCAGTATGCGCCAATCTTTGGCGCTTCACTCGGAATGTCTGTCTCCAAGCCGAGTCTGTTTGGTGTCAAAATGGATAATCTGATGTTTTTGATCCTTGTAGGCGCACTGATTGCCGCCATGGTCATATTCATGAGAATCATCGAAAAGTCATGGTTTGGCTTGGCGCTGGCAAGTATAAGAAATGATGAGGCGGCAGCCTCCTCTCTCGGCGTCAATATTGTAAAATTCAAAGTGCTCGCCTTTGCGGTTGGAACAGCGGTAGCCGGCTTGGCTGGCGGCGTTTACGCCCATTACATGACCTTTATCTACTCCAGCGATTTTGCGTTTCTCGTATCGATCTCGATTTTATCCATGGTGGTCATAGGCGGAATTGGGACCATTCGCGGACCGATTGTAGGCGCAATCATTTTGGGGATAGCACCGGAACTGTTTCGATTCATTTCGGATTACCGTATGATTGTCTATGGAGGACTCCTGGTTTTGATGATGCTGTTTCAACCCCAGGGCATCGTTGGGAACGGCAGTTTTCTGGTCAATAAATTCGAAGCGCTGTTTGGCAAAGGGCGCAAGAAAAGTGTGGTGAGCTGATATGGGGGACATGCTGACCGTTAAAGGTTTAAAAATGTATTTTGGCGGGCTGAAAGCCATAGATGGCATTGATCTTAACCTTAAGGAGAAAGAAACTTTAGGAGTCATTGGTCCGAATGGCGCTGGGAAAACGACAATGTTTAACTGCATTTGTGGCGTTTACGAGCCTACCGAGGGAAAAATTCTCTTAAACGGACAAGAGATCCAGGGGAAGAAACCATTTGAAATAGCGAGGATGGGTGTCGCCCGTACGTTCCAGATTTCCAAACCCCTCAGGGACATTTCTTTGCTGGATAATGTCGTCGCAGCTTTGGGCATAGAGTACAATAAAGGTTTTAAACACCTGTTCGCGAAAAGTCATTCTCCCGTGGTGGTGGACCAGGCGCTGGAAATTTTAGAGCGCGTGCAGCTCCTCGATGTTAAGGATAAAAAGGCGTCTGAGGTCAGCCTGGGTTATTTGAGAAGACTTGAAATTGCCAGGGCGCTGGCGATCAATCCTAAGCTTCTGATGCTGGACGAGCCTTGCGCAGGGCTCAGCAATTACGCTATAGGCGAGGTCATTGATCTGGTCTTCTATTTGAAAGAGCAAGGGACAACGATCATGCTGATTGAGCACAATCTGCCAATTTCAATGAAGGTGAGTGACCGGCTGGTGGTCCTCAATTTTGGCAAAAAAATTGCGGAAGGATTGCCTAAAGAAATTCAGGAGAATCCTCAAGTCATTGAAGCCTATTTAGGGGAGGATGATGAGGATGCTTAAGCTCCAGGACGCGGAAATCTTTTATGGTCAGATGGAAGTTATCAAGAAAGTATCCCTAGAGGTTAAACAGGGAGAATTGGTGAGTGTCATAGGTGCGAATGGCGCCGGCAAATCCACATTGATCAAGGCCATGATGGGCCTGGTCAAAATCAAACACGGCAAACTGTTCTACGAAGGTGAGGATATAACAGATTATCCTGCCTGGAAGAGGGCGGAGCTGGGGATTGGATACGTTCCAGAAGGTCGCCGTATATTTGGTGATTTGTCCGTTGAAGAGAACTTAAAAATGGGTGCCTACAAAATCAAAGATAAGGCCCAAATTAAGAGAAATCTTGAGAAGGCTTATGACATGTTTCCAAAGCTTTCAGAGAGGCGGAACCAACTGGCAAGAACCATGAGCGGCGGGGAACAGCAGATCCTCGCAATCAGCCGGGCTTTGATTCTGGAGCCAAGACTGCTGCTTATCGATGAAGTATCCATGGGCTTGATGCCAATTATGGTCAATTACTGTTTTTCTCTGATCAAAGAACTGAATCAGCAAGGGATCACGGTTCTGGTCGTGGAGCAGAACGCGAACAAGGTCCTGAAAATTGCAGACCGAGGTTACCTGATTGAGACAGGTCAAATCATGGTTGAAGGGACTGCGGAAAGTTTGAGGCAAAATGATGTTGTTCTTAAGGCCTATTTAGGTGAATAGAATTTGTTTCAAAATCGTAAGAATATTATAAAAAGCCTGTTGACTGAATAATTATTGTGTGTTAAAGTCTATTCAATTCATAAATTCCGGCTTCAGGCGAGGGGTAGGTAATCTATTCTTTCCGCCAGTAATACGTTTAAGCCGGATTCAAATTGAGATTCAGGAGAGATTATTATGACACCCCAGGTTTTAAACCCATACAACAGCATCCATCATCATCATACGTTCTAGAGTTTGTATGCAGGTTTAAGACACCGCGCGTTGCAAGCTCTATTCGTCGTTTAATACGATTGAGCGTCCGCGGTGGTGAGATTGAATCAACAAACTGCCACCCGGTTTCCGGGTGGCTTTTTTATTTTCGCGAGGAGGCGTAACTATGAGATTTATGCACTATCTGTATGAAGACTACGCATATTTGAGAACTTTGACCGCCAGCTTCAGAAAGTGGTCAAGACTTTATGGCTATGATGAGATTGATCCGCCGGCCATTGAGGACTGGTCGCGCTACCAGGATCTTCCCCCTGCCTTGACGAAAAGGCTGGTGAAGCTGATTGAGCCTTCCGGTGCCATAGGATGCCTGAAAATTGACAACACCATGAGCTGTGCCTCCATGACCCTGAAGCTTCCGGAAGGGACGCCCCTCAGACGAATTTCCTATAATTCAAAGGTCTTTCGGTATAGTCAGGGCGGCGGCATTGACGAGATCCTTCAGCTCGGCTGCGAAAATTATGCCGACCTGGGCCCGGCAGGAGATGTTGAGGTCATCCGACTGGCGCTGGACGTCCTCGAAACGGTGGGGATCCCAATTTCTGACCTGCGCTTTGAAATTGGAAACTCCAGCTTCTTCAGAGCGATTTCAGAAATGGTGGAATTGTCTCCGGAAGCGGTAGAGACCATGATGAACCTGATTGAAGAAAAGAGACTGACTGCGCTTAGCGCTTTTCTGGAGGGCTCTGAGCTCCCTGAAGACGAAAGTCTCTTCCTGAGCCAGCTTCCGGGACTGTTCGGCGATTTTAAAGCAGTCTTTACTAAAGCATCCTCGACTCGTTTCGGCGATGCCTGCCAGGCAGAGCTGAGCGCTCTGAAATCCTTGTACAAGCTCCTGGAAAATCTCGGTCTGACAAAAATTCAGTTGGATCTGAGTCAGGGCGGCAACGAATTCAGATATTATTCCGGGAACATCTACAGGATTTTCAGCCAGCGCACAGGCAAAGCCCTCGTCACCGGGGGACGATATGACGGCATGAATGGCGTCGAAGTGGCTTGCGGCATCTCCTTCAACACAGCCAATGTGGTGGAGTGGATGAAAACTATGCACACACCGCTCAACGTCCCTGCGCAGTTCGACTACGCAGTCCTCTGTGATACAGATGATCCGGGCGATGCCCTGCAGATCGCAGCCGCCCTGAGAGACAGGGATTACAGTGTCGTGCTGGTTAAACTCAGAACCAGCATCAGTGACACTTTTGAACAGCCGGAGTGCAAATCTGCAAAATTTGTGTTGTCCGTTGAAGGTGAAGACGCTGTGGTTTTCGATCAGCGCATGAATGAAAGCCGCAGAAGCAACGTTCAGAAGCTGCTGAACCAGCTCGAAATCAACGGGAAAAGGAGGAGTCAAATCCATGAAACCACTTAAAATTGCCGTCTCAAAAGGGCGGGTCAAAGAGCAGCTGATCGCGCTCCTCAAAGAAGCGGGTTATGAGTTCGCAGATCTTAACAACCGCAAGCTCGAGCACGTGGATACCTCGGGAAGGATCAGCCTGATTTCAGTCAAAGCAGATGATGTCACGACTTATGTGGAAAGAGCTGCCGCTGATCTGGGTGTACTCGGGAATGATATTTTGTACGAACGGAGCTTTGACGGCTATGAGCTCAGGTATCTCCCAATAGGCAGATGCCGTATGTGTATAGCCGGCTTCAGGGGGTTCAAACTGTCGGACCGCAGTTTTGTGCGCGTGGCCACAAAATACCCTAAACGGGCGAGGGATGTGCTCGAAGAGAAGGGCATCAAGGGTGAGATCCTGTTCCTGTCCGGCTCGGTAGAGCTGGCACCCATAGTGAATTTGGCCGATTGTATCCTCGACATTGTCGAGACCGGAAAAACACTGGAAGAAAACGATCTGGTTGTCCTTGAGACCGTTGGACAGATCTCCTCTGTATTGATTGCCAACCGGGTCTCCTTCAAGCTGATGAACGAACGAATGATGGATCTCTTAAACGATCTCGAGGCCGCGGAGAAAAGGGGAACTAGCAAATGAACAGCATAAAATACGATAAAGCGACTTCAACCGCATCCATCGCGGCGATTGTACGCAGAACGACAGAAACCTCAGAAGAGGTCAGGGATTCCGTCAGCAAGATCATTGCGGATGTCAAAGCACGCGGAGATGCGGCCTTGATGGCGTGGACCGAGAAACTCGACGGCGTCAAGCTCCAAAGCCTCCGCATTTCAGACGAGACCATGAAAGCCGCTATGCGGGATCAAGTCACCCAGGAGGATCTCAGGGTTCTCAGGACAGCTGTGGAGCACCTCAGGACCTATCACGAAAAACAGCTCGAAAAGGGCTATGAGATCCAGCCAAGACCAGGCGTCTCCCTGGGGCAGCGCATTGTGCCGCTCAGACGCGTGGGGCTCTATATTCCGGGCGGCAAGGCTGCCTATCCTTCCACCGTGCTGATGAACGCAATTCCTGCCCAAGTGGCGGGTGTCCCTGAGATTGCCATTTTCACACCGCCGTCCAAAGATGGTTCTGTGAATCCTTACGTGCTCGCGGCGGCCGGGATTCTGGGCATCAAAGAAATTTACGCTGTTGGTGGCGCTCAAGCTGTCGCGGCCTGCGCCAACGGGACAGAAACCATAGCGCCTTGTGATAAAATCGCAGGGCCAGGCAACCAGTATGTGGCAGAAGCCAAGCGTCAGGTCAGCGGTCAGATTGCCATAGATATGATTGCCGGACCAAGTGAGGTCCTGATCATTGCAGATCAGACCGCGGACCCTGAACTGGTGGCGGCGGATCTTCTGGCGCAGGCAGAGCACGACGAGCGTGCCGGCCTCGTGGTTCTGACCACGGACGAGAGTTTGCCGGAGAGGTTGAAAGCAGCTCTCGACAGGCAGCTTGAGACCCTGCCTAAACGAGACATTGCTTCAGTTTCAGCGGCCAATCTGTTGGTGGTGCTTTGCGATGATCTTGAAGATGCTTGCCGTGTCTCTGATGTCATAGCCCCTGAACACCTTGAGCTGATGGTGGAAAATCCTCGCGCGCTGCTCGATAAAGTGAACTACGCGGGGTCTGTCTTCCTGGGCAGCTACACGCCGGAAGCGCTGGGCGACTATTACGCAGGCACGAACCACACACTGCCGACCAATGGTACGGCGAGATTTTCATCACCCCTGGGCGTCTATGACTTTATGACCCGGTTCTCGTATCTCGAATACACCCAAGAGGCCTTTATGAAGGAAGCTTCAGATGTCGAGCACTTCGCGCGGCTCGAAGGCCTGGACGCACACGCGGCGTCAGTCACGAAGAGAAAGAATCTGAAGCCATGATCCGCCTTCATGCCAATGAAAACCCCTACGAGCGTCGTCTCGATGACCTTGCGGCTGCTATTGGCGGACTCAGACTCAATGAGTACCCGGATGAAGAAGCCCTTGAACTCCGGCAGGCTGTCAGTGCTTACACCGGATGGCCCCTGGAGGGTATTGTCTGCGGCAACGGATCAGATGAGCTCATCAAAATGTGCGTTGAGGCGTTCGTCCTACCCGGAGAAAAAGTTTTGTCCCATGGTCCGACTTTTGTTGAATACCGCGTGATGGCGGAGATCAGAAAAGCAGTCTATATTGAAACCTTGCCGGATGAAGCTCTGAACCTGAACCAGGCGGCATTTATGGCACGTCTGGAAAAAGAACAGCCCAGCCTGGTGTTCCTCTGCAATCCCAACAATCCTACCGGAGAGAGACTGACGGCGTCTTTCATTGAAAAGGTAATTGAAAAGTCGCCCGGCATGGTCGTCCTAGATGAAGCCTATACCGAATTTGGGCTGGCTTCCTTCATTAAGAAGCTTCCCCAATATCAGGACAAGCTGATCCTTCTCAGAACTTTGTCCAAAGCCTTTGGTCTCGCAGCGCTGAGAGTGGGCTATGCAATGACATCAGAGTCAAACGCCGCTGCGCTCAACCGGGTAAGGATGCCCTACAACGTGACGGCGGTGTCTCAGGCGCTGGGTGCTTTCGCACTAAAAAATCCGTCTGTTATGGAGGCGCAGGTTGCCCTGATTCGCGCAGAACGCGACAGAGTCTTCAGCATGCTTCGTCAGATCCGCGGTATGGAGCCGCTGGCGTCTGAAACTAATTTTATCTTGATTCGAACGAAGCCGGAATGGGTATCCCGAATCCAAAGCGCTTTTGAGTCAAGAGGCTTCAGTCTCCGGTTTTTCGGGGAGCAAAGCGGCCTTGGGGCGTACTTTCGAGTTACCATCGGCAAAAAAGAGAATAATGATGCTGTCCTCAGCATCCTGAAGGAGGTCATGGCTTCATGCGAGTAGGCGAAGTCAAGCGAGATACATCTGAAACGAAAATCCAATTGAAACTGACCCTGGACTCACAGGCGCCCTCGAAGATTGACACGGGGCTGCCATTTCTCGACCATATGCTCTACCAGATCGCCAAGCACGGACGGATGAACCTGATGATCGAGGTCAAGGGGGATCTGGAGGTGGACTGCCACCATACCGCTGAAGACGTGGGCATGGCCTTTGGCATGGCCCTGAAGGAGGCTCTTGGCAGCAAGGCGGGCATTCAGCGTTTTGCAGACCGCATAGTGCCTATGGACGAGGTCCTTGCCCTGTGTGCCATTGATCTCAGCGGACGCGCTTATTTAGGCTATGATGCGGTCTATCCGTCTCAAATGCTGGGGACTCTCGCCACGGAAAGCATCCGGGAATTTTTCAAGGGCCTTGCGGACAAAGCCGGTATGTGCCTGCACTTCAGGATATTGACGCCGGGCAACACACATCATATGGTGGAGGCTCAGTTCAAGGCCTTTGCCCTGGCGCTGAAAGACGCGGCCGCGGTTCAGGAAGGCGACACCAGTGTGCCGTCCACCAAGGGTATGTTAGATTAAAGAGTTGGAGGCAGGAGCATGAATGATCAAGCAGCAACACCCCGAAAGCCAATCGCCATTATCGATTATGGCGTGGGCAATATTCAAAATCTGATTAACGCTTTTGAGCGTCTGGAAATTCCGGCGGTTCTCACGGCGGATCACGATGTCATTCTAAATGCCGAGCTCTCCATTTTGCCCGGCGTGGGGGCGTTTAAGGACGCCATTGACAAGCTCAGGAACACCGGCATTGACCAGGTGATTCAGCAGCGCGTCAGGGAAGGGCGGCCCCTTCTGGGCATCTGCCTGGGCATGCAGCTGATGTTCGAAGCCAGTGAGGAGGACGGCGACTGGGAGGGCCTTGGACTCCTGAAGGGCCGTTTTGTGAAGTTTGATGAGAACATGGGCCTCAAAGTGCCCCACATGGGCTGGAACAGGCTGGTTAAAGAGCGCCAGGATCCGGTGGCCGATGGTCTCCCGGAAGACGCCTACGCCTATTATGTGCACTCGTATTACCTGTCGGGTGGCGACGCCCGGGACATCATTCTCTCCAGTCCGTACGGCGTCGCTGTGCCTGGACTCATTCGAAAAGGCAGCATTGTCGGCATGCAGTTCCACCCTGAAAAGAGCGGTGCTGTTGGAGAATTTTTAATCCGTCAGGTCCTGGCGGTCTTGATGGGAGGTACACAATGAGAATTTATCCTGCAATAGATATCAGCGGCGGCGCCTGCGTCCGGCTGTTTCAAGGTGATTTTGGCCAGAAGACGGTCTACAATGCGGACCCTGTGGCTGTCGCAAAGGATTTGAAGGAAAAGGGCGCACAGCGCCTTCATGTCGTCAATCTCGACGGCAGCGTGGAAGGCTGTATTACCGAAGACATGAAAGCCCTGATTCGCGGCATTAAGGCGGCGTCTGGCGTACCGGTGCAATTTGGCGGCGGCATTCGCACCATGGAAGACCTCGAGGCAGTGTTTGAGGCGGGGGCGGATAAGGCTATTTTGGGAACTTCCGGAGCTTTGGATACACCTTTTCTCGAAGCGGTGCTGGCGCGATACGGCGACAAGATAGTGTTGTCGATCGATGCCCGTGACGGTTATGTGGCGACCCGCGGCTGGCTGGACACAGAGAAGATCACAGCGGTTGAGCTGGCGGAAAAGGCACAGCGGCTGGGTGTCGCAGCGGTTGTCCACACGGATATAGCCCGTGACGGCGCCATGCAGGGCCCCAATGTGGAAGCTTACAGAAAGATGCGGGAGGTCTACTTTGGCATTCTGATTGGCTCCGGCGGCATCTCCAAGCTGGAAGATCTGGAGGCGCTCAAAGCAGTCGGCGTTGAGGACGCTATAGTCGGAAAAGCCATTTACGAAGGCGCGCTGGAAATACGGCGCTGCGAGGAGGTGTAAGCATGCTGGCAAAGAGAATCATTCCATGCCTCGACGTCCGTCAGGGCCGCGTCGTCAAAGGCAAGCGGTTTCAGGCCATAGAAGACGTCGAGGATCCGGTGGTGCTCGCGGACCGTTATTGCAGGGAAGGCGCGGATGAACTGGTTTTTTACGATATTACTGCCAGTGCTGAAGACCGTGGGATCTTTGACGAGGTGGTTCGAAGGGTTTCGAAAGTGGTCAATATCCCTTTGACAGTAGGGGGCGGCATTGCGACGGTTGAGGATTTCACTCGTGTATTGATGGCAGGCGCGGACAAAGTGTCGGTCAACACCGCTGCTGTTCGCCGGCCGGAGCTGATCCGTGAAGCGGCTTTGAAATTTGGTGCCCAGTGCGTGGTGCTCTCGGTGGACGTCAGTAAAGTGGGTCCGGACCGTTGGGAAGTCGTCGTCAAAGGCGGCCGGGAAACCACGGGCATGTCTGCTTTGGAATGGATCAAGCAGGGTGTGGCGCTAGGGGCAGGAGAAGTCGTGGTGAACTCCATTGACCAGGATGGCGTCAGAAAAGGCTATGATGTCGAGTTCCTGAAGCAAGTCACTGCCGCGGTTAATGTCCCAGTCATAGCCTCCGGCGGCGCAGGCGCCCTGGAACATTTTGAGGAAGCCGCCCGTGTAGCGGATGTTGATGGCATCCTGGCAGCATCGGTTTTCCACTATGGGGACATTTCCATAGGGGATCTTAAAAGTTATCTGCTGAGTCACGGTGTTGCGGTCAGGCCACTGGACCATAGGTTTGACAGAGCAGCTGCAGGAGCTGCAGAAGCTGCAGGAGCTGCAGAACAGGGAGGAAATTAGACCATGAAGCCATTAAAATTTGACGAACAGGGGTTGATCCCTGCAATTATACAGAATGCAGCCACCGGGAAGGTGCTGATGCTCGGATACATGAATGAAGAAGCGTTAGGCAGAACCCGGGAGGAAGGGGTTGTCTGGTTCTACTCCAGAAGTCGTTCCCGACTCTGGAAGAAGGGTGAAAGCAGCGGCAATGTCCTTGAGGTGGTTTCCATATCTGAAGACTGTGATGCAGACGCGCTGCTGGTCCTGGCGAATCCGGCGGGGCCGACATGCCACACCGGTGCGGAGAGCTGTTTTGAGACCCTTGGGGAAATCAGCAAAATTGGAACAGGCGTAGCTAAGCTTGTGAAGGTCATTGACGGGCGTTATAAAGAACGACCTGAAGGGTCTTATACGACTTATCTCTTTGACAAAGGCCTCGACAAAATTCTCAAAAAAGTAGGTGAAGAGGCGGCAGAGGTCATCATTGCTTCAAAAAACGAGAATAGGCCTGAGTTGGTAGGGGAACTGACAGATCTGCTTTTCCACAGCCTTGTGCTGATGAGGGAAAAAGGCGTTGCAGTTGAAGAGGTGCTTCAGGAACTAAACAGAAGAGAAAGATAGTTTTGTATAGATAAGGGAAGTGAGATTGGTGCGGCATGGGTCGGTTTAAAACCTTCGCCGCATCAGCGTCACTTCCCTTTTGTTAAATTTTCTCTAAAAAATAAGCACAAATGAAAATGGCATCGTTCAATGCCCATTCAAATGGTATAATAAATCAACAGCTTGCCGCAAGGATTGGCTAAAAAGAAGCGAGGTGGACAAATGGCGCGTTTATCAAGATTACTCACAGTTCTAATCCTGACTTTATTGCTGAGCGCCTGTATGTCTGCTGAGCCCCCGCAGCCTGACCTGACTTCTCTGGATGTCATCAACAATGTGGAGGGCGACCTGATCATTCGCAGACAAACGGAGGATATCTGGGTCTACACAGCCTACCGGAAGGAAGCCTCAAAAAACGGATTGCTTGTTGAGAGCGAATCCGGTATTGGCGTCATTGACCCGCCTGACAATTTGGATCAGGCAGAGCGCTTGAATGCGCTGATTGAGGAGTATTTCAATGCCAAAGTGAACCAGGTGCTCTGGACAGGAAGGATCATGTCGAGACAGCCTGTCTGTCAATTTTATCAAAATGAAGGGGCTGAAGTGTTTGTACTCGAAGCAGTCAGTGTGAATGAGGGACTCAAAGACGTCAGTGTGTTCCGTCCTAACGAGCAAGGTCTGAATTTCGCTGACAAGCTTCTGCAGCCCTTGTGCTTCAGACAGGACGGATCTCTTGAGGAACTTCATGTGTCGCTGTGGCTGGAAGAATCACAACTGCTTTATGCCGGTCCAAACCTGATCAGTCCGGACATCAAAATGATTATGACGCCTGTCTATGAGTCGTTAACGTGGGAAACCATTGTCAACGGACTCGCCAGTGCAGTCCCGGCGCCTTCAATTGTGGTGACGAATACAGGGGCTTCAGGCGGTGTCGAAATTTATGAACACACTAAATCCCTCATACTCGAAAGGGAGTTCACGTTGAACTACGGTACGGTTAAGCTGCCGCTAAGGACAGCTTTCGAAGATGAAGAACTTCTCAGCATTTTTGGTAAACCCGAGAAAATTGAGGAGTCTATCCTGGGTATTGGCGCTGACACATTTATTGGGTCGACTATTCGGACCTTTACTTTCAATAAGTCCCAAGTCAGTCTGTTCGCGCCTTCAGGCGGTGAAAAGTTCTGGCTCTCTTCGGTGATCTCCAAGGATCCGCGCTTCAGTACTTCCAGGGGAATTAACGTTGGGGAGTCGCTTACGCTTCTGATGCTGAAGTATCCTGAAGCAGAGCCAGTTCCAAACGAAGAAACCGATCCGGGGAATATGGATTACATCTATGATCATGGGACGCAGGGCGAATATGCGTTATTTTTCGAAGTGCGCGCCGGCGTGATTGACGAGATCAGTCTGATCTACACACTGAGATGAAATGAAAAGAGGTGTCATTTTGATCCATGTTTTTGGACATAAAAATCCGGATACGGATTCTATAGCGTCTGCCATTGCCATGGCCTGGTTTAAACGTGCCCAGGGCCATGAAGCTATAGCGTTCAGGTTGGGGGAGGCGGCGTCTGAATCGCGCTTTGCCTTGACTCAATTTGGCATTGAGCTTCCGCCGCTGCTGAGAGAAGTGCGTCCGGATGTCAGGCATTTGGAATTTGACAGGCATGCGCCTTTGTCGCCTCAAGATTCCATACTGACGGCCTATAGAAACCTGGGGGATGCTTCTGCCAAGGCCTTGGCTGTCACTGAGCCGGACGGAAAACTGTCTGGGATAGTCACCATGAAAGATATTGCCATGGGTTTTTTCAACTGGAAGGGCGACCTGCTGAAAACCACGCTTGCCAATATGGTGGATGGCCTGGAGGCTCAGATTCTCCACGCTTCCTGCACCAGCATTGAGGGCAGGGTGCTGGTCGCCGCATTCTATAAAGATACGCTGATTGATCGCTCAAGCATTGATGAATCGACCATTGTGATCGTTGGCGACCGGTATGATGTGCTCGAACATGCAGTCCGACAAAAGGCGGCCCTCATTATAGTTACCGGAGGACTCACCATCCCAGGGAAAATCCTAAGGCATGCCAGAGAATCGGATGTCTGCATGATCAGAACGCCTTACGATACTTTAAAGACTGCCCGTCTCATTGCGTCTTGCGCGCCGGTGTCAGAGATCATGGTCAGAGAAAATCTGACGAGTTTTTATGAGCATGACGATGTCTCGGAAGCCCGGGAAGTCATGGCGGGCAGCCGTCACACAACCTTTCCTGTAACGGACGCCTCCGGACGCTATGTGGGATTTCTTTCGCGAAGACATTTGCTGAGGCCCAACAAGCATCTCGTCATTCTGGTAGACCACAACGAGTACGCCCAGAGTGTAGACGGCCTGAAGGAAGCTGAAATTCTCGCCATTGTCGACCATCACAAGCTCGGTGATGTCGTCACCAACCGCCCGCTGACGTTCGTCTGCAGACCAGTTGGAAGCACTTGTACTCTCGTGGGGGATTTGATTCGAGAAGAGGGGATCGCGCCGCCTTCAAACATTGCCGGCATCCTTCTGTCGGGCATCATTTCAGATACACTGAACTTTCAATCGCCTACAACAACAGAGGAAGACCGCATTATGGCGGCTTGGCTGACCTCGCTGATAGAAAGCGGTTTTAATATGGAAGACTATGCAAAAGCGCTGTTGAAATCAGGGACTTCTCTTGAAGGACAAACCATAGAAGGCATTTTCTTTAAGGATTTTAAAATTTTCAGAGATGCCGACACGTCGGTAGGTGTTTCGCAGATTTTCACCTATGGTCTGGAAGAAGTTGAGGACCGCAGAGAGGCTGTTCTTGAAATGGTTCAGAAAACTCATAAGGAGCAGGGCTTTGATGCGACCGTCTTTATGGCGACGGATCTCCTTAGCCAGGGGTCGTGTCTGTATTATAAATCCAACATTTCAGGGCTTATCACCAAGAGTTTTGAGGTGGATGAAGTTCAGGGTGTGTTTGTTCCGGAACTGCTTTCCCGAAAAAAGCAAGTCATACCGCGTCTTCTGGAGGAAATAGGCCTCTCCAGACAGATGAGCTGAGGGTCGGTCTAGAGATCATTAGGTGGTGGGAGAATGAAGGAAGCTTTGTTCTATGTCAAGCGCGAGGCATCCAGT
>NZ_JAOTSB010000020.1 GCF_030247605.1 Acidaminobacter sp. | reverse complement strand
AAAATAAATAAAAAAATAACAATCAAAAGGCAAGCATTCTGACAAGGGGTGAAATTGAAGTGAGATTGGAAATCGGAAATTTCTATGTACGAGACATCCAGTTCGGTGCCAACACAGTGTTTGAAAACGGCGTTCTCACCATCAATAAGGAGGAAGTTATTGCATTTCTGAAAGATGCAGATGAACATCTGATAGACGTGGACCTTCAAGTTGCAAGACCTGGTGAGTCTGTTCGAATCGTACCGGTTAAAGAAGCCATTGAACCACGTACACGCGTCGGCGCAGAACATTCAGTATTCCCGGGCGTCACAGGCGAAGTCTTCCAGGTTGGCGAAGGCAGAACCCATGCTCTAAAAGGCATGAGTGTCCTGGCTGTTGGCAAGCATTGGGGCAGCTTTGGAGATGGACTCATCGACATGGCCGGGGAAGGCGCGAAGCTCACCTACTTTTCTCAACTAGTCAATCTTTGCCTCGTAGCAGATACAGACGAAGCCTTTGAGCGACACGAGCAGCAAAAGAAAAATCACGCGCTTCGCTGGGCGGCTCACAGACTCGCGGAATATATAGGCAATACCGTAAAGGAACAAACACCGGAGGCCCTTGAAGTGTTCGAGCTTGAGCCGGTCACTAAGAGAAGCGCTGAAATGAACGCGCTGCCTTCAGTAGTCTACGTCATGCAGCCACAGTCCCAAATGGAAGAAATGGGCTATAACGACTTGCTCTACGGCTGGGACCTGAACCACTTCATCCCAACGTTCATGCATCCAAATGAGGTGCTTGACGGCGCTGTGATCTCCGGCTCCTTCATGCCATGCTCCTCCAAATGGTCGACTTATGACTTCCAAAACAACCCAACCATCAAGCGTCTCTATGACGAGCATGGCAAGTCTCTGAATTTCCTCGGCGTCATTATGAGCAACCTCAACGTCTCCCTTGAGCAAAAACGTCGTTCGGCGCAATTCGTCGCTAAAATGGCGAAGCTCCTCGGCGCAGACGGCGCGATCCTCGCAGAAGAGGGCTATGGCAACCCGGATGCGGATTTCATCGAGTGCTTCGTAGAACTTGAGAATGCGGGCGTTAAGACCGTCGGCATCACGAATGAATGCACCGGCCGCGACGGCAAGTCCCAGCCCCTTGTCACGCTCGACATCAAAGCGAATGCCATTGTCTCCTGCGGCAACGTTTCAGAGCTCATAGAGCTTCCGCCGATGGACGTAGTAATCGGCGAGCTTGCAGCACTCGGCCGTGACGGTTTATCCGGCGGATGGGATTATGACGAAAAACTCGGGTCATCTGTCCGCGAGGACGGTTCCATCATCCTCGAGAACAACTCAATGTTCTGCGGCGACCAGGTATGCGGTTGGTCACCAAAGACCATGGCAGAATTTTAGAGGGGGGAGATCAACGTGAAAAAAGCGATTTTATATATCAATCAGTTTTTCGCAGGTATCGGTGGAGAAGAGAAAGCAGACCACGCGCCTGAAATCCGAGAAGGTCTGGTCGGTCCCGGCCTTGCACTGGCTGCGTCCCTGAAAAACGCAGAAATTACTCATACGATCATCTGCGGCGACAACTTCATGGGCTCCAGACAGGATGAAGCGATCGCGGCTATTGAAGGCTTCCTAAAAGACAAAGAATTTGATATCTTCTTTGCAGGGCCTGCATTTCAGGCTGGACGTTATGGCAATGCCTGCGGCGTCGTCAGCAAGTTTGTCCAGGACAAGTTCGGTGTTTACGCTGTGACGTCCATGAATGAAGAAAATCCTGGCGTTGAGATGTTCAAAAAAGATGTCTATATCTTCCCGGGCGGAAAGAGCGCTGCGGCAATGAAGGTTGACACTCAGAAAATGGCAGAACTCGGCGACAAGATCCTGGCCCTTCCGGAAGGCGAAAAGCCAATGTTTCTGGCTGCTGAAGAAGGCTTCTACCCAAGAGGCGTCCGCCATCAAGTTTGGCTCAAGGATCAGAAACCGGCTTCAGACCGCGTCGTTGAAATGCTTCTGAAAAAACTGGCTGGAGAGCCTTTCCAAACAGAACTTCCGATTCCTAAGATTGATCGCGTGGATATTGCGCCGCCTATTGCGGACTTATCAAAGGCGACGATTGCTATTATCACAAGCGGTGGCATAGTGCCAGTGGCGAATCCTGACAGAATTCAGTCAGCCTCTGCGACGCGCTGGGGACGTTATGACATTTCCGAGCTGGTTGACCTTGAGACCGGGGTGTTCAAGACGATTCACGCTGGCTTTGACCCGGCTGCCGCAGATGCGGATCCGGATGTCATTGTGCCGCTGGATGCATTGAAAGCCTACGAAAAAGAAGGCAAAATTGGAAAGGTCCACGAGTATTTCTACAGTACGGTTGGCACGGGTACAACAGAAGCGGAAGCTGCAAGAATGGCCCGAGAAATGATTCCATATCTGCGCGAAGCAGGCGTGGACGGCGTGATTCTCACCTCGACATGAGGCACCTGTACTCGTTGCGGTGCAACGATGGTCAAAGAAATCGAAAGAGCTGGCTTTGCGATTGTTCAGATGTGCAACCTGATTCCGGTCGCGAAAACTGTAGGCAGCAACAAAATCGTTCCAACTATTTCAATCCCTTATCCACTTGGCGATCCGTCGACGACGAAAGAAGCGCAATATAAGCTTCGTTACCACAGAGTCGGCGTCGCGCTGGATGCTTTAACAGCGGATGTGCATGAGCAAACTGTTTTTCCGGTCAAGTTCTAACCTGCTGTTCAGTTAAGTCCAAAAGACGAATTACCGGGGAGTGAATGGATTGAAACCATCGGCAACAACATCTCTTGGTCAGAAGCTGACCTATTTAATTCCGCTTATCGCTGTTATTATCCTGACGCTTTGGGGCATCCTGTCCAAGGAGAGCTTCGCGGCAGCGGCTTCGAGCACGCTGGGTTTCATCACCACCAACTTTGGGTGGGCTTACCTGTTCTCCATGCTGTTGTTTGTCATCTTTGCCATAGGGCTGGCGATCAGCCCTTATGGCAAGATCAAGCTTGGTAAGGACGACGACAAGCCCGAGTTTTCAACGACATCATGGTTCGCCATGCTGTTTGGTGCCGGCATGGGTATAGGCCTGGTGTTCTGGGGTGTGGCGGAGCCAATGTCACATTACGCGGCACCGCTCGGCGCGACGCCGGGCACGCCCGAAGCAGCTATGTTTGCCCTTAGGGCGTCCTTCAAACACTGGGGCTTCCATCCTTGGGCGAATTACAGCATCATAGGTCTGGCGCTGGCGTATTTCCAGTTTAGAAAAGGCCACAAAGGTCTGATCAGTTCCATTTTCATCCCTTTGATTGGGGAGAAGGGCGCGGAAGGCCCAATTGGCAAAACTATTGATATCCTCGCGGTCTTTGCGACCGTTGCCGGGGTTGCCACTTCACTCGGACTTGGGACACTTCAGATCAACAGCGGACTGAACGCGGTGTTTGGGCTTCCGGAGAACTTCATGATGCAAATAATCATCATTGTCGTCATTACCGTCATTTTTATCTGGACGGCTGTCACGGGCATTGATAAGGGCATTAAGCTTTTAGGAGATATAAATCTGTATCTGGCGTGCGGCATTCTGCTTCTGACGTTCCTCGTGGGGCCGAAGCTGCTGATGCTGACGGGCTTTGCCGGCGCGTTCGGCGAATATCTCAACTATTTCTTCGCGGACAGCCTCAATTACTCCATTGGCGGTGATAATGGCTGGGTCAATGGCTGGACGGTCTTTTACTGGGCTTGGTGGATTGCGTGGGCACCGTTTGTCGGTTCCTTTATTGCCCGCATATCCAAAGGCAGAACCATTCGCGAGTTTATTGCCGGGGTTATTGTGGCACCTGCGATTACGTCTATGGTATGGTTCGCAATCTTTGGCGGTATAGGCATTGACTATGGCATGAAGATGGGTGTTGAGGCAACTGCCGCGGTTGTGGCGAAGCCGGAGACCGCATTGTTTACTGTCTACAGTCAGCTGCCCCTGGGAATGATCTTGTCGGCTTTGACGCTGATCCTTCTGTGCACGTTCTTTATCACTTCAGCGAATTCGGCGACTTTTGTCCTTGGTATGTTTACTTCTGATGGGGACTTGAATCCGAGCAACACCAAGAAGATCAGCTGGGGTCTCATTCAGTCGGCTCTGGCAACGGCGCTGCTGCTGGCAGGAGGTCTTGGACCTCTCCAGACGGTATCTGTGGCTGCGGCATTCCCATTCATAGCGATTATGCTTGGGGCGGCACTAGCGCTTATGAAGGCGCTGCGTGAGGAAAAAGTGACGTAGATTTAACTTACAAATAATAGTAGGAAGGCGGTGTCAGACACCGCCTTCCTACCTTTTTTTTTGGAAACGAGATAAGCGCAATAGGCGCAGGTTGCTGACACTGTCTTCTTTTTAATTTGCATGAAAGGTTATGTCTGTGTCAGATGGCCAATCCACCTAATCTTACGAGGGTAAATCTATGCTAATATAAGATAAGAACTTTTGTGGGAGGGTCTTGATTAAATGATTGAAATCAAAGCCTTGGCATTGGAAGACTGTAAGAGCATAAGCGACATAGACGCCTCTCAGCATATTGGGAAGGCCTGGCGGGAAGTGGATGGTCTTTTGCAGCTGGTTGAGATTGATTATTTTGACCCGAGCTGGCCAAACGGCTATGAAACGCATCTGAAACATTTGGTGGAGATTGTGGTGGGGGATGGGTTGGCGGTTGGGGCGTTTGACCATCGGCAAAAAATGATTGGATTTGTGGCGGTCAGGAGAGATTTTTTCGGAGAAAGCGCACGATATGTCCTGCTCGATCAGTTGTTCATAACGCGTGAGGCCAGGGGCAAGGGGCTGGGTCGAAAATTGTTTGAGGCTGCGGCTGAAGGTGCGAGGCAGTGGGGTGCAGAAAAGCTTTACATCTGCGCGGGGTCAGCGGAAGAGACCATTGCTTTTTATTGGGCGATTGGCTGCAAAACTGCGGTTGAAGTGAATAGGGCGTTATTTGACGCAGATCCGAGGGATCTCCAGATGGAATTTGTGTTATAAGTGGCTTTGTTCAAGGGAAGTGCTGCGGAAATACTACAGTCCCCGCGGCTTGTGGCCTATTGCCCCCAACTCGAAAGTTGTCCGCGTCCCCAACCTGTGAAGGGTTGAAAAAACTAATAAGCGCTGGCGAAATGCCAGCGCTTATTTTTTATCTGTTTATTTTACTTTGGGGTGTACCAGATTAAGCCAAATACTTAGCTAACTATCACTCTAGCCCCTCTACAGCCATGAAGACTTTGGCGGCTTCGAGGGCTTCCTTTTCAGCGCGTGCAGAGGCTGCTGACTCATAGGAAGAAGCTGACAGTTTTTGATTGATCATTGCTGTACCAAACAAAAGCGCCGACACGCCAAAAAAGAGCCCAATCCCTTCAAAGAGGCCTGGCAGCAGCCGGTCGGGCACAAGCAGGCTGAGGATCTCTGATTGGGTGAATCCTTGCGCGGTATAAATAGCGACTGATTTTGAGAAGTATGTAATATGGTTAATCAGGTATAAGATCCCCATTATAAAGAGAAGAGAAGCAGAAAAAATCAGGAATTTTGTGCTTTGAAGAAATTTGCTTGATGTTTTTGAAGTCATGGTATTGGTCTCCTTCAGAAAAAGAATTCTCACTGAGGACCACTTTATCAGATAAATCTATAGATAGGGTTTATAAAAGATTACAAAGATTAAATTTTAAGGCGGTGTCTAAAGCTTATGGCTGAATGATACCGCCTTCCTTCCTTCCTTCCTTTGCTGACGCAATTTGTAATGAACTTAGTCGAAATGGGTAATATAAGGAATAATAAGTTTACACCTGAGTGAAAGAAGGGCTGCCATGACACTCAAAACTAAGCGAAGGGGCTTTGATCCCTCGGATGCAGAGTGCTTTTCGGAGGCTTCGGTGACGCTGCTCAGAACAGCTCTCGACGAGATCGTTTGGCTGCTCGACCGCGGCTATAAGCTGAGGTCAGTGGTAGAACTGGTGGGCGGTCATTACCAGTTGACGGCCAGGCAGCGGATTGCCCTTCAGCGGGCGGCGGTTACACACAGTCGGCAGGTCCATAGAGCAGAAACCATGCTGCCGATGGTCGCGGTTCAGCACACCCCGCTGAACATTGACGGGTTCAATCTCATCATTTTGCTGGAGGTGGCGCTGTCGGGCAGTCCGCTGATCCTTGGCCGGGATGGGGTCCTAAGGGATTTAGCCGGGCTGAGGGGAACCTACGGTATTGTGGACAAGACGCAGGTTGCGCTCGCGTGGATTGGCCGGGCGCTGGGGGCGCTTGGGGGACCATCGGCAAAATTCTTTTTGGATGCGCCTGTTTCCAACTCCGGGAGGCTTGGACAATTGATTTTGGGAGAGGCGGCTGCCTGGGGTGTTCCCGTCGAAGTGATGCTCGTGAAGAACGCGGATGTAGCGCTCGCAGGCGCTGAAGGCGTCGTCACGGGGGACTCGGTGATCCTGGACAGTTGCAGCAGCTGGCTGAACCTCGGACGGTGGATCATTGAAAGGTGGATCCCGGAAGCTTGGATCGTCGACCTGGAAAGCGGTGGCGGACAGCTGCGGATGACGGAAGCTGAAGTGGGGAAGTTTGACTAATATAAAAAGAAACGTCAGCGACAACGCGGACGAATCAGGAAGCGGGGGTGAGCGCGTGGCAACCTTCAAAGTAAAGAAGGTCAGGCAGTCCAGCGGTATGGACCATTTCGTGTGGAAAGAGCTGGTACCTATTGACACGTATCAAAACTACAAAATCCGGCCGGGCTTTTTTCTTCAAAACGGCGCTGTGGTGGTGCCTGGGGGCGTTAGCTTCACTATTTACTCCCAGCATGCGACCGCCTGCAGCCTGGCGTTGTTTGAACGGGGCTGCAAAGATCCCTTTGTGGTCATACCATTTCCGGAGCCCTATAGAATTGGCAATGTGTTTTCCATGATTGTCTTTGGCCTGGACATTGAGAATTTTGAATATGCCTATCTGGTCGATGGACCGTATGAGCCTGAAAGGGGGCTGATCTTTGACCAGACTAAGTATTTGCTGGATCCCTTCGCAAAGGCGGTTACCGGACAGAGCAAGTGGGGGCAGCGGCAAGGTGTTGAGGAGCCCTACAAAGCCCGGGTGGTGACCAATGGCTTTGACTGGGCCAACTGCAAACAGCCGTTGATTCCAATGCAGGATCTGATCATCTATGAGCTGCATGTGCGGGGCTTTACAAGGCATGCGTCTTCCGGCGTCAAGCATCCCGGCACCTTTGACGGCCTGATGGAAAAGCTGCCTTATTTGAAGGCGCTCGGCGTCAACGCGGTGGAGCTGATGCCCATCTTTGAGTTCGACGAATGCAGAGACCTGCGGGAGGTTAACGGGGTCAAACTTTTGAATTACTGGGGGTATAATCCTATCTGCTTTTTTGCGCCAAACACCAGTTATACAGCAGGCGTGGAATACAATCAGGAAGGGAAAGAGCTTAAGGCTCTGATAAAAACTCTTAATGAAAATGGCATTGAGGTCATTTTGGATGTGGTCTTCAATCATACGGCTGAGGGGGATGAACGGGGGCCGTATATCTCTTTCAAGGGTCTTGACAATAACGTTTATTACATGCTGACCCCGGATGGGCGGTATTATAACTTCAGTGGAGTTGGCAACACATTGAATGCCAATCATCCTGTGGTGCAGCGCCTGATTTTGGATTGTCTCAGGTATTGGGTGACGGAGTACAGGGTGGATGGCTTCAGGTTTGATCTGGCGTCGATTTTGGGGCGCAATGAGGATGGATCCCCGAGCAACAATCCTCCGCTTTTGAAAAATCTGGCCTATGATCCAATTTTGGCGAATGTTAAGCTGATTGCGGAAGCCTGGGACGCCGGCGGATTGTACCAGGTTGGGAGCTTCCCGTCCTGGAAGCGATGGTCGGAGTGGAATGGCCGGTATCGGGATGACCTGCGGCGTTTTCTGAAGGGGGATTCCGGACTTGCCGAGGCGGTCGCGGAACGGATCGCAGGATCCCACGATCTTTATGATCCGGTGCACCGCGGCAAGAATGCTTCGGTTAACTTCATTACGTGTCATGATGGGTTCACTTTATATGACCTGTACAGTTACAATGAAAAACATAATGAGGCGAATGGCTGGAATAATTCCGACGGCGAGAATCACAACCACAGCTGGAACTGCGGCGCGGAAGGGGAGACGGAGGAGCCTGGGGTTATAGCGCTGCGCAAGCGCTTGATTAAGAATGCCTGCGCGGTTTTGATGGCCAGCCAGGGGACGCCCATGTTCTATGCGGGCGATGAATTTTGCAACACACAATACGGGAATAACAATGCCTACTGTCAGGATAATGAGGTCTCCTGGCTGGACTGGACACTGCTTGAGAAAAACCGGGATGTTTATGAGTTCTTCAGGAAGATGATCGCGCTGCGGAAGCGGCATCCGAATCTGCGGGACAGTACGGGCCAGGCTAAATGCGGCTTCCCGTATGTCAGTAAGCATGGTTTGGAGCCGTGGAATCTGACGGAGGACATTGAAACCCGCTATCTGGGGGTCATGTTCGCTGGAAAAGCTGAAGAGGCGGGGGCGGACCAGGAAGATGAGGTCATTTACGTGGGCATGAACATGCACTGGGAGTCACGGCACGTGGTGCTGCCCGCTCTGCCGTTGGGCTTAGAATGGCGGATGGCAGTCAATACAGCTCTGCCTGCCGGAGAAGAAATCGTCGATGAGCTGTGTAAGATGAAGGCTGTCCATCATGAGTTCGACTTTGAACCGAGGTCTGTGGTCATCATGATGGCTTGCCGAATCCACAGGGAAGATTCACGAGGCGGCAGGCATAAATAGCACGAAAGTGAAGCTGGTGCAGGGAAGGCGCGATGGCCTTGATTTCCTTGCACCGGTTTTATTCTTTTTTCCCTTGTGTTAGAATAGATTAACTTCTCGTCATTGAAGTCTGAAGCGTTAGGTCATTTAATTATATACAGAAGGGTGAATATAAAATTGTTAATTAAACTGCGTGACAACCTGTTCCTGACCATAATTCTCATAGTTGCGTCTGCAGCCGTTTATGGTGTTCAATACATAATTTTTCAAAGAGGAGACGAAACTCTGTTCTACCTGCTTCAGGATCTCGCTTTTGTCCCGGTTCAGGTTCTGGTTGTGACACTGGTGATCAATCGGTTTCTGAGTCTGTCCGAAAAGCGAAAGAAAATAAAAAAAGTCAACGTCATCATCAGCACCTTTTTCTCAGAAACCGGCACAACTTTGTTGTGTGAAATAGGAAAATTCAACCAGGAAAACAACGCCTTATGTGAGATGCTCAAAATTACGGATTTGAAAAAAGAGAAGTCTTTGTTCGGCGGCAAACGCACTCAAAAGGCTTACCCTTATGATTTTTATGCTGATCCGGCAAAACTTGGCGATCTGGCATTGGTCATGGAGGGTTATAAAGCGCCTCTCCTGAGTATGCTCGAAAACTCCAACCTGCTTGAGCACGATTCTTTTACGGATATGCTCTGGGCAGTCTTTCATGTGGCGGATGAATTGAAAATCCGTGGTCCTTTCGGTGAACTCGATCCAAGCGACATTGCGCACCTCTCCAACGACCTGCGTCGGGCCTATGAAGCCCTTGTGGCAGAATGGATCCAGTATATTCTATACTTGAAAACAGAATATCCTTTCCTCTACGTCGCCGCGATCCGTAAAAACCCCATGCAAGTCAGTGAAGAGGAAGCAGCATAATAATTAAGAAGGAGAGGGCGTGATGACATGGCGGGCACCTGCGTGACTTGTCTGTGGGAAAACTTTCATGAGCCGCTTGAAAAATTTATTGCGAGGCGCGTGGCCAATCCCCACGACGCGGAGGATTTGCTTCAAGAGGTTTTTGTTAAAATCAGTCTGAAGCTGGATACCTTGATGGATCAGGAAAAGATCCATGCCTGGATTTATCAGATTGCCCGGAATGTTATTGTTGACTATTACCGCAGCGGGAAGACCTTTGCTGAGCTTCCCGAGGATTTGGCAGAAGGCGTGGATGGGGTTTTGGGACCATCGGCAGAAGGAGAGACAGGGGCCGGCGGCAACGCCAATGCTGAAATGGCGGGCTGCCTGACGGGCATGGTCCAGCAGCTGCCTGAGAAGTACAGGGAGGCCATTCTGCTCACCGAATTCGAAAACCTGACGCAGAAGGCGCTGGCCGAGCGGCTGGGGCTGTCGGTGTCCGGCGCGAAGTCCAGGGTCCAGAGGGCCAGGAAATTGCTGAAGGACATGATGCTGGACTGCTGCAGGCTGGAATTTGACCGCTGTGGCAACATCATTGAGTTTCAGAAGTATCAGCCGGATAAAAAATGTTGAAAAAGACGCGGGATTTGCGTCTTTTTTTGCGTCCTTTTCTGCACTGCATCGTCTATAGGGGTGAGTGTCATTTAAGATTTAAGTGGAGGGTTTATTATGCAAAAGAAAGAAAAAGTCAGGGAACACATACAAAATAATTATGCCGCAGTGGCATTAAAGCAGGGTGCCGATGGTGGCTGCTGCAGCAGCGGATGCGGGTGTGGCACATCGACTGTAAGTTTTCTGGATGCTTCCGCGCTTATTGGATATTCGGCGGATGAGCTCAGCCAGGCTCCGGAAGGTGCCAATATGGCACTGGGTTGTGGAAATCCAACGGCCATTGCGGCACTGAAGCCCGGCGAGGTCGTCCTGGATCTCGGCAGTGGAGGCGGCTTTGACTGTTTCCTGGCGCAAGCCAAAGTGGGGGAAACCGGTTACGTCATCGGTGTCGACATGACACCGGACATGGTCAGGCTGGCGCGTAAAAACGCCTATGAGGCAGGCATTGACAATATGGATTTCAGATTGGGTGAGATTGAGCATCTGCCGGTTGCGGACGCGTCTGTGGACGTAATTATTTCCAACTGCGTCATCAACCTGTCGGTGGACAAGCAGCAGGTGTTTAAAGACGCTTATAGAGTGTTGAAGCCGGGCGGACGCATTGCGGCATCAGATGTGGTAGCCACGGCCGTGATCCCCGAGAGCATGCGTGAGGACCTGAGGCTGGTGGCCAGCTGTATAAGCGGCGCGGAGTATGTTGAGGATCTAAGGGTTATTATGGAGAAAGCTGGTTTCAAAGAGATCCGGCTGGTGCCTAAGGACAACAGCCGTGAGCTGATTTCCTCATGGGCGCCTGGACATAAGGCGGAGGATTTCGTGGCGTCTTATTTGATTGAAGCGGTGAAATAGTTGAATAGTTGATAAAAGGAAAAGGAAAAAATCGTTGCCGGTTTTTTCCTTTTCTTTTTATCGAATGTTACAGAAATATTACAAACCTCTGGCCCCGTTTTTGGTTTGGTGACAGGCACTCACTCAACTTTGGTGTCAGACACTCACTTGAAAGTTGTCCCCGTGGCTGATAGCCTATTGCCCCCAAATCAAAAATTGGACAGAATGGCTCGAATAACATACAATGTAGTTTGGACCTTTACCAAAAAATTCTATACCACAGGGCAAAGGCCATTACAAAGGAGTTTTTAGATTGAAGTTTAAGTCATTGGGCATCATGCCCGCCATTCTCAAAGCAATTAAAGAAGAACATTATGTTGAGCCTACGGAGATTCAGGACCAGGCAATTCCGCTGATCCTGACAGGGAGAGACGTTCTGGGCTGCGCTCAGACGGGGACAGGGAAAACCGCTGCCTTTGCGATCCCGACGCTCCAGAGGATCATTGAAATGAAGCAGGAAGGTCTTTCAAGCGCTTCATCCCAAACCGGGAAGAAGCATGACGGCATACAGTCGCTGATCCTGACGCCAACCCGCGAGCTGGCCATTCAGATCCGGGACAGCTTCCATGCTTATGGGCGTCACGTTCATTTGAAGACCGGTGTCATCTTTGGCGGGGTGCCTCAGGGGCCTCAGGAAAAGATGATTAAGGACGGACTTGATATTTTGGTCGCAACGCCCGGGCGTTTGAACGACCTCATAAACCAAGGCATTATCAAGCTCGACAAAGTCAAAATTCTGATTCTCGACGAAGCAGACCGCATGCTGGATATGGGCTTTATTCACGATGTCAAAAGGATAGTCGCGAAGGTGCCTTCTGAACGGCAGACACTTCTGTTTTCCGCGACCATGCCAAAGGAGATTTCCGCCTTGGCAGATGCCATGCTGAAGCACCCTGCCAAGGTATCGGTGACTCCAGAAGTCGTGACGGTGGAGGCGATCAGCCAGAGCGTTTACCTCGTCAACAAAGCCAACAAGCGAAAGCTGCTGATCCACCTGCTCAAGGATCCGGCACTGGAGTCTGTGCTGGTATTTACCAGAACCAAGCATGGCGCAGACCGCGTGGTGCGGGAGCTTGTAAAAGCGCACATTTCCTCCATGGCAATCCATGGTGACAAAAGTCAGAACAGTCGCCAAAACGCCCTGGAGAACTTCAGACAAGGCGCCATTCGGGTCCTGGTCGCGACGGATATCGCAGCCAGAGGGATCGATATTGACGAGCTGTCCTATGTCATCAACTTCGACCTTCCAAACGTTCCGGAGACCTATGTTCACCGGATTGGCAGAACAGGCCGGGCGGGCCTCAGCGGGATCGCCATGTCCTTCTGTGATGTGGAAGAGCTGCCGCTGCTGAAGGATATAGAAAAGACCATCGGCAAACGCATTCCTGAGATGAAAGAGCACCCGTTTCCTCTGGATGCCACGGTCAAGGACGACTTGTTCATAGAGCCTCGCCCTCAGCAACAAAAGCATCAGGGCAAGCAAGCCCAGCAGAGCAAGCAAACGCATCAGAGGACCAAGCAGGACAGCCGTCATGGCGTGCCAAGGGCCGCGGCTCAGGCAGAAGCGTCCTCTCCGGCGAACCGCATGCGAAACCGTAGAAGAAAGCCCACCGAATAAACCGGGACATAAGCCGATTGTCATCAAGTTGCTCTAACGCGATTGACAAATCAAATTTCAAGGCTTATGATGTTGGTGTTCAAACCAAACGACAACTGAAACGAAGATGTACGGGGGAGTCAGTAAACTGGCTGAGAGGGAACTGTGAGTTCCGACCCATATCACCTGCTCTGGATCATGCCAGCGAAGGGAGGAGACATAAGCTTACACCTATGAGACTCATCCTCCGGATGGGTCTTTTTTAATTCGAAGGGAGATGCAAAATGTTGACCAATGTCAGTCTGCAAGTCATTCCAAGCGTTCCGGAAAGCCAAATCTATCCTGTCGTGGACGCGGTTATCGAGTACATCCAAAGCACGGGCATCGTACACACCGTAGGCCCCATGGAGACGACCATGGAGGGCGACCTGGACGAGCTTCTCAAAATCGTCAAACGCGCCCAGGAAATCTGCGTCGAGCGGGGCGCGGAGCGCGTGTGCTCTGTCGTCAAGATCGATTACAAGCCCGGGGGCGTGACCATTGATGAAAAAGTCGGCAAATACCGGTAAGTGGCCGGCCGCTGTCTTCTTAGCTGTCTTGACGGCCCTTTGGGAGCTGTCCGTAAGATCGGGCTGGGTAGATGCCTACACCCTGCCGGCGCCGTCCAGCGTCATACGCGTGCTGTTTTCTGAGCTGCCGGGACTGCGCAGCCACATTTGGATCACGCTCCAGGAGGCGGGAATTGGGTTTCTGGCGGCCATTGGCTTTTCCATTGCCTTGGCGCTTCTGATGGATTTTGTGCCCATGGTCAAAAAGGGTCTGTACCCCATTCTCGTCCTGTCTCAGACGGTGCCCATCATTGTGCTGGCGCCCCTGTTCGGCATGTGGTTCGGGTTTGGCATGCTGCCCAAGATCGTCATTGTCATGCTGGTCTGCTTCTTCCCCATCATTGTCAGTCTCCTGGACGGCCTGGAAGCGGCGGACCAGGACGAGCTGCACCTGATCGAGGGCATGGGCGCTGGGCAGCTGCAGCAGTTTCGCTGGGTCAAGTTTCCCGGCGCCTTGGTCAACCTGTTTTCCGGCATTCGCATTGCGGCGACTTATTCCATCATGGGTGCGGTGATTGGCGAGTGGCTGGGGGGCACCGGCGGCCTGGGCGTCTACATGCTGCGGGTCAGGCACTCCTTCGCCCTGGACAAGATGTTCGCGGCTATTTTGATTGTCGTCGTGCTGAGCATTGCAGTGTTCAAGGGCATTGATCTGCTACAGAGAGTGCTGATGCCTTGGGCAGTCAGCAAAGAGAAGTAAAGGATAAAAGATTAAGCGGCCGATGGTCGTGTGATGTAACAAAATATAATGAAGAGACATTATTGGAGGTTAACGAACATGCAGAAGATGAAAAAACTCAGTATAGTCGCGCTTATGTTGATTTTGACGGCAACCCTGGCCCTCGCAGGCTGCCAGCCGAAGGAAGCCGTGGGGGCGGGGGATGGGACGCAGGAACCATCGGCAGAGCTTGAAAAGGTCACTGTAGTCCTGGATTGGGTACCAAACACGAACCACACGGGACTCTATGTGGCCCAGGACTTGGGCTTCTATGAAGAGGTCGGGCTTGATGTGGAGATCATCCAGCCGGCTGAAGGGGGCTCGGCGAGCCTGATCGCCGCGGGGCAGGGGGAGTTCGGAATCTCCTACCAGGAAGAGATCACCTATGCCAGAACGGCAGCAGAGCCGCTTCCGGTGAAAGCGATTGCAGCGATTATCCAGCACAACACCTCGGGCTTCGCGTCGCCGGTGGAGAAGGGGATCGTGACGCCTAAGGACTTCGAGGGCAAGAAGTATGGCGGCTGGGGCTCGCCGGCTGAAGTCGCGATGCTGAGCGGGCTGATGGCAAAGGAAGGCGCGGATTTTGACAAGCTGGAGATGGTGGACCTCGGCGCTCTCGATTTCTTCGCGGCGACGAAGAGTCATGTGGATTTCACGTGGATCTATTATGGCTGGGACGGCATTGCGGCGGAGGTCAACAATGTGCCGATCAACTTCATTTTGCTGCAGGATTTCGAGGAGAACCTCGATTTCTATACGCCGGTCATCATTGCCAAGGAAGAGCTATTGAGCGCGCGTCCTGAGCTGGCGGAGAAATTCCTGGCGGCGACGTCCAAGGGTTATGAGTTTGCTATGGAGAGTCCTGAAGAGGCGGTCAAGTCCCTGCTGAAGGCGGCGCCGGAAGTGGATGAGGCAATTGCGGTCGCCTCGCAGTTTTACCTGGCGGATCAGTATCAGGCGGAGGCGTCACAGTGGGGGATTATGGATCTTCAAATCTGGTCTAATTACTCCAAGTGGATGTTCGAGAATGGTCTGATTGAGTCAGAGCTTGAGGCTGAGGGGGCGTTCACCAATGACTTCCTCCCTAAAAAATAGACTGGAGCTCGTCGGCGTCAAGAAGACCTTTGAGGACACGTTTGCGGTCAGCGATGTGTCTCTGGTGCTAAGGGAAAGCGAGTTTGTGTCGATCATAGGGCCCTCAGGCTGCGGGAAGAGCACGCTGTTCAATATGATTTCGGGTTTGATTGTGGAGGACGAGGGCGAAATCCGAATCGATGGAGCCCCTGTCAAAGCCCGCAAAGGCCTCGTCAGCTACATGTACCAGAAGGATTTGCTGCTGTCATGGCTGAAGATCATTGACAATGTGGCCCTGCCTCTTCGAGTGAAAGGCGTTTCGAAGAAGGAGGCCAGGTCAGAGGTGGCGGATCTGTTTAAAACCTTTGGTCTGGAAGGCTTTGAGCATAAATACCCCCACCAGCTTTCGGGGGGGATGCGCCAGCGGGCGGCGCTCATGAGAACCTATGTCTATTCCAGGGATATCATGCTGCTGGATGAGCCCTTTGGCGGGCTGGACGCGCTGACGAAAGCGAAGATGCAGGACTGGCTGCTGGGTGTGAATGACGAACTGAAGGCCTCCATTTTGTTCATTACCCATGATATTGAAGAAGCCATATATCTGTCTGACCGGATTTATCTGATGTCCGACCGGCCCTCGACGATCAAGGAAGAGATCTGTGTGGATCTTCCAAGGCCGCGGTATAGGGAAATGATGGTCTCGGAGACCTTTATTCAATTGAAAAAGAAGTTGCTTCACAGCTTTTAGGGACGTTGGAGTGTTTTGGTGGGACATTAGCTGCAAATGGGTGTTAAGTGGGTGTCAGACACCGAGTTGCACTGAGTGTCTGACACCGAGTTGCACTGAGTGTCTGACACCAAGTTGCACTGAGTACCTGACACCAAGTTACACTCTGTACCGGAGCTTCACACAATTCTCAAACAATTTGCCAATGCATAAGGATGATTGAGTTATGACAATTTTTAATGAAGTCGCAACAGATTACGATCAGTGGTACGCTACCAAAATGGGGCGCTTTGTGGATGAAGTTGAAACTGCCTGTGCTTTCGAGCTTTTCATGCCGCAGCCAGATCAAAAGATCCTGGATGTTGGATGCGGCACTGGAAACTTCTCGATCAAACTGGCTGAAAAAGGCGCAATGGTCACAGGCATTGATGTCTCTGAGGAAATGCTGAGCATAGCAAGAAACAAAACCGGTGCGCTGCCCATCACTTACAAAAATATGGATTTATATAAGCTTGAGTTTGAGGACAATACCTTCGACGCCGTGTTTTCCATGGCAGCCTTTGAATTTGTCGAGTTCCCGGAGCGCGCACTAGGCGAACTTTTCCGGGTCCTTAAGCCGGGCGGCAAACTTATGGTGGGGACCATTCACTTGGACTCCTCCTGGGGCCGGCTTTACACCTCTGAGTATTTCCAAAAGGAAACCGTTTTCAAGCATGCAGTCTTTAAAACTTTGGAGGAAATGGCGGCCTACTATTCCGAGACACTGAAACAGATGAAAGAATGTCTATTTTTGCCGCCGGACACTCCGGAAGAGCATATCAGCCTGGAAAATGAGCTGAAATTCAGCGCCAACAGCAGAGGAGGATTCATATGTCTTCTATGGGAAAAGCCGCGGGTTTAGTGGGCGCGCAGGTGATCTTCACGCCTGTTCAAACCTCTGACGTCGAGGCAGCTGTAGAGAGCGCTTTGAAAGTGATCCATGAATTCCCGCTGTCCATTGAAACGAATGCCATGGCAACGTTGATCAGAGGTGATCTGGAGACCATTCTCGACATGGTCAGTGCCCTTTACAAGGCAATGGACAGCCAGGGTGTGTTCACACTGGATATAAGGCTCTCAAACACTTGCGGCATTTAGCATACCGGCGCCGACTTTCTGCGAAACAAAATAAATATACTAAAGTAATATGAAAAACCTTGAACATGTTTATAAAATAACTATAATTAAATTATCGGATAAAAGTTTCTGATCAAAAAGGATTGGGTATAAAAATTTTTAATCCATGATTAATGGAAAATTATGAAAGGATGGGATGAATGAGTATTTTAGCCAACAAAAAAGTGATCATCATTGGCGACCGTGACGGTGTTCCGGGCCAAGCGATCGAAGAATGCGTCAAAACGAATAGCGAAGCGACCGTCGTCTATTCCGCAACAGAGTGTTTCGTCTGAACGGCTGCAGGGGCCATGGATTTGGAGAATCAGAACAGGGTGAAATCTTTAGCGGATGAGTACGGACATGAGAATGTCGTAGTGATTTTCGGCGCAGCAGAAGCAGAATCAGCTGGTCTTGCAGCTGAGACCGTCACCAACGGTGACCCAACGTTTGCAGGCAGCCTTGCAGGCGTAGCACTTGGACTTTCTGTCTACCACGCGGTAGAGCCTGAGTTCAAGGCTGACGTAGACGCAGATGTCTACGAAGATCAGATCGGCATGATGGAAATGGTCCTCAACGTGGACGACATCGTTGCTGAGATGACAAACATGAGAACGTCTTACTGCAAATACCTCTAAAACTCGCGCCGATGGTTTAGAGGCACCAAACGCACCAAAGCAACACTTAGAAATACTAAAACCCTGATAATAACCCTGATGAATCCAAAATCCATGCTATACATGGTTCGGTCGAGCCATGAAACTATCAAGAACATATAAGAGGAAGCTGGTGTCCTGAAGCCGGCTTCCTCTTTTTTTATATAAGGAATGGAAGCTGGTGCGGCGGCGGATGTCTTCTTGCCCCGAAAGAAGAAACTGGGTGTCTGACACCTTGTTTCGACATGGCTCCGAAAGCAGAAACCGGGTGTCTGACACCCAGTTTCGAATGGAAATCTTGAGATACAAATTGAATGTAATGGGTAAACATAACCTATATAAACAAAAAGGAGGTACTTTGTATGAATCTCATGGACCTGATTTCCGGTCAGCTCAATAATCCGGCTGCCCTCAACAAGCTGGGGCAATCTGTTGGCGCTAACCCTGAGCAAGTCGAGCAGCTCGCTAAAATAGGCCTTCCGACCCTCATGAAAGCACTCGGCCAAAATGCCAGCACGCCTGAAGGCGCTTCCGCCCTCGCAAAAGCGCTTGAACAGCACGAAGAGGATGATGTGGACGACCTGGACGGTTTTCTTGGCAAAGTGGATCCAAACGATGGCGCTAAAATTCTTCAGCATGTTCTTGGAGGCAAGACACAGACGGTTCAAAATAATCTGGCCACTCAAACCGGCCTCAAAAGTGACCAAGTGTCCGGTCTTTTGACTCAACTAGCGCCACTTGTCCTTGGCGCACTTGGACAACAAAAGAAGAGCCAAAATCTTGATGCGTCCGGCATTTCAAATATGCTCAGCGGCGCAATGTCAGGCGGCGGCAATGACTTAATGGGGTTGGCGTCAAAAATACTGGATGCAGACAAAGACGGCGACATCATGGACGACATTGGGAATCTCATTGGCGGGTTCATGAAGAAAAGATAAAGAAGTTAAGTTTGAAGATCCCAATAGTCTAAAATCCCAACAAACTACATTATGTAAGAGACGCCTAAGCGTCAAACATGGACAGCTTGCGGATGGTGTGACCATCGGCAGGCTGTTTTTGTTTTGGATGGGGAAGGCGGGACAGGACAAGAGAAAGCAGGCAAATCAGTAGTTTGGATATTAACGAACTAATTTCAAACAGGGTAGCATAAATAAATTTTTTTATGATTATTTTTGCATTCCAAACCATGAGAAGTTCTGAAAAGACTGAAAATTCAGGCTTTTCAGAGAACGATCAATGATAGACACATTGGCTAATGTTGTTCACTAAATAACGATGCTTTATTTTAGTAGAAGTTATGGTTAAAATGAGTGTAACTTAAGAAAATAAATTTCGGGAGACGGCCAATGGCAATCCCTAAAGAAGGAGATGGATTGAATGGATAATTTGAGATGTGAAGAAAGAGTAAAAGAACTCGAGGAAATGCTCAAGGAAAAGGATCAGCAAATCCATAAGCTTAAAGAAGAAATGAGAGTCAAAGATGTGCAGTGTCATAGACTGGCTCACGAAGGTTCCGACTTCTAATTAGAAAACCTAACATAGTTCATCTGCAAACTCCTTATCCAATCTGATTGGAAAGGAGTTTTTTTATTCACAAAAGGCAGCTTAAAGAGTTCAGCTGTCAGAAAGCCTGTGCCCCCTCGGGCTTTAATGACAGCAAACGGTGATTTACCTTACAAAGTCTGCATAATCATCGCGATTGGGGTATATATGCTTTAGCTGGCTAATTGCTGGAGGAGGGGGGATTGACTTGGATTCCGAAATGCAGATAAAAGAAGCAAAAACGCCGCAGGAATACCTGGAGAACCTACCGGCATCACGTCGAGAGGCTGTAGAAAAACTGAGGACAGTGATTCTGGAAAATTTGCCCGATGGTTTCGAAGAAGTCATAAGCTACGGCATGCTCGGCTATGTCGTGCCGCACACGCTTTATCCTGCCGGTTACCACGTCAACCCCAAGGAACCGCTGCCATTCATCAATTTGGCTTCACAAAAGCAGCATATCGCATTCTACCATATGGGAATCTACGCTTTTCCGGATCTCCTGTTGTGGTTCGAAAAGGAATATGCCGCACGGGTAGTGAGTAAGCTCGATATGGGGAAAAGCTGCATAAGATTTAAAAAAATGGACGCAATCCCCTACGATCTGATTGCGGAGCTGTGCAGAAAAATTACCGTGGAGCAGTATATCAGTTTATATGAAGAGAGCAGAAAACCGCAGCGTCGTTAGGGCCGGAATTGAGAAAAACGAATGAGGTGGCGATATGGGAACAAAGAAAACCCGGGGTCTTGTCATGGCTTTAGTGGGATTTTCAATTCTGATTTACAACTCTATTGCCTATATAACCGGCATTTTTCACGGGCTTCCAGCCTTGACGATTTTTGGCCTGATTTCGGTGGCCGTTGGTTTGAAAATGTGGAGAAGCGACACGTAAGACTGCAGCATAAATGCGCGATAACTACACCTATGGAGGCGATTTTATGGAGAGCAAAGTCAAGAAAAAAGAGAATGCTGCCAATTCTACAACTGTGAATCCGGATCTCGGAATCTTCAAGCTTGATCCCTGGGTAAAACCCTATGAAGAAGATATTGCGCTCAGAATGCGGCGTTATGAAGGCGTTCGAAAATCCCTGCTTGGTGAGACAGGCACCTTTAAGGACTTTGCCAATGGTCACCACCACTTCGGTCTTCATCCTTTTGGCGATGGATGGGTATACCGCGAATGGGCCCCATCCGCCTTCGCGCTCTATTTGATGGGGGACTTCAACGGCTGGAACCGGGATTCACACCCTCTCGAGAATAAAGGTGACGGCACCTGGGAGATTTACTTGCCTGGACATGATGCGTTACAGCACGAATCCCGTGTCAAAGTCAGGGTAGTCGCCAGAAATGGAGACCGGGACCGCATTCCGCTCTACATACGAAAGGTCGTCCAGGACACGCGAACCCATGATTTCAGCGGTCAGATCTGGGCGCCTGAGGTGCCGTTTCACTGGACTGATGACGATTTTAAACTCGATCCGTCGAGATCACCGTTAATCTATGAAGCGCATATTGGCATGGCGCAGGAAAAAGAAACCATCGGCAGCTATAAGGAATTTGAAGAGGTGATCCTGCCACGAATCAAAGCTCAGGGCTATAACACTGTTCAGATCATGGCAATCATGGAGCATCCTTATTACGCTTCCTTTGGTTATCACGTCTCAAATTATTTCGCGCCGGCTTCCTGGTTCGGCAATCCCGAAGAACTCAAGAGCCTGATCAACAAGGCCCACAGCATGGGTATCGCCGTTTTGATGGACATGGTTCAGTCTCACACCATCAAGAATTTCGCAGAAGGCATCAATGAATTCGATGGCACCGCGACCCAGTTTTTCCACCATGGTGCCCGAGGCCATCACAATGCCTGGGACTCAAAGCTCTTTGATTATGGCAAGCACAATGTGATCCATTTTCTCCTTTCCAGCATCAAATATTGGCTGGAGGAGTTCCACTTTGACGGCTTCCGCTTTGACGGCGTGACCTCCATGCTCTATCATGATCACGGCCTTGGAACTGCCTTTAATGATTATGCCAAGTACTTCAGCCTGAATACCGACATAGACGCTGTGACTTACCTTCAATTCGCTAATGAGCTGATCAAGGAACTGCGGCCGGATGCGATTTCTATTGCTGAGGACATGAGCGGCATGCCGGGGATGTGTCTGCCAATCCAGGACGGCGGAATAGGCTTTGACTACCGTCTGGCCATGGGGATGCCCGATTTCTGGGTCAAAACCTTGATGAAAAAAGATGAAGACTGGAGCGTCGGCCAGCTATGGTATGAGCTGAGCACCAGCCGGCCAGGCGAGAAGCGCATTGGGTATGTCGAATCCCATGATCAGGCTCTCGTTGGCGACAAGACGCTGATCTTCAGGATGGCGGACAAAGATATGTATTGGCACATGAATAAGAAGAGCCCAAGTCTGGTCATAGAACGCGCAGTGGCGCTGCACAAGATGATCCGCCTGATCACCATTTCCATGGGCAGCGAAGGGTACTTGAATTTCATGGGCAACGAATTTGGCCATCCGGAGTGGATTGACTTCCCACGCGAAGGGAATAACTGGAGCTTCAAGCACTGCCGACGTCTCTGGAGCCTTGCGGATAATCCATTCCTGAGATATGAGGATCTAAAGCATTTTGATATCGCCATGATCCACTTGATGCGTGACAACGCGCTTATGGGCGGCGGCGTTCCGCAGCCGCTGTGGATCGATCAGAAGAAGAAAATTGTAGCATACAAGAAAAAGGATTATATTTTTATTTTCAATTTCCATTCATCAGATCCGCAGGTTGAGTTTGAGCTGCCAATTCATGAGGCGGGTAATTACAAAGTGATCATGGATACGGATGAAGCCAGGTTTGGCGGCCATTCGCGCATTTCCCATGACGTGATTTATGAGGTCAAAACATTGCCGGGGCTGAAGCAGCAGACCGGCATTCAGATCTACCTTCCAAATCGCACTGCTATGGTGCTCAAGAAAGTGACGCTGCAGGATTAGAGTGTTTTTAAGGTTGGGGTCAGTCATTGTAATACTAGCGAGGTGGAGATCATGGAGATTTGGCCGGCGTTGATCAATGCACCGGAGCCTTGGGTCCGGTACAGGGTACTCACAGAGTTATATGACTATGACGAGACCCATGAAGCGGTTGCTGCCGCCAGATCCGCCATGATTGCCCACCCGCTGGTCCAAGCACTGATTCTTGAACTGCAGTCCTGGCCGGGGGTCGTCCTGAGCAGCCACAAAAGCGCCAGCCAGCACTATCACAAGCTCGCCTTTCTGGCGGATCTGGGTCTGACCCGGGATGATCCCGGAATCCCTGCAATACTCGACCGTGTGCTCAGCCATTTAACAGAGGAAGGCTTAGTGACTCTGCCGATGGTCATCTCAACACACTACGGCGGCAGCGGCCAGGAAACCTGGGGGTGGGCACTGTGTGACGCGCCAACCAGCCTTTATGCCTTAGCCAAAATGGGATACAAGGAAGATCCTCGAATCCTCAAAGGCCGTGATTATCTCGTGAGTCTGGCAAGAGACAATGGCTGGCCGTGCACAGTCTCAAAAGAACTGGGAACTTTCAGGGGCCCTGGCAGAAAAGAGGATCCATGTCCTTATGTGAACCTGATCATCTTGAAATGTCTGGCGCTGTATGACGATACCTCTTGTCGTGAAGCGGCAAGGACAGGGATTGAGACACTCCTTGACCTGTGGGAGAACAGCAGAACAAAACATCCTTATATCTTTTACATGGGCTCAGACTTCAGGAAGTTGAAGCTGCCCTTCATCTGGTATGACATTCTGCATGTCCTGGAGGTGTTGTCTCAGTTTGAGGTGGCGGTTAGAGATGAGCGGTTTGCTGAGATGCTGTCCATAGTCCTGGATAGAGCCGGCGGAGAAGGGTTTTATACGCCGGAATCTGTCTGGCAGCCTTGGAAAGGCTGGGACTTTGGACAAAAGATAAAGCCTTCTTTATGGATGACCTTTGTCATTCAAAGGATCCTGAAGCGGGTGGTCAAAGATTAATCGCGACAGGGTAAGTAATCTTATGGAGCAGGGCAGAATGACCGAAGCCGGGATGGAGAGCGTGCGCGCCGCTAAGGATAGCGGGTGGTGGGACTTAGCCTACTCTTCCAAAGAAAAGCCGGAGTGTCCTGCTGACTTAAGACTTGAGCTGGCTTCTCAGCCGGGAGCGCTGGAGACGTTTGAGTCATGGCGCAACACGGAGCAGTCCAGATGGATTATTTGGGTCAACCTCTCAAAGAGTCTAGAGACGAGAGAAAAACGCATTCGAGTAGTCGTTGAAGAGGCTAGTCGGAAGGAAAAACAGGAAGACTAGTGCGCTTGAAGCCAAATCAACGCAAAAAGCGGACAAAAAAACGAAAATGAAAATTATTGTTCGACATTTGCGGATTTTTATTCATTATAGTGTTGATTTTTATGTGGAATATGTGTTACAATGTGAAAAATCATTGAGAATGGTTTGCAGCGTGTGAAACCCTTGAGACCTGCCAACAGAATTATGAAGAGGTATAACATTAGAATGACAAAGGGACAATTGGAAGCAAAAATTAGTGAAATCATAAGCAAGTTTGAGATTGAGCACATGGGCAGAGGTCCTGAGAAAATTCGGACCATTATATTCCAGGATTTGATCATCGTTAGAATTAAGGGATTTCTTAGCAAAGCGGAGACCAATCTCGCGACGAGCAAGGATGGCGTAGAACTGATTAAAAAAGTGAGGATGGCGCTGTTTGAAAGCTCAAGAGAGAACCTGGAGGAAGCCATTAAAGCGCTCATTGAGGTCAATGTGATCAGTACTTATTCAGATGTGAGCACTAAGACCGGTGAAAAGCTCATTGGCATTGTAGTGGATCGCGATCTGGAAGAGCTTATTTCTAAATAGCAGATCAAATTAAATTTCTAAAAAGTTGGAAGACACGTTAAAAGGTCATAGACCAGTTGACAGGTAAGCCAGCAACGAAAATTCCGTTTAATTCGGAGCTTTTGTTGTTGGCTTTTTTTGTATGCTTGGAGGTTGAGGAGTGAAGATACATCAGATGTCAGAATCGAAACAAGTTGTTCAAGAGGTGAACCAAAATAGGATTAGAAGGCTGCACCCGCCAGGAAAAATTGGCATTATTGGCGGAGGGCAGCTTGGGCGGATGCTAGCAGTCGTGGCGAAGCGTATGGGTTATAGTGTCACCGTGCTGGATCCAAAGCCGGATTCACCGGCGGGTCAGATTGCAGATTATCAAATCGTGGCGGCCTATTCAGATGGTGACGCGCTGCGCAGTCTCTCCCGCAAAGTGGATGTGATTACTTTCGAGTTTGAGCACATTGATCTTGCCGAGCTGACTAAGCTTGAGGCGGAGGGTGCGTGCGTGCTGCCATCGGCTAAAAGCCTTGGGCTCATACAGGACAAGTATGTACAGAAGAGTTTTCTGAAGCAGCATGACATTCAGGTGCCGCCGTTTCTCAGGATAGAGTCCCTGGAAGCGCTAAAGGCAGCGTTTTTAGAGTTTGGCTCCAGGATGGTCCTGAAGAGTTGCAGGGATGGCTACGACGGCAAAGGGACACAAATTGTTAAGTCGCAGGATCAGCTTGAGGCGGCCTGGAAGGCTTTTGAGGGCGAAGAGATCATGGCGGAAAGTTATGTGGACTACATCAAAGAAGTCTCCATCCTAGCCGCGAGAGGGTCTGATGGCGTCATGCTCTATCCCATATCGGAAAATGTGCACAGGGATGGCATTTTAATTCATTCAAGTGTTCCTGCCAGGTTGCCCAAGAAAACTGAGTTAGAGATCCAGCGCATCACAACGAAGATCATCGAGGCTATTGGCGATTATGGTATCTTTTGCGTTGAGTATTTTGTGGATGAGAATTATAACATTTTGGTGAATGAAATTGCACCGCGTCCTCATAATTCCGGACATTACAGCATTGAGGCCTGTGTTACCTCCCAGTTTGAACAGCTGCTCAGGGTGATCACAGGGATGCCGCTGGGGTCGAGTACGCTGCTGGCTCCTTGTGTCATGTGGAATCTGCTGGGGCCGGACGAGGGCACAGGCGAATATAAGCTCAGGGGCACGGAGTATCTGATGGAAGAGGAAGCCTGCTATTTGCATTTGTATGGAAAAAAGGACACAGGTCCTCTGCGTAAGCTTGGCCATGTAACTGTGCTGGGGGAAAGTGTCGAAGCCGCGCGTTCAAAGGCTGAGTCTGTCATGAAATCGATTTCTATTGAAGTATCAGATGAAGGATTGGAGAGGGTGAGAGCGTGAATAATAATGTGAAGGATAGTGGCAAGCCGCTCGTCGGGATCATTATGGGGAGTGAGTCAGACTTTCCGGTGATGAGGCTTGCGGCCTCAGAATTGAAATCTCTGGGGATTCCCTTTGAGATTAAGGTGGTTTCTGCGCACCGCACGCCGGAACGGATGGTGGAATACGCAAAGTCAGCGGCCAGGCGGGGGCTTGAAATCGTGATTGCTGGCGCTGGTGGCGCTGCGCACCTTCCGGGCATGGTCTCGTCTTTAACGACACTTCCGGTCATTGGTGTTCCGATACAGCTCAAAACATTGGAAGGCTTGGATGCGCTGCTGTCAATTGTCCAGATGCCCGCAGGAGTTCCGGTTGCGACGGTAGGAATCAATAATGCGAAAAATGCGGGGATCCTGGCAGCCAGAATGCTGAGTATCAAATATCCATGGATCCGGGCGTGTTTGGAGAAGCGAATAGACCAAATCAGGGATCAGGTCGTTTATGATCTGGAGGATAAATTCTACGAAAGTGAGGTCATGACATGATTCAGAATGCAGCTTTTTCCGGGACAGGTCGACAGACTTTCCGCTGGTTATATGTCCTGACAGGCAATCTTCTGATGATGTGCCTTGGAACGGTCTATGCCTGGAGTGTCTTTAGGATTCCTGTTGAACAGACCTTTGGCATTGGGACGACTTTGAGCGGATTGCCTTATATGGTGTCGCTGGCTTTTTATGCATTGTTTATGCTGATCTCCGGAAAGTATTTGAGCCGCTTCAGCCCTCGGCTTGTCATAACAGTTGGTGCGCTGCTCATAAGTGCCGGTTGGATTGGGTCTGCTTATGCGTCCAATATCTATGTGCTGACACTAACTTATGGCGTTGTCATTGGCGCAGGGGTAGGTATTGCTTACGGTGTACCTATGGCAGTAGTGGCGAAGTGGTTCCCGGATAAAAAGGGGCTTGCGGTTGGATTGGTTCTTGTGGGGTTTGGATTGTCGCCCCTCGTAACTGCGCCTCTTGCAAGGCAGCTGATCGAGATTTATGGGGGGATGCAGACGTTTAAAGTCCTGGGTGCTGCTTTTGGTGTGATTATCCCCTTATTGGCTCTTTTTCTGTCATATCCTCCTGAGCATTGGAGTCCGGATCAAAAAACTAATCAGGGTCAGCGCTTAAGATCCAAGGCAGACACAACCCAGGGAACGCGTCATGAGCGACAGATGGAATATCCATCCGCAGTAATGATAAAGACGAAGTCATTCAAAATCCTGTATGCTGCTTTTTTGATAGGTACAATGATTGGCTTGATGCTCATAGGGATGACCGGAAAAGTTGCAGTTGAATGGGTAGGCCTCTCCCAGGGCGGTGCGGCACTTTTAATGTCCTTCTTCGCTGTGTTTAATGGCATTGGCAGACCCGCTTTTGGGTGGCTGACCGACCGCTTCTCCTTCAGAAGCGCTGCATTGTTCTCTTTTCTGTCCATTATGATGGCATCTTTATTAATGATTATTTCGAAAGGTTTAAGTCCGATTGCCTTTGGTTTGGCGTTCTCAATTTTCTGGTTTAACCTGGGCGGCTGGTTGGCTATTGCGCCTGCGTCTACCTTGTCCCTGTTTGGAACGCTCCATTACAGCCAAAACTATGGTGTAGTATTTACGGCCTATGGTATAGGCGCAGTGGTTGGCGTCATTAGTTCAGGTCTTTTGGTAGATTGGTTCGGAGGCTATCATACGATCTTCTATCTGGTGTTCGCTCTTGCAATGATTGGAAGTCTTGCGGTGAAGCTAGTGTCCAGCAAACTCTAAACCTGGTTTTAAAGTTTTCAGGACACTTATGAGCGGATGACGTTAATTTTGAAGAGGAAATATTTACAATAAAGCGCTGTCAATAGTGCGGGACAAGGCAGGTCGGGAATGTAGTTGATGTATAGTTGGTGGAGCAATGGCTTTCTAACTGGCATCAATTACATTCTTTTTTTGTTGCTGAATATTACTTATTATTATTGACATATGCCTAAAACGGAGTAAAATTAAAGTCGATAATGACATATGCCCATAATTTTCGCGAAAGGAGCACATTCAATGTCCAGACCAAGAAAATGGCGGCGCGTCTGTTGTTTACCAGAAAGCAATCTTTTCGGACCGTTAACGCCAAGTGAAGGTGAACCGGAAATAGTCTGCATGTCAGTTGAAGAGTACGAAGCCATTCGGCTGATTGATCTGGAAGGTCTGATGCAGGAAGCATGCGCGGAGAGAATGAACGTGGCCAGGACGACGGTTCAGAGAATTTACAACGAGGCCCGAAAGAAAATCGCGGAGTCGCTTGTCAATGGCAAGATCCTAAAGATAGAAGGCGGAGACTATAAACTTTGCGATGAGGAAGAGCCTATGTACGGGTGCGGCTGGTGCCGACGTGAGTTTGCAGCTCAACTTCAAGCCAAGATGAAAAGCGAGGGAGACGCGTGATTTATTCGCAGGAGGTGCTCTACCATTTTACCAATCCATGCAATGTTTACAGCATGGAGGATGCCGACGCTGTAGGGATCATAGGGGATCCGGATTGTGGAGACGCTTTGAAGATGTTCATTAAAGTCAAAGATAACCGCATCGAGGAAATTAGTTATCTCGTCTATGGCTGCTGCGCCGCCATAGCGACATCCAGCATGACCACAGAGCTCGCCAAGGGAAAGACGCTGGAGGAAGCTTTTTCAATAACTGAAGAGGACATTGCAAGCGCCTTGGGCGGACTTCCGGCCCACAAAATGCATTGCTCAAATCTCGGGGTCAGCGCCTTGAGAGAAGCTATTACAATTTATAGGATGACTCAAGAGCAGAAAATTAGTTTGAAAGACACGATTAATTTATAGGAGGCTTGTATATGAAAATTGCAATTCCGGTGGACGAAAACCATCCAGGCACAGCGGTCTGCGCATCCCTTGCCAGAGCACCATATTATTTAATAAAGGATACGGTGTCCAATGAATTGACTTTTATTGAAAACACTGCGGCAAACAGTCAGGGCGGGGCGGGCGTCAAAGCGGCCCAGCTCCTTGTAGACCAACAAATCGAAGCCCTTCTCACTCCAAGATGTGGACAGAACGCGGCGGAGGTTTTGACTGCAGCTAAAATGAAGATCTACAAAACTGAATATCCATCTGCAAAGGAAAACCTTACCGCCTTTAATTCAGGCCTTTTGGCAACGCTTAATGAATTCCACGCTGGCTTCCATGGTCATGGAGATGGGGGGCATTAGCATGAAAATCGCTGTGCTCAGCGGAAAAGGCGGCACAGGAAAAACCATGGTCTCCGTGAATCTGGCCGCCGCCGCGCAACGCGCCGCTTATCTGGATTGTGATGTGGAGGAGCCTAACGGCCACCTCTACTTTAAGCCGGAAAATCCGGTGGAGGAGCCCGTCAGTGTCAAGATCCCGAAGATAGACCACGACGCCTGCTCGGGCTGTCGTCAGTGCGTCGATTTCTGCAAGTTTAATGCACTTGCGTACATAAACAAAAAAGTCATGGTGTTTGACGATGTCTGCCACGCCTGTGGAGGCTGTGCGATCGTGTGTCCTGAACGGGCTATAAGTGAGTGGGATAAGACCATCGGCAAACTCTTGAGCGGTACCTCGGAAACGGTGGAGGTCCATTCTGGATTTTTGAAGCCGGGCCAGGCGTCTGGTGTGCCCATCATCAAAGAGGTGCTCGCAAAGGCGCCTGGAGATGGGACCCTGACGCTGATTGACTGCCCGCCTGGGAGCGCCTGCGTGGTCATGGAGAGCATCAAGGACGCGGACTATTGCCTGATGGTGGCGGAGCCGACCCTCTTTGGCGCCCACAACCTGGCGATGGTCCATGAGTTGGTGAGGTTGTTCGAAAAGCCTCACGGCGTGGTGCTGAATAAGTGTCTGGAAGATTCGCCGAATCCTTCAGAAGTATTCTGTATCGAACAGGGTATTCCTGTTCTGGGTGAGATCCCCTTTGATCTTGAGCTGGGTGCGATCAATTCAAACGGGGAAATTCTGGTTCGGGTTCAGGCCCACTATGCGGCGCTTTTCTCAGAGCTGCTGCTCAAAGTGAAGGAGGCGGCTGCGCGTGAAACAGCTCCTGATTCTCAGCGGTAAGGGCGGCACCGGCAAGACGACGGTGGCCAGCGCTTTCGTAGCGCTTTCAAAAGCCAAGGCGTTTGCCGATTGTGACGTCGACGCCCCCAACCTCCACCTGATCCTGCAGCACTCTGACGAACAGCCGGTGTTGACTCCGTACTATGGACTCCAGAAAGCCGTCATCGACACAGAGTCCTGCATAGAATGCGATCTCTGCAGGGAAAGCTGCCGCTTTGATGCCATAGAGAACCTTAAGGAAAAAGGCGGCTATGTGGTAGAGCCCTTTGCCTGTGAAGGCTGCAGTGTCTGTGAAGCGGTATGTCCGGTGGGGGCTGTAAGAATGCATCCGGCAGTTGCGGGGGAACTGAAGCTCTATAAAGAGGGCGCGGTATTTTCTACGGCCCAGCTCAAAATGGGAAGCGGGACTTCCGGCAAATTGGTGTCAGAAGTCAAAAAGCAGCTCAAGGAGGCGGTGCAGGTTTTGCCTGAGGCGGTTGACCTCGCTATTATTGACGGATCTCCAGGCATAGGATGCCCGGTCATTGCGTCCATCAGCGGCGTGGATCTGGTATTGATTGTGGCGGAGCCTTCAGTCTCCGGAGTGAGCGATATGAAGCGAATTATTGAGACAGCCCGTCAGTTTCAGACGGAAGTCGTGGTTTGCGTCAACAAATACGACACCAATCCGGGTCAGACCAGGGAAATTGAAAAGTTGTGCGAGACGCTGCAATTGCCGCTCGCGGGCTTGATTCCCTTCGATGGCATGGTGGTCGAAGCGACCAATCAAGGTCAGAGTGTGGTGGCGTTTCCATGTTCATCAGGCAAAGCCATCAAAGAGGTCTATGCCAAGGTGATGAAGCTTTTGTTTGAAGGCGTCCCAAAGCGGGTGACAGGATTTCACAATATACCGGTCGTAGATTAAAAAGGGCAGGGCAGACGGGAATTTGGACTTTGTAATATTACAGAATTATTACGGTGTCTGACACTCGGTTGAACTCGGTGTCAGACACTCAGTTGAACTCGGTGTCAGACACTCAGTTGAACTCGGTGTCAGACACTCAGTTGAACTCGGTGTCAGACACTCAGTTGAACTCGGTGTCAGACACTCAGTTGAACTCGGTGTCAGACACTCGGTTGAACTCGGTGTCAGACACTCAGTTGAACTTGGTGTCAGACACTCAGTTGAACTTGGTGTCAGACACTCAGTTGAACCCAGAACCTGTCCGCGTCACCAATATGAAATTACATTTTTAGGAGGAACTTAAATGAGCGAAACTTGCCAACTGGATTGCGGTTCGTGCAGCGCCGACTGCGCGGACAGAACAAAGAACCAAACGGACTTCACAGAGCAGCCCCACCACCTGAGCAATATCAAAAAGGTGATTGGTGTAGTCAGTGGCAAAGGAGGCGTAGGCAAGTCTCTGGTGACGTCACTGTTAGCTGTGACTATGAACCGACGTGGCCATCATACAGCCATCCTGGACGCCGACATCACCGGTCCGTCCATTCCAAAGTCGTTTGGTATCAAGAAAAAAGCGATCGGAACGGATACAGGCATTCTGCCAGTTAAAAGCGTGACAGGCATTGACATCATGTCGATCAACTTGCTGCTGGAAAACGATACCGACCCTGTTGTATGGCGCGGCCCGATCATCGCCGGCACAGTCAAGCAGTTCTGGACAGAAGTGATCTGGGAAGATGTGGACTATCTGTTCATCGACATGCCGCCGGGCACAGGGGATGTGCCGCTGACCGTCTTCCAATCCATCAAGGTCGATGGTATCATCATCGTTACCTCGCCGCAGGAGCTGGTGTCCATGATCGTCTCGAAAGCGGTCAAAATGGCGCAGATGATGAACATCCCAATCTATGGCATCGTCGAAAACATGTCCTACTTCAAATGCACGGACTGTGACAAAGAGCATAGAATCTTCGGGGAAAGCAATATAGAGAAGGTAGCGGCATCCCATGGCATAAAAGTGCTGGCGAAGCTCCCTATCGACACCAGGATCGCCGCATCCTGCGATGCAGGCATGATTGAGCTGATCCACGAAAATTATTTGGAAGAAATCGCGCCGCTGCTGGAAGCGTAGGGTATAAATCCGGTATAGGCTTACACAGCAAGAAGTCATCACAGGCCCACAACCTACATAAGGAGGCTTAACCATGTCCTTTAGCCCTTCACTAGGTACCACGGTCACCAACACCCGCATGCGCACCGAGGCTCACACCTCCCCATTTTCAGGCATGTGCGCCGTCTGCACCATGGATTGCCCCGGCAGCTGTGAGATTGGCCTTTCAGCCCTCAGGGGTCCGGAAGCCATTTATCCCTTCGCAGCAGATTCCAGTCAGTTCGCTTCGGAAAAGAATTATCCGTTAGACTTCTCCCACCTCAACATCAACGGCCGCGTATTCGGCGCCAGGGGGACCACTGAGGACTCGGACGCCGCCACTTATGCCAAGGTGAAGGTCGAGACGAGCATCGGCAAAAAGCATCCTTTAAAGCTGAGGCTGCCGATTGTCTTACCCGCCATGGCTAAGCTGAACTGGCAGGATTACTTTGCCGGCGCGGCAATGGCCGGCGTGCTGGTGGTCATAGGCGAGGACGTAGTGGCCAAGGACAAGGGTCTGGTTCTCGAAAACGGCCGTGTGAAGGCGGCGCCGCTGATCGCGGACATGGTCGGGGCGTTCCGGAAGTTCGAACGCGGCTACGGGGACATTGTCCTTCAGGCAAACGAAGACGACGAGCGCCTCGGAGTCCTGGACTACGCGCTGCAGCACCTCGGCGTCAAGTCGGTGGAGCTGAAGTTTGGCCAGGCGGCCAAGGGCATTCAGGGGCTTGGACTCCAGCGGACGCTGGAGGACGCGCTCAGGCTGAAAAACATGGGCTACCTCGTGTTCCCGGATCCGACGGATCCTGAGGTGGCCGCCCGTTTCAATGAAGGCAAAGGCCCGGTCTTTGAAAAGGTAGGCAGGCTGCCAATGTGGGACGAGGTTTCGCTGAAAAAGCGCATCGCTGAACTGCGGGCGCTGGGCGCAGAGCGGATCTGCTTCAAGACAGGGCCTTTTGATCCGGAAGACCTGGCGCGAATCCTGAGAATTGCCTCTGAAGAAGGGGTGGACCTGGTGACCCTGGACGGGGCCGGTGGCGGCACGGGCAACAGTCCTGTGAAGATGATGAATGAATGGGGCATCCCAACAGTGGTGCTCGAAAGCCTGGTTTACGAGATCCTTAAGACCATGGAAGAGAAAGGCTATGACCTGCCGCAGGTAGCCATTACCGGTGGATTTTCCATGGAGGATCACGTGTTCAAGGGTCTGGCTCTTGGGGCACCTTATGTCAGCCTGGTGGGCATAGGCCGGGCGGCCATGGCAGCGGCAATGACGGGCAAGCGCCTGGGTGAGCTGCTCAAGGAAGACAAACTGCCTCAGGACCTTTCGCGGTTTGGCGGTACTGTGGAAACGCTCTTCAGTGAGGTGAAGCCGCTGCGCGCCATTTACGGGGACGAGGCTGACGCCATGAGCACGGGGGCCATTGGGCTTTACTCGTACCTGGAGCGGATCTCGGCCGGTCTAAGACAGCTGATGGCTTTGAACCGCAAGTTTGATCTTTCTCACGTGGATCGACGGGACTTGGTGCCGCTCACACCCCTGGCTAAAGAGGTGACGGGACTCGAGGACTATTCAGACCTCATGCGGGGCGCTCTTGGTAAGCTCTAGAGAAAATTATCATGCCGATGGTCCCTTGACGGGCAATGTGGCGTTGGGTGACCATCGGCATAAAAAATTAGAAGGTGGAGGCGTTTTATGAAAATTGCAGTCGCAAGTGACAACGGTATGGTGGCAGGGCATTTTGGCCATTGCGAGAATTTCAATGTATTTCATGTTGAGGGCGAACAAGTGGTTAATCATGAGGTCGTGGCCAATCCAGGGCACAAGCCGGGATTTCTGCCGAACTTCCTGAACGACCTTGGCGTCAACGTCATCATTGCCGGCGGAATGGGCGGCGGTGCGGTCCAGATTTTCAATGAAAAAGGAATCGAGGTCGTTGTGGGAGTTCGCAACACTGCGAAAGAAGCGGCTGAGCTTTACCTGAAAGGCGAGCTCGAATCCACTGGCTCCATCTGCCACGAGCATCAGCATGCCCATGACCATGGCGAGCATGGGAATTGCGGTCATTAGAGACTTAACCAAAGCGAGGTGCGTCATGAAAACACCTGACTATGTCTATGGCCCGGTACCATCGAGACGGCTTGGATTGTCGCTGGGCGTCAGTCCAATTCCAAAGAAAACCTGCAATTACGCATGCGTGTACTGCCAGCTGGGCCGGACAGATCACATGACGAACACGAGGCAGAATTACTTCTCTGTAGAGGACATCCTGGATGAGGCGAAGGCTGTAATTGAAGGCGGTACTGCGTTTGACGTCATCACCATTGTGGGAGAAGGAGAGCCGACGCTCTATGCGGACCTGGGTAAATTGATACGCGGGTTGAAGCGGTTGAGTGAGAAGTCGGTAGCGGTGATTACCAATGGAGCGCTGCTTTATGACGAACGTGTGCAAGAGGCGCTGATGGGAGCGGATTTAGTACTGCCCTCCCTTGACGCTGCGGATGAGGGTGTGTTTAAACGGATCAATCGGCCGCATGGGTCTTTGAAGTTCGATCAGGTGATTGAAGGGCTGCGTGTGTTTTCTCAAAGATATAAAGGCCAGCTTTGGATTGAGATCATGCTCGTCAAAGGGATCAATGACGACGAGGCTGCTCTTTCGGGGTTTAAGGCCTTGCTTGAGACGCTGCGTTATGACCGGCTCTACATCAACACCGTGGTGCGCCCGCCGGCTGAGCCGGAGGTGGAGGCGGTTGACCCCGAGGTCATGGGGCGGGCTGTCGACATTTTGGGCGGGCTGCCAATCGACCTGCTGGAATCGAATGGTTTTCACAGCGATATTGAAGATGATCGCGAGGCGGTGCTCAGCATCATCAAGCGCCATCCCATGAACCAGTTTGAAATTGAGGCATTTTTGGAGCGACGGGGCTGCGACGAGGTAAAAGATGTTCTGAACGCGCTGCGCCGGGATCCTCTGGTGGCAACGGTCCTATACAAGGGCTATGAGACCTTTAGGATGAAGTGAAATTCATATGCCCTCTTCAAGCCTCCTTTGTTTTAGTCATGGTGAAGAGCCTCATGACTGGAAATAAGGGAGGCTTTTATGTTGTCCGTTTTTCAAACCAGCAATCTTGCTATGGGAAAGGCATTAGGTGTATAATTAACCTAATAAAGTTCATAATGTTCATAATGTAAATTATGTAAACAGCATTTCGATTTCTCACTTCCAGGTTTAGAATAGACAGCTGCAATTTTTAAATGAAAGCGAGGGCATTTTATGAACGCCTATGTGACGAACACATCCAATACACACCAAGGTTCAGACAGTCTGTACAAGCCTGCCCACACGACCATTCTTACGCCAGAGCTGATGGTTCAGATCGACAGCATCCTCGAGCGCTTCGCCAAGGATCCAACACGTCTCGTCGGCATGCTGCTCGACATTCAGGACATCACGCCAAAGCAGTACCTCCCAAAAGAAATAGCGGTTTATGTGGGTGAGAAACTCGACCTGCCCCTCAGCAGGGTCTACGATGTCATCTCATTTTACGAAGCGCTCTCGGACGTGCCGCGGGCGGATATTGTCATTCAGTTTTGTGACAGCGTTGTGTGCAAGGTGGTGGGAAGCCGCAGGCTAAAAGAGGCCTTGGAGGGCATCCTGGACATAAAAACCGGAGAAACGACAAAGGATGGAAAATACCATCTTGAGGCAGCGCCTTGCTTTGGGGCCTGTGACATATCTCCGGCAATCCGGGTCAACGGCGTCGTCTACGGGCCGTTGAAAACGGAAGAGGACGTCAGGGACGCCCTGGCCCGCTATGAGAAAGGGGGCGAAGCGCGTGCCTAATACGGTCAGTTTTATTACAGCGCATTTTGACAAGCACAATCCGGACGATCTTGCCAGCTGCCTTGCCATTGGCGGATTTGGCGGGTTGAAGCGCGCTCTGGGTCTGACCCCGGCGGAGCTCATTCAGATCATCACTGCGTCCGGCATTCAGGGGCGGGGCGGTGCCGCCTACAGCACCGGGATCAAGTGGCGTCAGGCCGCGGATGTCCCCGGAGATGACAAGGTCGTCATCTGCAACGCGGATGAAGGAGAACCCTGCACCTTCAAAGACAGGACCCTGATGGAAAAGGATCCCTTCAGGCTGCTGGAGGGCATGGCCATAGCAGGTTATGCGGTGGGCGCAAAACATGGCTATATCTATCTCAGGGAGGAATACCGCCATTTGAGGCCAAAGCTCCAAAAAGCCATAGACCAGGCAAGAACTAATCAGTGGTTAGGCAGCCACATCCAAGGCACAAACTTCAGCTTCGACATAACGCTCTATTCCGGCGCCGGGGCTTACGTCTGCGGCGAAGGCTCCACCCTTATTGAATCCATGGAGGGCAAAAGTGGGAGACCGCGGATCAAGCCTCCGTTTATAAAAGAATGCGGACTTTTTCAAAAGCCGACGCTGGTCAACAACGTAGAAACGCTGTCGGCTGCCGCGGCGATTCTGGATTTTGGCGCTGAGGAGTTCAAAGCTTACGGCACAGAGAAATCACCGGGAACGAAGCTGATCTCCCTGGCAGGCAATGTCAGGCGACCCGGCGCTTATGAGATCCCTTTTGGGATGACCTTGAGGGCCATTATTGAAACCATCGGCGGAGGTCTTGAAGAAGGACGGATACTCAGACTTGTACAGCTGGGCGGGGCTTCGGGGCGAATAGCACCTGCCTCGCTGCTGGACACGCCTTATACCTACGAGGACTTGGCCAAGGCCGGGCTCGACGTAGGCTCCGGCGGCATATTGGTGGTGGACGACCGCACTTCCGTGATTGAATTCCTTGAGTCCATCCAGGACTTTTTCATCCACGAAAGCTGCGGCAAATGCACGCCGTGCCGGGAAGGGAACCGGCAGATCGGGCGGATCATTGCCCGCTTTGCGGACGGCGCACCAAGGCCGGATGACCTGGAAACCGCTAAGCGCTTTGCGACCATTATGTCAAACTGCTCATTCTGCGGATTGGGCGAGACAGCTCAGAGCGCGCTGCTTTCGGCGATTCGGCATTTTCCAGAGGTGTTTGAGCTGGGCGCGTTCGGCGAGGGGGATGAGGCGGGTCTGAAGGCAAATGCAAATGTAAAGGCAAGTGCGGCTGGGGTGGCTGTGGGCGAAACCATCGGCAAACACAGCTTTAAGGGCGAAAGGGGGGAGCGGGCATGAAGGACATTCAACTGACCATTGACCATAAGACGATCCAGGTGCCAGAGGGGACGACGGTGCTGGAAGCGGCGAAGAAGGTCGCGGTCAACATTCCGCACCTCTGCTACCATCCGGACCAGGAGATCAAGGCCAACTGCAGGATCTGCGTCGTTGAGGTCAAGGGCAGCCGGAAGCTGTCTGCCGCCTGCTCGACCCGGGTCTGGGAAGGTATGGAGGTTCTGACCAACACAAGGAAAGTCAGGGACATGCAGCGGGGGATCCTGGAGCTGATGCTGGCCAACCACAACCAGGACTGCCTGAAATGCCACCGCAACGGGAACTGCGAGCTGCAGGACCTTTGCGAGCGGTTTAACATTTCGCGCACTCATTTGGAGGACGCAGTCGACGCGCTGCCTCTGGACAATACCAATCCGTCCCTGGTCAGGGACTCCAGCAAATGCATCAAGTGCGGTCGCTGTGTGGAGGCTTGCCAGAACGTTCAGGAGGTTCACGTCCTGACCCATTCCCACCGATCCACCCGGTTCAACATTGCGCCGGCCTACGAAATGCCGCTGGAGGACACCCTATGCGTCTTCTGTGGCCAGTGCGCGGCGGTGTGCCCGACCGGCGCCATTGTGGAAAAGGATGATACGGACCTGGTCTGGGAAGCCATTGAGGATCCTTCGAAACACGTCATTGTCCAGGTTGCCCCTGCGGTGCGCGTGGCCCTCGGGGACGCTTTTGGCCTGCCGAAGGGCGAAATTGTCACGGGCAAGACCGTGGCGGCGCTGAGGCGCCTGGGCTTTGACCAGGTTTTCGATACCAATTTCACCGCAGACCTCACCATTATGGAGGAGTCCCATGAGCTGCTGTCAAGGCTGTCCCAACTCTCCAAAGGAGAAAAGCCCGTTTTGCCGATGGTCACCTCGTGTTCTCCCGGATGGATCAATTACATCGAAGGTGTTTACGATGACTTGTTAGACCATCTGTCCACCTGCAAATCGCCGCAGCAGATGTTTGGGGCGCTGTCGAAGACCTATTATGCGGAGCTGAAGGGGCTGGCGCCATCGGATATTTTCACGGTGTCTGTTATGCCTTGTACCGCGAAAAAATATGAGGCGGCCAGGCCTGAAATGACTTCCGGCGGTGTTCGTGAGGTGGACGCGGTTTTAACGACCCGGGAGCTGGCGCGCATGATTGGCTCTGCCGGCATTGAGTTTGCTGAGATCGAGGAGGAAACCTTCGATACGCCATTTGGCATTGGTTCCGGAGCCGGCGCGATCTTTGGTGCTACCGGTGGCGTAACTGAGGCCGCGCTTCGCACAGCTTATGAAGTCGTGACCGGGGAGGAACTGTTGAGCCTCGAGTTCAAAGAGGTCAGAGGTCTTGAGGGGATCAAGGAAGCAGAAGTTGCGATTGGGGATGAGGTTGTCCTCAGGGTTGCCGTCGCCAATGGTCTTTCCAATGCCAAGACGCTGATGTTGCAGATTCGAAGGGGTGAGTCGCCTTATCACTTTATTGAGATTATGGCCTGTCCGGGCGGATGCCTGGGCGGCGGCGGACAGCCGATCCGCTCGACCAACGATGTCAGGGAGAAGCGTATGGACGCCCTTTACAAGATTGATGAAGCACAGCCAATCCGCAAGTCCCACAAGAATCCGGATGTCCTGAAGCTTTATGAAACCTGGCTGGGAGAGCCCCTGGGCCACAAGTCCCACGAGCTGCTGCACACCCATTATCACAGCAGGGGGAAGTAATGTGGGGAGTTGAAGGTTGGTGACGCGGACAGGTTTTAATCTGGGGACGCGGACAGGTTTTGACTTGGGGCGGACGGTAATGAAATTGTAATATTGATTTGCCTCCTCGCTGCGCCAGCAACCCGGGTACGCGGTTACAGTCTGCACGTCTGTTAGTTTTGCGAATGATGTAATCCTCAGCAGCCCGGCGATTAATGCGGGCTGCTTTTTTACGGCCTCGCAATGGGTATAATTAACGTACGCTGAATAAAACTTGCGGAAGGAGGCTAATTGAATGCAAGATGCTGAGACTACACCAACAACAAATGACATAGACGCGTTTTTCGCGGCGGATCCTTGTGTGCTGCCTCTTTATCAGGCGCTGGAACCCCTCCTTTATGCGCTGGGTGACGTAACGCGCAAGGTTCAAAAGACCCAAATCTCATTTTCCTCAGGCAAGAGCTTTGCCTACGTTTGGCTGCCAATCCACAAAGTCAAGGGACGTCCGGAGCACTATTTCATCCTGAGCTTAAGCCTGAACCACCAAGTTGTGAGCCCGCGAATCGTTGAATCTGTAGAGCCCTACCCTGGCCGATGGATGCATCACCTCATCCTCTCCGCGCAGGAAGACCTGGATGAAGAGCTTCTGGATTGGTTGAGGGAAGCTTATAACTTTGGGATGCGATAACATATGGGGATCCTATTCCGTCGCAGAAGATCAAGGACTGTTGCTAGCATTCAACTTGACAATTCGATTTTTTGTCCATATAATTAACAACGTTAATATTACATATTGTTGTTTACCTTCTGTTCGAATTTTTGAACGGCAGTGTAAATAATTGCCCGTGGAGGAGATGAAACCACTTGCACCCTGAGGAACGTCAAGAAATCAAAAAGAAGCGCATGAAAAACTACTTCCTTGAAGCCGCGATTGCAGCCGTAAAAAATGAGGGGGCTGACCAGCTGACGGTCCGTAAAGTCGCTGATGCGGCAGGTTATTCTTATGCGACAATCTACAATTATTTCAAAGATCTAAATGCGTTATTGTGGGAGACGCGGCAGCTCATGATCCAGGAGCTCGTTGAAGCCGTTAAGTCAAAGATGTCATCACCGGTTAAAAATAAGGAAGATATCAAGAAAGTATTTAAACTGTATATGGGTTACTTCTTTGAACATCCGGAGGTCTTTAGATTTTTCTATTTTTATCCTTTGACCAAACCTGATGTTGAATCCATTGGAGGCTCGGAAGATCAAAGTCATGATCCGGATTTTTCTTCTATGTGGTCGGAAACCTTTGGCGCTTTTGTTCAAAATGGCATTCTAAAACCGGAAGACGTTGAGATTGTGGCAAAGCTGATGATCTATTCCGTACAGGGACTGCTGACACTGCGCTTTTCAAGCGCCGGGGATATGACAGAAGATCAAGCCTATCAAGATTTGGAGAAAATTGTGGATCATTTGTTGTAGAGGAGAGGGATGAAGTGTCTAAAAAGAAAAAACTGCTCATTGGGATTTTGATAGTGCTGGTGTTGATTTTCCTGGCTGCGCAGGTGGTTATGAAAAAAATTGAGAGCAATTTGAATGGGCTTATGGCGTTGGAACTGGCGGATATTGATCTGGATCAGACAAAGGATGGCGTCTTTACAGGCAGTCATTCTGCGCTTCCAGTGGAAGCCGAAGTTCAAGTTGAGCTTAAAAATCATAAAATTGTTTCGATTGAGTTGATCGAGCACAAGCACGGCCAGGGGGCAAATGCTGAAATTTTGCCTGAGATTGTTTTGCAGGCGCAATCTCTCGACGTCGATTTGGTAGTGGGCGCTTCTTACAGCAGCAAGGTGATTTTGAAGGCAATCGAAGACGCGCTGATGCAAGCAGCTGAGCAGTAAAAAACAAATTGTAGTGAATTGTGTGAAGCTCTGGCACCGAGATGAACTCGGTGACAGGTACCGAACTTGACTTGGTGACAGGCACCAAACTTAACTCAGTGACAGGCACCGAACTGAACTTTGGGACAGAGCTAAGGCGCAATAATTCCCATATTGTCACCATGCCTTAACTACCTTTTTCAATTCGATTATGGTAAACTTTGAAAGGTAAACTTTCTAGCTAAGCGCAAGCGCTTGAGAAATGGGGTTATGGCGTTATGAATACCGTATTATTCGATTTGGACGGGACTTTGCTTCCCTTGGATCAGGATCAATTTCTGGAAACTTATTTTGGACTAATGGGCAAGATGATGGCATCCAGGGGCATAGAGCCTAAACCGCTTTTCAAAGCGATCTGGACCGGTACGGAAGCCATGGTCAGAAACGACGGTCCCATGACCAATGAGGAAAAGTTCTGGCGTGTGTTCGACAACGTCTACGAGGGTGATGCCAATGCCCTGAGACCTCTGCTTGAAGAATTTTATATGACGGAATTCGATAAAGCTAAAGTAGTCGCCAGCCAAAATCCCTTGGCCCGCGAATGCGTCGACCTGCTAAAGCGCAAAGGCTATACCCTGGCTCTGACCACCAATCCGCTTTTTCCTGCCATAGCGACGCATTTTAGAATTCAGTGGGCGGGTTTAAAACCAGAGGACTTTTCGCTGGTGACCACCTACGAGAATTGCAGCCATTGTAAGCCAAACCTGGATTATTACAGAGACGTCTTAAAGGCCCTCAAAAAAGAGCCGCAAGAATGCCTGATGGTTGGCAATGATGCCAAAGAAGACCTGTGCGTTGCGGATCTGGGTATGGACACCTTCCTGTTGACGGATCACCTGATTCACAAAGGGGAGGAAGATCTGTCCCATCACAGACAGGGCAACTTCGAAACTTTAAAGACATGGATTGAAGAATTGCCGGACTTGACAGCAAAATCGACACGGTAAGTTGGGTGACACTAAAATAAAAAGGCGTCAGGAAAATGGTTTGCTGAAAACCGTTTTCCTGACGCCTTACCTTTTAATCCGTACTGCTTATGTCCTAATGCTAACGCCCATCGGCTTATGCCCTACTGCGCGTTTCTATTCCCAAGCTCCGGCAAAATCCGGATCAGCTCGGGGATGATCTTATGGACATCCCCAACTATGCTGAGATCCGCGGCGTCAAAAATAGGCGCGCCTTCATCTTTGTTGATTGCCACTATAAACTCAGACTCCTCCATGCCCGCAAGGTGCTGAATAGCGCCTGAAATACCGCAGGCAATATACAGGTCAGGGCGCACCGTCTTTCCGGTCTGGCCGACCTGGTGGTTTCGATCGATCCAGCCGGCATCCACCGCAGCCCTGGAAGCAGACACGGTGCCGCCCAGCTTGTCCGCCAGGGACTCCAGAATCGGGAACGCTTCCGGCGAGCCAATGCCGCGACCGCCGGAGATCAGAATCGTCGCATCCTCAATATTGACCTTTTTCTTGCTCGCCTTAACGACCTCGAGCACTTCCACGTGCTGATCCTCCGGCGAGAACGCGATCTCAAAATTCCTGCAGACGCCAATTCGACCAATAACCGGTTCCGCCATCTGCATGACACCGGGACGCACCGTCGACATTTGCGGACGGTGGTTTGGACAAATAATCGTCGCCATGATGTTGCCCCCAAACGCCGGCCGCGTCATCAGAAGATTTCGGCTTTCAAGGTCGACCTCCAGCTTCGTGCAGTCCGCGGTGAGGCCGGTATCCAGCCGCGAAGAAACCCTAGGTGCCAGGTCTCTGCCGATGGTCGTTGCCCCAAACAGGACAATCTCCGGCTTGTGGGCGCGTATGACTTCTGTGAGCGCTTTGGTATAAGGCTCCGTGGTGTAAGGTTCAAGGATTGGATGCTCGACGAGGATGACCTCATCGCAGCCCAGTTCGATGAGCGAATGAACAGGGTGGGTCAGACCCGCTGTGAGAACGGCGGCTTTTAGGCGGGCTCCGAGCTCATCGGCAATCTCTCTGCCTTTGGAAATGAGTTCGAGGGACACCTTTTGGACGTGGCCTTCACGCTGCTCGACAAAGACCATGACATCAGAATAATTTTGGATTTCCATGCTATACCTCCTGATCGAATCAGCGTTATTCTACAATGAAGCGTTCTTTGAGCGCGTCCAGAATGAGTCTGGCGGCTGCGTCCGGCTCGGTGTTGAATTTCTTGCCCGGGGCCTTCGGCGCTTTGGTAAAGGACTTTCTGACCTTGGTTGGCGAGCCCTTGAGACCGGCGTGGTCCGGGTTCATGTCCAGTTGGTCCAGGGTCCAGGTTTCGACTTGCTTTTCATTATAAGCGGCCATTATGCCCCCAACGGACATGTAGCGCGGCGTGTTCATCTCTGCCAGGGTTGTGATCAGGCAAGGGAACTTGACGCGGATGCGGTGATAGCCTTCCTCGAAAATGCGCTTGACTATGATGGAAGCTTGGCCAGCCTCGACCTCGAGGTCCTCCACGTAGCTGACCTGAGGGATGCTGAGCTTTTCTGCGATTTGAGGGCCGACTTGAGCTGTGTCACCATCGATGGCCTGGCGGCCGGCGATGATGAGATCGTAATCCATCTTGCGGATGGCACTGGCGAGCGTCAGGGACGTCGCCCAGGTATCCGCTCCGGCGAAACGGCGATCTGTCAGGAGGATAGCGCGGTCCGCGCCCATAGCCAGGGCTTCCCGCAGGGCCTTGTCGGCCTGCGGCGGTCCCATGGTGAGGACGGTGACGTGAGCGCCATACTGATCTTTCAGGCAAAGGGCGGCTTCGAGGCCGGCTTTGTCGTCGTGGTTGATGATGGACGGAATACCGTCGCGGATCAGCGTCCCGGTGACGGGATCCAGCTTGACCTCATTGGTATCCGGAACTTGCTTCATGCATACGATTATCTTCATGGGACAGGCCTCCTATTTCAGCATTGCGCTCGAAATGACCATTTTCTGGACCTCCGAGGTGCCTTCGTAGATTTCAGTGATCTTCGCGTCGCGCATCATGCGCTCAATGCCGTATTCCCGGGTGTAGCCATAGCCGCCGTGCAGCTGGACTGCTTTGGTGGTGACTTCCATGGCGACCTCTGACGCGTAGAGCTTGGCCATGGCGGCTTCGGTGGCGTAGGACGCGCCGGCTTCCTTCAGGGTGGCGGCACGGTAGACCAGGAGACGGGCAGCGTCGACTTTCGTCTGCATACCGGCGAGCTCGAACTGGGTGTTTTGGAAGGCTGAAATTGGCCTGTTGAACTGCTTACGCTCTTTCACATATTTGACAGTCTCGTCAATGGCGCCCTGAGCAATGCCAAGGGCTTGAGCAGCGATGCCTATACGGCCGCCGTCCAGCGTTTTCATGGCGATTTTGAAACCCTGGCCTTCTTTGCCGAGCAAATTTTCTTTTGGCACTATGCAGTTTTCGAAGATGAGCTCGCAGGTAGACGAACCGCGAATGCCCATCTTTTTCTCTTTTTTGCCGATGGAAAAGCCCGGGAAACCGCGCTCCACAATGAAGGCCGAGATCCCTCTGGTGCCTGCGGCTTTGTCTGTCATGGCCATGACAATATAGGTGTCCGCATGACCGGCGTTCGTGATAAAGATTTTGCTGCCATTCAGGACGTAGTGGTCACCTTGGAGGACCGCTTTAGTCTGCTGGGCGCTGGCATCAGTTCCAGCGTTGGCTTCTGTGAGGCCGAAAGCGCCAATTTTTTCGCCTTTGGCAAGAGGCGGGAGATACTTTAGCTTTTGCGCTTCAGTACCAAACTCGTAGATAGGTGCAGCGCAAAGGCTGGTGTGAGCGCTGACAATGACACCGGTGGTGCCGCAGGCTTTTGAGAGCTCTTCGACCGCCATGGCATAGGCCAGGTTTCCTGCGCCGCTGCCGCCGAGTTCCTTCGGAAAAGGGATCCCCATGAAGCCGTAGCGTGCAAGCTTTTCGACGGTTTCCACCGGGAAGCGCTCTTCCTCATCGATTTCCTCTGCGAGAGGTTTGACCTCCTGAACTGTGAAGCTGCGATACAGTTCGCGAAGCATTTCGTGTTCTTTTGACAAAGAGAAGTTCATAACAACCTCCTAAAGTTGTTAATAGATTCACAAAAAGTATCAAAAAAATTTCAATCATTTTTGTAAAACCTACTAACGGATTGGTATTCCAACGCCATTATATAATAATTGAAGTGTTAATTGAAGGGGATTGAAAGCAGAGCAACACTTCTTGATAGGTGGTGATTAAAGATCATTTAATTTGAGTTTTTTTGATTTTAATTTAACAAAGAGCAGTTTCGCTTTATGGAATTATGACAAAGAAGGAATTTTTGTTTTGGTGTCTGACCCCAAACTATTGAATGTCGTTAAATGGATTGTAAGTTGAGCTGAAGCCATGCCCGGCAAGTGCCGGGCATGGCTTTTTAATGGAAGGGGACGCGGACGAAGTGGGAGTTGATGACGCGGACAGGTTTTGGGTTGGGGACGGACAGAAATGTCTTTGTAATACAAGCGTTCATTTTTACGTCAGTGAGAATTGTTATCTGAAGCTCCGGTACAATTTTCATTTCTGTCCGCGTCACCAAAGTTGAAGCTGTCCGCGTCACCAAAGTTGAAGTCGTCCGCGTCCCCCACCTTTACCGACCATTTCGCCAATCTTGACGCTCATTTCGAATGAGAGTACAATAACTTATAATCATTATAAAACCAGAAAATATCTACACCGGTTCAGTATAGCGGTTTCTTTCGTTAGGCTAAGGTTTCAAGGAGAAGATCATCCTAAGAGAAAGCTGGGAATCCAATGAAAGCCACGAAAAAGCAAACAGATGGCTACGCGCATGAACCCCCAACCGTCCAGCAGCTCACCACTATGCTTTCAGTCCACAAAGTCCGCCCATCACAGCAGCGGCTTATGATCCTGGAATATTTGCTGACCCACCACAATCATCCTTCCGTAGATATGATTTATAACGAATTGCTGATTAAAGTGCCAACGCTGTCCAGAGCTACCGTTTACAACACCTTGAATCTGTTTCTAAAAGCAGGGCTCGTCAGAGTGCTGGATATCGTGGAAAATGAAGCGCGGTATGATATCCTTACCGACTTTCACGGGCACTTTAAATGCAACACCTGTGGCGAGATCTTCAACTTTCGCGTCATTGATGAGGCACTTGTATCGGAAGAGTTAAAGGGCTTTGGCATTGACGACAAGAATGTCTATTTCAAAGGGACTTGCCCAAAATGTCTGAAAAAGTAAAAAGGCGTTTAATCCACATTTTGGAGGTGAACAGGTGTCGAGCAGACTAAAAAAACATTTGCTGATCTTGGCCGGCAGTCTTGCCCTGATTCTCGGAATCATTGGCGTCGTATTACCCGTCCTGCCTACGACCCCTTTTTTGCTTCTGGCCTCCTATTGTTACATGCGCAGCTCAAAGCGCCTGTACGACTGGCTGATGAACCATAAAATCCTGGGCCCATACCTCTATGACTACATCACGTACAGAGGCGTCAGACGCAAGGCCAGAACCGCGGCTTTATCCATGCTGTGGCTGACCCTAAGCATCTCCATGATCCTGGTGGATCACTTTCACATCAGGCTCCTTCTCGTTTTTATAGGCGTCGCCGTGAGCATACACTTGTTTACACTGAAGACAATCGAAAGCGAGCAGCCGGCAGATTAAAGATCTAGGTTTCCAAAATGAATAAGCCACCACAATTGCCCATAATTTATTGGGCACCTGTGGTGGCTTTAGTTTTACCCGCCTAAACCATTAAACCATTAAACCGTTAAACCGTTAAAACGTTAAATCATTAAGCCTTTAAAAAATCCAGCGCAAACTGCGCGTACAGCCCGGCGGAAATGCCCAGGGCATCCTCGTCAATATCGAATTTCGGATGATGGTGCGGGAAGTGCTCGAGCTTCTCGGTATTTTTCGAGCCCACAAAGGCAAAAACGGCAGGCGCATATTTTGCATAAAAGGAAAAGTCCTCGCCCCCTGTATTCTGAGGCACACTCTGCCGCGCCTCCGGACCAAACAGGGCATCCACCGACCGGGCAGCGATCTCAGACAACCCCGGATCGTTAATTGTAGGAATGACCAGCTGCTCATAATCCAGCTTAGCCTCAGCCCGAAAAGAGTGCGCGATGCTCTCCGAAATTCGCCGAATCTGCCCCTCAAAAGCGTCGTTGACTTCATGGCTGAAGCAGCGCGTCGTCCCCTCGAGGAACGCTTCCGCAGCTATGACATTAAACCGCGACCCTGCAGTGATTTTGCCGATGGTCACCACCGCCGGATCCAGCGGATTGATCTCCCTGCTGACAATGGTCTGCAGATTCAGAAGGATGGAAGCCCCAACCACAGCAGCATCCACTGTCTGATGCGGCATGGCCCCGTGGCCGCCCTTGCCGGTGACGTGAATCTTGAAGATCCCTGCAGAAGCCATTCTGGGACCGGGCTCTACGGAAATTCTGCCCACTTCCGCATCATTCCACAAGTGGAGACCAAAGATAGCATCCACATCCTCCAGAGCCCCGGCATCAATCATAGCGAGAGCCCCTTTGGCGGTTTCCTCACCGGGTTGAAAGATCAATTTTACGGTGCCTTCAAAATCATTTTTGAGATCCTTGAGGATCTGGGCGGCGCCGAGCAGGCTGGCAGTGTGGCCGTCGTGGCCGCAGCCGTGCATGAGGCCATCAGTTTGAGATTTGTATGGGACAGCATTATCTTCCTGCAGCTCCAGAGCATCCATGTCAGCCCGCAGCGCCACGGTCTTGCCTGGCAGTGCGCCCCGAATCCAGCCAATAACACCGGTACCGCCAGCTTCCCGGCATTCTATGCCCATGGCGGCAAGCTCCTCCATGACGCGCTTCTGTGTTCGCAATTCCTTCATGCTGGGCTCCGGATGTTGGTGGAATTCTCTGCGCATGGCAATGGTGTAATCTTTGTATTCTTTAATCAACATTTTCACAGACATCTGAAAGTCCTCCTGACCACTTTGGATTATTTTACTTGCCCCTCAATTCCCATTCAAATGGGATGGAGACTTGCGCTCCCGGGCGGGTGACAGTTATGCCGGCAGCCTCTACCGCCAGTTCGACCGCTTTCTCCAGGCCAACCGACTGCCAAAATGCCGCAAAGGCACCGGCAAACGTATCTCCTGCAGCAGTCGTATCCACTGCAGAGACCTTAACGGCGGGAATGTGGCCGGATCGACCCTCGCCGCTGTAATAAACCCCGTCAGCCCCCATAGTCATGAGAACAATAGGAAAGCCCAGCTCGACCAAAGCCTTCATAACATCGCCAGGTGAAAAAACCATACCAGACAGCTTTGAAGGGGATGCGCCGGTGACTTTACCCGACTCGTGAAACTCAGGCGCACGTCCGCTGAGCTGCAGGCCTTCAATCTCGTTGACCACCAGCACATCGACAAGTTGAAGCAGCGACTCAGGCAGCGTCTGATAGGGTGCCGGATTGAGGATGACTTTTTTACCGTAGGAATGGGCGAGCTGCGCCGCACGAAGAACAGTGTCCGTAGGCAGCTCAAGCTGGAGGACCACCAGGTCGCAGGCTGAGAACGCGTCCGCCGCCAGGTCGAGGTCAGAAGGCTGGACTCCGCCGTTGGCGCCGGGGATGACGGTGATGGTATTATGACCATCGGCAGAAACCGTGATCACAGCGACGCCGGTTGGAAGGTCAGGCAGCGTTTGGACACCCTGAACGTCAACCCCATCCCGGGACAAACCCTCCAGCAGTCGCCTGCCGTAATCGTCCTGACCCACCGCGCCGACCATGGCCACAGAGGCCCCCATCCGCGCCGCAGCCACCGCCTGATTGGCGCCCTTGCCGCCGGAATAAGTGTCAAAGCGCTTTCCCGTCACGGTCTCCCCAAGCCGGGGAAGATGTTCCACCGTGGCCACCAGATCCATATTAAGACTGCCCACGACCAGTATTTTTGATCTCATTAGCCTCTGTCCTTTCGGTTAAGTGGAGGGCGTCAAAGTTATCCGGCGTTCGCGCTCACAGGGCGCTAATGCAATAAACTCTTAAAGCCCTCTCCAAGCGTCTCGTGAATTTTGCTGACGGAAATGAATGCCCGCTGATCCACCGACTTGATGTAATTTCTGAGCCGGATAAATTCCTTGCGGTCCACAATAGTCATGATGATCTCCTTTGACTCATTGGTATAGGCACCTCTGGCCTGATACAGCGTCGCGCCGCGTCCCAGGTCGTCCATGATGAACCGCGTAATCTGATCCACCTCGGTGGCAATGATCGTCACCTGTTTGTTGGTCTCCAGGCCCTCGATCACCGCGTCGATCACAAAGCCGTTGATGATGACTGCCAGCAGCGCATAGAGGCCGCTCTGAATGCCAAAGGTGACGCCTGCGGCAGAGACAATGAGAAAGTCCGCCATAAGAAGACCTTTGCCGATGGCGATCTGAAAATACTTATTGAGGATTTTGGCAATGATGTCCGTCCCACCCGTTGAGGCGTTGTTGAGGAAGACAATGCCCATGCCGCCGCCCGCCAGCATGATCCCGTAGATCATTTCCAGCAGGATGTCTCCGGTCAGCGGTTCGGTGAGGGGGAAGAGGGATTCAAACAACCAGATCATGCCTGAAAGCATCAGACTGGAGTAAATGGTTCGAACGCCAAAGTCCTTGCCAATAAAAATAATCCCAATGATAAACAGGATCACGTTCATCATCATCATAAAGGCGCCAATTGGGATCTCTGGCAGATAGTAATTGATGACCATGGCCAGGCCGCTGACGCCGCCGGCGGCGACATTGTTGGGCACCAGGAAGAAATAGATGCCCGCTGCAACCATGGCTAGACCAAGGTTGATAAGGAAAAATTCTTTAATGTTCTTTTTCAAGTTTAGGTGCCTCCTTGGAAACGCTGATGATTTGCTCATAATGTTACCACGTTCTTCAGTGTGCGTAAATGGGGCTTCAGGGGAGAGGCATTTCTGGTATACTTAAAACAAAAACATAGGTTGCGGCTTGACTTTGGGAATGGCAAAAGTTGAAAGCTAGATTAGTCCGCTGAAAGGGTTGTTGACATGGCACTCGATCTGAAGAAAAAAGGCAAGACCTATCAAAATCTGCCGGCGATCATAGCCGAGGAGCTCAGGGAATCCATCCTGAATGGCGAGATTGAAGCAGGTACTCAGATGAAACAGGAGGAGATCGCCAGACGTTTTGACAGCAGTCTGATTCCGGTACGGGAAGCACTCAGAAACCTGGAGACGGAAGGTCTGGTCACTTTTTACCCCAATAAAGGCGCTTTTGTCAGCGAACTTTCGAGCGAGCGGGCCAGAGAGGTTTTCGAGACCCGGATCCTGATAGAAAAGGGCGCCTTAGCCATGTCCATCCCCAGGCTGACTAAAAAGGATTTTAAAGCAGCTGCCCAGCTCATTGAGCAGCTGGACCGGGCAGAGACGGGGAAAGCCCTGAGCAGGCTCAATCTGGAACTTCACAAGGTGCTTTACGGACGCTGCGGCAATACTTTTTTGCTGGAGCTGATCAAAACGCTGCACTATCAGGTGGAGCGGTACATGCGCCGGTATTTGATTGAGCATCTCAACAATGATCTCTCCCAGGAATTCCACCGGCGGATTCTCAGCGCGGCTGAGGAAAAAAATATGGATCAGGCCTGCTTTGATCTGGAACAGCACATGCGGATGGCCATGACCTCACTGATTGACGCGTTGAAACGGGAAGAGCTTTAGCGTATTCAAGCAGTAAGACACAAGCTGGGAAAAGTTTGAAATTGGGGTTAAAATTTGTGTTGCGCAGAGCAGCCCTTTAGATTGACTGAAAATGAAATGACTATTATAATGTAATCAAGATTATATATTATAAAATATAAAATATAAAGCTTGAAGATAATGTGCTCCGAACATTGGAAATGCTGTATATCAGGAGGCTAAAATCATGAATGTGACCAAGAGAATTGAAAAATTCAGACAGTCT
>NZ_JAOTSB010000019.1 GCF_030247605.1 Acidaminobacter sp. | reverse complement strand
CACCCATTGGGTGAAAGAATGGTTTTGGCTTAACGATTATAAATACTTGCTTAAAGGGTTATATGAGTAGATTGCACGTAGAATCTAGGTATACAATAACTTTATCATGTCAAAAGTGATTTTAAAGGTCGAAGATTGTCGTATGTGTTACAAATATGTTAATAGTTTACATAACATAATTTTTGATGAAAAAGCGCCGGTTTGGAAATTTAGGATCTGGTTTCCAAACCGGCACTCGTGTTATTTAGTACTTAAACGGCTGAACATCAAAGGACATGGATCTCAAATAATTGACCACGCCATCCGCATTCACCGGATCATAATAATCGATGTAAGCTCCAATGGTATAGAACTCACATACCCTGAACTCAAATGGATCCTCCCCCGGTTCAAAGACCGGTGTAATCCAGGCCAGGAAATGATCGCTGTCAGCACTGATTTCTGTCATGGTGATGACGCTTTCGAATTGGTCGTAGGAAAACATCAGAACCTCCGCCGTCTCAACGACGTTTGGATCTGTGTTGAGATCCGGATCTATCAGATAAAGCTCAATGGGAACGTAAGCATAGTGCGTTTTGCCCTCCGGCAGGAGCATAAGGATTTCTGCGGTGTGGGTTGGTTTTGCCTCAGGTACCTGTGGCTGAGGGTCTTCAGTTTGCGGCTCTTCCGGCAACGGATCTACGGGCTGTGGATTTTCGGGCTGAGGATCCGTTGGCTGCGGGTCTTCCGGTTGTGGGACTGGATCCGGCTGAGGCGCTTCAATCACTGGCTCAACAGGTTCTGCAGGCTCTTCCGGCGTTTCGGCTGGTTCTGTATCAGCCGGAGGCTCAGAGACAACCGGAGGCTCAGTAGTGACAGGAGGTTCCGGTTGTGGGGTTTGGTCCGGATCAGGTTCAGGCTGTGGTTCAGGCTGTGGCTCCGGTACGGTGACTACCGGCTCTCCCAGTGGCGCCGGTGTTGGCACTACGGCCGTCAATCCCTCTCTCATCCACTGCAGCTGAGATTTTGCCACCAGACAGATGGCTTCGGCATAAGTAAGCCACTGGCGGCTTTTAAAGGAACCATCTGGGAAGCCTTTGAAGATCCCCTTCTGAGTCATGCCTAGAACGGATTCAAGGGCCCACTTCGGAATATCCGGCTGATCAGTATAAAGCTGCTGTGCCAGGATCCTTTCAGCTTTCATTAAATGATGAAGGTAGAACGCACCTTCCATTCTTGTGACATAGAGGGTTGCGGCAGCTTCGTGGTTTTCACCGCTCCCCGCAGGGATTTCAAAGGCTTCAAGACCCTCAAAGCTGTTCTGAATGAGGATTTCAAAAGCCCCCCGCGTCATAGGCGCGTCCAGCAGACCAAGGGACTCGAATTCATCAATCAAAGGGTGCCATTCCTGTGTTATGCCAGGTGACTGCTTGACCCAGTGCGTCGACTGTGCGGCGCTTGCGGCTAAACTTGTACTGAAAGAGGCGCTTCCAAAAATCAAGATTAAACTTAACAGCATGGACAATAGGTTTCTCGTTTTGTTTTGACGGCTAGCCTTCATGTAGTGCCACTCCTTCTGCGATGATTGCTAAAGTGGTTGTTGTTTACATTACTGTGTGCCCGTCTCAATTGTCATTTGAAGCGCTCTTTTATACCCAACCGGTACTGGATTGACGCTGGATCACCTCCCTGGATCCGAAGTCGCAGTCGTTGACATAAAACTGGGATAAATTTCCTTCCCAAAAGGATTGTATCTAAAAATATACACTGTGTAAAGAAGTTTTTAGGGATTTACTATTATTTTATCCTTATATTTACATAACATTTAATGGAAATTTTTAAGAGATTTCATAAGGGTTTCCAAGTCTCTTAAGGAGGGGTAACAATGTACCGTCCGCCTTGTGTCAAAAGGGGGTCTGATGGTACACTATAAGCATTGTGAGGTGGCAGATTATGCGAAGAAGCTTAAAATTTAAAAGTTATAGAACAATTGGTATCGCTATGCTGTTGGCGCTGATGCTGACTGTTCCCTTTGGAATGAGCAGCGTTTGGGCGGACAGCGCCAGTGATGAGGGTGCGGTGTCTGACACAGGGACCATCGGCGAAATCTCTGAAGAAGTGCAGTTAGAGGAAGACATGGCGGAAGTGCCTGAGGTGGACGAGGACTATATTACGCACTCCGAGAAAGCCCGGGTGCTGTCTGTAGTGGAGCGGACCCCTGCTCCGGAGGAGCAAATTACGCTGGAGCAAACGGTGCAGCTGGAGATCCTGACGGGGAAATTCAAGGGTCAGATTACGGAGACCATCAATGTTCTCAGCGGCAACTCGATTTATGAGCTGCCGGTGTCAGAGGGCGACAAGGTCATGGTGCACATTGAGGAGTACCCGGACTCAGGGGATTATGTGGTCTATGTCTCGGACTATGTGCGGGATACCTACATTTACTGGCTGGGCGGATTCTTTCTGCTGTGTGTGCTGGCCATTGGACGGATGCAGGGTCTGAAAACCATTGTGACCCTGGGGATCACCATGACCCTGGTTTACAAGGTGCTGCTGCCGGCGCTGCTGGCGGGGTACAGCCCTATTTTGATTACGGTGGGTATTGCGATAGTCATCAACATTGTGACTTACCTGGTGATCAGTGGGTTTCAGCGTAAAAGCTACGCGGCTATTATTGGGGCGTCACTGGGGGTTATTATTGCGGGGGTTCTGGCCTATACGGTGGGCTCCATGGTGCGGCTGACCGGACTGTCCGGGGAGGAAGCCGGGATGCTGCTGTACATCCCACAAGGGACGGTGTTCAACTTTAAAGAGCTCATGTTTTCCGGGATTTTGCTGGGCGCCCTTGGGGCGGTTATGGACGTGGCTATGTCGATTTCCTCTGCCATTGACGAGGTGCACAGGGCGAATCCTCTTCTGAAAAGCAAGGCACTGTTCGCGGCGGGTATGACCGTGGGCAAGGACATTATGGGGACTATGAGCAATACGTTGATCCTGGCTTATACAGGGAGCTCCATTCCCCTGCTGCTGATCTTTATGGCTTATGACACGCCGCTGGCGAGGATTATCAACCTGGATCTGATTGCCACGGAGATTGTTAGGTCTCTGGCGGGGACCATTGGGCTGGTGCTCACGATTCCAATCACGGCGGTGATTGCGGTGGGGATGAAGGGGAAGTAGATAGAAAATCAAAGCGCCCCACACTTATTCAGCTGGAGTACGCTGAATGAGTGTGGGGCGCTTGGTTTTTTGGGTTCTATAATAAATGTTGGGGTGGGTAATTCCTCCCCAGCATTATTTTTTTCAAAAAATAATGCACTTATATCTTTTGCTCCTTAAAATGTTGTTGCTGAGACAAACATTTAGAAAGGGGCTTGGATATAAGTGCACTCTCATTTTACCAGCAAACTCTTGAATTTAAAAGATTGCTTTGTCTATAAGATATCTCATTCTGAAACCGCTGTGAAAATATCAATCTCAACAAAACCCAGACCGTCTACCTGTCCCATCTGCGGCAAGGTGACCACCAAGGTACACGACTATCGAAACCAGGTCCTAAAAGACCTGCCCCTTATGACCAAGAACACGATCCTGCTCCTTCGAAAGCGCCGGTATGTCTGCTCTTGCGGCAAGCGGTTCTATGAGTCCTACGAGTTCCTTCCCAAGTACAGAAGAATGACCAATCGTTTAGCGGCTTACATTGTCCACGAGCTTAGAAATGCCATTCCAATGGCCGCTGTTGCTGACAAGGCAAATGTCTCGGCACACACCGTTTCAAGGGTCTTCCGTATGATTCAGTATGACAGACCAAGCTCCCTTCCCAAAGTGCTGGCCATTGATGAATTCAAGGGCAACGCCGGAAGCGAAAAGTACCAGTGCATTCTTGTGGATCCGAAAAAGAGAGCCGTCCTGGACATCCTTCCAGACCGAAGACAGAATCACCTGATTGACTATTTTAAGAGTTATTCCAAGCATGAGCGTTTGAAGGTGCAGTTCTTTGTGTGTGACATGTGGAAACCTTATGCGGATCTCGCCAGAACGTTTTTTCCCAATGCCTCCATTGTTGTCGACAAGTATCACTTCATCAGACAAGTCTCCTGGGCCATTGAAAATGTCCGTAAGCGCATCCAAAAGACGATGATCCCGGCATTGAGAAAATACTTCAAGCGAAGCCGAAGTCTGATTTTAAAGCGAACTGAAAAGTTGAAGCCCCATGAAAAAGAGCAACTGGATATCATGCTGCTGTATAGCGATGACCTAAGACAGGCCTACAAGCTCAAGGAAGCATTTTACGCTATTTGCCAACATGAACGTTACTCTGTCCAGAGAAAAGCCTTCTATGACTGGATCCAATATGCCGAACAAGTGCGATTGCCAGAATTCAACGCCTGTATCACTGCTTTTCGGAACTGGAGCAAAGAGATTCTGAATGCCTTCAAATATGGATACACCAATGGCTGCACAGAAGGTTTCAACAACAAGATCAAGGTTCTGAAACGTGTGAGCTATGGTGTGAGAGACTTTGACCGCTTTAGAAATAGGATTCTGCACATTTGCTCTTAGCTTGAATCTCTTTCCGGTAACCGCTGGTTCTTTTTGTCATGCCATGAATTCTTAAAATCTAACTTCATAACTATAATACCCTCAAAACAACGAAGGAGCAGGGATTCGAGGAATCCCCACCCCAACTATTGACTTAGAGCCGTTTTTTGATGTGAAGAGAAATACGATTTCGAAGACATACTGTAATGTGGTGAAAATATTCATACTTCATAAGTCCTTATTAAAAAGATCACTCAAACTGAGCTCTTTATAATTGGTTAGACTTTTATAAGTTTTTATAGCGTCCATAATTTGTTCTACACCTTCAAACTCACAAATAAAGCGGCCTTTAGACTTGATATTCTTAATTCCGTATTCAGCTTGGCAAAATTCACTGGGCTTGTTTTTTGACTTATGCTTTCTTGAATAACGTCCGTAATCTCCATTTTTGATAACGATCAGAATTTCAATTTCTGGTCTTGTGATAATATTAAAGACTTTATCTTCATAGCGATCTTCATAGACAGCATCCAATTTGAACTTCTCATTCTTTGAGTCGACAATTCTAATTATGATGACAGGTTTTTCAAAGTATAAACTCAAGAACTCTTCTTGAATCTTCTTAACAGCTCTCGTACGGGTGATTTTCTCAAAAAGCAGATCCTGTCTTTTGAATATCAGAAGATCGTTCTCAAGCAAATAGTTTATTAAGTCTTCTTCTGCCCTTCCCTCGCATATACAAAGAACATAATACTGCCCACTTATGAATTCACCAATTTGCATAATAGCTCCCTCACGTCTTTAATGAGTTCATAACTCGGCGAAGTGCCGTCGATATAATTCGACAACAGAATTTCACTTTTCTTTATATCATTTCTATTTACTATTTCTGAATACCTGATGACTTTACTGACGAAGTCCTGATCTCTTACAAGTACGTAAATATTGTCTTTTCTATCAATCACATCTATAATCTCAGAATAGTGCGTCGAGAAAATGAGAGTCGCTCCGAACCTGTTGATCTCCTCGTCTGTAAAAAGACCTATCAGAATCTGGACAAGTTTTTTTTGTATATGATTCTCAATTTCATCAATGATTAAATAACCACCGGATTTCATGACTAATGCAATTGTAAAAATAAGATTGCTTCCTTTTATTGTGCCGGAAGACAAATAATTTTCAGTTTCAAAAATGTTGGTTGTATACTGTTTATCTTTATTCTTAAATTTGATCTCACATTCTTCATTGTTTGACTTAATAAATTCGATGCTGTTATCAAACAAATTGACAAAGGGCATGATGTCATTCCCTCTATTATGGTAAATATTGATATTCGTCGCGCTAATGGTATCTCTATAAATGACATCGTTTCGAGTATAGATCGATACGATACTGTCTTGTGGTTTTAAAAAGTTATTTTTGTTATTTGTTACATCACTTCTTCTTAAAAGGATTTTCTCAAATTCATTGACGCTTTCCTTATTTCTTACTTCCGATTTAACTTTTGAATAAACAATCTCATCTTTGAAATAATACTTATTGTCCTGCAATTGGTCCTGTATGCCTATAGTTGAGATCAATCGATAAAAAATATCTTCATTATAAAAGTCAACTTTCATGATCGTTCCATCATTAATAACGCCACTAATAGGGCCAATATCATCAAGTCCTGCGTTATGAATTACTATTTTAAATGCCAGTCTAAGAAGTTTTAAAAGTGAGGTTTTGCCTGAAGCATTTGGACCTGTTACGGCCACTACATTCTGTGAGTAAATTGACCTATATATATTGGCAACTTGACTGGATTCAGTCACTCTATCCGCGGCAGTTAAATCGATTGTAAACCCTTTTTCAAAGATTCCAATGTTTTCAAATTCAATTTTAAGCAGCTTCATAGTCTCACCTCCAATTTAATTATATCACTCGAATTGCTATTGTAAACACAAAATCTGTTTATGTTTGCAATTTTATAATTTTATAATGCAAAGAGAGGCAGCGTATAGAGGATGACTCTTTTTGACATTACATCGAATATCTTGGGATGGTGTGCGTTGGAGGAACCATCGGCAAAAACATTATTGCTTTAAATTAAACATAATCTCCCCATACCGCCCGGTAGCCATCTCCGAAGGATCACCCATCTTGCAGAACTTGAGTTTTGCCAGCTTTGCATGTGGGCGTTCAACAATCAGCTGACCTTTGTCGACCAGCTTTCCGCGGAGGGCATCCAGCATCTCGAGAAAACGGGGATCATGCTTAGCTGCTTTATAGTAAGAAAGGACGTAAGTGGTATAGAACATGTTGTAGCGGAGGAAGGGATATTCAACTTTCATATACTGCGCGCCTATGCCAAGATGGCAGGGTCCCGTTGGGACGCGGACAGTCCAGTGATCCAGAAGTTTGCGCCGTTGTCGTGCCGGATGGAAAGGTAGTCGTCGAGATCTTGCGTGTACATAGACTCACCTCTTGGATGGATTCGGGTTTTGATTTGTTAAGTACTATTAATATAGTTTCCCTCCATAAAAGGGAAGGTCAAACAGACTTGAAAGAATGCAATTTTGTGATAGAATTATATTAACTACTTACGAGTAGTCAACTCATGAGTAGTCAACTTATGAGTAGTTATGTGACCATCGAAGCAATTCTTGAAGGGGCTGAGCCACTTGTTTATTGGAAGGACAAACGAATTAACGAAGCTTGAAAAGCTATACAAAACAAATAAATTCGAATTCATGATAATGTTTGGACGCCGCAGAATTGGTAAAACAAGGTTGTTAACCGAATTCATCAAAAATAAAGAGGCCATCTTCTTCTCCGCAGAGGAGAATAATGACAAACTAAACTTGTCAAAATTTACAGATGCCATTAGAGAACACTATCCGCAATTTAAGTATATCCCCGACTTCGATAAATGGGATCACGCTTTTAAGTTCATCGCTGAAATTGCTTCAGATCAAAGGATCGTTGTCGTTATTGATGAGCTGCCCTATATTGCCCAAAGTAATCCAAGCTTTTTATCGACGCTTCAGCATGTGATTGATCATACCCTTTCAAAAACAAATTTGTTCTTGATAGCATGCGGTTCATCGATCAGTTTCATTGAAAATGAAGTCATTTCAGAGAAGAGTCCGCTTTTCGGGAGAAAAACCGCTCAGATGCATGTACAACCTCTCGATTATTTTGACGCCGCGAAGTTTTTCCCGAATTACACCTATGAAGACAAGGTCAAGACTTATTGTCTCTTAGGCGGCATCCCCCAGTATCTGAATAAATTTGATGCTTCACTAAGTCTGCCAGAAAATATTATTGAACACATTTTGGATACCAGTGCCTATTTATATGATGAACCAAAAAATCTCATGCATCAGGAGCTTCGTGTGCCCGCAGTTTATAATGCAATCATTGAAGCCATTTCATCAGGCGCAACAAAACTCAATGAAATCTCGACAAAGAGCGGTGAAGACAGCCGCAAATTATCAAAATACATTTTGCATTTGGTAGACCTCCATATCTTAAAAAAAGAATTTCCAATCACTAATGAAAAATTTAAAAATACGATTTACAGAGTGAATGACTTATTGTTTAAATTCATCTATAGGTTTGTCTATCCTAATAAAAGTTTGATCGAACGCGACAAAAGCCGTTATGTTTATGAGGAGAAAATACTCCCTGAACTCAGTACATTCTTAGGAAGCGCCTTTGAAACTGTTTGCATGGAATATTTACTGCGAATGGACCATCAGTCCAAATTGCCATTCACCATTGAAAACATTGGCCGATGGTGGGGAAACAATCCCATTAAGCAAAAGCAGGATGAAATTGATTTAATTGCCCTTGGAAGAGATGCCGTCATCTTTGGCGAGTGCAAATTCAAAAATGACCTAATGGACGTAAAAGCGTTAAATTTGCTGGTAGAAAGAAGTCTTATGTTTGCGCACGAAAATAAATATTATTATCTGTTCTCGAAAAGTGGTTTCACGAAGCAACTGATTGAAAAGAGCAAAGAACAATCCAATATTAGGTTGATTCAATTGGACAATCTGTTTTTGGATGTGGTGGAAAGTTGAAAATTTTTGAATGACTTAAATGTTATAATGGATTTTTTCAAATAAAGGCCCACAGATCCCAGCGCGCATAAGAGGCGCTGGGATCTGTGGGCCTTCGTTTTCCTTTAAAAAAAGGAAGCGACAACAGCGGCTGCCGCCGCCATTGTCGCCTCTCCTTTGAATTATTTCCCTACGTACTCTTTTACCGCAGTCAGTACAATAAAGCCTGGACTGCCTTCCACCGGATCTCTCCACGAGACATCCTCATAAGCGAGGTGTCACGTTTCGCAGAAGTTGCCCTCGGCGTCATAGGCGAAGCTGTCAGAGACTTTGTAGCGGTTATTCTTGAAATCGATGTGCCACTGCTGTTCATCTCTAACCGCGGTGCCAGGGTTGTTTTTGTAGTCTATTCGGACCCAGACATCCAGGATTTCGTCGCCCTCTTCGTTGATCCAAGTCTGAAGCGAGGCAGGTTCGAAGCTGTAGTCGCGCCACGGGTCTGACCCCGCCTGTTCAAAAATTTTCTCCTGAGCTTGCGGGAGAGTTGGTGCTGCCGGGGTTTCTGCGGCAGGTGGCGTGGCAGGTGGTTCTACAGCCGGTGCACATGCTGAGAGGGTTGCTGCGGCGGTGAGGAGGAGGGTTAAGGTGACCATCGGCAGAAGCTTCTTTAGGTTTTTGGATGTTTGCATGAGGTTTCACCACTTTTCTTATTGGGGTGTTGAGCTGGGTTTGGTTAGATGATACCCATTCTCAACTGGATTATAGCACCACTATACCCCAAGGGTGAAATAAATACAATTAAGAAATGATTAACGTTTGATCAGCATGAGCCACTGGTCAATGGTGTCGAAGCCCAGGCGGTGGTAGACTGAGCCGGCGCGGGGGTTGTCGTAGAAGAGGCAGAGGGTTTTGCCTTCCCCGAGGAGGTCGCGGCAGAGGCTGGAGAGGCAAGCGCTCATCAGGCCTTGGGCGCGGTGGTCTGGGCGGGTGGCGACGCCCACGATCATGGCGGAGGCGGAGTTTTCGGCGGCGGTCTGGGAGACGGTCAGGAGGCGGCGGTTAGGGTCTTCTATGAAATAGACGCGGGAGGCGCCGGTTTCAATGTTTTCGCGCATGCGGTGCTCTGTAGTGGTGATGGAGTCGCTGAATTCATCGATTTCTTTGATGAGATCGAGGATCCGTGGGGCGTCGTCTGGTATGGCTATTTTGATGGTTTGGGTTGGATTTTCTGGGCTGAGCTGGGTGGCCTCTGTCAATTTACAGAAGTAGGTGACCTTTTCTATATAGGCCGGTTCAGGGCGTTCCAGGGCTTCGGTGGCTATGGCTATTGCCTCCTGGACTCTCCGGACCAGGGGCAGGCGGCCGGAGAGCATTCTGAAGTCGGGGTCTGAGAGCATGATATTGGCGAAAATGGCCGGGTTATAGTGATTGTTTTTGAAATAGGGAATGTAGTTGCTTTCGTAGCGAAGGAGAACGGCCTGAAGGTGATCCGTGTCGGCCTCAAAGTCGCCCCAGAGGGTTTGGAAGTGCGCGTCGAAGCCGAAGCGCTCGATGTCGCCAATGGCGAAGAGGTTGATTTCAGGTTCTTCCAAAAGGAAGTCCAGAGTGGTCTGGCGGTCGGCTTCGGTGAGTCTTCGGATCATGGAGGGACCTCGCTTTCGGGGGGGGGGAATGGGTTGGGGGCTTGGGTCTTGGAGGTGGTGGGTGGGTGTGTGGGTCGGTGGACCGGCGCGTCGGTGGGTGTGGGGATTGGGGTGGTCAATATTTGTTAATGCGTGAGTTATTTCTTCTGACTTTGTTCTTTTTCCCTGTGCAGAGGGATTTTAAACGCTTCCGGGATGCCAAAGGCTCTTAATTTTTCAATGAGGTGGTCGTCGAAGGCATAGGCGGCGGTGGCGCGCTTGATTTCAATGTCCTCTTCGGTGAAGGTGGCGATTTCGATGCCGCGGCAGTAGAAGGTGATGCCTGTTGGGGCGGAAGCTTGGAGGGTGTCTTGATCGTGGTCGTGATTCTGAGCGGTGTTCAAGACGGTGGTAAGGTCGCCGCGGCTCTGGAAGTGGAAGCGGTCGAGGTTGTCTATCAGGCGGGCGGCGTAGGTGAAGCTGTCTGCGGTAAATCTGAACATGGCGCTGGCCCAGCTGTTGCCGCCCTGGACGCGCTTGTAGCGCGGGGTTGGTGATGTTGTTAGACTTGCGAAGTCAGTGGACTTAATAATGTTTGAACTTGTCATGAGAATCTCTCCTTGGATTGGTTTCTTTTGGGGTGGATAACGGCTTTTAGATTTTGGGGGCTTTCAGAGTTATTCGTTGAGGTTCTTTTTTAGGCATTGGCGCTTTGGGGTGGACCTAAAATAACAAAAAAATAAAAAAACCTCTTTCAAGCAAAAGAAGTTAGGTCATATGGGCTCCCTCCTTATCGCTTTCAGCTGGACCACCTTGCTTTGCAGCAGGTTGGCGCAGGGTCATAGAGCTGAACCTCTACCCTGACTCTTGATAAGACTGTTTATGAAGTTGTGGGTGGTGCGGTGGTATGGATAAAGCATAGCATAAATTTGGAAGGAATGGAAGATGGAGATTTAGTGATTTAGGGTTTTGAGATGGGGACGCGGACAAAAACGGAGTTGGGGACGCGGACAGCTTTTGAAATCAGCCCCGACACATTTAATTGTTATTTAAGGTTTGGGGGTATAAATGGATTACAAATCCTATTATGCAATGCCATTTCCCTGCCTTCCCAGGTTTAAGAAAGGAGCACCCGTTATGAAACACAGACGATTACATAACCTTCTTCATAATCTTCCCCCTACACTCCCCCAACGCCTACCGCGTCACCTCTTCCTTCTCATCCTGCTGTCTCTTCTCCCCCTCCTCTCCGCCTGCAACATCGTTGACAGCCCCGAACCCGGTCCGGACGGTGTCACAAGCGCCACCGAAAAGCGCTATCAGGAACTGGAAATCAGGGAATATGAAGGGATGCGCCTCGATCCTTCAATAGGCCCCAGAGACAACTCCATCAGCGGCATTCAGCAGGTTGACATTGACAACTACGAGTTGACAGTTACAGGTCTCGTCGACACGCCGTTGACTTACACTTATGATGAGGTGCTGGCGTTGACAGCTTATGAGCGGCTGATCACCCTACACTGCGTCGAGGGCTGGGACGCCACGGTGCTGTGGGAAGGCGTGAGACTCGCGGATTTGATCGAGTCCGCCGGGGTTCAGCCGGAATCCGTCACAGTCATTTTTCACTGCGTTGACGACTACACGACCTCCATGCCGCTGGAAACCATACTGGAGCGGGACATGCTGCTGGCTTACAACTCCAATGGGATCCAGCTCCCTGCGGCCCTTGGCTATCCTTTTATTGTCATTGCGGAAGACAAGCTGGGCTATAAATGGGCCCGGTGGGTCAATGAGATTGAACTGACCGAGGATGCCGACTACGAAGGATACTGGGAAAGTCGAGGATACGAAAACGATCCGGATTTGAGGGAGAAAAGTACAACGCCTTGATGGCGTTTGGGCTTGAGAGCGCGTTGCATACAGAATTAAAGCCTTGATCTCCTGAATAGGTGGCGATCAAGGCTTTTTATCTGGATTTCAGCACTTTAACCTACAGCAGCTAAAGTGATGTGTATGTGCGTGTCTATAGTCAATTGACCTTCTTAACTGATTGCTCTATCCCCGCACTGCGTTTCTTAAACCGGTTAATAAACACAATCCACGCCAGAAAGGTTGACCCGGCAGCAAACAAGGTCGGAAGATTAAGATTAATAATCGTTAAAAATCCAGCCAAAATAGGCGGGATAGCCTGAGCCAAGCTGACAATGGACTGGTTGATCCCAAGTATTTCCCCTTGAGAAGAGCGATCTGACAATCCCGAAACAATCGCTGTGCTGTTCGGTTGGATCAAGCCCTGAAGAATTGCAATGAATGGAATGATGACGTAAATCCAAAGAGCGTTATCCGGGATCAGCAGAATTGGGAATACAATGGCAAGAAGCAAAACCGCATAAGACAATATTTGAGTGGATGAAAATTTTCTGGAAAGTGGACGCAATACCGCACCCTGGGCAATAGCTATCCAAATGCCCATATAAGCAAATAAGTCACCAATCTGTGATTGATTATACTGAAATTTCCCCACCAGGAAAACTTGAAAAAATTGGGTGAAGAAGTTGAAGCCTATGGTCAACAAAAAAACAACTATAAAGACGGTTCGCATCTCTTTGATCCCAAAAGCACGTCGAATGTTCCCAATGCCGGCAAAGAGATCCACACGCCCTGTTTTCCTTGCTTTGAGCGTTTCAGGGAACAATCTGAAGACCATCAGCAGATTGATTATGGACAATACAGCCGCCAGCCAAAAGGGTGTGTCAAAATTAAACCAACTTACAATTGAAGGGTCAGACAATTTACCACCTATAAACGGACCTATTACAAAACCCAAACCAAATGCCATACCAATCAGACCAAAGTTTCTGGCTTTGTTGCTTTCATCACTGATGTCAGCAATGGCCGATTGAGCGATAGAAATATTGCCGCCGGTGAAGCCATCAACGGACCGGCCCAAGAACAACAGCCAAATATTCTGCGTCACAATGCCTATTGCAAACAGGATATACCCTATCATCGTCCCAACCAGTGAAGCCAGCAGAATTTTTCTGCGTCCCATACGATCTGCGAGAACACCAAGGATTGGTGCACCAAAAAATTGCATGATCGGATAAGATGCAATCAGAAAGCCATAAATGATGGTCCGCAGGGAAAAGTCATATTGCATAGGCAGTAAACCTGCCACAGGATTGAGAATAACCGCCGGAAGTATTGGAATTATTATCCCCAGGCCAAGCAAGTCAATAAAGACAGTAAAAAATATTGGCAGTATGGTCATAGATTTGTTTTTCATGCTTTTGCCTCCGAATACACCTTTATGTAACGTTACACATAATTGTGTATTTTGTTTTGATTTCATGATATACTAATCTATAAAAACAAGCAAGCAAAAAGAAAGGTGATCAGGATGCACGAGCCTATGCCTTCACGGACAATGAAGAAGCGAGACAAACTTCATCATGATATCCTTAGCGTCGCGGCTAAACTCATTAGTGAAAAAGGCTCCCTCGGCGTGACACTTGAGGAAATTTCCTTGCATGCGGATGTGGCGCGAAAAACCGTTTACAATCATTTTGAAAATAAAGAAGCCTTAATAAAAGAACTGGTGATGCCAGTCTGCAACCATGCCAAAGCTTATCTGGAGCACTTTGGACTTGATCAGCCGCTTAGTATGGATCATATCTGGAACTACTGCATAGAATTATGGGAACGTGAGGATTTGCACGTTATGATGCTCTATCAGGTGAGTCCGGAAGACTATCCAAATCTCGCTAAAAATAGACATGGCTTTATCTTGATGTTCAAAATGCTGATGGAGCGGATTCCGGAGTTTAATGGGTGTTCTGCAGAACAACTGACACAAATGTCCAATTCTGTTTACATGACCTATATGCCGCTTTTACAAAGCCTGGATGGTCAAGAAGATTATCAGAATACATTCAGGCGTGCCATGACCGGCTTGACTCTGGGATTGCTGTCGGATTGAAGAGCCTGAATTCAAAAACTCGGCCCACATTTATAGTACACTGAGATGCCTGCCAGAGCTGAATGCAGATTCCTTTTTTTGACAAACAATATTCAGCATACAATTGAAGCAGTTTTTGCTAATAAAAAAGCGTCACTTTAAACAGCACTGAAATTTGATCATTTCAGGTGTCTATTTGAAGTGACGCTGATTCGTTAATATGAGAAAGATGGAAGGGGGGTGTCCGATCCCCCTTCCTTTTGGTTTAGGTGACCATCGGCTAAAGCTAAGCTTTTTTACTGGTTTCTACGGACGCAGCAGCCCCCGGAACTTCCTCATAGAAGACCTTGAAGTTCGGGTCGACCTTGCCTATGCCCATGTAGCGGGCTTTGTAGTCCTTGAGGAGGTCGGAGAATTTCGGGCTCAGGATGGCCAGGGCCACGACGTTGGCGAAGATTGGGAGGGCGGTGGACATGTCGGAGAAGAGCCAGACGGTGGTGCCCGGGAACGCGTAATAGACAGCGATCATGACCAGGGCGAGGCCTGGAAGCGGGTAGGTCCACTTGTAGATGTTCAGGATAGTGTTTTTCTGTTTGGAATCGCCGATCAGGTAACGGACGACGACTTCCATCTGGGCGAAGAGGCCGCTGGCGGTGGTGATGCCAAAGAGGAAGGTGCCGAAGGCCAAAACGACGCGGCCGGCGCTGCCAATGCCTGTTTCAAAAGCGGTCAGAGTCAGCTCGGCGCCGGCGAGGCCGGAGCTCCACTGGCCTGTGACCATGATGACGAGGGCGGTGATGGAGCAGATGAACAGGGTGTCCACGGTGACTTCGAAGACGCCCAGGATGCCTTGTTTGACCGGGTGGTCGACTTTGGCGGAGGCGTGGACCATTGGTGCGGAGCCCCAGCCGGCTTCGTTGGAGAAGACGGAGCGGGCCATGCCGGTTTTAATGGCGTGGGAGAACGCGGCGCCTGCGAAGCCGCCTACTGCGGCGGTGCCAGTGAAGGCGCTGCCAAAGATGAGTGCGAGACTTTCAGGGATCATGCCGATGTTCTTAAAAATTATAAATAAGCCAGCGCCTAAATAAAAGACGATCATGAACGGCACGAGGAATTCTGCGATGCGGCCGAGGCCCTTGAGTCCGCCGGAGATCATGAGGTAGAGAATGATGGTGAAGGCGACGGCCACCGGGATCATGTCGAAGTTGAAGGTAGTGGCTATGGCTTCCGAGACCGTGTAGATCTGGATGTTGATGAAGAACCCGACCAGGAAACCAAAGGCGAACAGCGCGCTGAGGAATTTGGCGACGCCCTGCATCTTCTTCTGGATCCCTATGCCTTTTTTCATGTAGTAGTTCGGACCGCCATAAGCGGAGCCGTCCGGGTTGTGTGAGCGGTAGTGTAGGGCCAGGGAGATTTCGGTCATCTTGATGACGGTGCCCAGGACGCCGGCTACCCACATCCAGAAGATGGCGCCCGGTCCGCCTATGGCGATGGCCGACGCGACGCCGCCTATGTTGCCGACGCCTACCGTGGTGCCCAGAGCGACGCTCATGGCCTGGAAGGACGAGATGACGCCGGCGTTGTCTTTCTTGTCTTTGCCGCCGCCGGTGAAGGCTTTAATGGCCTCCTTCATGGCGAAGCCGCCAAATCGGAACTGGAAAAAGCCAGTTTTAACCGTGAGGTAGATGCCGATAGCCAGGATCGTCACAATCAGCGGCGTTCCCCAAAGAACTTCCCATACGATATACTCGATCGTTGCCTGTGTCATTAGATTGCCCCCTTCATTTTAGGTTCTGTAGTGCTGGTAGATGGAACGAGTTCTAATAATGAACAATAACGAAATTATTTGTTTCGATTATATTACTGTACCTGACACCAAGTTCACCTCGGTGTCAGACACTCAACTTAACTCAGTGTCAGACACCAAACTTAACTCAGTGCCTGACACTCAACTTAACTCAGTGTCAGACACCAAACTTAACTCAGTGCCTGACACCCAACTTAACTCAGTGCCTGACACCCAACTCAACTCGGTGCCAGACACCCTTCTAAAACCTAAAACCTCAACGACAGACAGCTCAGCCCGCCATCGAGCTTTCTAAATTCCGACGTGTCAACCACAATCACATTATAGCCCATCGCCTCAACCTTCGCCTGGGTCTTTGGATAGCCCGCCGGTACAATGACATTATCGTTGATCCAGATGCAGTTGCAGGAATAGGCTTCGTCATCGGAGACTTCAAGTCTGTTGAACTTCTCAAATACCGGCGACGTGATAAATTCCCCGCCAACGATCAGGTTGTTGTTTTCAAGATACGCAAGACCCGTCTTAAGGTGAAGCATTTCCTTCATCTCCACAGCCTCACAGGTCATGCCGTGCTTGGCCAGTTCTGCGGTAAACTGATCGATGCCTTCTTGGTTAGTCCTTTCTGAAAGGCCTACGTAAAAGTGGTCCCCCACCATCATGACGTCGCCGCCATCGAGGGTACCCGGCGCCTGGATGTAAGCCATTTTCTCCTCGCCATAAAACCGCTTCACCCCGTCGACAATGTAATCCTTTTCCTTATTTCTCGATGCCGCACCCGGGTTCGTGATGATGGCGCAGGCCCGCGTGCAGACCGCCACATCCTCCACGAAGCAGGAATCCGGGAAGTCCTCCAGGGCCTCCAGCACCAGGACGTCCACGCCGCAGGCTTTCAGTGCCTCAATGTAGGCGTCGTGCTGCTTGAGAGCATTGGCGTGGTCAGGCTTGCCGAGCTCCGGCGCTGACGTGATGCCTTCTGTCATAGACTTTGCTGGTCGGCGAACAATCGTGTGTTTGAACATGGTGGATGACCTCCTAAAATGGGTTGTGTTGTCTCTCAGTCCAGAAACTTCATGGCTTTTATGCCGATGGTCGACCATCGGCATCCCCTTCCCTATTCCCCCAGCGCCAATTCCAGCGCCTTCAGAATCATAGCCGGCGTGCGCTCCAGCAGATCCGCCTTCAGGACACGCTCGCTGATCTTGTGAAAGTCCTTGCCCCAAGGCCCAATGTTGAGGCACGGCATGGCATTGCGGGCGATCTCCGTGAACGGGATCGAATAAAAGTCGCCGTACAGCGGCATCTGGTCGGCCACGGCCTCTTCCAGGGCGCTGATTTCATCATGCATCAGGGCGGCATAGCTGAGATCGGAAATGCCGGTGAAGAAGGCCTCCAGATCATAATGCTGGTCGTAGTGCACTGCGGTGAATTTGTTGAGCTCAATAGTGATCTCTTCAATGAACCGCTGGTATTCCGGTCGGTCCAGGTGGGACACGCTTGGATAGTACGGCGGAACGACGCCTATGATCACGGTGGGCTGTTCACAGCCAATGTACTCGAAGATCGCGTCCAGCAGGGACCAGGTGGCGGTGGCGTTGTTGGCCTCGCCGGTGGTCAGCTTGTCGTTGGCCTTTTTCAAAGCATCCTTGTAATAAGCCGTAAATCCTTCGCCGTAGCGGTGGGTACTGTGGGCCACCAGCTCAGAAAAGCTGAGGACCACAGGCTGCCACTTGACCTCACGCCGCGGCCGGTGGGTCTGCTGACAAAACAGGTCAGACGCGCGGTTGACGCGTTCTGCCACTTCCTGCGCCGCCTCCCTGGCGGTGTTCAGCAGATACCCGGAGATTCTGTCGGGTGTGTTTGTCAGGGGCTGCACGCTGAGACAGCCAAAGGCCGTCAGCGGCATGGACACGTCGTAGGCCAGCTTGCTGTCCCGGGCCATGAGCCACGTGGGCGGCGGGGACATTTCCCCGGCTTCCGGCCGGTAGTCTCCCAGTTCCGGGTTCATCTCCGTCCGGCGCACGATCTCACTGAGGAGGTGTACCGGGTTGAACCCTTCCGCGCTTTTACCTGCGTGGGCCAGGATCCCCCGCGCATAAACAAAGGGCAGTATTTTGCCGATGGATCCACCAGACAGCATTCCGCGCTCCGGCGTTTTTCGCTGATGGGGCTCTGAGTTGATCATGAGGACGTACTTCAGGTCGTGCTCCAGTCTGAGTCGCTCCAGCAGCGGCGCTGCGGCCCGCATGCCGGCGGAGAGGTTCTCCTCATCGGAAACGGCCAGCAGGAGCAGGTTGCCCTCGAAAGACTCAAGCTTGGTGTAAGCATCCATGATGGCCATTTGAATCGCCCCGCCCCCTTTCATGTCTGCGGTGCCGCGGCCGAAGATCCATGCGTTGGATTTGAGATCCTCGTAGGCCTCGCGGCTTAGGGCGTCCGGGTCATCGAGCAGCGATTTTTCCAGGGTCTCAGGCTGGAAGGCATAGGCCTTGTGGCGCTTGAAGTCCTCGATTTCCACAACATCAAAGTGATGGATGAAAACAGCGGTCTTTCTTCCGCGGCCCTTGACCAGCGCCCAGGCGACCTGGCGGTCGAAGGGGTCATTTTTGATCTTATGAAGACCAAAGTGGTCGGTCTTAATCCGAAAGTAAGGATTCTCCTTAAAGTGACGGTGGACAAAGGCGCTGGCAGCGTTCTCGGCCGATGTGCCCGACTCGGAATTGATCGCCACGTAGGGATAAAAGATGTTTAGAATAGCCTCCGGGGTAATGACAGGATGACTGGAGGCGTTTGTAGTTTGAGGTGAGGTTGTCACAGGGTGATTGCCTCCTTTCGGTTGGATGTGAAACTCGGTGTCAGACACCGAGTTTCATCTGGGGTTGATGTGAAACCGGGGCTTGATAGGCGACAGCCGCTGACACCCAGTTTCTCATCCCCGCCAGATCGGTGCTGTCAGGCACGTCGGGCCGCCGGTACCGCGATAGGACACCTCTTTGCCCGGGTAGGTGTAGACTTTGGCCCCGCAGGCTTCCAGGCCCTTCTTGACAGTGTCGTTGCCCGCCACTATCACGGCGACCCGCGGTGCAAGGGCCAGCACATTGGTGCCCAGGTAGTCGTACTCGTCATCAGGTGTCTCGATCAGGGTCATGCCACGGCTTAGCAGAAGCTCACGGAAAAACACCGGCATGTACTTGGAATACACCACTGCCAGATCCTGATCCACCATGGAGATTATGCTCATGAGGTGCAGGCAGGCCTCCGGTCCGTCACCGTGGGGCATTGGCACCACAATGATCTCGTCCACAATGCCACGGGTCAGCTCGCGAAAAGCCGCAATCCCGGCGTCGTTTGTCCTGTAACCTCGTCCTATAGCCACTGTCCGGGCGTCCAGCCATACCACGTCGCCGCCTTCAATCCGCGCCGGCGCTTCAATGACCCCCAGTGTCGGCACCCCTTTTGACTCCAGGAACTTGCGGGTGGCGGCGGCCTCGTTGGCTCTCAGGGCTTTTCCCATTGGAAAATAGATGGCGCCTTTTTCCGTGACCTTCAGCGGGTCGTGAGCGTAGATGGAGTCGAGGCCCACGCTGGCCTCCTCCGGAAGATAGAGCATCTCAACGCCCTCGGCCTGCAGCGCCGCCTCGAAGACTTTATACTCCTCGAGAACCGTCGCGAAGTCCGGTGCGCCCAGGTATCCAAAGGGTTCGGCGTCTGCGTTCAGGGTTCCCTGGTCCTTGAAGGCCGCCTGGGGATGCTTGATCAGCACAGTTTTCAGCTTTCCGGTCATGGACTGGCTTCCGTAATGCATGGTAATCACTCCTTGTGTAATGTGTTGGGTGCTTGAACTATGAATGCTGTGTTTTGTATTTTTGTTGTTTTTAATATATTATATATTGATTGTGTTAATTGTAGACCATTTGTGGGCAGACGTCAAGGTGTTGTGCAAATATTCTGACAACGGAAGAAGGTGTGCCGATGGTTGGGGAACCGCGACCATCGGCTAAATCTTTGGAAACTGAGTGTTGATGAAAACCGGGTGTCTGACACCGAGTTTCATCTTTGAAAACCGGGTGTCTGACACCGAGTTTCATCCCCGCGAAACCGGGTGTCTGACACCGAGTTTCAAAAACTAAAAAGCCCCCCGGCAATCCTGCGCCGAAGGGCCTGCAATTCTGTCAAAGCTCATATCAAAGCTCATATCAAAGCTCAAATCAAAATTTCCATGTCCGCGTACTTCACGTTCCAGTGGACATCCCGGACAAAGCGCCTGAGCGCCGCCTCATCCCCCGCCTCGAAGAGCTCGAGCATCTTCCAGTGCTCCTCGTTGGTCTTGCGCAGGGCGTCCTTATAAAGGGCCTCAGAGCCCGTGGCGTTGTAGGACTGCTTGATGAAGGTCTTCTTCAGGCTGGCCAGAATCCGGATCAAATCCTCGTTGCCGCTGGACTGGATGAAGGACTCGTGAAACCGGTTCTGAAGGTGGTAGTACAGGTCGTAATCCCCCTGGTCAATGGCCAGATCCATTTGCCGCGCCAGGTCCCGCATGAGCTCAAGGTCCAGGCTCTCCGGGTGCTTCAGGCAGTCCGTAGTCGCCAGTGCCTCCAGCACCCCAATGATTTCATAAATATTGTTGGCCCGCTCCAGAGACACTTCCCGCACGACAAAACCCCGCCGCGGAATTTGCTCGATGTAGCCCTCATTGCTGAGCTGGATCAGCGCCTCCCGCACCGGTGTACGCGAAATTTCCAGTGCATCGCAAATTGTATTTTCATTGATCTTCTCCCCCGGCTTCAGCGCCTTCGTGCGGATCTGCTCGGAGATGTAATCATAGACTATGTCCTTGAGAGAGCGGTAATTCAGCATAATGACCCCCGGCATGTAACGTTGTAGTTTGTATATGATTTAACATTAACATGTTTTGGCGCCTTGGAAAAGCAAAAAACTGTTTTTGCCGATGGTCGCGATGTCCAACAGAGTGATGCCGCACCCCCGTCCCCGGTTTGAAAGTTGTCCGCGTCACTGCTTTGAAAGTTGTCCGCGTCACCAAAATAAAATCCGTCCGTATCACTGCACCAATGAAAACCACGGCATATAAAGCAGCAGCACGATAACAGGCGTCAGAACCGTCATGACCACCCCAATTTTAAGGATGTGCCGTGGGCTGTAATGCTCAATGCCAATCAGCAGCACAATCTGCTGAAATGGCAGGAAAAAATGCAAATTGACCGTCACGTAGGACATGAACATAATGGCGATGGGGTTCATCGCTTCCCCCGCAATAGCCCGAAGCCCCGGGACCGTGATCGAAAGCGACGTCACCGTGCTCCCCACCAGCTGATGAATCACCGCGTTCAGTCCAATGATCGCCGGCACAAACCACGCTGTTCCCACCAGCGCGTCCATCCTGAACACCGAAAACATGGCCGCCGAAATCCCGCTGGACTGCATGACGCTCCCAATCGAAAACGCTGCCGTCAAAAACAACATCAGCGGAAAGTTGAGGGACTTCAGATCCTGAAACTTCAGCGTCCCCGTGAAGACCGCCAGCCCCGCCACGCATGCCACCGCCACCCAGGCGGATGAAATCCCGTGCAGCGACTCCGTCATCCAAAGCCCCACCGTCGCTAAGACCAGTGCCAGGACAATTTTCTCGCTCTTACTTAAAGGCGAATGGCTGACAATGTGCTCAGGGTCTTGTTCCCCTGCATTAGCCGATGGTCGCCCAAGCGCCACCTCAAACACCTTTCTATTCATGACAATCAACAGCCATGACATGATCAGCGTCGTGACAAAACTCGGCACGGCCATCCACTTCGCCCATTCAAACCAGCTGATGTCCGTCCCGCTCATCTCCACCGCGAAGTTGTTCAGGATCACGTCCGCCGTCAAAAACATCATCAGCGTTGTCACCGCAGTGACGAAAAGGTTCAGCATAATGATTTCGCTGGTGGCGCTTGGCAGCTTATGCCGCTTGATATATTCCACAAATATAGCCGCCAGCAGGATGGTTCTGGAAAATGGCTGGGGAATTAAAAACATGAGTAAAAAGTTCGCCGCGATCCCCACCCAGATCAGGTCCATGGGCTTCCTCACGAACCGCGCCAGCAGCGTATCCGCCAGCCTCGCAGCGATCCCGGAATTGACAATGGCCTGGGACATCAAAAACGACATGGCAATGGTAATGAAATTATCCGATAACGGAAACTTAAACACCTGCTGCAGCGGCGTCATGCCAAAAGTCGAGAACATGGCCAGCAAGAAGACCGCTGCCACCGACTGTGAAATCGCCTGAAACGCCCAGCTGAGCACCGTCAGTAGTAACGACCCAAAGACAATTTGCTGTTTGAGGTCGAGCCCCAAAGGATTAATGACCGTAAGACCTGACGCGATGGCCAGGCAGATCAAAAAAGTCTTGGTTTTCAAGTGAAGTAAATCTTTATATTTAGTTCCCGTACCCTTGGCCGGAACCGGTTCATTTGCCTTTGGAGGTTGAGCCACGTCAGAATCTTCCCTTCTCTCTGTAAAGTTCGTGTACGAAGTATGTAAAATTGTATCACGAAATGTACACTGTGAAAAGTGGGAAGGCGGTGTCTGACACCTCCTTCCTCCCATCTTTTTCCTTTGATAGAAACTCGGTGTCAGCGGCTGGTGCCTATTGACCCCGAGTTTCTCCTAATTTAAAAGGAACCAGCGCGGGGCGCCGGTTCCTACATTTAATCAATCAGTTTCGCTTAATTTCCGCCGTTCTTTCCGCCGGCATTGCTGCCATTGCCGTTTTCGTTAGCGTTTTCGTTTGGAGACTTGTCTTCTTTATCCTTACCTTCAAGGCCAAGAGCGGATTCTGGTTTGCCTTTGTCGTTTTCGACGACATCTTCACCATCGGCAGCTTCATTGCCTTTGTCTTTGGCTTGGTCTTCAGGAAGGACATCTACATCAAGACGGTTGCGTTTGATTTCTTTCATGATGTCTTTGACGGTGAGGTCTTCAAGGGTTATCGGTTCATCATCATCAGAAACATCATTCAACCTGTCGATAAGTTCTCCAATGAGTACTTCAATATCTTCAACGGTCGCTAATTTTTCTTCGTTGCCCTGAGCAGCGTTAAGTTTTTCAAGAAGGTTCAATTTTCCAGGTGTCAAGGTATACTCAATATTATTCTTTTCATTGAAATCAGCAGCAAGTTCAACGCGGTCTGCGCCAATGCCTTCGACTTCAACTTCGGCTTCAATGCCAGCATTCTTTACGAAGACATTAACTTCTCCGTTGAGATAGACTGTCATTTCTTCTTGCTTCGTTTCATTCTTGTGCATGACTGAAATCATGACATTGGCTTTGTCATCATCTTCGTCGAGGAACTTCTGCTCAACCATTTCATCGAGTGCAGCCTCAATTGCTTTTTCAATGTCCATGCCCTTCATGTCGAGTTCTTCGAGAATCTGCTCGCCGTCGTCATTCATTGCTTTCACACTTATAACTTTGTCAAAGCTGTTCACTCTAAATTCAATCGAAGGATTCACATCCAAACTCACCGTCGCAACCGGATTCAAATACGCGTAAGATGCCGCGCCGGATGTAATCATGAGCACAGCCGCTGCTGCAGCCACCCATTTAGTTGCATTGTTGTACCATTTAGTTGTTTTCAATTCTACCACCTGTCCAATCTTGTAATTCTTATTTTCGAGAAGTCGGATGCTGCCGTCGTCTTGCAGTACAGCTGCTTTCGCTCCCCTGATCTCTGTAATGACAGCTTTCATCTGGAAGTCCCCCTTTTAATGAAGCTCATGTACTGCGATAAGTGAGGATAGTCCCCACCGACGATTTCAGTTGCCGCTATAATATACTTTCGATGACGCTCGATGATTTTTCGGGGTACCCCAGACATTTTTTCCAAACTTTTTATTGGGAGCTGGCCGTTTCTCTTTAGTTCCTGAAGCAGGACAGGTGATTCCAGGATACAATTGACTGCCAGCGCGCAGGCTGCTTTGGTTTTTTGGGCTTTTGGGGAACTATCGGCTAAATCAAAGAAAGAAAAGCCGAAATCCGAGAACCGCTGATTGGCGGCTTCGATCTCGAGCGTGATGGACTCGTCAGGCTCGACGCTGAGCTGGCGGACCACCTGGCTGCGCATGCCCTGGTCCGGGTAGGCGTCTTCCTGCTCGCTATTACTCTCAAAGACGTAGGGGTCGATGGGCACCTCTTTCAAATGCCGGGCTTCTCGCCGGGTATGGTCGATCAGGCGCCGCTCGATAACCATGGAGGCAAAGCTGTAAAAGCTGCCCTTGTCGTAATGGTAGGTCTGCATGGCTTCATGGAAGGCCTCCAGGGAGATGGCCCAGTGATCCTCGCTGTCCGAAACGTACTGTCTGGCGCTTTGGGAGGCGCCTGAGCGGTTCTGAAAGCGGCGGATGCAGTTGCGGATAAAGGCGTCATTTTCGAGTATAAAGGCGTTTGCCTGCTCCGGCGCCAGCTGTATGTCGATCACTTTTTGGTCTACGGTGCGTTCCATGGCAAACCACCTCCTTGTTGTGTTATGTCATGGCTTTCCGAATGGATTATATCATTTGTACTTGTGGATCGTCTACTACAGGGGGGTTACATTCACTTAAGGTTTTGAAATGTACAGCTAAAAGTAAAAATATTTTTACGTTTGCAGCACAGGTTGCGCCAACCTCTGGTATAATTAAGAAAAGCAGCTCTGGCACCAAATTCAACTTGGTGTCAGACACTCACTCCAACTTGGTGTCAGGCACTCACTTCAACTTGGTGTCAGACACTCACTCCAACTCAGTGTCAGACACTCACTTCAACTTGGTGTCAGACACTCACTTCAACTCAGTGTCTGACACTCACTTCAACTTGGTGTCAGACACTCACTTCAACTCGGTGTCTGACACTCACTTCAACTCGGTGTCTGACACTCACTTCAAACCAGAGACAGTCACCAACCGCAGGTCGGTGACTGTCACCCACCTCAACCCATCCCAAAACTCCCCCAATGAAAGCGAGGTCCCCCCCATGCTCGAAGCGTATTACGACGTGATCACCAAGATCGAAAATTTTGTTGATGGTCTCATGATCGTTGACGATCAGTGCCGCATCGTTTACAATAAACAATTTCTGCCTGGCACCTTTGATTTGAAGGAAAAGGAATCCATCGGCAAAACGCCTATGGAAGTGTATCCGAACCTGAAGGCGGAGGATTCGACGTGCTACCGGGCAATCCAATACGGCGAGACCACGGTGAACCAGATTCAGAAGCTCGAATATATGGGCGGCGGCGAGATGCTGGTGCTGGACAATACGTTTCCCATCATGGAAAACGGCAAGATCATTGGCGCGGTGAGCACCTCCAAATACCTGGATACCGCGGCGCTGAAGAATTTCATCGACCTGCCCAACATGACCAGTTCTCACAAGGATGGGCTATATGAGGTCAAGGACATTGTCGGCGAATCGGCGGTGATCCGCAGCCTGAAGCAGAAGCTCGTCAGAGTTTCCAAGGCAAGCGCCAGCGTCCTTATCTACGGCGAGACGGGCTCGGGCAAGGAGCTGGTGGCCCAGTCCATCCACAGCGGCAGCAGCCGGCGGGGCGCCATGTTCGTTTCCCAAAACTGCGCGGCCATCCCCCACACCCTCCTGGAAAGCATTTTCTTTGGCACGACCAAGGGCAGCTACACCGGCGCGGAGAACAAGCCCGGCCTTTTCGAGATCGCGAATGGCGGCACCCTCTTCCTGGACGAGCTCAACTCCATGGACCTCAGCATGCAGGCCAAGCTACTGCGGGCCATCGAGGAAAAAAAGGTCACCCGTATTGGCAGCCACGAGCCCAAGAAGTTTGACGTCCGCATTATCGCCGCTGTGAACGAGCATCCCCAGAGCTGCATCGACCGCCAGCTGATGCGCCCGGACCTCTTTTACCGGCTTTCCAGCGTCCAGATCAAGGTGCCTTCCCTGCGGGAGCGCGCAGAGGACATCCCAATGCTGACCGACCACTTCATCAAGCTGTTCAACCGCGAGTACGCCATGACCCTGAAGGGCGTGACCCCGGAGGTCGCCGGCATGCTGCAGGACTACAGCTGGCCCGGCAACGTGCGGGAGTTCAAGAATGTGATCGAGAGCGCCTTCAACTTCGCCACGTCGAGCCACATCAGCGTGGAGGATCTGCCCGAGTTCATGGTCGAAAGTGCGGCGCTGGAACAGGCGACCATCGGCATATCCTCTCTTCCAAAAGGCCCCTCTGGTGCACAGCCCCTTTCAAAAACCCAAGCATCAGCCGATGGTCAGCCGCCAAACCAATCCCCGCCAAATTACGCCATGACCATGCCGCCGGCGTCTGTCAGCCTGAGCGACGCCCTCGATGATTTTGAGAAACACCTGATCCTGTCCCGGTCCGAGGGCATCCGCTCCCTCTCCGAGCTGGCCGGCCGCCTGCAGATTTCGAAGCAGTCGCTGAATTATAAGCTGCAGAAGTATCAGTTACAGATTCGCGAAAGGTAAAGACGTGCATCGAAAGCTTAAGACGTGCATAAACAAAACTAACGCCGTGCAGCCGAGAGCTTGTTCTCGGTTGAATGGCGTTAGTTTTGTTTATATAGGGCGCAGCCCTAGACCCGAGTGCAGCGAAGCGGAACGAGGGTCTATGCACGTCAGCTAGCGGCCTAGTTTCTGCAAAGGAAACTAGGTGTCAGCGGCTGGCGCCTATTGACACCCAGTTTCACTGTGCCAGCAAATACACCGGGTAAGGCTCTTCGAGGCAGTCCCGGCTGTAGTGCTCATCGCCGCTTGGGACGCTATAAGGATCCGTTACGGTGTCGTCAGTGTTTGAAAGGGTTGAGGTGGTGGGTTCTGTGACCATCGGCAGAGCTTCTTCGAGCTTTAAGAGGCTCGCGAGCAGTTTCGCCGTGCTGGCCTGGAAGGTCAGGGTGATGAAGATGGCCGCGAAGGTCACGGAGGAGATGATGCGCGCGCCCGGGACGTCTGCTGCCAGCATCATGCCGGCGAGGGCTGCGGGGATGACGCCGGTTTCGCGGACCCAGCACATGTAGAGGATCTCTTTGAGGCTCCATTTGGCCTGGCGGTCCCAGAGGACGCTGACCATGACGGACAACGGCCTGGAGATGAAGATGAGGACCGCAACCACCAGCAGCGCGCCGCCCAGGTGTGAGAAGAGGATCGAGAAGTCGATGCTGGCGCCCAGCAGGATGAAGATCATCATCCGCAGGATCAGCGTCAGGACCTCTTTGAAGCGGAGCTGCGTTTCGTATTGCTCTTCGGGCACCCAGAGGCCTATGATTTTCTTGTTGCCGCAGATCATGCCGACTACGAAGACCGCCAGGAAGCCGCTGAACTCAAAGTGAGAAGCCAGGATGTAGGCGCTGATCACTGTTGCCAGCCCAATCTCCGATGGATGCTCCGAAAACACGCCGTGCCTGCGGCTGGCGATCAGGTACGACGCCGGGAAGCCCACGGCCAGTCCCACCGCTATGCCGCCAATGGCACTGGTACCCAGTTCGAGCAGTGTGCCGCTGAGGGAAAACGCGCTGCCCGCGATGAGCCCCAGCAGTGTCAGTGTGGTGATGGCGCCCACCGCGTCGTTGAACGCTGACTCCGCGATAATGGTCTGTTTCAAGCGCTTGCTGATGTTCATGGTCTTGAACAGAGGCACCAGCACTGACGGATCTGTGGAGGCGATCACGGAGCCCAGCAGCAGCCCGGTGAGCAGGTCCACGTGCAGGATCATGCTGGCTGCCACCCCTGTAATCACCGTAGAAACCACCACGCCGATGGTCGCCAGCGACAACACCGAGAATTTGACTTTGTTGAGGACTTTGAGGTTGATCTCCCGGCCGCCGTCATACAGGATGTAGGCTGCCCCAAAGGTGAGGATCAGCTGGTTCGCTGCGGGGTACTCGTTGATATCTATAAGGTTGAACGCCGCCGGGCCGATTAAGATCCCGGCCAGGATATACATAACGACGTCCGGCATATGAATGAGCTTGCTGAGTTTAGAAAAAAGGACACCTGAAAATAAAACAATGGCTATAAGTTCGAGCATTTGATTGGTTTCAAACGCGATTGTACTGGACATGACAAAGACCCCTTATAATTTTGGATATTTCGCCCTGTCGTTTGGTCATTCAAATTGTTATTGAATGCAGATGGGCGGTTTATAATTAATGAATAAATGAAGGCTAGTTGTTGATTGTTGATTGAAGATAGTTGATTCTTGTTGTTAAAACTATAACGAAAATGCAGGAATAATTGCATACCGTTTCAGAATTAACCGCCGCGACCGTGGACAAATCCGGCTAAAGCATGTCTTCTCATGATGATCACTGTCGGGCACCTCCCATTATTTTATAATTAAAACCCGCTATTTTGCTTGTTCTTAGGCGGTCTTTTCAGATTTTCGTCTGCTCGACCTTTGATATTAACGATCATACGCCTCTGCAAGAAAAATTGCAACCCCCGAAATACAAGTTCACAAATATTTAACATCTGGGAAGGTTTGCAGGTTGGTGACGCGGACAAAAACAAAATGAGTGCCTGTCACCAACTCAGAAATTGTACCAGACACATTTAATGATTAATTAAGATTTGAATTCTCTAAATTGAACCAATAATCATCCCTAATCGCCAATCCTGTATTGACGTGCTATACTTTTCCCAATGAATCATTTGGCGAAAGGAGCAGACTCATGAACATAGCGCTTTTGACTGATACCTGGCACCCCTTTACTAATGGCGTTATTACTCATATCGAAGTCCTGGCTGAGGGTCTCAGAAGCTTAGGTCACCAAGTGTTGATTCTCGCCTCCGATCCACATACCAAACACCATTATGTAGATCATGAGGGCGTGCTCCACTGTCCCGGATTTACCTTAAAACGAATCTACGGGTATGGAATTGCGTTTCCTTTTAGTTTCGAGCGTCTTAAGATCTTAAAAGCATTCAACCCTGATGTCATTCATATCCACAATGAATTTGGCATGGGCACCTTTGGTATGCTGGCTTCTCGAAAACTTAAACTTCCAATGGTCTACACCCTCCACACCGCTTACGATGACTACCTCCATTACTTGGCACCCAAAATATTCATGCCGATTACCAAAGCCTTGTCACACGGCTATGTGCGATTCCTGGCTAATTATGCCAGTATTACGACCGGCCCTTCAGAAAAAGCTGCCGCCTATTTGAAAGCTACGAAAGTGACTTCACCCTTTTACTATATCCCTAACAGCGTTGACCTTCAGAGGTTCGATACCAATAACCTCGAACCCGGAACCAGACAAAAGATCCGTCATAAATACAATATCCCCGATGATCACCTCACCGCAATTTTCGTCGGACGCCTGGGAAAAGAAAAGAGCGTTGAAACGCTGCTGGATCTTTGGAAATCCAGTATTCAACCTAATGCTCCCTTTTGTCTGATGGTCGTGGGAGATGGCCCTGAGCGGGATACCCTGGAACAATTTGCGACGGATGCCGGCATTGCCCATCAGATCATTTTCACAGGCAAAATTCCTTATGAAAACATGCCCCAGTACTACGCTACCGCTGATGTTTTTGTCAGCGCTTCCCTTACTGAAATGATGTCCATCTCTCTGCTTGAAGCCCAGGCTATGGGCCTTCCGGTACTTCAGCGACTGGATCAACAGTCCAGAAATCAGGTGATTGACCATGTCAATGGCTTTGTCTACTCAAACGCTGCTGAATTTGAAGCCCATCTGAAAGCCTTTGGTCAGTTATCTTCCTTAGAATGGCATGACTGGCAAACCCGCTGCAGAAATCACGTCGCCCGCCAAGGCGCAGAGGATCTGGCAAATCACCTGCTGGAGCTCTATCGCCAGGCATGTGGAACGAAGTGAGTGACAGGCACCAAAGTTAACTGAGTGTCTGACACCAAAGTCAACTGAGTGTCTGACACCGAAGTGAACTGAGTGTCTGACACCGAAGTGAACTGAGTGTCTGACACCGAGTTCGAATTTGTACCAGACACTCTTTATACATTTTTAATACTTTGCTGCATTTTTTCGGGTATAATATGACCATAGAGTCATGTGACTTATGAGTCATATTGAGCATAAGAAAAAGTGCGGGATGGGGTCCCGCACCTCAAAATAGTTTCAAATATTAGATATTGTCTTTATTTCACTAAAACGAATTATTTGTCTCTACCTTTTCCACGACCTTCGTTATCGTCATCTTCATCGTCTTCATCTTCATCGTCTTCATCTTCATCGTCTTCGTCTTCGTCTTCGTCTTCTTCTTCGTCTTCATCTTCTTCGTCATCGTTGTGATCATCCACAAATTCAGGTTTACCTTTTTCGACATCAGGCTTCATGACTGGCTTCCCTAAGTCAGCGATCTCGTCAAGAAAATCTGAGAGTTCTCCGCCATTTTCATCTTCAAACATCAATTTCAGTTGACCAATCAAGAAATCTTCTACAGCATCCTTGTACTCATCAACATCATCTTTCTCGACGCTGTCAAATGATTCATCTTCATCCATCATTGCCGCAACAAGCGCAATCAGGTTTTTCTCGCCTACGCGATTCGGAATTCCAGCTTCTTTCAGGAGTTTATTCGCTACAGCTGGAGCAGCTGGATACATATCATCGTCCATGTCTTCTTCATCGTCTTCGTCTTCTTCGTCGTCGTCATCTTCTTCGTCAAGATCTTCCAAGTCAACTTTTTTAGTGAGTAAAAGTTCACTATCAGCATCATCATCTAACGAAATAAAAACTTTGACTTCAAAATCATCCAAAGGCGTATACTCTATAGCATCAAAAGTGTACATGTACATTATTGTGCCAAATTTTTCAACCTCTTCAGAATCATAATCATTGGACGTTTCAATTACATCTTCACCTTCAACAACCTCAACCAAAAGTTCATCTAGTTCATCGCCAATTTCCTTATCAAGCCACACAGTTATAAACAATTCATCATCCAAAATAAACGCATTGACTTGGGATTTATCCTTATCATTCGTTGGATTCCCATTTCCCGCAAACGAAAACGCAGACAACATCAGTACCATGATCGAGATCAACAATAAAGCTATAGGTCTTTTCATGTGTACACTTCCTTTCAATACAATGGTTGAATTTCTCACTTTACCGGCTATGGCCACGGACCTCCAAGGTCTGAACTTCACATTCAATGGCCCTACAGATTGAGTCCTCCGCCCCCCCTCTCTCGGCAACGACTTTTACATGCCTATTAATTAGTTTCGAGAAAGTTTCTGCTAATTTTGGGGTCGCCCTAAAAATTAATTGTTCAATTTTCAAAAAACGAAAAAGCACCCTTGTGTCATTTCTGATCAATCCACAGTCCGCGATCAACCATTTCGACACAAGGATGCCCATCAACATCCATTTTAAAATTCAACTAGCATGACGCCTAAACCCTTACGCCTGCTCCCAGTTATGGTAAACGTTCTGCACGTCGTCCGAGTCCTCAAGGAGATCAATCAGCTTATTCATGCTCTTGATGTCCTCCTCGTCCGTCAAAGCTGTCGAGGTCTGCGGGAGGTAACGCAGCTCGGCCATGGAGAATTCGTAACCATCGGCTTTAAGGGCATCTCGCACTGCCCCAAAGTCTTCAATAGAAGTATAAATCTCGAAGTGATCCTCCTCGGCAATGAAGTCCTCCGCGCCCGCTTCCAGGGCCTGCATCATGACCGTCTCCTCGTCCATGCTCTCCAACCGGTCAATGACCAGGACGCCTTTGCGGTCGAACATAAAGCTGACGCAGCCGTTGGTTCCCAGGTTGCCGTTGCCCTTGGAGAAATACGAGCGCACGTCCGCCGCCGTACGGTTCTGCTTGTCCGTGAGACACTCCACCAGAACCGCCACGCCGCCCGGGCCGTAACCTTCATAAGTCAGCTCCGTAAAGATGGCGCCGTCCGACTCCCCCGTGCCCTTCTTGACGGCACGATCAATATTGTCATTGGGCATATTGGCCGCCTTGGCCTTCTCAATGGCACTCATCAGCGCCGGGTTGTACATGGGGTCGCCCCCGCCTTCCCGCGCCGCCACCATGATGTACCGCCCAAGCTTCGTAAAAATCTTCGCGCGTTTTGCGTCCTGCTTGTTCTTTCTGTTCTCAATTGTTCCTATACGACCCATTTATCTTTCCTCCAGGCATTAAAATTCAACATCACATTATACCACCAAACCTGAAATGCCGTCTAGTGCCAGTGAAAAATCCAAAAACTGTCCCCTGCCGATGGTCCCCCACCAACATTTCCTCCCCCTCCACCACCCTCAGCGTTTGACACTGTGCGGTTACGGTATAAATTACAATAATGAACGAAACTTGGGTTGATTGGCGCCAGCCACGGGAAACTCGGTGTCAGACACCCAGTTTCTCAGACACCGAGTTTCTCCACAACACCGAGTTTCTTCCACCCCACGAGGAGGCACGCCCCATGGAACAAAACCAGATCCTCAGCATCAGCCAACTTAAGAAGCATTACCTCATGGGCGAAGTCACCGTCGAAGCCCTCAGGGGCGTATCCTTTGATGTCAACGCCGGCGAATTCGTCGTCATCCTGGGCCCCAGCGGCTCCGGCAAGACTACTATGCTCAATATTCTAGGCGGCATGGACCAGGCCACTTCCGGCACCGTCAACTACCGCGGCGAAATCCTCAGCGACTTTTCCGAAAAAGCGCTGACCGAGTACCGCCGCAACGTCGTGGGCTTTGTCTTCCAGTTTTACAACCTGCTGGGCAATCTGACCGCCCGGGAAAATGTGGAGCTGGCCACGGAAATCATCTCTGACCACCTCAGTGTCGACGAAGTTATGGAAGACGTTGGCCTCACCGACCGGGCGGACCACTTTCCGGCTCAGATGAGCGGCGGCGAGCAGCAGCGCGTGGCCATCGCCAGGGCCGTCTGCAAGAATCCGGACCTCCTGCTGTGCGACGAGCCTACGGGGGCACTGGACTTCGAGACCGGCATCCAGATTCTCAAGCTTCTGAAAAAGATCAACGTCAAATATAAGAAAACCGTCATTATCATTACACATAACGCGTCCATCGCGATCATCGCCGACCGGGTGCTGAAGATGCGCAGCGGCGAAATTGTTGAAAACATCATCAACGAGATGCCGATGGACCCTGAAAGGGTGACGTGGTGATGGGTGTCCTGAATCGCCGTCTCATCCGCATGATCATGAGCTCAAAGGGCCAGAACCTGGCCATTGCTATGGTCGTCGCCCTGGGCCTCATGCTCTACGTGGCCATGTCCTCGGCCATCACCAACCTGGACGACGCCGTCCAAAAATACTTCACTATAACCAATGCCGCGGACATCTACGTTGAAATCCCTGCCATTTCAGGCTCAGAAGTCAACAGCCTCCTCTCCGTCAGCGGCGTGGAAGCCGCCCAGGGCCGGGTTGTCTGGGACGTCAATTTCCTCTCTGACCAGAAAGCAGACGAAAACCAAAAAATCACCCTCCGGGTCATCTCCATTCCCGAGGATGCGGAAGACTCCAAAGATGGCATGATCCACAGCCTCTACTTCCAAACCAAGGCACAGACTCTAGCCTCAGATGATGAGGTCTTCCTGATTGAGTCCTTCGCCCGGGCCCGCAGCATTGAAGTGGGCGACGAGATTAAGATCCAGTACGCCGGCGAGGACCACGCCCTCAAGGTCAAGGGGATCGTCTCCAGCTCAGAGTACATCTACCTGATGCAGAGTGAGCAGTCCCTGCTGCCGGATTTCAGCAATTTTGGCATTCTATACGTCCGTGAGTCCTTCGCCATGCGGTCCATCGCCTCAAACGGGCAGTATAACCAGGTGCTGCTGACCGTCAGGGACAGTTTCGACGGCAATCATGAGTCCGTTCGCAAAGCCGTGGAGAAGAAGCTTGAGCATCTGGGCGCCCAGCGGGTCTACCTCAGGGAGGACCAGGTCAGCAGCCGGATGGTGCAGGAAGAGATCCGGGGCAACAAGCAGACCATGTCCATTGTGCCGGTGATTTTCCTGGGCATCGCGGCAGCCATTATGTTCGTGATGATTGGCCGCTTCGTGAGGAACGACAAGGTGACCATCGGCGTGTTAAAGGCTATGGGCTATAACAACCGTAAGATCATGACCCACTACAGCCTCTACGCCGTGAGCATTGGCATTACCGGCGCGGTGCTGGGCGTGATCCTGGGGTCCCTCATGTCGGTGTACGTGACGACCCTCTACGCCACCGAGAGCTTCAATGTTCCGATCCTGGTCTTCAAGTTCCACGCCTGGATGCTGTTCGCCGCCCTGGGCCTTGCCCTCGTGTTTTCCGTTACGGCAGGCTATATGGGCGCCCGGGGGGTCATCCAGATCGATCCGGCAGCGGCCATGCGTCCTGAGGCGCCGCAGTCCGGCAAGCATATTGGCCTGGAGCACACGCGATTCTGGAATTTCTGGGTCTCTTTTACAGAAAAGATGGTTATTCGCAACCTCATGCGCCACAAGCTGCGAATACTGGTCCTATCCATCGGCATAGCCCTGACCTTTATGATGATTATGATCCCGATCTACCTTCTCAGCGCGTTTCTGGACATGTTCGAGTTCCAGTACAGCGTCATGCAGCGCATGGATTACAGCGTCAGCCTGAACGGCTTCATGGCAGACCGGGACCTGGTCCGCAGCCTGAGGGACTACGACGAGATCGACTATGCCGAGGGCCGGCTGGAATACCCATTTGAGGTCGAGAATGGCTACAGGAAGAAGGCCACCACCGTCATAGGCCTCTCGCCGGACACCAAAATTATCCATTTTTACGAGCTCAATACCATGGTGCCGATGGTCTTCCGCCCCAACAGCGTCTTCATGACCAGAGGGCTGGCCGACAACCTCGGGCTGAGGGTCGGGGACCCCTTCGTGATGAAGCCCTACCTGCCTGATCGAGAGGACCAGGTGTATAAATTGACGGGGATCATTCGCCAGGACCTGGGCTCCAACGTTTACATGCCCCTCGGCACCCTTCAGCGGGATTTCTTTGGGGAAGATGCCGTCAACGGCGCTTACATCCAGGGCGGCAGTGACGTCAAGGACGTGCTGACGGATGCCCGTTCCGTCTCCTCGTTTATGTCCAACGAGGATCTGCAGAACGCCTATCTGGACTTTATGCAGCTGACCTATATCTCGATTGGCATGATCGTGGTGATTGGCATGTTTCTGGGTGTGGCCATTGTCTACAACACCGTGGTCCTGATGATCAATGAGAGGACCGTGGAGATCGCCTCCATGCGGATCCTGGGTATGAGAATTGGCGAAGTCTTTTCGGTCATCTCCAGGGAGATCGCGGTGATCAGCGGTGTGGGGATTGTGCTTGGAATTCCGCTGGCTTCTTGGGCGCTGGCAGGCATTGGTGCCTATTTCACCACGGACCTCTATAGTTTCGCCACAAAGCCGCAGTTCATAGATTACGTCTATGCCGGCATCATAACTTTGGTATCCATAATCATTTCCCTTGCCCTGTCCTACAGAAAAATCATTCGCGCCAATTTTGTCGACGCGCTGAAGAATCAGGTGTCCTGATGGCCATAGGCCAAAATAAAATCCCCAAGCGGAGGTGTCGAAGTTGAAAAAGAAAATTAAACTGCGCAATATGTTGCTGCTGGCTGCGGGGATCATCCTGGTGTTTGCGGGGGCGGCCTATAATTACATGAGCAGTCAGGTGAAGCTGGAGCCTTATGTGGTGACCCAGGGAGACCTGAAGGAAGTGGTCGAGGCTTCCGGGACAGTGGCCAGCCAGAGCACAGCGGTGATCTACGCCAAGCAGGGCGGGTTTGTCAGCGAGCTGTCGTTTGAGGTCGGCGGTGTTGTGAACGCCGGCGAAACGATCGCTGTTCTGTCCTCCGAGGACCTCTACTACAGCATTCAGACTGCCCAGGCTCAGGTGAACGGTGCCCGTGCCCAGTACGCCCAGGCGGCGGAGAAGAACGATCCCCTTTTGGCCAAGATGGGCGAAACGGCGGTGGCGAGCGCCCAGCTGAACTATGATACAGCGGTGAAAGCCCTGGAGGACGTGCAGGTGCTCTATAACGCCGGCGCTGTCAGCCAGGCAGAGGTGGATGCGGCCACAGTGGCGGCTTCACATGCCGATGCGTCGCTGAAAACGGCTCAGGATCAGCTGGCCCTTCAGAAGAAAGGGACGTCCGGCAATCTGCTGCGCTCCATCAGCGCCGGGATTACCGCAGCCCAGTCCGAGCTGAACCGCCTGAAGGCCATGGACGGGAACCGCACCATCGTTTCCGACCGGTCCGGCGTCATGACTGAACGTTATGTCTCCCTAGGGACCTTCGTGTCCCCTGGCATGCCGCTGGCTGAGATCTCCGCCCTTGACCAGCTCAAGGTTGAGTCCGACGTGGTGGCCAAGGATATCCCGAGCTTGTCCGTGGGCATGAAAACAGATTTGTATGCCGATGGTGACTTAATCGCCACCGGAACCATTACCAAAATCCATCCTAAACTAACTGAAATCATGTCCAGCCTGGGCATTGTCCAAAAGCGCGTCCGCGTTGAAATTGATATTGATGGCGATGCTGGAAGTGCCGGCGGTACCGCGCCTGGAACAAGCCTCATGCTGGGCCAGGATGTGGACGTCCAGTTCATTAAGGCCGAGAAAAAGAACGTCCTCCTGGTGGAGTCCGACTATGTTTATGAAGACGGGGATTCCAAGTACGTTCTGGTGATCGAAGATGGCAAGCTGGTCAAGCGCTTAGTAGAAACCGGCCTCCAGGGCGAGCTCTATTATGAAATTCTCTCAGGTTTATCTGCCGATGAAAAAATTGTCGGTGAGATTGAGAACACGGTGTTGGTGGGAGATCGCGTATCGTGGTAGGCTCAAGAAGTGCATAACATAAGCGACGACACACGAAAGAGAGCTTGCTCTCAGTAGTGCGTCGTCGTTTTATGTTATATAGGGCGCAGCCCGCGAACTGAGTGCAGCGAAGCGAAACGAAGGACGGTGCACGTCTGGTGAAAGGGTAATTTTTTCAACTTTGAAGCGAAACTCGGGGTCGATAGGCGCCAGCCGCTGACACCCAGTTTCTGTTCAACGGAAATCGGGGGTCGATAGGCACCAGCCGCTGACACCGAGTTTCTTCCAATTAAAAAGGCAGCGCCGCGGCGCTGCCTTTCCTTGTCCTTACTCCTCCGCCTCAACAGGCGGCTTCGGTGGCATCACGCGTTTGTGTGCCGTCACATTGTATAAATGCTCAATTCTTGCCTTAGCCGCTTCGCTGATGTCTTTACCTTCAAGGTAATCGTCAATGTCGTTGTACTTGACACCCAGCTCAGCTTCGTCCGTTTGACCTTCCCATAGACCGGCGCTTGGCGCACGGTCGATGACTTGCTGAGGAACTCCAAGGACCTTTGCCCATTCGTAAACCTCGCGTTTGGTCAAGTTGGCGATAGGAAGGAAGTCGACCCCGCCATCCCCGTACTTGGTGAAGTAGCCCGTGAGCACCTCCGCTGCGTTGTCCGTGCCGGCGACCAGGTAGCCCAGGCTGTTGGCGACGCCGTAGAGCGTGCTCATTCTGAGCCGCGCGCGAAGATTGGCGTCAGTCATTCTGGCTCTGCCGTTGAGGTCGCGGTCGAGTTTGATTTTGATGTCGTCAAAAATCAGTTCGTGTGAGACGCTGAGATCCATCTCAATCCAGTGCAGGCCGCACTTCTCGGCGACCGCCCGGGCGTCAATGGAATCCTTGGTTGAGCTCTTCACAGGCAGAATGACCCCTATGGAATCCTCCGGAAACGCCCGCTTGACGAGGTTGGCGACGACAGCTGAATCGATGCCGCCTGATAAGCCTACGACGACGCCATTTTGATGGGCGTTTTGTACAGTTTCTCTAATCCACTCAACCACGCGGTCAATTTCTCTGAGGCGGGTCTCGTGGTCTTCAATTCTCGTTACCATAATGGACATTGCATTCCCTCCGTACTAAAAAATCAAGTGTTGGTGACAAGTGCCATGTAAGATGTCTGGTTTTAGTGTTTACTTGGCACTACCTTAATCATCCCAAGTACATGCGGATCTGCTATGGACAGTTGATTTCGAAGTGACTTCGGGTTTTTGCCTCGTTAGCGCTTCTATGGGTCACTGGCTGCAGATTCTCTTTTAAAATTGGTATCGGCGACTTCTAACTTTAAAGAAAAAGGCCGAGAGTGAGGTTTTTGGATGATGTGACCATCGGCAACCTTACTTTAGGCCCTATCTTATCATGGATTTGTCGAAATTTCGACTGTTTTTTATTTACAAAATAGATCGTGTCGAAAACGTAAAATTGATATTTATTTCCCTATTTTTCCTAGTTCTACCAAAACGCAGTGATGATACACTACCAACAGCCCTTTTGCTTTTGCGTAGTTAATCACGTCGTCGTCAAAGGTACCCGGCTGGAACCAGATGTACTTGACGCCGAGCTCCGCCGCCTCGTCGATGAAGGGATAGCCGCGTTTAGGCGACACGACCATATCCACGCAGGCAGGCACGACGGGCAGTGCTTTCAGACTTTCGTAGCACGGGGTGCCGTCGATCTCCTGATACATTGGATTGACTGCGTAGGTTTCGTAACCGGCAGATCGCAGCCGCATGAGGATTTTGTAGCCAAATTTGTCCATGCTTTGGGTGGCGCCAACGACAGCCCAGGTGTGCTCCGCCAGCATTTCTTTAATGTTTTCAGCCATAAGCTCAACACCCTTTCGAGATGATTTGTTCCGAAGTTGTAAAGTCTTAACATAATCCTGTCTCTTTGATGAGAAGAAGGTCTATTTGCTTTCTACCCTTAATTATGAGTTGAAAACGGGTGAAAAAAAGTGTTAAAAGTTTGGTGACTGTCACTCATTCAACTTTGGTGACTGTCACTCATTCAACTTTGGTGACTGTCACTCACTCAACTTTGGTGACTGTCACTCACTCAAATTCAGTGCCAGAGCTTCACACAATTCAGAAACAATTCAAGCGTCCCCATGCCCATGCGTCCTTAACACCGCCAGGCAGGAGATCTCCTCCAGCTCCCCCGGCACCCAGTCCAGCTGGGCGCTCGTCAGGTCGACCATTGCGCTGTGGACCGCGGCCTCTTCCTCCGGCAACACCAACAGCTCCAGGGTCACGTGATCCGTGTAAAGGGTATCCGCCACGCGGATCGTCGGATGGCCGGCCAGGTAGTTCTGCACCTTGCCGAGCAGCGTATAGTCCACCACAGCCGACACCCGGCGATGGATCACCCTCTCAATCACGCCCGCCGCCGCCAGCCCCAGCTGAGCGCTTTGGGTATACGCCCGCACCAGACCGCCGGTGCCCAGCTTGACGCCGCCAAAATACCGCGTCACCACCACGACCACATCTGTGATCCCTTCATTTTTCAGCATGGACAGAATGGGAAGTCCCGCTGTGCCCTGGGGCTCGCCATCATCCGAAAACTTCTGGGCGTGGTATTCCGGCCCCAGCACATACACCGGCACATTGTGAGTCGCGTCCCAGTGCTTCTTGCGGATTACGGCCATAAAGGCCTGTGCCTCTTCCTCCGACTTTACCGGCTTCACGTAGCCAATAAAGCGCGACTTCTCTATCACCGTTTCCGCTGAGGCTTCCCGCTCCACGGTTTTGTAATTCAACAGTTTGGGCGATTTGTCGGAGCTACTCATCCGTACTCACCGTCGAGTTGGAACTTTGGGTCACCATCGGCGAACCATCAGGCCTTACCTCAAAGCGCTTGTACCGCTGATAATCCTTGGCGTCCAGCTCCACCTCAATGAGGGAGCCGCTCTCCACGTACTCGGTGCTCGACACGTGGTGATTGTCGCACAGATAGGAGTACACCGCGCCCTCGGCGTACGGAATCAGCATGTGGACCTTGACGTGGCCACGGAAGATCTTGGAGCGGAGCTTCTCGATCAGGGCGTCAAAGCCCTCGCCGGTGCGCGCGGAAATCCGCAGCGCCTCGTAGCCGTCAAACAGCCCGGCCTTGGGCACCATCACCGTATCGTGGTCCTCAGGCGCCAGCAGGTCGATCTTGTTGAGGAGCAGCAGCGTCGGTTTTCCGTAAGCGTCGAGCTCCCGCAGCACCTTCTCCGTAATGGAAATCTGGTTGTGCACGTTCTCGTTGGTCACGTCCACCACGTGCAGCAACAGGTCCGCGTCGTGCACCTCCTCCAGTGTCGCCTTGAAGGCCTCCACCAGCTTGTGGGGCAGCTTGGACACGAAGCCTACTGTGTCGACCAGCACCATGGCCTTGTTGTCCTCGAACTCCACGCGCCGGTGGTACGTGTCCAGCGTCGCGAACAGCATGTCCTTCTCGAACACGCGCTTGATGCCGTCCTCCACCTGGCCGCTTCCGTCCTTCTGAAGGCTGCCTGCTTTTCCCAGTACAGGTGCCCCCGCCGATGGTCCCTCCTGCACCAACGTCAGCATACGGTTCATCACGCTGGACTTACCTGCGTTGGTGTAGCCGACCAGCGCCACGAGGGGTTCGCCACCCCGCTGCCGCCCAGCTTTCTGGGTTTCCCTGACCTTAGTTTCTTCCTTGAGCTCATTGCGGATGTCGCTGATCCGTTCGCGGATGCGCCGCTTGTCGATTTCAAGTTTCTGCTCGCCGGGACCCCTGGTGCCTATGCCGCCGCCCGTTCTGGAGAGTGCGTTGCCGTAGCCGGTAAGTCTCGGCAGCCTGTATCCCAGCTGGGCCAGCTCGATCTGCAGTTTGCTGGTCCGGGACTGGGCTCTTCTGGCGAAGATGTCCAGGATGAGCGCCGTCCGGTCGATAACCTTAAGCCCTATCTCACCTTCCAAGTTTCGGATTTGGGACCCAGACAGCTCGTCATTAAAGACGATCACGTTGGCATCGTTCGCCTCCGCCAGCTGCTTCACTTCCTGCACTTTCCCACTGCCTATATAGGTCGCCACCTCAATAATCCGCTTATTCTGTACGATGGTGCCGACGACCTCCGCTTCCGCCGCCATCACCAGCTCTTCCAGCTCATGCATGGAATACTCTATATCGATTTCTTCCCGGTCGTCCCCGAGGCCGACGAGAATCGCGCGTTCAGTCAGACTGCCGGAGGTCTCGAAGTACGTGCTTTTTTCGGTTGTTGCCGCTTGTTTTTCACTTGATAAATTGAATTGATTGGATTGATCCTGGTTCATAAAACCACCTCCGACACCATTATATCACGCCAGCTCGGTTGGGGACAGGGCGTTGGTTAAGTTGGGGTCAGGTTCGGAGTTACACTCGGGGTCAGGTTCGGTAATAATTCTGCAATACAAGCCCCGTCCCCGTACGTCTTGAAAGTCTTCCCTCAGCTTTCAGTGCGCTGAGGGAAGGTTTGTCGGTAAACTTCAATGAGGCCTTGGACTTCAAAGTCGATTTTAATGGCATCCTTTGCTGTTTCGCTGTTCAAGAAATCTGGCGGAAGTTTCAGGTAAGAATTCACTTCATCCGGGGTCGCAATTTGAAGTTCCTGGCTAATCTTTGAAAGCGCGAGTCCGACTTTCTTGAAGCGTTGGAAGGTCGTCTTCTTCGTTATATTATCTCTGACTTGGTCGCGAATCGTTGGATAGTCGAGTTTGTTCATGAGACACAATCGGCCAAATACAAGGTCAAGGTGGCCTTGGATGTTGACACGCGTCTCGCATTGAGGGCGTGACAGAATGTACTCGTGGTCTCCAGGGAGCTGGATATCCTCTATGCGGTTGACATCCCGTTCACTTAGAATTTTTTGCGCGACAAGTCGTTCAACGTCCCCCATTTTGTTTACGAAATTGAGGTAGTTATTCTTTGCATTTGAAGTGCCGTCTTTGAATAATTCAAGACCCTCACTCGCCTCAAACCAGGCTTTTTCAGGCCGGCCTATATATATGTGGTGACTGCTCCAAGGATAAATCAGCGTTTCAACCATGTTGGCTGCGAGAGGGTTTCTGTGGATGTATTTGATGGTTTCTCGAACTTTTTCATCGCCTAAAATTGGATACGCCTTGAATCGATCCCCAAACAAATGCCCATTTCGCCCCATTCTCTTATTGACGTCAAAGGCAAACTTTTGGTTTAGCCATTGAATGACGCTCGAAAGGGAATTGGCGTTCATCCTCATGATCAGGTGGACATGATTGTCCATAATGCAATAGGCAAAGAGATTGAAGTCGTACCTCTGTTTCGCTTGCTTCAATAGGGTGAGGTATTTATCTTTACAGTGGTCGTTTTCGAGCAAAAACTCTTGGTTATTAACTCGACTGATGACGTGGTAAGGAACTCCCGGCTGTATCCGGCGATGACTCCTGGTAATATTGATCACTCCCATTTATTTTTTACATTATTTTACATATTTAATTCATATTATCATTCCATCTTTTGTAAATCAATGCAAATATTCTTGTCATTTTTTTACATATTTCATCAAATCTTCTCTAAGTCACTAACGATTACAGGTGTAAATGACTTATTCTTGGCTGATTCAATGACCATCGGCTTAACTATCCCTTAAGTATTTCTTTGTTAAGTGCATGATCTTGAGGAATCGTGGTATCTTTAAGATGTAAATAAGCACTGCAATTATCACCAAATCATGCAAAATCACTCACACAAGGAGTCCTGGTCATGGAGAAATTTATAGACAAACAACTGAAGCGCGTCTCAAGGCAGGAGCGGCGGCTCATGAAAGATCAGCGCGAATCCTGGATCAGTTATAGGACGCGGCCGGCCAGAGAAAAGCTGGATGCCGCCATCCCTGACAAGTTGAAATCTACGCTGGAAACCGCTTTTTACAAAGGTTTTAAATTGGTTTTTGAAAAAGGGGCGCCGGTGATTGACAAAACCTATAATAAGGAAAAGATTTTGTTGCAGCATGAAGCGCGGGATGAAATTTTTATGGACGCGCCAACGCATAGAAATTTGAATAAGGTGCACCGTCGGGCTAAGAATGCAGGCTCGGCCAATACGCTGATCACTGCGGTTGAGGGTGGGGCGCTGGGACTGCTGGGCATAGGGCTGCCTGATATCCCGCTGTTTATTGGGATGCTGATGCGAACGCTGCATGAAACCGGCTTGAGTTATGGTGTGGATACGGATCTTTATGAGGAAAGAATATATGCCCTTTTGCTGATTTGCGCGGCGTTGACAGAAAATGAGGAGCGGCGAAGCTTTAACCATAAGATTCTGCTTTTTGAAAAGCGGCAGCAAAACGGCATATCGCTCGGGATGAATTTGGAGGATCAGATTAAAGAAACGGCCGCAGTCCTGTCACAAGCCTTGTTGACGGCGAAATTTGTTCAAGGTCTTCCGGTGGTGGGTGTTGTGGGCGGTGCGGTGAATTATGCTGTAACGCGTAAGGTTTCCAATTTTGCTCGGTTGAAATATAAGAAGAGATATTTGTTGGCAAAGATTAACGAATAGAAGAATGGCGTGATTCCTTAATTGGGGATCACGCCTTTTTTTGTGGTTTGATTAGGCAAGCTCTGGCACCAAATTCAACTGAGTGTCAGACACTCAACTCAACTGAGTGTCTGACACCCAACTCAACCGAGTGTCTGACACCCAACTCAACCGAGTGTCTGACACCCAACTCAACCGAGTGTCTGACACTCAACTCAACCGAGTGTCTGACACTCAACTCAACCGAGTGTCTGACACCCAACTCAACCGAGTGTCTGACACCCAACTCAACTCAGTGTCTGACACTCAACTCAACCGAGTGTCTGACACCCAACTCAACTCAGTGTCTGTCACCCACCTCCCCCCACCCACAATTCCATTAAATTTCAGTGACTTTAATGCCGCCTCAGACCATTATATGGTATAATTACGCTGAAATTATAAGGAGGATTTACATGGACAAAAAACCTACAAGACCTACCGGCTCAGCACGTCCAGCCAATCCACACAGGACGGAAGGCAGAAATGGCGAGGGTGCGTCAAATAACGGATCGACCAGACGGTCATCAGGAAGTAAAAAGAAACCAAAAAAGCCATTACGCAAACGCATCTGGAAAGCCATCTTCAATCTCATGATCTTATTCGTCATCCTGGGCATGATTGGCGCAGGCATTGCCTATGCCTATGCTAAAAATGTCGTTTCTGACCTGCCACCCATTGATCCCTCAAAAATCAATGAGCTACTCGGAGAGAACTCTGTCATCCTGGACTCCAACGGGGAGCTGATGGAAACCCTTCAGAACGACGGCCTCAGAACCATCATCAAATATGAGGACATGAGTCCCAACCTGATCAACGCCTTCGTTGCCGTTGAAGACAAAACCTTCTTCGAGCACAACGGATTCAACTACGTGCGACTGGTCGGCTCTGTCGTCAACAGTGTCACTAAGGGCGTCCGGATTCAGGGCACCAGCACCATCACCCAGCAGCTCGCCAGAAACCTTTACTTAGTGGAGAGCAAATCCGCGCGCACCCTAGATCGTAAAATCAAAGAAGCTTATTATACCTTGGAGCTCGAAAAACTGCTCAACAAAGAACAGATTATCGAAGCCTACCTGAACACCATCTGGCTCGGTGCAGGCGCTAACGGCGTTCAAGCCGCAGCCAAATCCTATTTCAGCAAAGACGCCAGCGAGCTCGACCTAGTCGAGTCGGCCATCCTGGCCGGTATCCCTTCCAGCCCGGCCAACTATACGCCAATGCTGCGGCTCGAAAAAGCGGATATCTCTGACGGCAGCCGGATCATTGACGATTCGGACAGCCAGTACACCCTGGTTTACAATGACACCGCAGAAAAACGCTACAAGACCGTCACCAAGCTCATGCACGAAAATGGCGTGATCTCCCAGGAAGAGTACGACAGCATCAAGGACGTCGACCTCTTCGAACGCATCAAGCCCAGCAAACAGAGCAATGATGACATCAGCTCCTACTTCGCGGATATGGTTCGCGACGACGTCCTGGACGGTCTCATGACGCAGTATGGCTATACCAAAGAAGAAGCCACCAGCATGCTCTTCACCAAGGGTCTGCAGATCCACACCACCATCGACCTCGAGCTGCAAAAAAAGCTGGAGGCGACTTATGACAAGTACTACGACAGCATGCCAAAGGTCGTCGTCCGCTTCAATCCGGGCGGCAACGTCATTACACCGGATGGCCGCATTCTTCTTTATAAGTACGAGAATCTCGTCAACGACGCCGGACAGCTGGTGATCCCGGATGGCGACTACAAATACGACGACTGGGGCAACCTGGTCATCTTCAAGGACCGACGCTTCAATCTCTACGCCAACCGTCAGGACGGCAAGCTCGTCTCCGTCCAAATGGTCATCAAGAACGTCTTCAAGGCCAGCGAGCTCAGTTCCAGCCCGAGCGGCGTGAAAAACATCTCGAACTTCAAAACCTACTCCGGCCGGGAAGTAGCCATTCCCCATGAGGTTAAGACCCTGGACGAACAAGGCAACCTGGTCATCAGCAAGGACTTTCTGACCAAGAATCCAGAGTTTTTCATTCCTGGCGACAACAACGCGCTTCTGGTTGCCAAAGACCATTTTGGCTTCAGCGATCAGGGCATTGTCCAGCCTCAATCCTCAACGGTCATCATAGATTACCACACCGGCCAGCTTAAGGCAGTTGTGGGCGGCCGCAACATCACCGGCCAGAAAATCTACAACCGCGCAGTCAATCCGCGTCAGCCCGGTTCCTCCATCAAGCCGCTGGCGGTGTATCTCCCGGCTATCGATACGAAGAAGTTCACCGCAGCCAGCATTGTGGATGATGCCCCGGTCTATCTCAAGGGTGGCACGGACCGCTGGCCGCTGAACTGGTATGAAGGCTCGACCAAGTATTGGGGTCTTCAGACGATTCGCGAATCCGTCGAATGGTCCATCAACGTCAACGCGGCCAAAGTCGCGCAGGCAGTGGGGCTTCAGACCTCTGTGGATTACCTGAAAAAGATGGGCATCACCAGCGTGGTGGAATCCGGAGCTTATAATGACATGAACCTCGCCGCAATGTCCCTGGGCGGTATGTCCATGGGTATTTCCCCTCTTGAAATGGCGCAGGCTTACGGGTCCATCGCCAACGGCGGCGTTCTGAATAAGACGACGACGTTTACGAAGGTCATCGACAACCGCGGCAATGTCATCCTGGAAAACGAGCCGCATCTCACCCGCGTCGCGGATGAAAAGGCCGCCTACATCATGCAGGACATCCTTCGCACAACGGTCACCAACGGCCTTGCCAAAGTCGCCGCGATTCGAAACGGCAACACCGGCATTCCTGTCGCCGGCAAAACCGGTACGACCTCGAATCAGATCGACGCATGGTTTGTCGGATTCACCCCGTACTACACTGCCAGCGTCTGGTTCGGCAACGACGTCAACATGCCGCTGGACCAAGGCTCAAAAGTCGCCGCCCAGTTCTGGAATCACGTCATGACCACCGTCCATGAAGGCTATGACAACCGGGATTTCAAAGCAGTCGACGGCCTGATTACCCTCGCGGTAGATACCAAGTCCGGGATGCTCCCATCTGAGCTGTCAGCCCTCGACTCGCGCGGCACGGTCAAAAATGAAATTTTCATTCCGGGTACAGAGCCTACCATCGTGGACAATATTCACGTCGAGGCGCAGATCTGCAAGGAAAGCAACTTGCTCGCCAACGAATTTTGCCCTGTGGAGACTGTTGAATCCAGAGTCCTCGTCCAGCGGCCAATCCCGCTTTCCCCGGAAGATCTCGCCTTTGTCAGAGACGCGGCCTTTGAGCTTCCTACGACCCCTTGCGACATTCACAGCGAAGCGACTTATGTCCCGCCTGCCCAGGCACACATTACCCCTATGGGCGACGGCCGCTACTATGTCATCCTGCCATTCCAGCTTAAATTCCTGGATGGGTCCGTCTTTACCGCTCCGGTGGATTCCATCATCAACGAAGACCTCTCCATTCAGCTGCCGGATGGCACGATTCGGGAGCCAATGAACTTCCAGTATCCGCCGGATATCGAGACCCTCCTCGGCCCGAAACCGACCACGAACTCCGGCTCCAATGCAGAAGGCAGCCCGGCAGCCGTTCAGCAGCCGAGTGCGGATGAGCTGATCGACGAGGTCGACAGCGCGATCAATAACTAAAAATGCCTCAAAAAATTAATTATGCCGATGGTTATGGCAACACAACCATCGGCATAATTTTTAGTTTTTTGAAATCACACCTGAATGTACCGGTGATCTTTATCAATCAGTTGCACGCTCACAAGCGCCCCAAACTCTCCCGCCAGCGCTGCTGCCAGCTGATCCCGGGCAGCGAGAACCTGATCCAGGTTCTGACCGCTGAAGCCGTCCACCGGAAACAACACATTTCTGGAATCCTGTGTGACCTTGCCCCACTCGGATTGCCGCCAGATCCACCGGCGAGTTCTGACGCGGCTGGAATCGCCGTAGATGAGCTCTCCAGCGGGTAATACCTCTTCCTGATCTGAGCCCAGGGCTACGAAGGTCTCTCCCTCCCTGGAGAAGCGCACCTCGAAGTCCCCGCCCAGCTGGTCCAGGTCGTGAGCGCCCATGGGCACCGCGAAGTTCAGGGAGATGCCGTTGACCAAATCGATCACCGGGTGAATAAAGGGAAGCGCCGCACCGTTCAGCACGCGCTTGCCCATGGCTTCAATCGAGCTCGGAAAGCGGTTCGGGTTGATACCTATGGTCTCAAAAGCCTCCCTGTACGGCACCAAATCCGGATGCGCCTTATAATCACAGTGGCAGTGCCGGTCGCGAAACACCGCTTCGCCGGAGCGCAGCACATCCTGAGGCATGTGCGTGTGTCGGTGGACATCGATCCCGCGGGCGACCACGACGCCGACTACGTATTCCGGCAGTTTCTCAAACACTGCGTCTTCTACCATAAACTTCACTACAAACGACTCCTTTCGGATTTAGTCTTTTTTAGGTTCGGCCTGCTGCCACCTCTGAAAACGCTGTATTTCTCTCCCCTCAAAAGCCCGCTGGATCAGGCCTTCCACGTCCAGCTTCGACTCTGAGGCTTCAATGTGATTCAGCTTGGGCTTCGTGACCACCTTGGACGGCAGGAACACCGTGCAGCAGTCCTCAAAAGGCAGGATGGAGGTTTCATAGGTGCCTATGGTTCTGGCCACCTCTACAATGTCATTCTTGTCGTACGCGATCAGCGGACGGAAGACCGGCAGGTTTACCCGGGCATTCGTTACGGTGAGGCCTTCTATCGTCTGCGAGGCCACCTGGCCAATGTTCTCGCCGGTGATCAGCGCCTGTGCCCCGGTCTCCAGGGCGACTTGCTCTGCCAGAGCCATCATGAACCGCCTGGAGAGGATCGTCATTTCTTCCTCTGGACAGTTTTCCATGATTGCCTGCTGGATTTCCAGCAAATTGATGGAGGTGACTTCAATGCTGCCCGTGAAAACCGCCAACTGTCTGGCCAGGTCGTAGACCTTCTCCTGGGCCCGCTCACTGGTGAACGGATAGGAATGGAAATGGACTGCGGAAAGCATCACGCCACGGCGCGCCATCATCCAGCCGGCCACTGGGCTGTCAATGCCTCCGGACAGCAGCAGAACCGCTTTGCCTGCTGTACCGTAGGGCATCCCACCATGGCAGCGGATTTCTCTCGAATAAATGTAGGCTCTGTCCCTAATCTCGACATTGACCAAAAACTGGGGCGCGTGAACGTCGACCTGCAGGCCTTCCACCTGGCTCAGCAACACACCGCCCAGGGCTTTGCAGATCTCAGGAGAAGTCATGGGGAAGCGCTTGTCGCTGCGTCTGGCTTCTACTTTAAACCGCGTCATGCCCGTCTCGGCTTTCAGGGCTTTCACCTGAACAGCCGCTGCTGCCGCGATTTTCTCAAAGTCAGGATCCACCTCCACACCAGGGCAAAGAGCCACAAGTCCAAAGACGCGCTGGGCTTTTTCCAGCACCTCGGACTCGTCCTCCAGATTGTAGTTCATGTACATGCGGCCGAATTCCTTGGCGACCTTCACGTGCCTGATCCCTCTGACTGCCCCTTTGAGATTGTCCATCAGGCGGTTTTCGAAGAATTTTCTGTTTAGTCCTTTTAAGGTGATTTCGCCGATCTTGACCAGTGTAAAGCCTCTCTCACTCATAGTTACCTTCTCCTCATGATCCGTCCCAGGGAGGTGCTCGCCTGTCGGATGATCTTAATAGCTTGGTCGATGTCGTCTTCTGTGGTGTGGACGCTCAGGCTGAACCGCAGCGCACTGTCAATTCTGGCATCCGATAGGCCGAGGGCCGTCAGGACGTGGGACGCCTTTCGGTCCTTGGAATGACAGGCAGAGCCGCTGGAGACGTAGACGCCCTCCTTCTCGAGGGTGTGCAGCAGCACTTCGGATTTCAGACCGGTGAATGATGCGTTGATCACGTGGGGCGCTCCGTCAGCCGGGCTGTTGATGGCGACGTGCTCTATGGAGACGAGTCCCTCCCAGAGACGGTCTCTCAGGGTACGGAGGTGGGTGGCGGCGTTTATCGGCAGAGCCTTGAAAGCGGCCTCCATGCCCAGGATGCCCGGCACATTCTCTGTCCCCGGGCGGATGCCCCCCTGCTGGCCCCCGCCGAAGACGAGGGGCTTCAGACGGATGGCTTTATCTCTGTAGAGAAATCCAATGCCTTTGGGGCCATGGATTTTATGGGCGCTGGCGGTGAGCAGGTCGATGCCCATGGCGCGCACGTCGATGGGCAGCTTGCCAAAGGACTGGACCGCATCCACGTGGAATACCGGAAGGTCGTCTCTGTCACGGACAGATCGCAGACGGCCCTTGAGGTTCGCGCCCAGGTCAAAGATGGCCCCTGTCTCGTTGTTGACATGCATCAGGCTGATCAGCCCGGTCTCGGGTCTGACGGCCTCCAGCACCTGCTCCGGCGTAATGGTGCCGTTTGTGTCAGGTTTCAGGAGCGTCACCTCAAACCCGCGCTTTTCCCATTCCAGGACCACCTCCAGCACGGAGCTGTGCTCCACGGCGGAGGTTATGATGTGGCGCCGGCTTTGCCGCAGGAGTGCCGCCACCCCCGAGATGGCCAGGTTGTTGGCCTCTGTGCCGCCTGAGGTGTAGAGGATCTCCCCTTTGTCCGTTGGCGCTTTGATCGCGTTCAAGAAGGTCAGGCTAGCGGCTTTGATCCGCTTCTCCGCCTCGAGCCCCTTCCTATGAAGGGACGATGGATTCCCATACCACCCCGCCAGTGCCCCATTCATTGCCTCAATCGCCTCTGAACACACCGGTGTGGTCGCGCTATGATCAAGATATATTTCATGATTTTCTCTATTATTCATAAATTTCACCTTCCCTAACTTAACTATTATACCGTAAGGTGGGGGTCAGGTACAAAGATAAATTTGGTGTCAGACACCGAGTGCGATTCGGTGTCTGACACTAAGTGTAATTCAGTGTCTGACACCAAGTGCAACTCAGTGTCTGACACCAAGTGCAACTCAGTGTCTGACACCAAGTGTAATTCGGTGCCAGAGTGTTGCAACATTTCTGTAACATTCCCCCCTAAGCCCCAACCCTCCCATCCCACTTCTGCAACATAATCCCGCAATAATAATGACCTGCTCCTCTAGATTTGTTATACTTATAGAGGTCTTATAATTTATTTGTTATTCAGCATACTGTTGAGGGGGCATTTCCTTGAAGAAAGTCGCAGTAGTCTTTACCGGCGGTACCATTTCCATGAAGGTCGACAAACGCCTTGAAGCCGCTATACCCGCTATGTCCAGCCAGGAGATCCTGTCCATGGTCACTAATATTGACAAATTCGCGGATGTGGAAACCATCACCTTTGGCAAATTCCCCGGCCCGCATATGAACCCGGATCGCATCATGGAACTCAATCAGCTGGTGAAAGCTCTGATCGCCAGAGACGACATAGACGGCGTCGTCATCACCCACGGCACCGACTCCATCGAAGAAACCGCTTTCTTCCTCGATCTCAGCCTGCCGGACCACAAGCCCATAGTCATGGTCGCCGCCATGCGAAACGGCTCCGAGCTCGGTTACGACGGCCCAAGCAACCTCTCAGCCGCCATCTGCACCGCCATCTCGGACCAAGCCCGCGGCAAAGGCGTCCTCCTCGTCATGAACAACGAAATCAACTCCGCCCAGGAAGTGACCAAAACCCACACCATGAGCCTGGACACCTTCAAATCTATGGAATTCGGTCCCCTGGGGATCATCGACAACGACGAGGCCATTTTCTACCGTGACATCATCCGCCACCCCCACATCGACACCGACTTCTACGTCAAAGATGTCTACCTGATCAAAAGCGTCGTGGGCATGGACTCCGAATTCATCGACTTCTGCATCGCAAAAGGCGCCAAAGGCATCATCATTGAAGGCATGGGCCGCGGCAACCTCCCGCCTGAAATGGTACCCGGCGTTATGCGCGCCATCGAAAAAGACATTCGCGTGGTCATGGTCTCCCGCTGTCCTATGGGCCGCGTCTACGACTCCTACGGCTACGAAGGCGGCGGCAAAATGCTCCGCAACGCCGGCGTCATCTTCGGCGGCAACCTCAACGGCCAAAAAGCCCGCATCAAACTCATGCTGGCCCTCACCGTCTATCACGACCTCGCCAGCATAAAGCAATTCTTCGAAAAAGATCTCTACAGCAAGTAACTGATTAAAATAGTACAAAAAAAAAGAGAGCCAAGACCGTTTTTGCCGATGGTCATGGCTCTTTTCACTCCATCACAACCAGCCCTATTGGCCGGCGTCACATTTGGAATAACCCCTGCGGAAAATGACACTTTTGAAGCCTATGACAACTTGCGTCAATGAACTATAGCTTTTACCACCCATGATGCCAGGGGCACCTTTTGCCTTATTGCGCCTCATACGCCAGCTTCACGCTCTTTGACACCAGCATGGTCACAATAAACGCGGCCAGAGTCCTGAGACCCAGCAGCAGCCACCCATTTGCGCCAACGGCTACAAACAATAGTGTGTCCTCCACAACCGCATGACAGCACGCCAGGAATATGGACACCAGCGTCAAACTGCGCAGGTCGATCTCGCCTTCCTGAGCGCTCTGAATGATGACCCCGGACCCATAAGCCAACCCAAAGATCAATCCAACTGCCAAGGGAAACGCTGCGGATCTCTGAACCCCCAAAAACCTCGTTAATGGCCGAAGTCCCGCAGAAATAACATCCATGACTTTGTATTTTCGAGCGAACTCCATTACTATCATCAAAGGAAAAACTATAATTGCGATGCTCCAAACAGACTTCAGAGATCCAAACACCGCTTCCTTCAAAACCTCAATTACATTAAATTCAATCCCCATCTCAACGCGGCCCCCTATATCGTCAAATTCAGCAAAATACCCGAAATTACTGCCAAGCCAATTCTGACTGACAAAATCATAGGGATGCTGACCCCGACCCGTTTCGAGACAGCTGTCTCTACCAGAAGTGAATGCGAAAACGACAGCATCACTGCCATGATGGTAATCTGCTTCATGGTCAGCGGCAGTGTGGCCATGACCCCAATCCCTGCGTACAGATTAAGCAGGTTGCCCATGACCATCGCAATAGCCGCCTCTCCAGGCAAACCAAAAAGTTGCATCACCGGCTCAAACAAAATGGCAATCCAGCCGATGACTGGGGTATACTTAAGAATAGTGATAATAATATAAATTGGCACAATGACCTTCGCCAGCGTCCAAGTTGTCTTCAGACCCTTCATAGTACCATCTCTCAGGGTAGACATAAATACGTTCATTAAACCACCTGCTTTATTAGTTTCACTTTAACAAAGGAGCGAGCGCCATGATGAACACTCAAAAGTCCTTACAACCCAGCAAAGAAAGTCACTTCATCGCCAGGCACCTGGAAGTGGATTCACCCATTGTTTTCTTCGACATCGAAACCACCGGCTTCCACCGCGATTATTCCAAACTCGTTTCTATCAGCCTCATTGAACTCCATCAGGATCAACTGAATTATTACTATTTTTTCAATGAGACAGGTAAAGATGAAAAAGACATTCTTACTGCAGCACATACACTGCTGTCCTCAAAATATCTCATTTCCTTCAACGGTGACGCCTTCGATGTGCCCTACCTGATGCACAAATATGCCAAGCACGGTCTGACTCCGCCACTTACAGTCGCTCGCAATTTGGATCTTATGAAAGTCGCCAAAGCAAGTCTTCATCTTGATAGCTATAAACTGAAAAGTATTGAAACCGCCTTGGGCATCCTTAGAACGGACACACTCACTGGTCTCGACTGCATTGATGCCTATAACAACTTCCTTGAGACCGGCGACCGCAGCTATGCAGACAAGATCGAACTTCACAACGAAGAAGATACGTTAAACCTGCTCGAATTGACTTATCGATTATTGGAGCACCACTCCGGCGTCGTAGAGCTTTACAAGCCTCATTACTTTGAATGGCGCGATATGGAGCTCAACTTAATCTCGCTGAAATTGCAGGGCGATTTCGCCATAATTACTTTTGAGCCTGATAAAAATACTGAAGAGATGCACTGGTATGATGACCGCGGTCATATCTTTAAGACACATCTAACTGGAACCATGCCCCGTCTGGAAGTTACAATTCCAGTTGAACACCATAGTGTCGATGGCTTTGACTTAAGTATTGGTCTCTACCTTGAAGGACAATCCCGAATGCGTGTGCTCAGCGTGGATGGACATCCACTTTACGAGAACATGCCTAACCTTCTGCGGCACATGGATCAACTTATGAGTTCGAAGCAAAAAATTGTTTTTGGTTAAACCCATTACCAGTGTTGTGTCATTCCAGAAATGAGCAAAAGCCGCTCACGGAATCAATTTCGCGTGAACGGCTTTTTAGTGGTGCCCAGAGCCGGAATCGAACCAGCGACACGAGGATTTTCAGTCCTCTGCTCTACCGACTGAGCTATCTGGGCAGAATGTAACAAAACCATCTATTTCGATTGAGTTACAAGGGTTTGTTGGTGGGCATGGATGGACTCGAACCATCGACCTCACGCTTATCAGGCGTGCGCTCTAACCACCTGAGCTACACGCCCACGAGCTTAAAGTGTTAATGGTCGGGGCGGCAGGATTTGAACCCGCGACCCTCTGATCCCAAATCAGATGCGCTACCAAGCTGCGCTACACCCCGACATATTAAATTAAATTGGCAGGGGTGATAGGATTTGAACCCACGGCACGCGGTTTTGGAGACCGCTGCTCTACCAGCTGAGCTACACCCCTAAGTACGATACTACTTTTGCGCTAATGGCGGAGAAGGAGGGATTTGAACCCTCGCGCCCCTCATCAGGACCTACTCCCTTAGCAGGGGAGCCTCTTCAGCCTCTTGAGTACTTCTCCATAAATTGGCGGAGGGGGTGGGATTCGAACCCACGTGGGCTATTAACCCTAACGGTTTTCAAGACCGCCCCGTTGTGACCGCTTCGGTACCCCTCCAAGTTGTTGGTGACCCAACCGCGGCTCGAACGCGGGACACCTTGATTAAAAGTCAAGTGCTCTACCGACTGAGCTATTGGGTCATATAATGTTTCGGTTATTAAATTGTGTGGCTGGGGATGTAGGACTCGAACCTACGAATGACGGAGTCAAAGTCCGTTGCCTTACCGACTTGGCGAATCCCCAACGTTGTAAGACTACATCATAAAGTAGTTGGAGCGGGTGAAGGGGATCGAACCCTCGCAACCGGCTTGGGAAGCCGGGGCTCTACCACTGAGCTACACCCGCAGGGTTTTACAGTGGTACGATAATTTGCAGAATTGATGGAATTACATTACTGAAGGTGGGTTTTCACTTTTTGTGAAAACTGCTTTTTGTGCTCTGCGGTTGATACCCCGCATGCGCTAAAAAGCTTATTAAGGTAATTTTTCTCTCCTTCGGAGAGAAACCGTTTTTTCAAAAATTCGTTTGGTGCCACGAATTTTATGAAAAAACTAATTTGGTGGGGGGAGAAGGATTCGAACCTTCGAAATCGTAGATAACGGATTTACAGTCCGTCCCCTTTGGCCACTCGGGAACCCCCCCATGTTTTAAATTGTAATTGGCGACCTGGAAGGGACTCGAACCCTCGACCTCTAGCGTGACAGGCTAGCGTTCTAACCAACTGAACTACCAGGCCGTGGTTTCTTACGGCTTCCTTTTACCTCGCGTTTGAGATGACGCGGATATTCTTACCACCATGATCTTACCTCTAGAACAAGGTAATTTCTTTTCCCTTCGGGAAAAGACAGTTTTTTCCTCAGCGGCTAATGCCCCGCATTCGGAAAAAACTAATATGGTGGGAGCTACAGGGATCGAACCTGTGACCTCTTGCTTGTAAGGCAAATGCTCTCCCAGCTGAGCTAAGCTCCCGTATTAATGTAGTTTTTTTCTCCTTCGGAGAAAAATCGCTATTTCAGAAAGCGGTTGATGCCCCGCTTTCTAAAATAACTAACGTGGTGACCCCTAGGGGAATCGAACCCCTGTTACCGCCGTGAAAGGGCGGTGTCTTGACCGCTTGACCAAGGGGCCGAAATTTTAAAAAATGAAATTGGTAGCGGTGGGCGGAGTCGAACCACCGACCTTCCGGGTATGAACCGGACGCTCTAACCAGCTAAGCTACACCGCCATATTGAGAATTGAAATGGTTGCGGAGACAGGATTCGAACCTGCGACCTCCGGGTTATGAGCCCGACGAGCTTCCATCTGCTCCACTCCGCGACGAGTGTGGTACATTGTTTAATTACTACTTGAAAGGTTCTTGGTGCCGGAGACCGGAATCGAACCGGTACGGTCTTTGAGGACCGCAGGATTTTAAGTCCTGTGCGTCTGCCAGTTCCGCCACTCCGGCAAGAAATGGCTCCAAGGGTGGGGCTCGAACCCACAACCTACCGGTTAACAGCCGGTTGCTCCACCATTGAGCTACCTTGGAACGTGAGTTACCAGAAGTAACGTTTTAGCGTCTCTAGCTGTGAATCTTGATTAATTCTGTTGAAGACTTGCGTCTTCAACAGATCAATCATTTACCCGGCGACGACTTACTCTCCCAGGGGGCTGCCCCCCAAGTACCATCAGCGATGAAAGGCTTAACTTCTGTGTTCGAGATGGGAACAGGTGTGGCCCTTTCTCCATTGTCACCGGGTCGTTAGCTTCGAGAGGCAGCACAGCTTTGTTGCGCGTTCGAGAAGCGGTTTTTTCACCGGAGGTGAAAAAAAAACTTCCTTGCCCTCTGTTCTAACCAAGTCTGAAAGTATTATTCACACCTTCAAAACCGCATACGGAAGATTACTTTTTATATCTAGATAAACCTTGATCAAGCCCTCGACCTATTAGTATCTGTCAGCTGAAAGCGTTGCCGCTCTTACACCTCAGACCTATCAACCTGTTAGTCTATCAGGGGTCTTACTTCTTTCGAATGGGAAATCTCATCTTGAGGGGGGCTTCGCGCTTAGATGCCTTCAGCGCTTATCCCTGCCGCACAT
>NZ_JAOTSB010000057.1 GCF_030247605.1 Acidaminobacter sp. | reverse complement strand
TCCTCATGTCGCGTGTAGCCAGAAAAGTCAAAGACAAGCGGGTACTGCACGTTATTCGCAGCTACCTGCAAGCCGGCCTGTTCGAGGGTGGCATCATCTCCCCGAGAACGGAAGGGACACCACAGGGAGGGCCGTTATCTCCCCTGTTGTCCAACATCCTTCTCGACGAACTGGACAAGGAACTTGAAAGACGGAACCATACCTTCTGTCGCTATGCCGACGACTGTAACACCTACGTTCGGACACGGCGATCAGCAGAACGGGTCATGGCTTCCATCACGAAATTCCTTGAAACACGCTTGAAACTCACGGTCAATCAGGATAAAAGCGCTGTTGACCATCCCTGGAAGCGGATATTCCTCGGCTATGGTATGACGAGTCACCGCACCCCTAAGCTTAAAGCAGGGGAAAAGGCGCTGGATCGGATCAAATCCAAAATCCGTGAAATCAGCCGCAAAGGGAGAGGAAGGAACCTGAAACGGGTCATCGAAGAACTCACTCCGATACTGCGGGGTTGGTCGAACTACTTCAAGCTATCTGAAGTAAAGAAACCCTTCGAGGAGCTTGATGGATGGATACGCCGAAAACTACGCTGCATAATATGGCGACAGTTGAAGCGTCCTTTCACGAGAGCAAAGAAACTGATGCAACGCGGATTATCAGAGGCAAGGGCATGGCGAAGTGCTCTAAACAAACGAGGCCCCTGGTGGAATTCAGGAGCCTCGCATATGAATCAAGCCTTTGATACATCCTACTTCACGAAACTGGGACTTATCTCACTCTTAAACCAGTTTTACCGCTTTCAACATTCAACGTGAACCGCCGTGTACGGAACCGTACGCACGGTGGTGGGGGAGGACGGCGGAAGTAATTCCGCCTCCTACCCGATAAGAGCACCTATGGAGCACAACATGAATTATGCGCAATTGATGCCTAAGCCATAGCTTAAGGAGTGCAATTGAGCGTAATTCGTAAATATATGCTCCAACGGACTTTCCTATTTAAATACGACTCTTTGAAATGATTGAAATTAGAGCGTCCAGCTCAAGCGGTGGATCGGTCCGGTGTACAGCAGAATGGCAGTTAGAGCACAGCGGCACAAGGTCTCTGATTGGGTCAACAACATAGCTTGTTCCCATTTTTGAAACTGGTATGCGATGATGCACTTCAATATATCCCTGTCCAAGCTGACCATAGACCTTTCCAAAATCAAAGCCGCACACATGGCAGACCGCCCCATAGGCTGCTATACATACAGCCCTGTTCACGGGACTTCTCTCATATTTGTTTACGGTCACTTTTGTGCAGGCACCCTCGGGGAGGCCACTTTCATATAGAGGCGTTGCAGCGCTATCAGCCTCTTCCAAGGGTAGAATCGTCAGTACCAATGCAAGGCATGCTGCAGCAATTTCCTCGGCACTGCTCTGTAAAACATCCTCAATCTCTGTCGCGGCATCTGTAAGTCGTCGAACAGACAGTTCAAATTTATTCCAAGGTGGAGGCGGCAAATTTGATGTTTTTGATATTACAGACCCGTTGACACTTATTTTAATGCGATTACCTAACTCGCTGAAAGACTCAACCAGTGTACCAAAAACATTCCTCGCTTGTGGCAACGAGCTTCCCATTGCCCTGATCAAATCTCCCGCGTAGGTGTCGGGTACAAAATCAGCCTCTAAGCTTTTCCATCCAGTTGTTACCTGAATCATAAAACCATTGGGCGATGGAATATCAGTTGCACGAACTCCGTGGCGAATACCTTCTTTTGTTGAAACGACACATCCATTCAACCCTAGACAAAATCGGGCGGAAAGGCTCTCGGCAAGTTTGTATTCATTCAAGGCCATTTATTATTCAACCTTTCTGCTAAACTTCTTCAGGTGGTTCTGGTAAATCCTCTACCAAACGCCGGAGAATTCGAGAAACTTCATAACGCATTTCCTCGAAATTTCTCTTGTTGTTTTCGCTTACATTGCCTAGTTCGGCTGCACAAAGTCCCCAAATAAGGGAATCAAGTCCTTGGATAGTTACCCCGGATTGTTTGTTAGGAACATAAACCTTGTGGTAGTATGGGTGGCCTGTGTTGATACGAACGGCCTGATTCCCGTCGATGAATGCTGGCTCCCATAGTACACCGTCTTGCAGACTATCAACTGATTGGACATGACATTCGCCATTATTTTTTTGTTCAACCAGTTTGATCTTGAGCTTTGTAACTCCATTCTTGTTCGAAATTGTTACGTCACCAGTGGCACCATCAACCTCTGTGACAACGGCTGTTTTTAGATTGTCTGCTTTTGCATGTATTGCATTATTTGAGACAGCATGGATCAGTGCCGCAGTCCCAGTTATTGTGGCGGCAACACCCTTACGATAACGTTCTTGGCCTTCTCTACGGGGACCTTGCAAAAACTTCTGCATCCAGTCATAAAGCGAGTCATCCAGCAATATTCTGGATTTTTTTATGTCCACCTGAAAGGCATCATCAAGTTTGTGGTCAAAAGATAGTTCGATCCGGCATAATGACATGTGTGGTTCTTTACTGTACATTTCAAGCCAGTCTGGCCCATGAATCAAGCGGTTCTCGCGATAAACATATAGTCCTTGCATGTCGTTGGTAAGTCGAGCGTCCTTGACAGTCGTCTGATCCGAAAACTCGTCCTTTCTTGGAAGGATATAGGCTCTGACCGTAAATTCCGCATGCTCTGTTTCGCCTATTTCTACTTTCTGAACTTTTTCAGCAATGGGTGCTTTGGTTTCCGTTACACAATATGGGTCCCAAGGAAGAACCTTTTCACCATTTACACGGATACTCACATCAGTAGCGCGTTTGTCGTTTACATCCAAAAAACGTTGGTAGACCATCGAAACATGAAATCGCAGATCGTCAACGTATCGCTTTAATGCAGTCTTTGCAGCTTTTCCATCAGGAACTGCATATGCCTTCAGAAGTCGATCGACCTTTTCCCATAAAATTACTGTACCTGACTGGGTGCAAGCAACTGTATCAAGCAGTTTAATTTCATCTGAGACTGCTGATCCAAGCTTCAATTCCCATCGCCCCACAGTGGCTATGTGATCCAGGTCCCAAGTTGCCTTTAATACTTCACTCCCAGCCTGATTCCGGCTAATTACGGACAGTCGCCTGCAAAATGCTGTTGAGGCTGTTTTTAGACCAAGACCAAATTTACCCAGGCAGGCTTGATCTGCACGTCGTTTTGACCCGTAACGCATTGCATTTATAAGTTCATCCCGGTTCATTCCACATCCGTCATCAGTTATGGAAACCAGAATATTCCCACCAAAATCCATCGCGACAGTAACTTCGATATTCTTTGCTTGTGCAGCAATAGAGTTATCAATTACATCCGCCATTGAGGTATTAAACTCATAACCAGTATCTCTCAATCCCTCAATGATGCGTTCTGGGTCTGGAGGCACATCGAGGTACGGTGACAAGGGGGGCATGATATTCAACACGCCAGAAATACGATAATTGACCGCGACGATTCTTGACGGATGCTTTACGCAGGAAAAAAACGGCCAGCCATCAAACATGTCTTGATGAAACGGGCCGGGACGCAGAATGCATTGATCGCCAGCAAATCATTTTTTATCTTTCAACAGATCAACACCAACCAAATTGCCAGCCTCTGTAAGGTATACAATCCCGCCATACAGCAGCGTTTTCATGTCTTCAGCTTTATTTTTCAGCTCCGCAAACCTTTTCATGTCTTGGGTTTCAGTAAACTTGATCCAGCCCTCTACAGATTTTGCCTTATATAAATACGAACCGGAAATGGCATCCTTGGCTTGATCAAGTTTTTTCTTCGCATCCTTGTTTTGTAAATCAGGAGTTTCCAGCCCCCTGATATCTCCCCACAAACGCAGCATAGGAGTCTTTATTCGTAATGCAATTGAGGTGGCCTCAACTATATCACTTTTTTGGAGTGCGGCTCTAAACGGCTCATACATTGCGTCAGCTTCATTGACTTTCGCCATTAAATCACGGTGGTACGCTAGAAACTGATTTTTGTCATCAGGTTGGGGCACACTGGTAGTCGCGGGCGGTGGCTGCGATATGGCTTTTTTGTCCTCCTCCACTGAGCATCCGACTACTCCTAATAT
>NZ_JAOTSB010000018.1 GCF_030247605.1 Acidaminobacter sp. | reverse complement strand
TGGAAGTCGCCGAGGACAAAACAAGAATCATCGAACTTTACCAACGTAAAGATGATAAAGATGACACTGATCCATTTGACTTCCTAGGGTTCACATTTTATGTAGACAAAAACCCAAACAAATTTGGTTTCAAAGAGATCAAGTTAAAAACGAGCAAGAAGAAGTACAAAGCCAGTCTTAAAAGATGCAAAGAATGGATGCGAGACCATAGGACATTACCGACAAAAGAATTTATGAAAATCATGAAAAGCAAGGTGCAAGGGCACATCAATTACTACGGAGTCATAGGCAACAGACGAAGCGTAGGTAATTTTGTGACAGAAGTACGAAAACTGCTATTTCGTTGGTTAAACCGTCGGAGCCAGAGAAGAAGTTTCAACTGGGCGGGCTATGTCAGGTTTCTTCAGAAATACCCGCTCCCTAAAGTGCAAACTAATGTGATGATTTATAATCTTGGTGCTGGTGCTAGTTATCTGAAGTGAATAATGAAGCGAAGAGCCGTGTGCGTTAGTTGCGCATGCACGGTTCTGTGAGGGTGAAAAGCCGCGAGGCTTGAACTACTCGACCGGGAAAATGAAGTTATTCAGCGTTTACGTCATATTCACTGCGTGATATAATATGACTATAACAAATGAAATGAGGTGATCTAATGGAAACCATTATCAGACCATCGGCCGATCTTAGAAATCACTATAATGAGATCTCCAAACTTGTCAGGGAATCACGAAAAGCTGTCATTTTGACGGTAAACGGCAGAGGTGATACAGCTATTCTAAGCCTGCAGGAATTCAATCAAATGTCCGCTGAATTGGAATTATTAAGGACGCTCGCAGAAGCGGAAGATGACGTGAAAAATGGGAGAATCGAACCTATAGAAAATGTGTTTAAGGATCTTCGAGCAGAACTCCTCGAAAGGAACAATCGATGACATACACTATTTTGAGAACGGATAAAGCTGAAGATCAGCTTAGAGATCTGATTTTTTATATTGCGGACGACTCAGGTGATATTCAAATAGCTCTTGACTATCTGGAGAAACTGGAATCAGCGATTAACAGGTTGAAGGATTTTCCTGAATCAGGAAGTTTGCCAAGATACTCGATTTTAAAAAAGCAAGGTTACCGAGTCTTGATCGTTGAAAGGCATCTCATATTTTATAGGATATTTGTTGAGCAAGAAGAAATCATCATATATGGAATTGTAGATGCACGAAGGGAATATCGAAATTTATTGTAAAAGGCTGCAGATGGCGCTTCAAATGACCATCGGCAGCCTTTTTTCTGTACCTGGCACGTTTTTCGGAACACCAACGTGCAATTATTTTGTCAAGACTGATATTGCTTGCTTTCACGAAAAGTAACTTCATTAACTTCACTGGCGTTACCAGGTACGGGAAAATGAAGTTATGCCGATGGTGAATTATAACAACCATCGGCCAGCTTTATCATTTTTGATCTTTCCTAATCCAGCGCAACCAATTCATACGCCATAGTCCCCAGCCCAATCTTTTCAGCGTGCTTCAAAGACACTCGACCATTCTCAAAGAGCTTCTTGCGGCTGCGCTGCTGAAGCAGGTCCAGGCAGGCGGTATCCAGCGCTACAGGATCTTTCGAGGCTAGAACGCCAATATTATCCGCAATGGGCTTCATGTGGATGCCGGTGCAGTCGCATTCCTCGGTGACATTGCTGATGAAGGAGATGTAGATGATGTCCTTGTCTTTGGCTGCACCCAGGGCGTATTCTGATAGCTTCTCCAGGAAGTTGGAGCCCGACCAGGAGTTGCGGATGGCGCCTTCCGGGCAGACAGCAATACAGCCCGCGCAGCCCACGCATTTGTCCGGATCAATCACCGCAGTATTAATCATTTCAATGGCATCAAAGTCACATTTTTCGATACAGAGTCCACAGGACACACATTTTTTTGCAGACACAACCGGCGCGATGCCGGCATGCTGCTCCAGCTTGCCGCCTCTGGCCGCAAAGCCCATGGCCAGCTGCTTCAAAGCCCCGCCAAACCCAGCTTGAATATGGCCTTTGAAATGGCTCATGACAATAAATTGGTTAAACCTGCCGTAACCTTTTCCAATTTTACACTTTTTTATATACTCTCCAGGGATCTCTACCTCAACATACTCTGTACCGAGGTCACCGTCCGCAATGATAATTGGAATCTGGGAGAAGCCGTGGGCTTTCGCGGTTTCCAGGTGCTTATCCGTGGTGGTTCGCGATCCTCTGTAGAGAACGTTGGTTTCTATGTAGGAAGGGGAGACCCCCATCTCTTTCAGATATTGAATGGTTGGGTCGTAGCATTTGGCTGACAGAAAGGTCGTATTACCTTTTTCTCCAAAATGCACTTTGAGCGGGACCTCCTTTTCAAAGGTATGCCCGGACGCCGCGACCACTGTCTTAAGCAGCTTCAATGCATCTGATCCCAGCTGATCGTCATTGAGGCTTTCATTTTTTATGAAGTAGACTTTGCTCATGTTTGATCCCCTCGCTTGTTGGTTTGACTTTAACGGGTAATAAATGGCCAGATCCCCGTCAGCCATATAAAAGCTTTGTCTAATTATACAACATTTGGGAAGGGAAGGGGTAGAGTTTGGACCTGCGTTCGTTATTAGTTTTTGTGTACACTACAAGAAAGGCATGAAGATATTAGCTGCCGATGGTCATGTGATGTACGCCATCTGACCATCGGCTAAAATCTTCTGGGCTTCAAGTCTCGAAAGCCCATTCCTCCAAATTCTCCCTCGCAGCCGCGAAGTCCCTTTAACCCCTATCAAGAGTATGTTATACTCTAGACATGTCAAAACTGCCAACTGAATATCGCGCTCATTTCGAGTTGAATGACCTACGGCTTACTTTTTGCTATGGTCACCAACCTGGGTTAGGGGAGAAATCCCACAGCCTCCCGTTTTGGAAAGAAAGAGTCTGACGTGTCTATGGGATCACCGCTGTTTTTGTGATGACTCATAGGCAATAACCGGTACACTCGACTTTCCGAGTGTCTTTTTTTGTCCAAAAACCAGCGCGCCTTTCCTTTAGCTGCTGCGACACATCAAATTGTAAAGGGGTCGACATCATGAAAAAAGTTTCAGTCCTTGTAAGCATTGCATTAGCCCTCCTGTTTATGCCCTTGATCATTTCCTCCGCAGACGGTTCTGGCGGTGGAACTGGCGGTGGAACCGGGGGAGGCACCGGCGGCAACAGCTCAGAGCCGCTCACGCTAGTTTCCTCAACGGTCACGGATGGACAAACCGAAGTAGGTCTGACCCCGTCTGTCACCATGGTGTTCAGCAAGAACGTGACGGACCTCAGTGTCAAAGAAGCCAACCTGGCGTGCTTCAAGCTGGAGAAGAAAGACGGCGGTGAAGTCGCCTATGAAGTGCTGATGGCAGATTCGCAGGTTGAGCCTGATAAGAAGAATGATGTGGTGGTGAAACCATCGGCAGAACTGGAAGCCGGAACGGAATACATAGTGACGATCAGCAAAGCTCTGACTTCAAAGAGCGGGGCCAGCCTGGCAGAGGACATTGTCATCAGCTTCACGACAGCCGCCGCCGGCGGGGAGACTCCAATTACGACTGAAGCGCCGGCAACGACTGAAGCACCTGCTGCTGAAGCGCCAACAGCCGAAGCACCAATAGCCGAAGCGCCAGCCGCAGAGGAAGCTGGCACCGACAGCGCGCCATCCTCCATGATCTATGTCATGGCCGGCATTGCAGCTGTGATGCTGATCGCCGGGTACTGGATGAAGAAAAAGCGTTCATAAAGTATGAAGCTGACTCTGAAATTGATCTTGAGACTATTGATCTTCGTGGTCCTGCCAATCCTTATGGCCGTGATTTCCATGAGCACCGGCAGGTTTGAAATCCCGGCCGGCACAGTTTTTGAGATTCTATTTCGTGCGGCGACAGGCCAGTCCGCCCTGGTCGTGAAGGATCTGTATACCATTGTCATGGAAATCCGCTTGCCAAGGACATTTCTGGCCATGGCAACCGGGAGCGCGTTAGCCGTGTCTGGTGCGGCCTATCAGGCGCTGTTTCGAAATCCCCTCGCCAGCCCCGGAATCCTTGGCGTGTCTTCGGGGGCGGGCTTTGGGGCAGCTATTTCGATTTTGCTGTTTGGGACCCTGTGGACGCCGGTGTTCGCCTTTGTCTTTGGCATCGTGGCCGTTGGGGCCAGTTATCTGGTGGGCAGAGTCTACAAATCGTCCTCGACCTCAACCATTATGCTGGTTCTGGGCGGTACGGTGATCTCCTCCATTTTTTCCGCGCTGCTGCAGCTGGTGAAATACGTCGCGGATCCGCTGAATAAGCTGCCGGCGATCACCTTCTGGCTCATGGGGAGCCTCAGCGCTGCCAGGAGTCAGGACATTCTGATGAGCAGCATCCCAATGGGACTAGGACTGGTTGGACTGCTGCTGCTCAGCTTCCGGCTCAACATCATTTCCATGGGCGACAGGGAGGCCAGGAGTCTTGGCATCAACGTCAAAGTCGTCAAGTTCTTTCTGATTGGCTTCGCGACTTTAGCGACGGCCGGAGCGGTCAGCGTCAGCGGTGTGGTGGGCTGGATTGGCCTTGTCATCCCCCATGTAGGGCGGATGCTGGTCGGCAACGACAACAGAAAGCTGATTCCTGCCTCTATTTCCCTGGGCGCAAGCTTCATGCTCCTGGTGGATACTCTCTGCAGGACCCTGACCGGCGCGGAGATTCCGCTCGGTATAGTCACGGCGCTGGTTGGCGGGCCATTTTTCATCTATCTTTTGAAACGGACCAAAGGGGAGAATTGGGCATGACATTATTGAGTATTGACAACCTTAATTTTTCTTATGGGACAGAGCATACGCTTCGCGGGATCAGCCTGAAAGTCGCCCCGGGGGAGATTTATTGCCTCCTCGGCCCCAATGGCTGCGGCAAGACAACGCTGATTGACTGTGTCCTGGGCCAGCATCCGCTGAAGTCCGGTGACATCAGCCTCGGCAGCCGGTCTATTCATACCCTTAAGCCCGCTGAAGTCGCGTCGCAGATCGCCTTTGTGCCTCAGCTGCACGCCAAGACGTTTCCTTATTCTGTTTTTGAAATTGTGTTAATGGGGCGGACTTTTGCGACAGGCACCTTTTCGAGTCCTGACAGGCGCGACCGGGAAATCGCCCGGGAGGCCATTGCTATGACGGGCCTGGAGGCGATCTCCCAAAAGCCCTACACCCAGATCAGCGGCGGCGAGCTGCAGCTCGTCATGATCGCCCGGGCGCTGGCCCAGAAGGCAAAGCTGATCATCATGGACGAGCCCACTTCGCATCTGGATTTTAAGAACGAAAATGAAATTTTGAACCTGATCTGCGCCCTCACCCGGACCGAGGGCCTTTCCTTCATGCTGACAACCCATGACCTGAATCATCCGCTTTACTTTGAAAACAGCGGCATGCCGGTCAGAGTGGGCATTATGGAGCAGGGCCAGCTGATTGCGCAGGGCAAGCCGTCGAAGGTCTTGACCAGCGACACGATTGAACGCCTGTATCATACCAGAGTCGTTACCCATACTGGGGTCATGGACGGGCTTCCTTTCAGCTACATCATGGCGGTTCCAGACAAGAGGAGGGACGCAAATTGAAACGTCATTGGCGTGCCACTTTACTCTCAGCAGTGCTTTTTCTGCCGATGGTCCTCTTACTCACCGCCTGCGCGCCACAAACAAAGCCGGTTGAAGCCACTCCGCCAGCTCTGGAAGAGGCGGCCGCCACCCGAAGCATTGTTGACTGTGATGGCAGAACAGTTGAAATACCAGAAGGCGAGCTGAAGATCGCATGTCTTTACGCCTACGCCGGCCATGGCATGACTCTCCTTGACACCCAGGATCAGATCGTCGCCCTGGTGGAGGGACTCAAACGCGATCAGCTGATGCGGATGAAACGCGCTGACATTGATAGGCTGAGTGTCCCTTCGGCGACCGGCGTCATCAATGTTGAGGAACTGATCGCTTCAGGCGCTGAGATCGCGCTGATCCGCCATTCCATAGCCCTCAGCGGGGCAGAAACGGAAAAGTTGGACAAGGCCGGCATCCCCTATGTTGTCATTGATTACACCAACATTGAGGAACAAAAGCGTTCCATTCAAGTACTGGGCGAGGTCCTGAACCGTCAGGAGGCTGCACAGGCTTATCTGGATTTTTATGAAGCTGCCATTGCCATGGTCCAGGCGCGCATCAGCGACATTCCTATGGAAGAACGCGTCCGCGTCTATCACTCTGTCAATGAAGCGACCAGAACGGATGCCATGGGCAGCATTCAGGAAGAAGTGACCACCCTGGCGGGTCTGATCAATGTCTCCGCGGAGGCTGGCGCTGCCATGGCTGATGAAAAAACCTTTGTGACCCTGGAAGAAATCTACGGCTGGAAACCGGAGGCGATCCTGGCCAATGAGTATCTGGTGGCAGACTATATCCGGACGGATGCCAAGTGGCAGGGCCTTGAGGCAGTCCAGTCCGGGCAGGTGTTTACGCTTCCTGTAGGCATTTCCAGATGGGGCCATCCCGGCTCCATAGAGACACCTATGGCTGTCCTGTACATGGCTCAGCTCTTTTATCCTGAAAAATTTGAGGATCTGGATCTGGTTCAGTATACAAAGGATTACTACGGGACCTACTTTGGACTTGAATTTGACTCTGAAGAAATCGAAGAAATCCTGTCCGGCGTCGGCATGCGCGCGGCAAAATCTTCATGAGCCCTATGAGGCAGAGGTGATGAGATGAGAGTATTGATAGCTATAGATGACACCGACAGTCTGGGCACCCCAGGCACAGGCCACCACGCGGAGGCGCTGCGGCAGAAGATTGAAGCCCTCGGACTGGGAACGACCCGCTATATTACCAGGCACCAGCTCTATGTCCATGAGGAGGTGCCTTACACCTCCCATAACAGCGCCATGTGTTTTGAAGCAGAACTGGTATGCGGCGCTCTGGCGCAGGTGATCGCGCTGGCCCAGGAGCATCTGCTGGAGGTCAGCGAAGAAGGGTCAGACCCAGGCCTGTGTGTTGCGGTTCGGGATCAGATTCAGGGTCTGGAGCGGCTGATTGCCTTTGGTCGGCAGGCAAAAGCGGGTTTGGTGACGAAAGCCATGGCTTATGAGCTGGCAGAATCCACGAAGGTTCATTTGTCCGAGCATGGCGGGACAGGTGGCGGGGTGATAGGCGCTATTGCTGGCGTGGGGCTTCGACTGAATGGCCACGACGGCAGGATCAAAGGCAAGATTTATGCCGGCGCTGCCGGAGATAGCCTCAAAGCGGCTGAGTTGAAAAAAGTTACAGGCGCAGAGCGCGTCTGCGGCCTGGATGGTTCCCATGTCGATGATTCGGATCAGGTCGGGCTGTGTGAAGACATGGTCAAGATGGTCTATTTGAACTGGGAACGGACGATTCTTGTGCATCAAGATGAAGCGCGCGGTTGGATGACGCTGCCTAAGAATGCTTATAAATGCTATTAAGAACGGGTCCCGTACCTGGCACGTTTTTCGGAACACCAACGTACAAATATTTTGCAAAGACTGATATTGCTTGTTTTCACGAAAAACAACTTCATTATCTTCACTTTTACTACCAGGTACGGGAAAATGAAAAAGCTGCCGATGGTCGTCATATACACAAGCGACCATCGGCAGCTTTCAGTTTTTGATTTAGGTTTTATCCGATCTATTCAACAATCCATCCATTCTACATCATACATTTTAATGAAGTCATGCTTCATTCACAGAAATTTCCACAGAGCTTGTTTTGTTTGATTTACCAGCAGTAAAATTTTTAACATAATCAATCAGCAAAGATGAGATCACAACCGTCACTATTGAAAAACCAATACGTCCGAACGGAATATAGGTCAGTGAAAGCAGCAGCACTGTCAAATCTGTCGCCAGGTAAGCGAGGGATAAGCGGCAGCCTGTGAGTTTTGAGAGTGTCAGCGCCAAGGCGTCATCCCCACCTGTGGTGCCACCCTGGCGAATCACCAAGCCCGCGCCGACCCCTACAAAGAGGCCTCCAATTATGGACGCCAGCAGCGGCATCTCAGTGAGGTTCGGCAGCAGGGGTGGAAACTGCGTCCACAGCATAAAAAATCCCCCTAGGCTAACCGCCGAAACCGCGGATATTTTGAGAAAGTCTTTGCCAAGAGCCTTAAACGCCATCGCGTAGCACAAAGCATCGAGCGCGGGAGACACGAGGCCAGGCGTTAATCCAAACCAGTGGTCAAGCAGCAATATCAACCCCAGCACACCACCTTCAGAGAGTGAAGCCTGCCGATGGACGTTATACAAACCAAAGGACAGCAACGCCGTCCCAATTATAATGACCAATAGTTTCTTAGGGGTAAGTAAGTTGGCATAGGAATTATTAACTGATAAAGATGTGTTATGAATCGTTGTCATGATGGTTAACCTCTCTTTTTGACTGGAACAATTTGTATCACATCCTAAGTGTAAACCCTGGTATAATACTAGGGTCAAGTGATGTTCTTAAGTTTTAATAATGAGGTGATCCTTTTAATGAAAGACTATTACAAGATCAATCAGATATCAAAGCTCTACAAGATTGGCATTGATTCGCTGCGATATTATGAGAAACTCGGGATATTGACCCCTAAACGGGACGATAACGGCTATCGCCTTTACAGCCTAAAAGAAATTTATAAGCTGAATATCATTCGGGATCTTAGAAGTCTCGATTTTTCTTTTAAGCAGATCAAGGCCTATTTGGATGATCAATGCATCACAAATTCTTTGGTGTTGATTCAGGAAGAACAGGCCCTTATTGAAACACAATTGGAGACCCTTCGTGCTGCCAAAGCAGCCCTTCACTCCCGCATGGAAATGTTGAACTATTTGTCTTCTGTTCAGGTTGGAGAATGCGTCGTCAGAACTTACTCAGACAGGTTCTGCCTGCGCCTCAACGCTGAGATTACCCGAGATGAGGAAACTGATTTTGCCATCAACAAACTCCACATGAAGCATGACGCCATACTTTGTGAGCTGGGCAACTTGTCCATTGGAGCTGTTCCCTCCATGGAAAACTTTTATAAGGGCGGCAACGGGGTGTTTAATTCTGTATTTATTATTTTGGAGAATGAAACTGACCACTTCGATTTTATGCTTCCAGCAGGACGGTATCTCAGCGTCTATTACCGCGGAACGTATGCGCAAAGTTCGGATCAAATCCGGAAGATACTGAATTACGCGAATACGCGTGATATGGACGTGCTGGGTGACCCATTTGAGCTGTACCATATTGACAATCGTTATACCGTTCAGCAAGAGGAATTTTTGACAGAAGTTCAAATGAGGGTAGCTGATTAAGCGGGGTCCCGTACCTGGCACGTTTTTCGGAACACCGACGTACAAGTATTTTGTAAAGACTGATATTACTAGATTTCACGAAAAGCAACTTCATTATCTTCACTTTTACTACCAGGTACGGGAAAATGAAGTTAAATCCAAATAAATACTAAAGGCTGCCGATGGGTGAAAATGACCATCGGCAGGCATTTTTTTTGGGGGGGGGAATTCGAAATTTCTGGCACCGCTTGGTTAAGAAAAATATGAATAATTATTTATGCGATGGGTAAAAATCCTCAATAAGTTGTTTTAGGATAACGCTTCGAATAAATCTTGTTAAGCAATAAATTAACTAATTCGAACACGTTCATGATCATTCGGTTAATTTTATCAGCGTTATCAATTGGTTTTTAAATGTATGAATATCCGTTTGGGAGGGATCACCATGACGTACTTGGAAAAAGCCATTGAAAACATCAAAGCAAGAAACGCAAATGAACCGGAGTTTATCCAGGCGGTAGAAGAGGTGTTTACCTCTTTGGCGCCGGTCATCAAGCAGCACCCGGAGTTTGAAAAGGCCAATATCCTTGAGCGAATAGCAGAGCCGGAGAGGACGATCATTTTCAGGGTTCCGTGGGTCAACGACAAAGGGGAACTCATTGTCAACAGAGGCTTCCGAATTCAGTTCAACGGGGCCAGAGGACCGTACAAGGGCGGTTTCAGATTCCATCCTACCGTGAATCTCAGTATCCTGAAGTTTCTGGGCTTTGAGCAAACCTTCAAGAATTCCCTGACCGGACGGCCAATTGGCGGTGCCAAGGGTGGCGCGGATTTTGACCCGAAAGGTAAGAGCGACGCGGAGATCATGCGCTTTTGCCAGAGCTTTATGAGCGAGCTTTACAGACACATAGGACCTGATATTGACGTGCCTGCGGGAGACATAGGTGTGGGCTCCAGGGAAATCGGGTTCCTGTTCGGCCAGTACCGGCGTCTGACCGGGGCGCATGAGAGCGGCGTCCTGACCGGCAAACATATTATTTATGGCGGCTCCCACGGCCGCAAGGAAGCGACGGGATTCGGGCTGCTCTATTTCACGAAGGCCATGTTTGAGGAGAACAACATTGAGCTGACGGGTAAGACAGCGGTCATTTCCGGCTCGGGCAACGTGGCTTTGTATACGGCGGTGAAAGCGACAGAGTTTGGCATCAAGGTGCTGGCTATGAGCGATTCCAGCGGCTACGTCTATGACCCGGACGGTATAGACGTCCCAGCCATGATAGAACTGAAGGAAGTCCGGCACGGACGGATCAAGGAGTACCTGAAAGATCATCCAAAGGCAGAGTTCGTCGAAGGGCTCAGAAACATATGGAATCTCAAGTGTGATATCGCGTTTCCGTGCGCGACGCAGAATGATATTGATCTTAAGAGCGCGGAGAAGCTGGTAACCAATGGGGTCTTGGCCGTCTGTGAGGGCGCCAATATGCCAACGACTTATGACGCCATGAAATTCCTGATGGACGAGGGCATCCTGCTGACGCCTGCGAAGGCCAGCAATGCGGGCGGCGTGGCGATTTCCGCGGTGGAAATGACCCAGAACTCCATGCGCCAGAGCATGACCTTCGAGGAAGTCGACGCGATCCTAAAGGTGATCATGAACAACATTTACAAGGATTGTCTGGCCGCTTCCAGGAAGTACGGCTTTGGCCATGATCTCGTGGCTGGCGCGAATATCGCGAGCTTTATTAGGGTTGCGGAGGCCATGATGCTGCAGGGGGATTATTGATAATGGTAAGGAATATGAAGCTGGAAATTGGTGTCTGCGGCTAGCGCCTGTCAACCCCGCCTTCCACTATAATTGAATTTCTGCCGATGGTTGATTATGTGACCATCGGCAGAAATTTTTCTTGTGGAGGTATTTGAAGTCCTCAAGAGAACTTGAAAGATTGTCATGTCGGACAAGTGGTATATAGATAATGAATTAGAATAATAGTGGGCAGCACCAGACAACGTTTTCGTATGAGAGGTGGCCATAACATGAAATCAAGGAATGTCCTAAAAGCTGCGTTGACGATTCTGGCGTTATTGGCCATGATCCTTTCTCTCCCAGGCTGCTCAGCGGATGACTCCAGCCTGACCATCAAACCGGAACTCTTTGAATACTCTCCATACATGTCCACAACGCCTGGAATCCCTCTGGTTGCGGTGTTTACCCGGGAACTCAAGAATAAAAATTATGTCTACCACTGGATCGCGGAGGAGGGTGCTTTCCTCAAGTGGCACGGCAGCGCCAGTGGGATGGGCCGTATAGAGGTTCTGGGGCGCGACGTGATGACGAACGAGCACAAAATTTACTGGACGGTGGATCCTGATCACGAAATTAAGGCGGAATCCTTTGAGGTGCATTTAACTGTTGAAGAACTCGACACCGGCAAAGTGATGTTTGAGACGAGTCTTGAGATTGAACAGAGAGACCCGTTGTACTTTGTGATTGAGAATGGGGATTAGCAACGTTTTTGGTTTCAAGAAGCAAGCATTTTGGTGCTAAATGGAAGGAAGAAGGGGTTGATAGATGCTAGCAGCTGACACCGTCTTCCTTCTTTTAATCCAAAATTAAAAACATCTGCCGATGGTGGGTTAAGTGACCATCGGCAGACGTTTTGGGTTTTTGGGAAATTTCCATTGTAAGAGCTGCTGAATCGACTCATTCTTGCCTGTGCTCATGTCTTCCATAAAACAGATGATAAAGCACCGCCGCGACCACGATGACGCCTGACATGCTCAGATACATAACGCGGTAGCCGGTCAGCGAGATCAGGGTGCCGAGGAGGTACGGGCCAAGGCCGAGGCCCAGCTCCAGGAAAATGAAATACGTGGTCGTGGCAACAGAGATGCGCGCGCTTGGGACCCTGCTGATGGAGAGGGTTTGGGCGACGGAGTTGAAGTTGCCGTATCCCAAACCTATAATGGCGGCGGCGAGGAGGAGTACAATCCCGTGACGGGACTGGCTCAGCAGGACCATACCAGCGACGTAGGTCAGGAGGGTGGGGTAAGCGACGAGATTGGCGCCCCTCTGGTCCATCAGGCGGCCGGTGAAGGGCCGGGTTAGGATGATGGTGATGGCATAAACGACGAAATAAAAGCTGGCGGCCCAGACGAGGTCTACGGCTTTGGCGTAGAGGGTGATGAAGGACAAGATGCTGGAGTAGGAGAAGCCTAACAACATTGTGATCAAAGAGATGGGGAGCGCTGTGATTTCAAAGGTGTCGGAGAGTCTGAAGCCTTTTTGGGTGGGGCTGGAAGCGGCATCCGCTGCCGGTGCGCTGATCCTCAGGGACAAGACGAAGCTGATGAGGCTGATTGCCAGGCAAAAGCCAAATATGAAATGGAGGCCGGCTTTTTCCAGCAGAAAGATGCCGAGAAACGGCCCGAGGGCTGTAGAAAGGACGGAGGCTGTGCTGAAGTAGCCAATCCCCTCGGCCCGCCTGGCGAAGGGGATCATGAGGGCGACCAGGGTCGCGGAGGCATTGAGGGTGATCCCCGTCGACATGCCGTGGAAAAAGCGAATGGTCAGCAGCAGCGGAATGTTGACCGCGAAAAAATAAAGCCCTGAACCTGTTGTAAACAGGCCAAGCCCTATCAGCAGGGTGCGTCTGCTGCCAATTTGGGACATGAGTTTGCTGGTGAAGATCCTGCCGGTCAGGGCGCCTATGATGAAAATGCCCGTGACGAGGCCCGCCATGCTTTCAGTGACGTTGAAGGCCGTGGCGGCGTAGGAGGCCATGGTTACCATGAGAAGGTAGAAGACCAGGGCGACTAGGAAAAAGACTATGGAAATAGTGATGAAGTTTCGTGTCCAAAGGGGTTCTCGTGTCATCTTGCGCTCCTGAAAAATGTCGTTGTGGGGTTGGGGATTGATTGCCGGTCATGGGTTTAATGGGCCGGGCTCAGGCCGATTTTGGCTTAGGGTCAGTATAGCATATCTAGGGGTCAAAGTTCGAGAGTGTTGTTGGATGGGCGGGGATGGATGTGAAACTGGGTGTCTGACACCAAGTTTCACATGACACCAAGTTTCACATTTACATAACCGCTGATGGTGGGTGGGGTGACCATCGGCATATGTTTTAAAATCTTTTTCAATCGATAATTATTCTCAATTGATTGTTTTCCGCGCAGCCATTCTGGGTATTAATAGGCCATCAGAGGAGTTGAGCTGCAGCTGCATTTGGACGCTTTGGCTGCAGGGATCCAGTGGCGTAACCGGCTGATCATTTTCTAGTTTGGGGATGAGGTTATGCCGAAATCAATGGAACGTTTGCTGTGGCTGCAGTTGATTGGAATTGCGGCGTTTAATAAAGTGGACTACCTGATGACTCTTGAAGCTTTGGAGCGGGGGTTTAAGGAAGCCAATCCGTTTTTGGCGCCTATGGTGGGCACATTCGAGTTTCCGCTTGTGAAGCTGTTTCTTGTGCCGCTTCTTCTCGTGCTCCTGTGGCAGCTGCGGCATAAGATCGGACGGTCTTTGGTGACGCTGGCCTGGGTGCCGTTTGCAGCGTATTCGACGGTGGTGCTGTATCACCGAATGATTTTGTTCTAGAGATGAACAAACCCATGAAAAAAAGAAAATTTCTTCTTTTTGCTATGTTGATCGCGAATCTGCTCTTTCTCTTGTTGAATCTCTTTTTGCTGCTCAGTCAGCGAGATGTTATTTAATATGAAGGTGAAGTAATTTATAGGAAAGCGAAACTACTGCTGCCGATGGTCTGTAAAATGACCATTTGCAGCAGTTTTTTGATTCGGTGGACCGGGAATGCCTCACGAATTGTGTCTGAATTGTAGTGAGTGCCTGACACCAAGCTTGACTGAGTGTCAGACACCAAACTTGACTGAGTGTCAGACACCAACCTCAACTCAGTGACTGGCACTAAATCAAATTCTGTCCGCGTCACCAACTTCTTCTAACCATATAAAAAATGTGATATGATAGGGATGGCATTTAAATCAATGACACATCAGCCAACAACAAAAATCTCACAAAGCAGGTGACGTCCTTGTCTAATCATCTCTTAAGCAGTTCACGTAAGCTTTTATCCAGTTTGAACGCAGATGCACTCCTGTCTTTTAAACCTGAAAACCGTCGCTATTTTTCGGGTTTCACCGGTACCAGCGGATACGTTTTAATCCTTCCTGAGACCCAGTGGTTCATCACGGATTTTAGATACACAGAGCAAGCCAAAGCACAGTGTCCTGACTTTGAAGTCCAGCTCCACAATGCGGATCGACCCCTTGAAGCAGTTTTGAAGGAAGCTGGAATTCAAAAACTGGCCTTCGAAGATAACTATGTGACCTATCAGTTTTACAAAAATCTGTCAGAAAAACTGCCTGAGATCACCCTGATCCCTGCAGGCGCGGAAATAGAGGCACTGAGACTCATTAAGGAAGATTGGGAGATCGAGAAGATCGCGAAAGCTGCTGAAATTGCAGACAAGGCTTTTGAGCACATTACAGGCTACATCCGGCCAGGGGTTTCTGAGCGTGAAGTAGCACTGGAGCTGGAAATTTACATGAAAAAACTTGGGGCCAGCGGGTTGTCTTTTGAGACCATCGCGGCGTCCGGGCTGAGGTCTGCAATGCCTCACGGCGTTGCCTCAGACAAGCTCATTGAGGACGGCGATTTTCTTACGCTCGACTTTGGCTGCGTCTACGAAGGCTACTGCTCAGACATGACCAGAACAGTGGTGGTCGGCAAAGCCTCTGAAAAGCAGAAAGAAATTTACAATACGGTTCTGGAAGCCCAAGAGAAAGCTTTGGACGCAATTCGTGAAGGGATTAACGGCATAAACGTTGACAAAATAGCACGAGATGTAATATCATCTAGGGGATATGGAGAATATTTCGGTCACGGCCTCGGTCACGGGGTGGGGCTCGAAATTCACGAAGAACCAAGACTGTCGCCAACCGGCACGAAGACGCTGCTGGAGAACATGGTAGTGACAGATGAGCCGGGGATTTATATTCCTGGCTTCGGCGGTGTCAGAATCGAGGACCTGGTCGTTGTGAAAAAAGACGGCTGCGTGGTCTTGAGTCATTCGCCAAAACAATTGATGGAACTTTAATTTTTCAGAAGGGGAAATGTTCATGGTATCAGCAAGTGAATTTAGAAAAGGAATGACCTTCGAGATCAACGGCGAGCCGTTTGTCGTCGTGGATTTCCAGCACGTTAAGCCTGGCAAGGGCGCAGCTTTCGTTCGCACGAAGTATAAGAGTTTGATTACTGGCGCGATCCGCGAGGAGGCGTTCAATCCATCGGAGAAATTCCCGAGAGCGCATATCGAAACGAAAGAGATGCAGTTCCTTTATTCAGACGGCGAGCTGTACTACTTCATGGACAATGAAACCTTCGACCAGATTCCGCTTCACCACGAAGAAGTTGAGGACGCCATCCGGTACCTTCGCGAGAACGACTCTGCTACCCTTAAGTTTTACAAGGGCAAATGCTTCCAGGTTGATGCACCTAACTTTGTCATTCTCGCAGTTATTGAAGCTGAGCCGGGTGTCAAAGGCGACACGGCTTCCAATACGACTAAAAAGGTCAAAGTTGAAACTGGCGCTTACATTGACGTTCCGCTATTTGTAGAGGAAGGCGACAAGATCAAGATCGACACACGATCTGACGAGTACCTCTCAAGAGCGTAACCTATAAACACCGCACTGCGCAAGCACGTGCAAAAGCAACAAAGCAAAAGCACCAAAGGCATTTGACGTCCACCACTTATCCATTTCACAGGGAGGTTTATGAGCATGCTGTTTGAAAGAGTGTCATACTTGAAAGGACTCGCGGAAGGCCTCGAAATCGAGAAGAATTCGAAGGAAGGCAAGCTCCTGAAGGAGATCATAAGCGTCCTTGAGGACATCGTCTACGAACTTGACGATATCCAGGAAAACGTCGACGAGATCGACGAGTTTGTCGAAGCGCTGAGCGATGACGTTGCGGACATCGAGGAAACCCTCGAGGACTATGATGACGAATTCGACTCCTTCGAATGCCCGGACTGCGGCGAGGAAATCCTGATCGCTGAGGAAGAGTTCGACGACAATGGCTGCGCAGAAATTGTCTGCCCAGGCTGCGGCAACGAATTTGTTGTCTGTGACGAAGACGAGTGCGACAGCTGCTGTGGCTGCGGCTGCGACGATGACGAAGACGAAGACGACGACATGGAAGAAATCGATGAGGTGGAAAGCGAGTAATTTCGCTTGATCCATTCCAACAGATTCACCAGATCCCAGGGTATGTCACAAAAGGACGTCGAACTCGACGTAAGAAAGCATTTGCAAGATTAAAATCTTGGGGCCGTGGGCTGATGCGCCGCGGCCTTTTTGTTTGTACTTCTTTATGCGTTTTTGGTATAATGAGGACGTATACGATTGGAGGTTTGAACATGACTGAAAACACTCAGCTTGACGAACTTGAATATGGCAATGTCAATATATCGGATGACGTTATAGGCATCATTTCATCCATTGCAGCAGCAGAAATCACCGGCATCAGCGGCCTCAGCGGCAAGATCACCGAGGACCTCGTGGAAATGCTAGGCAAGAAGAATTTTTCCAAAGGGGTCAAAGTCGAGGTCAAAGACGACAAAGTCGAGATCGACCTCAACCTGATCGTCGATTACGGCGTCAAAATTCCGGATGTCTCCTGGAGGGTTCAGGAAAACGTCAAAACGGCCGTTGAATCCATGACCGGACTCAAGGTCCTGGCTGTCAACGTTCACGTCAACGGCATCAACCTCAAGAAAAAAGAAGAAGCACCGGCGAAAGCCGAATAAGAAAATACATGAAGCTTGATCACCGGGTAGGCAGCAGCGGATCAGTTACAACACACTGATGTCCGCTGCCAGACAGAAGTCGACATACTGCAGGCGTGCAGAACACGTACAAAATTCGCCATAGTTTCCCGCAAATCAGTAAAAGGAAGCTTCAGGCGAATTTTTGCCGCCATACTTTGACGATCCTTATCGCCGTTATCGCCGCAGATTCAGCGGCGTCCCAACTCGTGTGACAATACGGAGGGCTTAATCAGCTTATGAGCAGAAAACTCGCGCGTGAAATCGCCATGAACGTCCTGTATCAAATGGCCATTCATGAGGATTTCGCGTCAAAATCTTTTGAAAACTATATCAGCGACAACATGACGGAGTCTGACGACCTCAGATATGTCCACAGTGTCGTCAATGCTTTTGCCGATAATCGTGAAACCATCGACATCGCCATAGGCAAATACCTCAAGGGCTGGACATTTGACCGCCTCGCGAAGCTCGACGTCTCTATTCTGAGACTCGCCACCACCGAGATCTTATTTATTGAGGAAGTCAGCACGGCAGTCGCCATCAACGAGGCCGTCAATCTCGCCAAGCGCTTTTCTGACGACGAGACGCCGGGTTTTGTCAACGGGGTCCTGGGAGAAATGGTCCGTCACGAAGAAGTGACACCTCATGAGCACTAAACAATTCTTCCTGGGCATCGATACCAGTGCTTATACAACCTCTGTCGCAGTCGTGGACGAGACAGGGGTTTGCCTTTCTGACGCGCGCAGACTGCTGGACGTCAAAGACGGCGAACGTGGGCTGAGGCAATCCGAGGCTTTTTTTCAGCATGTCAATCACTTCCCTGAGCGACTTGAACACGCACTGACTGAGGCCGGCCATCCAAAGCTGTCTGCCATAGCCGTCAGCGCCGCTCCAAGAGACGTAGAGGGCAGTTATATGCCAGTCTTTCAAGCTGGCGTCCGTCTGGCAGAAAACTTATCTGTCGCCCTGGGCGTTCCGCTCTATAAGACGACCCATCAGGACGGTCATATTATGGCAGGCTGCCAAACGCACCCGACGCTTCTGGAACGGCCGTTTCTCGCTGTCCATCTGTCCGGAGGGACCACGGAAATCTTAAGCTGCCGCTTTCTGGGCACGGGATTTCAGGCAGTGCTCATTGGGGGCACTAAAGACCTCAGCTTTGGACAGTTGATCGACCGGATCGGCGTTCACCTCGGCCTGTCTTTTCCCGCTGGCAAACCACTGGAAGCCTTGATTCTGGATGCTGAAGACAAGAAAACGCTCAAGCCCTGCACCTTTCCCAAAGTTAAGTCCGCTGCCTGGTTCAATCTCTCCGGCCTTGAAAACAAGGCTTACAGTCTGATCGAAGCAGGAAAACAGCCCGCAGATGTGGCGGCAGGCCTGATAGACTGTATGGCCAGAACACTCCTCGAGGCCGTTAAGACCCTTGAAAGCGATCCGGATCCAGAACTGACTGCCATAAAAGATATCCTGATCATAGGCGGCGTTGCCTCTAACCTGAGACTCAGAGCTGCGCTTGAGCAGGGCTTTAACGCACTGCCGCAGCCTTTAACCGCTCGTTACGCCAGCGTGGCGGATTCCAGCGACAATGCCGTTGGCGTCGCGCTGATCGCGAAGGCATGCTATCAGCAGGGGAGCCGGAACAGCGGCCAGACTGCTGTTGAATAGCCAAATGGACCAGACTATCAAGCGCCAGCTTAAACCCCGGCAGAAAACCTGCTTATTACGCAAGCCTGACTTTTCACGAGTTTCCACGATATCTCGCTAGTTCCCATGATTTCCTGATCCACATTCAGACGGAGGTGGCCATTCCCCTATGAAGCTCAGACCCCTTAAGGTCGCTGAAGTCAACAATTACATCAAGCAGCTCATGAACCGTGATCCCATCCTGCACCACCTGACGGTGGAAGGGGAAATCTCCAACTTCAAAAAACATTCCAGCGGACACCTTTACTTTACGCTGAAGGACGGCGAGGCCCGCCTCAGCTGCGTAATGTTCCGCTCAGATACGATTCTCAGCCAGATTGACCTCTCAGACGGCATGATGGCATCCTGCACCGGCAACATTTCCATATACGAACGCGACGGCCGCTACCAGCTCTATGTCAGAAGCGTCGAGCGCCTGGGCGTAGGCGACCTCTATCAGCGCTTCGAAGCCTTGAAGACAGAACTGGCAGCCCTTGGCTATTTTGACCCAAAACACAAAAAGCCCATTCCCGAGCTTCCGGAGCGCATTGCCGTGGTCACATCACCTACCGGCGCCGCCATCCAGGACATTCTCAACGTGGGCTTCAGGCGTTCCCGCCTCCCAGAGGTCATCCTTCTGCCGGCAGCGGTTCAAGGTGAAGGCGCTGCTGCGTCCATTGCCAAAGCTATCCGCTATGCCAACGAAAAGAAGTTGGCCGATGTTCTTCTGATCGGCCGAGGCGGCGGTTCCATTGAAGAGCTCTGGGCCTTCAATGAGCGCGTCGTGGCGGAAGCCATCCATGATTCTGAAATTCCAGTTGTCTCGGCCGTAGGGCATGAGACGGACTTTACCATATCGGATTTTGTGAGCGATCAGCGGGTGCCGACACCATCGGCAGGGGCTGAGCTTTTATTCCCCAGCGACAAAATGCTGGTCAGCGAACTCGCAGGCAGCTTAAACCGCATGCACGCCAAAATTGCCGCAAGGCTCATGACACTGCGGCATGAAATTGAGCGTCACTCGCCCCAGTCCGAGTTGAAGCGGCTGCAGGACGGCCTGAATCAGAAACGCATGACCCTGGACTACGAACGGGATCACCTGGATCAGAGCCTTCAGAACCGCCTCAGGCGCGAAAAAACCGCTCTGTCAGAGCTTGGGGCAGCGCTGAACGCGCTGTCGCCGCTGGGTGTCCTGGGAAGGGGCTACGCAGTCTTGACGGATGCGTCCGGACATGCTGTGGATGAGGTTTCCAAAGCTAAACCCGGCCAGAAACTGAAGGCCAAACTCAGAGACGGCGTCCTGGACGTCACCGTCGAAGCCATTACAAAGGAGGCTCTCTAGAAGCCATGCCTAAAGCAGCGAAAGCCAACCAAACCCTAGAGGAAAAACTTGAGACTCTGAGAAAAATTACCGCGACACTGGAAAAAGGTGACCAACCTCTTGACAAAGCTTTGGCGGAGTTCGAGTCGGGTGTCGCCCTTTACCGTGACTGCCTCAGCATGATTGAAGACGCCGAGCGCCGCGTCAGGATTCTCACCGGGGAGGAACTGAAGCCCTTTGATCAAACCTCGGAGGTGGAGGAATGACTCAGTTTTTGAAACAGTTTGAATTGAAGGCGGAGCAGATGGACGCCTACCTGAACGGCTATTTCATCCGCAGTGACAATAAATTTATTGAGAAGATCAACAAGGCCATGCGATACAGCCTGACGGCTTCCGGCAAGCGGCTTAGACCGCTGCTCCTCATGGAGTTCTGCAAGCTTTTTGGAGGCACTGAGGAGGATGCTGTGGACTTCGCGGCTTCCATTGAGATGATCCATACTTATTCCCTGATTCACGACGACCTCCCTGCAATGGACAATGATGACCTGCGCCGGGGCAAACCGACGAATCACATTGTCTTTGGTGAAGCAACGGCCATTCTGGCAGGGGACGCGCTTCTGAACTACGCCTACGAGAATATGCTCAGCAAGGCACTACAGGATCCGGCCAAAATGCAGCGCTACGTTCACGCGGCAAAAATCATTGCGGAGAAATCCGGGTGCCGGGGGATGATCCTGGGACAGGTAGCGGATATTATGTGCGAGGGTGAGGCTATTGGCGTCGAAACCCTGGACTACGTTAATTTACATAAGACGGGGGATCTGATCAAGGCAGCCATGATGGCGGGCGCCATTATTGGCGGCGCCGGAAAAGAAGCCCTGGGCAAGGTGGAAACCATAGGACTTAATATTGGCATGGCCTTCCAAATCGTGGATGACATCCTCGATATTGAGAGCTCCTCAGCCGCAATGGGCAAGCCCCGGGGCAGCGACCTGCGAAATGACAAGACCACCTATCCTATGCTGCTTGGTTCTGATGTCTCAAAGAAAATTGTCAAAGAGCGGGTAGATCATGCCATTTCAATTCTGAATGAATTCGAAGGCGATACGGCGTTCCTTGAGGCGCTGTTCAAATATCTGTGTTACAGGGACAAATAAAGGGAACTATTGAGTCATCAGGGAAGCGCCAAGAGAACAATTAACGAAAAGTGTAAACTAAAGCGTGACAACTGAAAAGTGACAAAGAGGGGTGAGTCCATGTCCTTTTTTCCAGGCATCGTCAACAACCGAATGTTCCAGGTGGCATTTATCAGCTGGTTCATAGCTCAGGCACTGAAGGTCATATTGACGCTGATCACCGACCGTAAACTCAACTTGTACCGGATGATCGGATCCGGGGGCATGCCAAGCTCCCACAGTTCACTGGTAATGGGACTTTCCACTGCGGTGGGACTTCATATGGGCTGGGATTCGCCATTATATGCTGTAGCGCTGGTCACCAGCCTGGTGGTAATGTATGATGCCAGCGGCGTCAGGCGCTCGGTGGGCATACAGGCAGCTATACTCAACCAGATCATCGAAGACGCTTACCAGCATAAGCCCTTCAGCCAGGACAAGCTGAAGGAACTGATCGGACACACGCCTTACGAAGTCTTTGCCGGTGCCATACTGGGCATTGTCGTGGCAAATGTGATGATTTGATGAAAACTATTCAACCTCAAGCCAGGACCTCTCGTCCTGGCAAATTCTGTCTTATCTGAAAGGTCGGAAGTCCATGCGACACCTGGATCACATCCAGTCCCCGGCGGACTTGAAAAAGCTCTCCGAGGCGGAACTCAAAATTTTAGCTATAGAAATTCGTCAATTTCTACTCGAATCCCTGTCGAAAACCGGCGGCCACCTGGCCTCCAACCTGGGCATTGTCGAGCTGACCATAGCACTGCACAAGGTCTTTAACTCCCCGGAGGACAAGATCATTTTTGACGTTGGCCACCAAGGCTATGTCCACAAGCTGCTGACCGGACGACGGGACCAGTTTCCAACTCTGCGTCAGTTGGACGGAATGAGCGGCTTTTTGAAGCGCTCAGAATCCGAGCACGACGCCTTTGAAGCCGGTCACAGCAGCACTTCGCTGTCCGCAGCCCTCGGCTTTGCCAAGGCGCGCTCGCTGAAAGGCACTAAAGAGAACGTTATAGCGGTAATCGGTGACGGCGCCCTCACCGGCGGCATGGCCTTCGAAGCCTTGAACCACATTGGCCACGACCGCGAAAAGGTCATCATTATTCTCAATGACAACGAAATGTCGATCTCCGAAAACGTCGGGGGTCTGTCAAAATATCTCGATCGAATTCGTACCAGCAACAACTACTATTGGCTCAAAGGCGAGACCGAATCCATCCTGGGTAAAGTCCCGGGTGTCGGTGAAGCTATGGCCCGAGGCCTCAAGCGCCTAAAAGGCTCCGTCAAATATTTCTTTGTGCCTGGTATGTTGTTTGAAGATCTTGGCATCACCTATATTGGACCGGTAGACGGCCATGACCTCAGGGCACTGACCCTTTCACTGAATCGCGCCAAGGAAGCCCATGACGGCCCCATCCTGATCCACGTCCTGACTAAGAAGGGCAAGGGCTTTCTGCCTGCTGAGCTGGATCCGGACAAATACCATGGCGTTGGAAAGTTTTCACTTTCCAAGGGGGTCTCCGAGCTTCCTGCAGTCAAAACTTTATCGCAAACCTTTGGGGACACATTGACGCGCCTTGCGGCCGATGATCAGCGCATCGTCGCCCTCACAGCCGCCATGTGTGACGGCACCGGCCTCGAAAGCTTCAGAGCCCGGCATCCTAAACGGTTTTTTGACGTTGGCATTGCAGAACAGCATGCCGTAACCCTGTCTGCGTCACTCGCTGCCGCCGGCATGAAACCGGTGTTCGCGGTCTACTCCACCTTCCTGCAGCGCGCTTATGACCAGGTTCTCCACGATGTGTGCATCCAGAACGCCAACGTAACCTTAGCGGTGGACCGCGCTGGTCTGGTCGGCCAGGATGGTGAAACCCATCACGGGATGTTCGATCTGTCCTTCCTGCAGCCCCTCCCAAATATGGCCATTTATTCCCCTAAGGACGGGGATGAGCTGGAAGCGACACTGGCCTTTGTCATGAAACGCGAATCCGGCCCGGTGACTGTCCGCTATCCAAGGGGCGCCGCATCAACTTTGCTGCCTTTCAAAGGCAGCGTGGACGAGCCATTCGTCGAACGGTACGAAGGTGACGACTTTGCCCTGATCGCCGTAGGCAACGTCTTCTCCAATGCCCTCGAGGCCTTTGAAACCCTCACCGCGCAGGGCTATCGCGGCAAACTCATCAATCCTAGGCGCTTAAAGCCCTTATCTGTGGATGCTGTAACCCAATGTATAGGAGAAGCGCGGGCGGTTTTCACTTTGGAAGACAACGTCCTGACCGGCGGATTCGGCGAACGGATTACACTGGCGCTGGACGCCGGACACTATAAAGTCATCAACTTTGCAGTGCCCGATACCTTCGTGGGGCATGGCGCCATACCTCAGCTGCATGAACAGCTGGGGCTATCCGGCAAAAGGGTCGCCGCGCGCATTGGCGAAGCTTTGATCAAAGAGCGGGGAATAACTCAGGAGCCGGATCAGGGAACTACGGGAAAAATCTCATCGCATCCGGCGGAGGCGAACGGGGTGGACTATGAGTAAAGCGCGATTGGATGTGCGACTTGTCGAAGACGGGTTTTTCGAGTCCAGAGAAAAAGCTAAGGGCGCCATTATGGCAGGGATCATCCTGGTGGATGGCCAGGTCGTGGACAAGGCAGGAACGCTGATTAAAGAAACCTCTGTGGTGGAAATGAAAGGCGCTGCACTGAAGTATGTAAGCCGGGGCGGACTAAAGCTTGAAAAAGCGGTTGAAGCTTATGGCCTCGATCTGACAGGTAAGCGCTGTATGGATATTGGCGCTTCCACAGGCGGATTTACAGACTGCATGCTGCAAAACGGCGCGTCATTGGTTTATGCTGTAGACGTCGGTTATGGCCAGCTGGACTGGAAACTTCGCAGTGACGAACGGGTTGTGAATATGGAGCGAACCAATGCCCGGCATCTGACCCTGGAAAGTATCGGGGGCAACCCGGTGGATTTCATCTCCGTCGATGTTGCTTTTATTTCACTGAAACTGATTTTTCCTGTCATGAAAGTGTTGTTGGCTGACCAGGGTGAAACCGTGTACCTGATTAAACCCCAGTTTGAAGCCGGACGGGAATCCGTGGGCAAGCACGGGGTAGTGAGAGATCCTGAGATTCACAAACAGGTGCTGCTGAGCGTCATTCACGAGGCTGAAAAAGCGGGTCTTTATACGGTCAAACTCACCTACTCGCCTATTAAAGGGCCTAAGGGAAATGTTGAGTTTTTATGCTATGCGACCCGCGACGAAGCAAGAGTAGACCGTCTGATTGTTGATGATATTTATGTTTCAAACCTAGTGGCTGAAACGCATCAGTCTCTTGGCTAAAAAAAATTTCAAAAAAATTAAAAAATATTTTATGCAAAAGAAGGAAAATTATACGTTAATAGCGAATATCCAATTGCATCCTGAAACCACTGAAGATGTCGACGACCAACGACACCGCTGAAAACCTGAGCTGTCAAAGGCCGTCCGGATCAGCATCACCGGAAAAAGTCACCGGTGACGCAGGCCATCTTATGGTTGTAAAAGCTTTCCATAAAAAGCGGAGTTTTCAGAGGTTTTTGTGTGACACACTGATAGGGGGGCCTTGAATTGAAATATTCAAGACATGCTAAAATTCTGGAATTGATCGAAAACAACGAAATTGAAACCCAGGAGGATCTCGCCAACAGTCTGAGACAGTCCGGCTTCAATGTCACTCAAGCTACGGTATCCAGGGACATCAAGGAGCTGCGGCTGATCAAAGTGCTCACCCGCGAGGGCAAGTACAAGTACGCTACTATCAAGCAGCAGGAGAGCGTCGTGACAGATCGTTTTATGAAGCTGTTCAAGGATTCTGTCCTCTCTATTGATCATGCCGGCAATATGATCATCATCAAAACACTGATAGGCGCCGCCAATGCAGCTGCCGCTGCCATTGACGCTGTGGATCTCAAAGAGGTCGCCGGCACCATAGCCGGGGATGACACTATTTTCCTCGTCATCAGAGATGGCTTTGAAATGGACGAAGCCCTGGAAGTTTTTAGAAATATGACAAAGTAGAGGTTTTCAGATGCTGAAACAGCTCTATCTGGAAAATTTTTTGATCATAGAACAAGCCTCCGTCAACTTTGGCGAAGGCTTAAATGTCATTACGGGCGAAACCGGTTCCGGCAAATCCATGATTTTTGAAGCGATTGGACTTTTGCTTGGCGGCAAAGGAGGACGTGACTTTCTCAGAACCGGAGCTGACAAGCTCCTTCTGGAAGGTGTGTTTGAGGTGCGCTCTGAGGGCTTTGCTGAACAAATCAAGTCCCTGGGCTACAGCCTTGAGGAAGGGGATCTCTTTCTTTCCAGAGAAATCACTGATTCCGGAAAGTCGGTCTACAGACTTGGCGCGCGCATGGTGCCCGCCGCTGTAGTCAGAGAGCTGGCGGCTGGTCTGGTGGATATTTCCGGCCAGCACGAACATCAGATGCTGCTCACGCCTTCCAACTATCTGGGACTCATTGATGAATTTGGTCACAAAGAGCTGAGTACACCTTTGAACGAGGTGGCTTCCGCTGCCAAAGCGGTGTTTGCCCTCGAGGAAAGCCTTGAAAAGTTTGCCATGGATCCTGCTGAAGTGGCCCGGCGCATGGATTTTCTCCAGTTTCAGCTGGATGAACTGGATGACGCTGCTTTGAAAGACGGCGAAGAAGAAACCCTTGAAGAGACTTACAGCGCACTTAAGCATTTTGAACGCATTGCAGCCTTGGTTTCCCAGATTGAGGCAGATGCTCTATCTGAAGACGGTTATTTAAGCCAGATCTCAAAGACGCGCCGTCAGCTTTCTGAACTTTCCCAGCTTCAGCACCGCTGGGGCACTTTGGCGGATCAGCTGGAGGAAGGGTATCTGACTTTGGAAAGTGCCATTCATGACCTTGTAGGCAGCTTTGATGCCTCAGATCAGCCAGATGAACACGAAATCGCGAAAATTGAAGCGCGAATGGCGTTGATCTTCGATTTGAGACGTAAATACGGCGGAACGATTCCGGATATTCTGGCACATTATAAGTCTATGAAAAAAGAGCTTGAGTCCCTGGCAAGCTATACAGAAGAAAAAGAAGAGATCATCGGACGACTTGACAAGGCGCTGGCAGCCTACCATCGGCAGGACAAAGTACTTTCAGAGGCCCGTCAGGAGGTTGCCAACCGTTTCGCCGCAGTTCTCCATAAAGAACTCTCCAGTCTGGGCTTTGAAGGCCTTAAGCAGGCGCTCACTGTGGTTGAAGGGACTTCTGTCAGGCTTGAGGGCAGTGCTCACATCCAGTGGCTGATCTCCACCAATCCGGGGGAGCCTATGAAGGAGCTCAGGAAAATTGTTTCCGGCGGCGAGTTGTCCCGCATCATGCTGGCGGTGAAGCTCATCAACCGCCGCGCCCGCTATGCCAGCACTCAGATATTTGACGAAATCGATTCCGGCATCAGCGGCAGAACGGCGTCCCGTGTGGCTGAAAAGCTGGTTCAGATCGCGGATGACAACCAGGTGATTCTGGTGACCCATTTGCCTCAAATTGCCTCTAAGGGCAGCTGTCATCTTGTTATAGAAAAAAGAGTCGATCAGGATCGTACTTATACAGAAGTTCTGAGCGCCTCTGGCGATCGCCGCGTGGAAGAGATCGCGCGCATGATTGGCGGCGGCGAAATCAACGAGACCGCACTTGAACACGCAAGATCCTTGCTTAATGAACCTTAAAAGGAGTCCTGGCGCGTATGACAGAAAAAGTTAAAGTCCTCTTGGTAGACGACAATCAAAATTTCATCGAACTTCTGAAAGACAGGATTGAATTCAGCGATACTTTTGAGGTTATTGGTGAGGCCAATAATGGTGAGAAAGCGCTCGAACTGATGCTCTCCATGCGGCCTGATCTTGTCATTCTGGATATGATCATGCCTATGCTGGATGGCCTTGGGGTTCTGGAGCGGTTTAACCAGTCCGGGGTCAAAGATTATCACCCTAAAATCATCATTCTTTCTGCCATAGGTCAGGATTCACTGACCAGCCAGGCAATTGGTCTTGGTGCAAAATATTACATGGTCAAGCCTATTGATTTTGACCTTCTCATTGAACGTCTGGAGCAAATCATCCAGGAAGAGTCAAAGAACCTCTCTGTCACACCAGCGGCTTCGCCAGGAGATGATTTCGCAGTGCAGCGCGTCATCACCGAGGTTCTGCAAATGCTTGGGGTGCCGCCTCACATCAAAGGCTTTGTCTATCTCCGCGACGCGGTGGCCATGGTCTATGAGGACGAGAGCCATCTTATGAAAATTACGAAGACATTGTATCCCGGCATTGCGAAGCGGCACGATTCTACCTCTCAGAGAGTGGAGCGCTCGATCCGAAACGCGGTGGAGCTGACTTTCCAGCGTGGCTCCAAAGAGCTGTTCGCCAATTTCTTCAATTTGAATATGCCACTCAGCGAGGGCAGGATCACCAATGGCGAATTTATTGCCTATATTGCCCACCATGTTCGAAATGAGGTCAATCACGAGGCCAGCAGTTAAAGGGCGTACGGTAGTTCACTGTGATCAAATATCCGGGGAAAAAGCGCCTGGGCTATTGAACTCGACGGTTTTGAGGGCTATACTGGTATAGTACGCTAAAACGTTTTATAAAGGTTTGTTTAGTTTCTTAACTTTAGGTTTTGTGCAGCACATAGACAGGTTCTGAAAAGGAACCAAGGCATCAACCCCTTCAAACATCCGGAAATTGAAGTATTATGATCCCGTCATTTGCATCTGGGCAGCTTTAGACTGCCCAACACAGCAAAAAATTTTATGTCATACACACTATGTCGCTTTATCCAATTCGTCGCCGTCAGCGACAGGTCTGAGGGGTAGCTATGAAAAAATATGTTCAGCACTTTATCCATCATATTGAAAACGAACGGCAACTTTCCCGCAATACTCTGGAAGCCTACACCCGTGACCTTAGGGACATGGTGGACTATCTTGAGACCAAAGGCGTAAGTGAAATCTCCGAGGTCAGAACCCACGACATGCAGACCTTCATTCAGCATCTGGATCAGATGGGCAAGTCCGCTGCAACACAGTCACGTGTTTTGGCGACGCTGCGCACCTTTTTTGACTATCTACAAGATCAGAAGATTGTGGAGCACAATCAGGCAAAAAAGCTGAAGCGTCCCAAATTTGAGAAGAAGCTCCCGGAAATTATGACGGTAGATGAGGTTGAACGGCTGCTGGCAGAACCGTCGGATCATTCTCCAATTGGCCTCAGAGACAAAGCCATGCTTGAAGTCTTGTATTCGACCGGCCTCAGGGTGTCTGAGCTCGTGTCCCTGAATATTGAGGACATCAATCTCAGCCTGGGTTACATACGCTGCAGCACCGGAAATTCAGTACGGGTGGTCCCTATTGGGAAATCCTCCATTGAAGCCCTTGAGCATTATTTGAAAGTCGGCCGCGAGAAAATCTGTCGCCGGGGTGTAATTTGTGATGAATCCGCTTTCGTCAACAACGCCGGACAGCGTCTGACGCGTCAAGGCTTTTGGAAGCTGATCAAGAAGTACACAGAGCAGGCGGGCATCAAAAAGACCATCACGCCGCATACGCTGAGACACTCGTTCGCTGTCCACATGATCGAAAGCGGTGTGGAGCTCAAGGCGGTCAAGGAGATGCTGGGCCATTCGGATCTGACGACGACGCACCTGTATACCGCCGTCAAGCAGGATATGGCGAACACCGCGAGGAAGAATGCGAGGAAGTCGTAGTCTTTGACTTTGGAATTAAGCATATGTAAAAATTAAGATTATGAGATCGAGATTGAGACTTAAGGCCCGCGCGGTGTGCGGGTCTTTTTTAATGGAAGAAGAAAAAGGGGTGGAGATAGGGGCTGCGTGGAAAGGTGTGTCTCCAGCCAGCGCTTGTCACCCCCATTCCCGCCACCATCGGCATCATTTTTTTGCAGTTTCAAGTCTTCATTCGACGTTTTATGGGTATGATTAAAAGTGTCCAGTTAACACCAAATGGTTCAATCTCAAAATGAGGTGATTTGTTTAGATGACTAATTCTGCGAAGACCAATAAGCCTGTCCCGCCGGGACCCATTAAGCGGGTGATTCTTTTCGTCCTGGACAGCGTTGGCATAGGCGAGCTGCCGGACGCAGCTGAGTTTGGCGACAGCGGGGCGAATACCCTGAGAAGTATTCTGAGCTCAGGGTCGACCGTGAATCTGCCTAATCTGGTACAGCTGGGCCTGGGGCACATTGAGGGCATTGATTATGTTCCCAGGACGGAAGCGCCGCGCGGTGCATATGGCCGCATGAGCGAGATTTCGAACGGCAAGGATACCACAACCGGCCATTGGGAAATTACCGGCTTAAAGATTTCAGAGCCCTTCCAGACTTATCCCGATGGTTTCCCGCCCCACATCATCGACGCCTTCGAAAGTCAGACCGGACGTAAAGCACTGTGCAACAAGCCGGCTTCCGGCACCGAGGTCATAGAAACCTATGGCAAGGAGCACATGGAAACCGGCAATCCCATAGTCTACACCTCCGCGGACAGCGTCTTTCAGATCGCCGCTCACGAGGAAGTCGTGGGACTGGACGAGCTCTACCGCATGTGCGACATTGCCAGAGAAATTTTGAGGGGCAAGGATCAGGTGGCGCGGGTTATCGCGCGGCCATTTATTGGGACGCCCGGCGCCTTCACCAGAACCTCCAACCGCCGGGATTACTCCATAAACCCTTTTGAACCTACAGTACTGGACAAGGCCAAAGAGGCGGGTTATGACGTTCAGGCGGTGGGTAAAATCTACGACATTTTTAACGGCCAGGGCATCACAGAGGAGGTTCACACCAAGGACAACATGGATGGGGTGGACAAGACGCTGGACTACTTGAAAACGGACTCGACCGGCATCCTCTTCACAAATCTGGTGGATTTCGACGCAAAGTTTGGCCACCGAAGAGATGCTGAGGGTTACCGACTGGCTCTGGAGGCTTTTGATCAACGACTTCCTGAACTCATGAACACCATGAGGTCGGACGATCTCTTAATCCTGATTGCCGACCACGGCAATGATCCGGGCTTCAAGGGTTCGGATCACACCAGGGAATATGTGCCGCTCCTTGTGGCGGGGCATTATGTCAAAGAAGGGGTGTCCTTAGGGACACGCGAGACTTTTGCCGATATTGCGCAGACGACCGCTGAGCTTCTGGGTCTGACCCCCATGGATCACGGACGCAGCTTTGCCGGGGAGATCTTTAGGGCGTAATGGGATGGGGGCTTTTGGGTGACCATCGGCTAAAAAAAAGTTTTTGAACTTTTTATGAGGGGGATTTTTTGTGAAACTGACATACGACGTGATGACCGCTGCGGCGGAGGCGCTGAGGGGTAAGATCAGCAAGGCGCCGGAAGTGGGTCTGATTCTGGGCAGCGGACTCGGGGGACTGGCGGACGAAATCTCGAACCCGGTCTACGTCCCTTACGACACACTGGAGGGCTTCCCGGTTTCGACGGTGGAGGGCCACGCCGGGCGGTTCGTCATTGGGGAATTTGAAGGGCGCAGCGTCATTGCCATGCAGGGGCGGTTCCATTATTACGAGGGCTACGACATTGGGTCGGTGGCCATGCCGGTTTACGTCATGAAGCTGCTGGGTGTGACGCACCTGCTGCTGACGAATGCGGCAGGCGGGGTCAACACCGGGTACGAGCCGGGGGACTTGATGCTGATTGAGGACCATTTGAACCTGTCCGGCCACAATCCGCTGATTGGGCCAAATGATGAGCGGTTTGGGCCGAGGTTCCCGGATGCGTCAGAGGTCTATGACAGGGCCTTGAATGCCGAGATCCGCGCCCTGGCAAAGTCCATGGGGATTCGCCTCCAGCGGGGGGTCTACGCCATGTCGCCGGGGCCGTCCTACGAGACGCCGGCAGAGGTGCGCATGGCCCGGATTATTGGCGCGGACGCGGTGGGCATGTCCACGGTGCCGGAGGCGCTCGTTGCCAATCACTGCGGTATAAAAACGGTAGGAATTTCCTGTATTACCAACATGGCTGCCGGCATTCTGGATCAGCCGCTGCATCACAGCGAGGTTGTCGAGACCGCGGAGCGTGTAAAATCAACGTTTACAGCATTGGTTAAGGCTGTGGTACCGATACTGAAGTAAGTAGCAAGGAGGATTAACCATGCGCATGTATGACATCATTCACAAAAAGCGCGACGGCGGGACGCTGACCAGGGAGGAAATCCGGTTTTTCGTCGAGGGCTACACCAATGGCCAAATTCCGGATTACCAGGTTTCGGCGCTTCTGATGGCCATTTTCCTCAATAAAATGGATCGCCGCGAAACGGTAGATCTCACCGAGGCCGTCATGCATTCCGGGGATACGGTGGACCTCTCCAGCATTGCCGGCATCAAGGTGGATAAGCATTCCACCGGCGGCGTAGGGGACAAGACCACGATCCTTCTTGGGCCGATGGTCGCGGCTTGCGGCGTGCCGGTTGCCAAGATGTCCGGCAGGGGGCTCGGTCACACGGGGGGCACGCTGGACAAGCTGGAGTCCATCTCCGGCCTGATGGTCGAGGTGTCTTCAGATGACTTTATCCGACAGGTCAATGAGGTGGGGCTGGCAGTTATTGGCCAGTCGAAGAACATTGCGCCGGCGGATAAAAAGCTTTACGGACTGCGGGACGTCACCGCGACAGTTGACAACGTCAGCCTGATTGCGGCCAGTGTCATGAGCAAGAAGCTTGCGGCGGGCAGTGACGCCATTGTCCTGGACGTCAAAGTGGGCAGCGGCGCCTTTGTGAAAACCGTGGACGGCGCTATTGAGCTGGGGCAGATTATGGTGGATATTGGCGATGGTATGGGCAGGGAAGTCATTGCAGTGGTCACCGGGATGGATCAGCCGCTGGGCTATGCGATAGGGAATGCCTTGGAAGTCAAGGAAGCCATTGCGACGCTGAGGGGAGAGGGGCCGCAGGATTTGCGTGAACTTTGCCTGAGACTTGGCGGCATGATGGTGTACCTGGGCGGTAAGGCCAAATCTCCGGAGGAAGGCTCAGAACTTGTCCTGGATGCCCTGCGCAGCGGTGCGGCTTACGAGAAGCTGAAGGCTTTTGTGGCTGCCCAGCACGGCGAGGTGTCACAGATTGACGCGCCGGAGACGCTTCCGGGGGCCCGGATCATTGAGCCGGTTCTGTCTGTGCGCGGGGGGCACATTGCCCATATACAATCTGATGAGGTCGGCATCAGCGCCACTATTTTAGGTGCGGGTCGCGAGACCCTGGACAGCGTTATTGACCACGGCGCCGGCATAGTGCTGGTCAAAAAGGTCGGGGACGCGGTGAAGCAGGGCGAGGTCCTGGCTTATCTCCACACCAACAGCGACGCGCGGCTGGAGGAGGCCAGGGAGAGACTTCTGGGGGCTTATCAGATCCAGGAGGAGGACGTAACCGTACCGAAGCTGATTCACGCTGTGGTGAGCAAGGATGGGGTTGTGAGGTACTGAGGCAGTGGGTAGTGAGGTAGTGGGGTAGTGAGGTAGTGAGGTAATAGGGTCATAAAGCAATAAGATAAAAGGTAAGGTTATCTAAGAAAAAGAAATAGTTGGAATTAATTTGTTTATAGATCATACACCATAGGGAGGGTTCAACTTTGAAGGATCAGGAGCTTAAAATCATTCAAACGGCAATCATCAACGAGCTTGAAGGCTATGAGTTTTACAAAATGGCCCACGAAAAAACCACAGATCCTGCTGTCAAAGAAGCTTTTTCGACTTTGGCAGAGGAAGAAAGAAAGCACATTGAGTGGCTGAAAGAGCTGTTTGAGAAGGTTAGAGACAGCGAAGAAGACGTCATCAAGCTTTCCATGATGGATAATCCGCCAAGTCCAAATATCTTTCAGTGGGAAAATCTCGACAGAACCAGCGCGAGCCTGGCCGTTTCCGTCTTTGGCATTGGCATCCAAATGGAGCGCATGTCTGTAGAATTTTATGAGAATGCTGCCAAGCGCTCTGAGATCACTGCGGCTCGCTCGCTGTTCGGCACTCTGGCCAAATGGGAGCAGGTCCACCTGGATATGTTCTCCAAGGAGTATGATAAACTCCAGAATACCTGGTGGGCGGATCAGGGGTTTGCGCCGTTTTAGGGCTTGCTGAAACTTGAAGAGATAAAAAGGAAACGGACAGGGGCGTCTCGGTTGCAGAATCGAGACATCTCCTGTCCGTTTTTTTGTAAGTATAGGAGCGTGCTTGTTTTGCAATTGCGGGGGGAGCGCCAGAGCAACTTACAACCAGTGCGTTTTTCACCCACCTCCATTAAACCTCCACACCATTTTGCTAAACTAAAAGGAGAATAAGGGAGGGATCGATCATGATGATCATCTTTTGGGGTATAATTGGCTATGTTATTTATCTCGCGTTAAAAGGCAATGACACTTCAGGCAGACAGACTGTTTTTCAGACCGGCTTGTCGGGATTAGGCTACAACGATTCAAAATACAATGCCGAGGCGACGCTGAAGAACAGGTATGCTAAAGGCGACATTGACGAAGACACTTATTTGAGGATGCTGCGCAATTTGCGTGGTTGAGAAAATTGAAAAATTCAAGCAAAAAACCGCCTCTTTTTGGCGGTTTTTTGCTTGTGTGCGTGGTGTTGGATGACTCACCAATAAATTGTTCGAGAATTGTGTGAAGCTCTGGCACTAGTTTTGGGTTGGTGTCTGACACTCACTCTACTTCGGTGTCTGACACTCACTCTACTTCGGTGACTGTCACTCACTCAACTTTGGTGACTGTCACTCACTTGAAGTTTCCCCATCCATAAAATCACCCTCTCAGCTTAAACACCAGCCAATCGGTATTTTCTTCAATCACGACCCTTACCTCTTCCAAAGAAGCGGACACCTTCAGGTGATCCGCTATCAGCGCTTCAAAACGTTGCTGATAGCCCGTATACAAGGACTTCCTGAGATAGGGCACGACGCCTGAATGCTCCTTGAGCCCCAGCAGTGAGGTCTCAAAAGGCGACTGGACTTCCGTCGCCCAGATTTCCAAATCATGGGCGCCCAGTGAGACGTGTACTTCTCTGGGGCCTTTGCCCGTCAGCGACTTCAGTAAATGGGCGAAAGCGCTTTTCAAAGCCTTTTCGGCTTCAAGGCGCTGCTGACGGTCCATCAGTCGGCCTGTAGCTTCCCCGGAAGAAGACAGCTTGTCCTGGGCTATTCGGCAGAGGCTGTCCAGGAGTTCATCGGCTTCTATAGGCTTGACGCAGTACTTGACTATGCCCAGATCAATCGCTTTCAGCACCGTTTCCAGGTCCGAGAACGCGGAGGTGATGATGACTGGAGTCAAAACGGCTTCTTCACGAAGGGTCTGAATCAGCGTGAAGCCGTCCATCTTGGGCATCCATAGGTCGCACAGGATGACATCAAAAGTCTGGCGCCTGCACAGCTCCAAAGCTTCCAAGCCATTGGAAGCCACCGCCAGGGAGGCGACGCGTTTCTTGAGAAAATGCGCCAGCTCTTCCAAGGCTTCCTGGTCGTCCTCCACATAAAGCAGGCGCAGGGTGTTCAGGAGCGCCTCAGGTCTCGGCGCTTCCGGGCTCCCGGGCACACCGGCTTCACTAACATCAGTCTTTCTTTCGACATTCATCCTCATTCACCAACCTTTCCACTAACCGGTACCTCAATTTCAAACGCACAGCCGGCTTCAGCAGGCACCAGGGTGAGGCGTCCGCCAAAAGCGGTTTCTATGATGGATCTGGCCATAGGCAATCCAAGTCCGGTTCCGCCCTGGGCTTCTTTGGTCGTATAGTACATTTCAAAAACGCTGTCCGCATCTGTTGACGGTATCCCCGGTCCTGAGTCCTCAATGCGCACGGTCAGCAACATCTCACGCTGTTCCCCAGCGACGCGGATGGTACGCGGCTTCCCGGGCGGGTTGTGCTTCAGGGCATCTATAGCGTTGGAGATCAGGTTGAAGAGAACGTGGGAGAATTGGTTGTCGAAACCGACCATCGGCTGAAGGCTCTCTAAATTCTCGGTCGAAAGGGTGATGCCGGACACGCGCAGCTGCTCGTCCACCAGGCCCTGCACCAGCCGCACCGACTCCGCCACAGTGAAGGCGCGGGGCTCAGTTCGGGGATTTGAGAAATACCGGAAGTCGTCAATGGTCTCCGACATGCGGCGGATCAGCGCGTTCGCCTTGAGGTAGCAGGACTCCACGTAATCCGGATCGTTCCCGGGATCCCTGAGGTTCATGAGGACCAGGCGCAGGGTGTGCAGGGGCTGGCGCCACTGGTGGGCTATGCTGCCAATCATCTCGCCCATGGCCGCCATGCGGCCCTGATAGCGAATCAGCGCGTCCTTGCGCCGGTTTTCCTCCAGCTCCCGGGTAAAGAGCCGCTCCAGCTCGAGGTTGATCTCCTCCAGATTCATGGACAGCTCGCCGGCCACCGGACTTCCCACGAGGGACACGGCTGAACCGCCTATTTCCTGAGCGACTTGACCAATGATCTTCCGAAAGCGCTCTTCCGCCCGGCGCACCGCCTGGGCATCTCTCACTTCCTTGGTGATGTCCGTCACCATACTCATATTGAGCATGGCGTCAGCGCCGGAATCCCAGATGCAGGTGAGAACCATGCGGCCGTGGAAGTGGTCTTCCTGGTCAGGATTTTGGGGATCTGGCTTTCGGAGATACTTTTTCTCCATGGAATAGCTGGAAATGCGGCCTTCCATAAGGTCGCGGTGCAGGCCGGCGTCCAGGTCCCTGCTGTCGGCTGCGATCAGCTGGTTGATATTCATGCCGCTAAGCTCATCCGCTGTGTACCCGGTCATGCTGCACCAGGCGTCGTTCACATGGCGGATGTTGCCCTCCGAATCCGTCACAGTGATCCCCAGAACGGAGCTGCGGAAAATGGTTTCATAACGCGCGTTGCTGAGGACCAGCTGCCGCTCGGCGAGCTGGCGGTCGTCGATCTCCTTCAGGAGGAGGGTATTGCGGCGCTTGAGGTAAACGACGAAAAAAAAGGTAATTAGGGCAGTCAGGATCAGAAAGGCATAGGCCAGGTTTTTACGGGTGTTTTCAAGCTGAGTCATCTTGACCTGATCGTAGTCAAAGATCATGGCGTCCAGGTCCGGCACTTCCTCAATCATGCCCAGGCTCTTCATGGCCTCTGCCATTTTAATCCACCGGAAGGGGTTGATGTTGCCGACCTCGACAATGGGATAGTGGGTCAGCTCCAGGACCTTCCCGGCCTGGTAAAGGTTGAAGTCGAGGAGGGCGGCTTGCCTCTCCGGGGCCGCGTCCGGGGCTGCCAGCCGCGTCACGATCAGCTCCGAGATCTCCATGGGATGCTCCAGAGCATAAAACCAGCCCTTGATGCTCGCGCGCCGGAACCGCTCAACGAGCTCCGGATTGCTCCGGGCAAGTTTCCCTGATGTAAAAAGCGTGTCCCCATAAAAATCAATGCCGTGCTCCGCCGGCCGGATCACCTTAACGGGAACGCCGGCCTTTTCTGCGGCGTAGGGAATCTGTCCAAGGAAGTCTGGAACGACGTCAAAGGTTTTGTTGATCAGGTCCTCCAGGGTGAAGTCCCTGGTGATGTCCGTGGTTCGGGTGGCATAGGGCGCAATGCCCTCACTCGCGAGGAGAGCCTGAAGCTCCAGGTCCAGAAGATCCCCCGGCCTTCTGGCGATATGCAGCTGGGACAGGTCGAACACGGTGTTGCCGCGGTCTTCCAGCAAGGTGACGTATTCGACAGCGCTGCGCTGAAAGATGGAGGCCACAAGGATCAGATCCATGCCGTCGTCCTGTGCCATCATGAGGTTCGCGGCACCCACGCCAAAGTCCGCGCGTCCTTCCTCGACCTCAAGGGCAGCATCCAGGATGTCCGGACTCTGTGCCGTGAAAGCAGATCGAATGTCGACATTCAGGCCTTCCTCTTCATAGTAGCCCATCCACTGGGCGGCGTAATAGCCGGCGAACTGGAACTGGTGGTCCCAGCGCAGCTGCAGAACGAGCTCTGTCAGGCCCGGCTGGGAATGCGTATAGGACGGTGCGCTGCCGATGGTCCCTTCATCCACCTCCGTATCCGGTGCAGTCGCAAAAGCGGGGAGACAGCTCCATCCCAGGGCAAAGAGCAATGCAAAGATCAATGAGAAAAGGACAGAGATAGAAAACCTCAATCTATTGAAACGCTTAGTCATAGGCGATTTCCTTTCTTGCGGTGGCGTAGAAAGACAGGGACACAGCAACTGATAACCTAATTGAGAACTATTCACGCATGCTCTGGCACCGGATTGAAAGTTGTCCGAGTCACCAACTCTGAAGTTGTCCACGTCACAAACTCAAAATTTTGCCAATGCGCCTCGAAGCCTGTTTTCAGAGTCCATTTATCTTTGTAAATTTTATCACAATGTCAATGCCCAAACAATGTAACGACTTCACAGAGAGGGCGTGGGCTCAAATTACAGCCAAAACGGAAATTGGTGTCAGAGAGACCTCCTTCCATCTCAAACCGTTTGTAATCATTGGCAAAAATTTCGGTGGGAGACGCTTCCAAGAAGAAACGCCTGAAGCAGCCTTTCGCGGGCGCGAAAGGGGGCTTCAGGCGTTTACCTTTAATAATTATCGTTTTAAACCAATCCTCAACACCTACGCGATTTGATTTGCTTCCTGGGTGTTGTAGTCGTGACCATCGGCAGAGTCTTGCTCTTCGACCTCTTCTTTGAGGAAGATGTTGAGGAGGAGCGCCGTGATGGTGCCCGCGCTGATGCCGGAGGAGAAGAGGCTCTTGACGAAGTCAGGGAGCTGGCTGAGGAACTCCGGACGCACCGTGACGCCAAGGCCCAGACCAATGGAAACCGCGATTATGATCATGTTGCGGTTGTTGAGCGGCACATCCTTCAGGGTTTTGATGCCCGCGGATGCCACCATGCCGAACATGATGATGCCAGCGCCGCCCAGAACCGGGTTCGGGATGATCGCGATCAGCGCGCCGACTTTTGGGAAGATGCCGAGGAGCACCAGCACAATGCCCGCCAGGGAAACCACGTGGCGGCTGGCGACTTTGGTCATTGGGATCAGGCCGACGTTCTGGCTGAAGGAGGTGTTCGGACCTGCGTTGAAGAAACCGGCGAGGAAGCTGCCCACACCATCCGCCAGAATCCCTGCCGATAGTTGTTCATCCGTCAACTCTTGCTCCGCAGCTTCACCCACGGCCATCAGACATCCCACCGTTTCAATGGTCGTCACGAGGTAAGCGGTGATGAAGGGGATCACGGCAGCCATACTGAACGTAATGCCGAACTTGAGCGGCGTTGGAATGGCGAACAAAGAAGCGTCCGCAACGGCTTGCATATTGAGAAGACCGAGTGGCCAGCAGATGATGTAGCCAAAGACGAGGCCAATAATGACGGAGGCAGAGCTGATGAAGCCTTTGCCATAGCGGTTGAGGAGGACTGTGATGACCAGCACTGCCATAGCAATCGAAATGTTGAGGACACTGCCATAGTCCGCCGCGCCGTAGCCGCCTGCTGCCCAGTCAATGGAGACAGGAAGGAGCGTCAGCCCGATGAGTGCGACGACGGTACCGGTGACAATCGGCGGGAAAAATTTTCTGAGGGGCTTAATAAAACGGCTAAGGATGATTTCAATGAAGGAGCCGAGCACCGTGGCACCGAAGATGCCTGGAAGCCCCAGCATGGAGCCAACCGCGATGGAAGGTCCCACAAACGTAAAGTCCGTACCCATGACGCATGGCACTTTCGCGCCGATTTTCCAGATGCCGCGGGCCTGAATCCAAGTGGTGACGCCGGCCATGAAGATCGCCGCGCTGACCAGGTAAGCTGTGTCTGCGGTGTTGACGCCCAGAACGCCGGAGATGACGAGCGGCACGGCCACGATCCCGCCGAAGGCTGCCAGAATGTGCTGAAACGCAAGGACGAGGCTGATGTGCATAGGTGGTTTGTCATTGATCTTGTAAAGGATTTCAGAAGTTTGCTTGACTCTCATGTGTGTTCCTCCTCAAAAAGTAGGTGAGTAGCGCCGCCTGAAAAAATTAAGGTTGAATCCCTCCTTGTGAAATAAAAAAGGCCGGCAAACAGAGGTTTGTAAACCCCTGACTGCCGGCCGTATGAAGCTTGAATGCGATTCATCTTCACGATTGCCTACGTGTATGAAGTTGTGGTGTCTGGTATGTAGTGCGCTATTGTTTCGCAGCGTCTCAATGCCGTCAGTCTGGCGAACCCATGGTTTCCGGACTGCGTGCAGGCACTTTGATCTGTTGCTGGTTACAAATGTATCACAAAATTAAAAGTCTGACTATTTGTAAAAGTTCACAAAATCAAGCTCGAAATTTTGTCAATAAATATCGAAAATTAATGACAATAACCTAAATTTGTGCCGATGGTCGCAAATATTTCAAAGTTTTAGAGTACATCCCACAGAAAGTAAACTACATTGCATACAACCTAATCCACTTTCTCCATGATGTACCCCGACAACCCCAACACCGCGTCAAGCAAAATTTCCAGCCCCGCACTATGACCAAGGCAGGCTTTTTGTTATAATAATTGAGTTAAAGAAGGAGGGGTCCCGGTGACCGACCTAATCACTCAAACTCAATCGCTGCTGGCACTGCCGCTGGAAGAACTCATTGCGCACCTTGAAGACAGGGTCAACGCACTGAATCGCGCCCACGACGGCATTTTGACCCAGCTTCTGCTCGCAGCTGAAGATTATAAATCCGAAACTCCAAACGCCACCCTCAGAGTCTTCCTCGTCGGCGGTGCTGTCCGTGACCTGATTCTAGGCAGCGACGTCCGCGACCTGGACGTGGTGATAGAAGGCGAGATCACCAAACTAACCGACCGCCTCACTAACATTGACTGGCAGTACTACGACCGCTTCATGACCGCCTCAGGCATCCTGGACACAGGGGAGATCGATCTGATCACCGCCCGCAGCGAACGCTATGAAGCTCCTGGCCAGCTTCCCACAGTCACGCCGGGCACCATTGAGGACGACCTGAAACGCCGGGACTTCACCGTCAATGCCATGGCCCTCGAGCTGGAACTCCTGGACTATGTGGACCCTGAAACATGCGACTTAAGCACCACCCGCACGATCCTGATCCAGCTGCTGGATCCCCTAAAAGGCCTCGACGACTTGAAAGCCCAAGCCCTTAGAGTCCTTCATGACCAGAGCTTTTACGACGATCCCACCCGTCTGTACCGCGCGGTCCGCTACATGGCCCGAGTAGGTCTGACCCCGGTGGACACAACAGAAAAACAAATGAAAGAAGCCATAGAAGCGGGTGTACTGAAAACCCTGACCAATGACCGCATTATGCGCGAGCTGTTCCTCAACTTCAGTGACGGCCACTGCGAAGAGGCTGTTCGCTTGATGCTCGACCTAGGTCTTCTGATCACAACAGAGGACAACACAGCACCAACCTCTGAGGCCCTGATCCAGGCCATAGCCTTTGCCCGGGTCGTCGAGCACGCCCCCGGTCTCTGCGGTGACGACAAGGCGAGTCACCTGTTCGGTTATTTTTCCCAAACCTCCCCGGACTTCGCAGAGCGCTTCCGACAGTGCTCGCTGCCCCGCAAACTCAAAAATGCGGCCCGCGCACTGAACACCACGTCCCCAGACGCCCTGGCCCAGCAACTGAACCTCCACGAGGTCCTTCCACATAAACCCGAACTTGCAACACCCCCAAAAGACCAACCAGATGCCGATGATCACCCAACCCAACCCGAATCCCATTCACCATCCCCATCCGGCAATGCCGCCTACTCCGTCAAGCTGGATGCCTTCGAAGGCCCTATGGACCTCCTGCTCCACCTGATCCAGGACAACGAAATCGATATCTACGATATCCCTGTGGCCACCCTCTGCACCCAGTACCTCGACTACCTGATCCATATGGAAACGGCACGCGTCGACATTGCCGGCGAATTCCTGGTCATGGCCGCCACGCTCCTTGAGATCAAGTCCATGATGCTGCTGCCGGACCGTGAAGCGGGCATTTTCGAAGCCTGGGATGTGGCCGAGGACCCGCGTACGGAGCTCGTCACCAAACTCGTCGAGTACAAGCGCTACAAGGAAGCCGCAAGGCTCCTCAGTGGCCTCGAGCTGCAGGACGGCGCTTATTTCACTCGGGAGGCCTCAGATCTCTCTGAAATCCTCCCTCAGAATCCGGAAACCCTCAACGAGCCTACCGAGATTGACCTTCTCACAGAAGCCCTAAAACGGGTGCTCACCAAACTGGATCGCACCGATACCCACAGAGAGCATTTTTTCTCTACCCTGAACCGTGAGCCCTACGCCGTGGAGGACGCCATCAAGGCGCTGACGGCCCGCCTCAAGGAAGTGAACGACATTTCCTTTGAAGCCCTGTTCGAGGGCGGCGCAACCCGCAACGTCGTTGTAACCACGTTTCTGGCCCTTCTTGAGCTTTTGAAGCTGAAGCGCGTTCGTGTGGTTCAGGACGAGATGTTCAGCGGCATCCTGATTCGGCGCAGGGAACCATCGGAAACTGAAGAGGAATTGATTCAGGAGTCCCTGCTGGAGCACTGGTATGAGACGTCTCAGTCCCAAGACACCAATACCGCTGCCGATGGTTCCCAGGTCCAAAACCCACAAGCCCGCGGCGATAACCAAAACAAAAACCACAAAGAAGACCACTACGATGAAGAAGGGGAGACCGACTGATGGAAGAACGTTCCTACCGAAGCGCCATAGAATCCATTCTGTTTGTCAGCGGCGAGCCTGTGGCAATCGACCGGCTGGCGGCAGCCCTGGATCTACCCATGAGCTGGACCGTGGAACTGCTGGAAACCCTGCGCAAGGAATACGAGTCCGGGGAGCGGGGGATGCGCCTGCTGTTCATCCGCGACGCCGTTCAGATGGCCAGCGCACCGGAAAATGCAGACTTTATCGAGCGCGTCATGAAGACCACTAAATCCAGAGGCTTGTCCCCGGCGACGCTGGAGACACTCGCCATTATCGCCTACAAACAGCCTGTGACCCGGTCGGAGATCGATTACACCCGGGGCGTCAAGTCGGACAAGCCCCTGCAGATTTTGATCGAGCGCGGGCTTATTGAAGAAAAGGGCAGGCTGGAGAAGATTGGCCGACCGATGCTTTACGGCACGACGGACGAGTTTCTCAGAACTTTTGGTCTGAGGTCCCTGGAAGAGCTTCCGGATCTCACGACCTTTGACGGCGCCGAGCGTCTGATCAACCTGCTTGAGGCCCGTGAAGCGGATGAAACGGATGGTTCGGATGGGTTGGATGGGTCGGACGGATCGGTTTCAGAAACGACTGCAGCTGAACAGAGCGCTTTGTCCGAAGAGGATGACGTTACCATCCCCTACGAAAGGGACGAAACACTATGACCACTACAACCGATTCGAAGACAATGATGCGGCTTCAGAAATATATGGCCCACTGCGGCGTCGCCTCCCGCAGAAGTGCGGAGGGGATGATCCTCGACGGCAGGGTCAAGGTCAACGGTGAGGTTGTCCGCGAGCTTGGCACCTCCATTTCACCCGAGAGTGACCGGGTTGAAGTCGATGGCACCCTGATCCAGACAGCCGCCGATCACGTCTACGTGATGCTCAACAAGCCCACGGGCTACATCACCTCCGTCAAGGACAACTTTGGCCGGCCCACCGCACTGGATCTGGTCCGGATTGACCGCCGGGTTTATCCCGTTGGCCGACTGGACTATGACTCCGAAGGCCTGATCCTCTTAACCGATGACGGCGCCCTAACCCACCTCCTGACCCACCCGAGCCATGAATTCGAAAAGCGCTACTACGTTGAGACTGATCGCTTACTGACGGATACCGAGCTTGCAAAGCTGCGTGACGGCGTTGATATTGGGGACTACGTCACTCAGCCGGCTTTCGTCGAAAGACAGAAGGGCAAAGGGCTGATTGTGGGGATCCGCGAAGGAAAGAACCGTCAGATCCGCAGAATGGTCGAAGCGCTCAGTGCCAATGTCAAACGCCTTCGCCGCCTGTCCATAGGTCCGCTGGAACTCGGAGATTTAAAGTCCGGAGCCTGGCGCCACCTGACCCCGGAAGAAGTAGCAGCGTTGAAAGCTCTTAAATAACGACATTTATTGAGAAACATTCTCGCAAGCTCTGGCACCGAAACGATTTCAGTGTCAGACACTCACTTCAACTCAGTGTCAGACACTCACTTCAACTCAGTGTCAGACACTCACTTCAACTCAGTGTCAGACACTCACTTCAAACTGGCGCCTGTCACCTACCATCAAAACCGTTCGAAAATTTCAAAACACAAAGGAGCCTGACTATCATGATGCTTTTAAAAACCGCTGAAAAAGAAGATTTCGCAGATCTTCAGAAATTCATAGAGGAAGAGGGGATCACCGTCCCTGCGAATTTCCCTCAAAACCTCGAAGTTGTCGTCGCACGGGAAAAGGAAAAGGTCCTCGGCTTTGTCACCGCGGAGCTCGTCATTCTGGATCCCACCATCCGCCACCTCTATATGACGCCTGCCCTCAGAAACAAAAAGTTTGCCGATGGTCTCCTGAGAGCCATTATGTTCTACATGCTCAACCGCGGCTTCGGCTGGGTTTATGCTGACAACAATACCGAAATCTCGGGCTACCTGACCCGCTTTGGCTTTGAAGCAGATCCGGAGGTTAAGGACCGCCTCGCCCTCGAAATCGACCCGTTCTTCGACAGAGGCTGCCAAGGCTGCAACAGCGCTAAAAAAGCCCCCGTCCAGCTTTAACAACCTAAACAGTCACACCCTGAAAGGCAGTGATCCCTCTATGAACATCTTCATCAGCAACGACGACGGCATCCAGGCCGCCGGTCTGAAAGCCCTCGCCGAAGCCCTCATACCCCATCACCAAGTCTATATCGCTGCGCCGGAGTATCAGCAGAGCGCCAAGAGTCACGCGCTGACCATGCACGACATCGTCCACGCCCGCCGGACCCACCTCTATCCGGGAAGCTCAGCAGAGTGGGCCATCAACGGCACTCCAGCGGACTGCGTCAAAATTGGTCTCGCCAAGTTTGAAGAGGTCAAGTTCGACCTGGTCCTCTCCGGCATCAACAACGGCCCTAACCTGGGCATCGACGTCATTTATTCCGGCACGGTCGCTGCCGCGCTGGAAGGCAGCTTCCACGGCATCCCGAGTTTCGCCATTTCCCATTATTCCGGCGCAGAATCCGGTTTTCGTAAAGCCGCCGAATTTATCCGCGACAACCTCGAAACCTTGCTGTCCGCCTTCAAATGGGACTATAACGCCGTCAACATCAACTTCCCGCCGGCAGATGATTACGAAGGCATTTCCTACTGCAAGCTCGGAAAAATGGTCTACGAAAATTCCGTCCAGCGCCGCACCAGCCCCCGAGGCGGGGAGTACTACTGGATCGCCGGCGACCTCCTGATCCCGCCGGATCAGATCGACACGGATGTCTACGCCATTTCCCGGAACCGGGTGAGCCTCACGCCTATCCGCTTCAATTTCAACGACTTCCACGAGCCGCTGATAGACAGCGATCAATTTAAACTGGAGTAGGCTAAATAATGAATAAAAACGCGTTCAATTGTTTGTTAATGAATAAACAAACAAACGCGTTTTTTTCCTTTTTTGAGCCGATGGTTTCCCGCCACCACCAAACCACAGTGAGCATCCCGCCCGAACCCAGATTGGAGAAGGGGATAGAAGATGTGACCATCGGCAGAATCTCTTTTTGTATACCAAAATACACACGCACAATTATACTTTATGCACGTCAACTTGCGATTTTGTGAAAGATTTCATAATAAGATGAAATCTATCTTGCAAAATTGTGACTATGTGTTATCATTGAAATGTAGTTATTCTTAAGGAGGTCGTTGACTTGAGCAAGAGTAAAGAGCAACTGGAAATCAAGATCAACAAAAATTGGTGTAAAGGTTGCGGCATCTGTATCGCGTTCTGCCCTAAAAAAGTCCTCGGATTCGACGATAATGGCAAAGTGAACATGAATGATCGTGAGAACTGCATCAAGTGCGGTCAGTGTGAACTGCGCTGCCCGGATTTCGCCATTTTTTTGGGAGGTATAGACAATGAGTAAACGCATCGTCAAACTCATGCAGGGCAATGAAGCTTGCGTCGCTGGCGCACTCGCTGCCGGCATGAAGTTCTTCGCCGGCTATCCAATCACACCGTCCACAGAAATTGCTGAGGGCTCAGCGGAAAAGCTCCCTGAAGTCGGCGGTAAATTCATCCAAATGGAAGATGAGATTGCAGGTATTGCTGCAGCGATCGGCGGAAGCATCGCCGGCTTCAAATCCATGACGGCTACAAGTGGTCCCGGTTTCTCACTGAAGCAGGAAAACATTGGCTACGCGGCGCTTGCTGAGATTCCGCTCGTCATCGTCAACGTCATGCGCGGCGGCCCGTCTACAGGTCTTCCTACGTCACCTGGTCAGGGCGACGTCATGCAGGCTATGTGGGGTACTCACGGCGACCATCCGGTCATCGCCATTTCACCGCAGTCCGTCACTGAAATGTACTACGAAACAGTTCGCGCCTTTAATCTTGCTGAAAAATATAGAACACCTGTCATCCTCATGCCGGACGAAGTCGTCGGTCACATGCGCGAGCGCATTGAGATCCCGAACGCGGACGAGCTTGAGATCTTTGACCGCTTAAAGCCGGTTGAAGGTGAAGATTACATTCCTTACGGCGTTCGCGAAGGCGACCTCGTGCCTCGTATGGCTGGCTTCGGTGAAGGCTACCGTTACCACATCACCGGCCTCTTCCACGACGACATGGGCTTCCCAACGAACAGCACCGTCAAGGCTGGCGTTAAAATCAACCGCCTCATGGCTAAAATCACGGACAACCTCGAGGACCTGATCTCTTATGACGAGTACCTCATGGATGACGCTGAAATCATGATCGTGGCTTACGGTTCTACAGCGAGAACTGCAAAAAATGCCATCAACAAGCTTCGCGCTGAAGGCATCAAAGTCGGCATGCTGCGACCTATCACCATCTGGCCGTATCCGGTAGAGGCGACCCTCGCCCGCGCCAAGCAAGTCAATAAAGTTCTCGTCGTTGAGCACAACCTTGGCCAGCTGATGCTGGAAGTCGAGCGCGTCGTCAAATCGGAAGCTGAGCTTCACTTCCTCGGACGTGCTGATGGCGATGTCTTTGTACCTTCAGATATCGTGAAAAAAGTCAAGGAGGTTTTATAAGTGAAGAACAGCGAACTTGTCAGCAAGTATATGCGCGACTCGCGCCTTCCGCATATCTGGTGCCCGGGTTGCGGCCACGGCATCATCATGCACTCCATCATCCGCGCCATTGAAAACCTCGGTCTTGACAAAGACAAGGTCACAATTGTATCGGGTATTGGCTGCTCTTCCAGAGCCCCTGGCTACATGGACTTCAACACGCTTCACACGACCCATGGCCGTGCGCTCGCGTTTGCTACAGGCATCAAGCTTGCGAAGCCTGACATGAAAGTCATCGTCATCTCCGGTGACGGCGACGCGTCTGCTATAGGCGGCAACCACTTGATCCATGCTGCCAGAAGAAACATCGGCATCACGACGATCGTCTTTAACAACAACATCTACGGCATGACCGGCGGTCAGTACTCACCAACGACGCCGCATGGCGATTTTGGCACCACCGCGCCTTACGGCAACATCGACCGTCCGTTTGACATCGCGAACCTCGCTGCTGCTGCCGGCGCAACTTACGCTGCCAGAACTACAGCGTTCCACGCGACTCAAATGACGAACTACATCCAGAAAGCGATTGCACACGAAGGGTTCTCCCTCGTTGAAGCGATTTCCGTCTGCCCGACTTACTACGGCCGTAAGAACAAAAAAGGCTCTGCTGTCGCTATGATGAACTTCCTCAAAGAGTCCTTCGTCGACGTCAAAGCCGCTGAGCGTATGACGCCGGAACAGCTCCAGGGCAAGTTCCTGATGGGCGAGTTCAAGCACAACACGCAGCTGCCTGAATACTCGGCTGAGTACCAAAAAATCGTAGACCGCTTGAGGAAGGAGTAATTGTCATGGGAAACCAATTTGAACTCAGACTCTCCGGATCCGGCGGACAAGGCCTGATCCTGGCAGGAATCATTCTGGCGGAGGCGGCCATCAACTCCGGCCTCAATGCCATTCAGACACAAAGCTACGGCCCTGAAGCCCGCGGCGGCGCTTCCAAGGCTGAAGTCATCATCAGCGACGCTGAGATCGACTTCCCTAAGGTTCAGGATCTCAACTTGTTCCTGGCCCTTACACAAGACGCTTGCGACAAGTATATCAAAGGCATCAATCCAAATGGTATTGTCGTCGTTGACGACTCCATCACGCTTCCTGCGGATCTGAAGGCTGGCAAGATTTACAGCCTTCCAATCATCAGCACGGCGACAGACAAGCTCGGCAAAGGCATTGTTGCTAATATTGTCGCCATCGGCGTACTCACTGAACTGATTGACGTTCTGACCAGAGAGCAAGTTGAAGGCGCAGTCCTCGCCCGCGTTCCAAAGGGCACCATTGACCTCAACCGCTCAGCCCTCATTGAAGGCTATGCATTGGTCAACAATTAATTATCCCAGGAAGGGCGGTCTTGGCCATGGCCGATCATAATGATTTACTCAATCGCATAGAGAAAAATTATATTAAACTGAGTAAAGGTCAAAAGCGGATTGCTGACTTTATCCTCCAGAACTACGACAAAGTGGCGTTTATGACAGCTTCCACCCTGGGTGATTCTACGGGCGTGAGCGAATCCACGGTCGTACGCTTTGCCAACGCCCTGGGCTATGACGGGTATCCCAAGCTGCAGAAGGGTCTTCAGGAATCCATCAAGACCAAGCTGACCACAGTTCAGCGCTTTGAGCTTTCCAAGGATTTGGAGAAGGAATCCAGTTATACGAAAAAGGTCATGAACGCGGACATGGACAACATCCGGCGCACGCTGGACGGCGTGGATGAAGAGACCATGCCCCAGATCGTCGAGGAGATTCACAACGCCCGGCGCGTCTATATCCTGGGCATGCGCAGTTCCTCCGTTCTGGCCAATTACCTCGGCTTTTACCTCAACTTCATCCTGAAGGATGTGGTCGTGGTCACTGCCGGCGCGCTGGATGTCTTTGACCACCTCGTCAATATCACCAAAGACGACCTGCTCATCACCATTTCCTTCCCGCGCTACGCGAAGCGGACCTTTGAGATCGTTGAGTTTGCGACGACTCAGGGGGCGACTATAATAGGCATCACAGACAGCCCTATGGCGCCCCTTGTGCCTATGGTCAAGCACTCACTCTTCGCCCGCTACGGCATGAATACCTTTATCGACTCCCTGGTCGCGCCTATGAGCCTCATCAACGCGCTGATCCAGATGGTTTCGATCAAGGAAATGGAACGTGTGGAAGAAAACTTCGAGAAGCTCGAGAATATCTGGAACGAATATAAGATCTACAACCCTAAGTGATTCTGTGACCGCCTGTTCAGGCCGGTGCGCATGTCATCCATGAAATGCAGGGGGGAGGCCAGCCAAAGACGCGGCCTCCTTTTTGTGTTGGTTCAAGAAGCTTTTTGTGAAAATTTTTCGGTTCCCCTGGCGGTTTAGGCAATTTACGCGCTTTAGTCAGTATAGGTGGTTTAATTCAGACACGCGCTGATGGGTCCCTTGCAAACTATGGACCGCCGGCCTTGCGACGCTTTTTATATTGTATTATAATGAGATGATAAGCATTTTCAACGAAGGAGTTTTGCCATATGGAATCAGATTCGACTAGTAAAATCCAGATTGCGCTGGACGGGCCCGCCGGCTCGGGCAAGAGCACTGTTGCCCGCAGGGTGGCCAAAGCGCTGGGCTGTGACTATATAGACACCGGCGCCATGTACCGGGCCATTGCCCTGAAGTTCATTGAAACCGGCCTCTTTCATAAGCTGGATGGATTTGCCGATGGTCGCGAAAACACACTCCAAAGCACCCCCGAACTGACCCCTGAACTCGACCTCGAAATTGATCACCTTCTGGATACCACCGGCCTGGAGCTCTACACTGAACAGGTCATTCTGGACGGAAGGGACGTCTCAGAGGCCATCCGGACTCAGGAAGTCACCCGCCGGGTCTCTCAGGTAGCTGCCATGTCGGCAGTGCGCAGGCACCTGGTCAAAATGCAGCGCGCCCAGGCAGAGGGCCGAAGCGTCGTCATGGACGGCCGCGATATTGGCACCGTGGTGCTCCCTGAAACGCGCTACAAATTCTTCCTGACAGCCTCCCTTGAAGAGCGGGCACGCAGGCGGTTCCTGGAGTTTGAAGCCCGGGGCTTTTCCGCAGACTTCGACACGATCCTTAAAGACATTGCCCACCGGGATCAGGTGGACAGCAGCCGCGAGGATTCTCCGCTGGTCATGGCGGAGGACGCGTTTCGCATTGATACCACGGGAAAGAGTATTGACCAGGTCGTGGCAGCTATCTGCGACGCTGTAGAAAAGTTGCGAAGAGGGGAGGCGCCTCCGTGCTGAAGGTATTTATCAAATTCATTTTCAATGTGCTTTACCGGGTGATCTACCGGGTAGAGGTCGTTGGACGCGAAAACTGGGACCCCGCTCAGCCCAAAGTCGTCTGTCCCAATCATATCGATTACAAAGATCCGCTGGTGTTTGGCACCTTTATCCCGGACTACATCCGCTTCATGGCTAAAAAAGAGCTGTTCAGCAACCGGCTTTTCGATTGGTTCTTCAGGGGCTGCGGCGGGTTCCCCGTGGACCGGACCGGCAACGATATTGGCGCGGTCAAGGCGGCGCTGCGGTTTCTCAAAGGTGGGGAAAGCGTGCTGATTTTTGCGGAAGGAACGCGTAATCCGGGTCTGACCCCGCTGCCGCCCAAAGCGGGTGTGGGCATGATTGCACACAAGGCTGGGGTACCCATTCAGCCGGTGACCATAGATTCAACCTATAAATTTTTCTCAAAAGTGCGGATCATTATCCATCCCTTGGTAACCCTTCAGTTTGAGGGCAAACCCACCGGTCCGGATTATGAAAATGCGGTGTTTGAGATTCTAAAAAATGTCTATGCTCACATTGAGCTTTACAAGGGGAGGGCATAGGTCCATGAATATCAGAATAGCCTCTGCCTCCGGATTTTGCTTTGGCGTCAAGCGTGCACTGGAGCTGACTTTGGATGCCAGGAAGGCTCCTGCAGGCGCGGTCACCTATGGCGAGCTGATTCACAACCGGGATGTGGTTCGAAAGCTGGAACAAGAAGGCGTCAGCGTCATTGAGGATCTGAAGGAGGTTCAGGGTACCGGCAAAACCGTGGTCATCCGTTCCCACGGTGTCCCCAAGTCCTTTCACGATGAGGCGGCTTCCCTTGGAATTCCATTGGTGGATGGCACGTGTCCTTTCGTAAAAAAAATCCACAGACTCGTGGACGGCTTCAGTCAGGATGGTTCAGCAGTAATGATTGTAGGCACTGCCACGCATCCGGAGGTTGTCGGCATTGCCGGCTGGTGTCATGGTCCGGTGTTTGTGGTGGATTCTCTGGAGGCGCTTGTGGCTTGGGAGAGCCAGAACATATCTGCCGATGGTCACTTCTCCCACCCCCTCATGCTGGTGGCACAGACAACCATACGCCTGTCTCTGTGGGACTCGGTTTACGCACACCTATCTGAGCGCGCCATGCATCTTGTCGCACACAACACGATCTGCAAAGCCACCTCCGAACGACAGGCGAGCGCAGAGACCCTTTCTTCCGAAGTCGACTGCATGCTGGTGGTAGGGGGTCCCCATTCGTCAAATACAAAGAAACTCTACGAAATTTGTAAAAAAAATTGTGAAAATACCTATTTTATTGAATCTGCGGCAGATTTACAGATGATAAATTTGTTGAACTGTGATAATATAGGAATAACGGCTGGAGCATCCACACCGGATTGGGTGATGGATGACATCTTGAATCAGTTAAAAAAAATTTCAAATAGTTGAAGGCGAGGTAACCTACATGGAAAACAACTCAATGGAACAATTCATGGATCAGATTGACGAGTCTTTACGCGCTCCGCGCAGCGGATCGATCGTAAAAGGCAAAGTTGTCCAGGTCAAAAGTGACGAGATCATCGTCAACATTGGATATAAAGCGGATGGCGTCATTCCTCTCGAAGAGATCTCAAGCGCAGCAACACCAGCTGATCTCAGCGTTTTCGAAGAGAATCAGGAAATCGAAGTTTATGTCATCAAAAATGACAATGGCGACGGCAACGTCCTCTTGTCCCTCAAGCGCGTCAGCATGTACGCAGACTGGGGTCTTCTCGAGGAAGCTTATGCTGCTGAGCAGGAGATTGAAGTCAAAGTCACTGAAACCGTCAAAGGCGGCGTCGTCGCTTACTATCAGGAAGCGCGCGGCTTTATCCCTGCATCCCAGATTTCTACCCGTTATGTCAACGATCTCAAGGAATACGTTGGCAAGACAATGATGGTCAAAATCATCGAGTTCAACCGCGAAAAGCGCCGCGCTGTCTTCTCACGCAAGACTGTTCTTCAAAAAGAGAACGCTGCGAAGAAGGAAGCGGTTTGGGAAAAAGTCTTTGAAGGCGCTGTCGTTCAAGGCGAAGTCAAGCGCATCACAAGCTTTGGCGTCTTTATCGACCTCGGCGGCATCGACGGCATGGCACACATTTCAGAACTCACTTGGGGCCGCATCAACAAGCCGCAGGAAGTTGTCAAAATTGGTGATGTCGTAGAAGTCAAAGTTATTTCTATCGATAAAGAAACTGAGAAGATTTCCCTCAGCATTAAGCAGCTCAAAGGCGACCCTTGGACGACGTTCATGGATCACTACACAATCGGCGGCATCTTCGAGTCCAAAGTCGTCAATCTGACTGACTTTGGTGCATTCGTCGAGCTCGAGCCGGGTGTTGAAGGCCTTGTCCACGTTTCTCAAATCGCGCGCAAGCGTGTAGAGAAGCCTTCTGACGAGCTTAAAGTCGGCGAGAAGCGTCTCGTCAAGCTCCTGGATGTGGATCTCGAAAACCGCAGAATCAAGCTTTCCATGAAGGAAGCTGAAGAAGAAGCGGCTGAGGAAGCGGAAGAAGCAGAAGTTGTCGAGACTATCGAAGCAACTGTTGACGGCGCGTTCTCTGATGATGTTGAGGCTTCTGAGGAAGAGTAATTAAGCGAGTTTGGAGATTATAATGAAGGGGTTGCTGCAACGCAGCCCCTCAAAAATAGACAGATGGAAATCACATTGATGACCATCTGTCTATTTTAATGCAAAAAACAAATCAGAACCGGCGCGAAAAAGACGCCGGTTCCTGTTTTTTTCTCACCTTTAAAGTTTGACTCTGCCTTCAGCTATGCGCCGCTGCAGCTCACGATGCACGTCGTTGACTTTGTCGCGATCAAGAGAATAGGGTTTGAATGCCCAATACGCGAACACAAAGAAGAGAATGCCGCCAAGGGCCAGCACCAGCCCGAGCACCAAGCCTGTATTCGGCGACTGGGCGCCCAGCTCTGCATTGAATCCGGATAATTCGAGTACAAAACCGAGCAGAAAAACAGCTACGGATTGCGACAATTTATAGGAAAGGGTCATGCAGCCAAAGAAGACGCCTTCCTGACGCATTCCCACTTCCAGGGCGTTGACGTCCACCGTGTCAGCAATCATAGACTGGGGCAGGGTATAGAGACCGCCGGTGCCAAAACCAGCCAATAAGCTAAATGGAATTAAGTGATAAAATTGAAAGTCAAAATAATTTCTGAAAATGACCATAAGCATAAAATATAAGCAGCCAACTATTGAAATCTGAAGACCCAGCTTGATCAATTCACGTTTTTCCATTTTGTCTGACAGCATTGCCCATACAGGCTGACTCAAGATGCTGATCAGGATCTGGGCGCCTATAATCATAGCTATTCCTGAGCTGTTGAGTGAAAAGGTGTAGGTGAAGACATGGAGGCCTATGGTATTGATTAAGGCACTGGAGAGGTTGGTGAACAGATAGCCTATGACAACGGCAGTGTAGTCTTTGTTGGTGAAAGCGTGTCGGATCGATTTTACAAAGTGCTTTATGCCAACCTGTCCTTCAGAGAGAATCCGTCCATTCAAATAGGGGATCATGCGCTTTGTTGTCAGGATAACACCTGCCATGGAAATCAACATGAGGATCGAGGTTGCCGTACCCATAGCCTGGTAGCCTGCCGGGTTCAGCTGTCCTACCGGGTATTCAGCGGTGGGCTTGAAAAAGAGGACCAAACCAAGTGCTGCTGTGAAGAAGATTCCCATCAGAAAAAAGGCTGTCTTCACTGCTTGAATCTTCGTGCGCTCCTCGTAGCCTTCTGTCAGTTCGGCGGAAAGGGCAGTGTAAGGGGTGATATAAATGGTCAGAAAGGTCTTAAGTACGAGGATCCAGGTAGCCATGGAAATAAGTTTGACCGTTAGGCTCATCTCCGGCTGGATGTACCATAAGAGCGCGTTGCTGAGGGCAATGCCAATACCGCCAATCCAAAGGTAAAGGTGTCTCCGGCCAAAGCGCTTTGAGCGTGTCTGATCAGATAAATAACCCATGATTGGATCCGAAACGGCATCCCAGATCACGCCTATACTCACAATCATCCCAACCCAGGCGCCGTTCATGCCGAGAACTGCTGTGGCATAAAACATCAAAAAAGTAGAAACGGCCTGGGAGATTACCCCATAGCCAAAATTTCCAAATCCATAACCCCATAATGTGTTTTGCTTCAGAGTCGATTGCATATGGACGGGATCCCTCACCTAAATAAGATTTTTTGCATCATCTGTTTTGAATGACTCAGTAATAGTATTATACACCTAAAAGGAGAAAAAGCGTCATGGTGTTCACACATTGTTTACATATAAAATCTTTCACTATTTCTTCTGACTTGAAAAGCGTTCAGGTTGGTGCCATCTAAAATTTCTGATATAATAAAGGGATGAAATTTTATCGCTTCAAATAGCTGATTTTAAGTTTTTATGAGGAGGAAACACATTGAAACGCACTGAAAGGCCGCCACTTTCTGCGTCTGCTTACGCAGACCAGTCCTATTATATTCAAATACAACGAAATCTGAATGCGCAGTTCGAGGTCGACCACGACCGGAAGCGGCGGTTCATGATCATGACCTATGGCTGTCAGATGAATGAGCACGACTCTGAAAAATTGACGGGCATGCTCGGAGAAATGGGTTATGTGGAAGCACTGAAGAAGGAAGATGCTGATCTCATAATTTTCAACACCTGCTGTGTCAGAGAAAACGCTGAGCTCAGAGTCTATGGCAATCTTGGCGCGCTGAAACCGCTTAAAAAAAAGAATCCGGATCTGCGTATTGTTGTCTGCGGCTGCATGATGCAGCAGCCTCACGTGGTTGAGGAAATCAAGGCTAAGTATGCCCATGTATCCCTGGTTTTTGGGACGCACAATCTTCATCAGTTCCCGCATCTGCTGTCACAGACCTATACGTCCTCACATCTGCTGGTGGATGTTTGGGATTCGGAGGGCGAAGTCATAGAAGGCCTTCCGGTGACGCGCAAAGTGGGCATCAAGGCGTATGTCAACATCATGTACGGCTGCAATAACTTCTGCACCTATTGTATTGTGCCTTATACACGGGGTCGGGAACGGAGCAGGACGCCGGAGTCCATAGTCAGGGAAATCGAGGGACTGGTTCGGGACGGCGCCAAAGAAGTGACGCTGCTCGGGCAAAATGTCAATTCTTATGGGCGGGGGCTGGAACCATCGGCAGAAAGCACTGGAGAAGGCTTTGAGGCTGTAAAAGACTTCCCGTCACTCCTGGAGCGCGTCAGCAAAATTGAAGGACTAAAACGGATCCGGTTTATGACCAGCCATCCTAAGGACATTTCAGACGAGCTGATCGAAGTCATGGCTCGCTGTGAAAACATCTGCGAGTACCTGCACCTGCCGGTTCAGTCTGGGAGCGACCGGGTGCTGAAGGCCATGAACCGGCACTACACCAAAGGGCAGTATCTGGACATTCTGGAGCGGGCGCGAAAGCGCATCCCTGGACTTGCGGTAACGACGGACATTATTGTCGGTTTTCCCGGGGAGACGGAGGAGGACCACGAAGAGACCATGTCACTGATCGAGCAGGCCCGCTATGATTCGGCGTTTACGTTTATGTATTCCATCCGGACGGGCACGCCGGCTGCGGAGCGTGAGGACCAGGTGCCGGAGGACGTGAAGCACGCGCGGTTTGACCGGATGCTGAAGCGGATGAACGAAATTGTGATCGAGAAGAACAAAGTCCACGTGGGTGAGACATACGAGGTTCTGGTTGAGCAGCAGGGCAAGGATGGGGAAGGCACGCTGATTGGCCGCACCCGCCATAATCATCTGGTGGCGTTTGAGGGACCCCTGGACTTAGTCGGGGCCTTTGCCATGGTCAAGATCACGAAGTCTAAAAATTTCTCCCTGGTTGGGGATATAGTGGAAGTGCTGGCTTAGGTTGAGGGGGTTCTGAAGTGGACTACGACAAGTTGACGCCCATGATGCGGCAGTATTTTGAGATTAAGAACAGCTATCAGGACTATATCCTGTTTTATAGGCTCGGCGACTTTTATGAGATGTTTTTTGATGACGCTGTCACCGCTTCCAGGGAGCTGGAATTGACGCTGACCGGCCGCAACTGCGGTCTGGAGGAACGGGCGCCGCTATGCGGCGTCCCTTATCATGCGGCGGATGTGTACCTCTCAAGACTGGTGGAAAAGGGCTACAAAGTTGCCATCTGCGAGCAGGTGGAGGATCCGGCCCTCGCCAAGGGGCTGGTCAAGCGTGAAGTGGTGCGGATCCTGACGCCGGGTACGGTCATTGATCCGGCCTTTTTGGATGAGAGGGAAAATAACTACGTCCTGGCGCTGAATGAGAGGAATGCCTGGTCTGTGGCCTACGCGGATATTACGACGGGCGAGCTGAAGACAACCCTTTTTGATCCCGAAAAAGGCGTTGACCGGGTGCTGGAAGAAATTCTCAAAGTTAAGCCAAGTGAGATTATTGTGAGTAAAGGGTTTGACGGTTTACATAATAATATTATGTCAACCTTGACGGCCGAAGGCTACACTATGACCACAGTACCGGATGCTTATTTCGACCCTAATCAAGCTGCACCATTGATTCGTCGGGTTTATAGTGTTTTGTCCCTGGAAGGGCTGGGCCTCGTTCCTGACAGTGCTCAGCTGGGCGCTGTGGGCGGCTTGCTGGCTTATATTGAAGAAACCCAAAAGGTGGATCTCCGGCATTTTGAGCAGATCCTGGTCTATCAGACCGGTCAGTTCATGATGCTGGACAAGTTTGCCTGGCGCAACCTGGAGATTGTAGAGACCCTTAGGGATAAGCGCAAGCGCGGTTCACTCCTTTGGGTTCTGGACCATACGGCCACCAGCATGGGCGGCCGCAGGCTACGCCAATGGCTCGAACGGCCACTGCTGGATACAGAGGCTATTGAGCAGCGCCTGGAAACCGTTGACCTCTTCGTCAACGATCTGATCCTCCGGAGTGAGGTCCGGGAGCTCCTCAAGTCCGTTTACGACCTGGAACGACTTTCTTCGAAGCTGGTCTTCGGGACTGTCAATGCCAGGGACCTTCTGGCGCTGAAATCCTCCCTGGCTATTCTGCCGGACCTCAAGGCCATCCTCAGCGACGCGGACGCGACTCTGCTCAATCAACTCAGGGGCGAGATTGATCCTCTTGAAGACGTTTATGATTTAATAGACCGTTCCATCGCGGACGAGCCGCCCATCTCTGTCAAAGAGGGGGGCTTGATCCGCTCTGATTACAACGCCGACCTGGCTGAACTGAGGGATATTGTCCAAAACGGGAAGCAGTGGATCCTGGATCTGGAGACCCGCGAACGTCAGCGTACCGGCATAAAATCCCTTAAAGTGGGCTTCAATAAAGTCTTTGGCTATTATCTGGATATCACCCGCACCAACAGTCACCTGGCCCCGGAGGATTACCAGCGCAAGCAGACCTTGGCCAATTCCGAGCGCTATATTACCCCGGAACTGAAGTCCCTGGAGGAAAAGGTTTTGGGTGCCGAGGAGCGCATCACCGGCCTCGAATATGAGCTGTTCAGCGAGATTCGTACTTTAGTGCTGGCCGAAGTCTCACGGCTGAAACGAACTGCAGATGCAGTGGCTTCCATTGATGTCCTCACGGGTCTGGCGGAGCTGGCCTATGTGCAGAATTACTGCCGCCCCCTCACTGGAGAGCCCGGTGCTTTAACCATTGAAGGCGGACGACATCCGGTGATCGAAAAGATGTTCCCCAAGGTGCCGTTCATCCCCAATGATGCGTCCCTGGACCAGGATGAGCAGCAATTTCACATCATCACCGGCCCCAACATGGCCGGTAAGTCGACCTATCTGCGGCAGGTAGCGCTGATTACGCTGCTGTATCAGATTGGCTCCTTCGTCCCAGCCCACCGGGCATCACTGTTCCCGGTAGACCGGATCTTTACCCGCGTAGGCGCCTCTGATGACCTCTCACAGGGCCAATCCACCTTTATGGTGGAGATGATCGAGCTGTCCCACATCCTGCGCCACGCGACGTCACAGTCGCTCATTCTGCTGGATGAAATAGGCCGGGGCACCAGCACTTATGACGGCCTCAGTATTGCCTGGGCCGTGGTAGAGCACCTGTCACGACGCAGCGGCATCCGCGCAAAGACTATGTTTGCGACCCATTATCACGAGCTGACGGAGCTGGAAGGGAAGTTCAGCGGTGTCAAGAACTTCTGCATTGCCGTTCGGGAGCAGGGAGAGGATATTGTGTTCCTTCGCAAGATCGTCCGCGGCGGCGCCAATCAGAGCTTCGGCATTCAGGTGGCTCGGCTGGCGGGCCTGCCGGAGGCTGTGGTGACGCGGGCAAGACAGATTCTGAAAAAGCTTGAGGAAAATGATATCAATAATAATATTCAGCAGCTAAATGACCTCGACCCGGTTATGCCTTCTGAGCCAACGCCTGTGATGCAGCAGCTGAGCTTTCTGACGTCCGGCCAGGCCGAAAACCTTGTGTCAGAGATGGCAACCCTGGACGTGCTGAAAATGACACCCCTTGAGGCTATGGGCGCGCTGGACCGCCTGATCAATGAGGCGCGAAGAATTAACGGCAGCAGCGGAAAGGGGAGATGAGGATGACCCAACCAAACAAATCAATGAATGAAGAACAGCTCGCTGGACATGAAGGTGATGATGTCTTGACTTCATCCGTACCAGAACAGATTCATCCAGTGGTCACCGAAGCCCATACCCTCCCCGAGCCCAAACGGATCCAAAGACTGTCACCTCAAGTATCGGATAAAATCGCTGCCGGCGAGGTTGTCGAACGCCCTGCGGCGGTCATCAAAGAATTGGTTGAAAACGCGATTGATGCCGGGTCTACCCGTATTGTCGTCGAGGTCGAGCAGGGCGGGAAGAAGTACATTCGCGTCACAGACAACGGCTGCGGCATGAATCCGGAGGATGTGCCCCTGGCTTTTGAACGCCACGCTACCAGCAAAGTCGCCTCCATAGACGACCTGGTGTCCCTCAGGACTTTGGGTTTTAGAGGTGAAGCGCTGTCCAGCATTGCAGCTGTGTCGTATCTGGAGCTGACCACGCGGCGGCAAAAGGACGAGGAAGGCCTTCACATGACCCTGGCCGGCGGCCGGGAGACTGACCGCAGAGCAACCTCTGCGGCCCACGGTACGACCGTTGTCGTCAAAGATCTTTTCTTCAATACGCCGGCACGGCTGAAGTTTATGAAATCTGCGGCCTCAGAAGCCGCTTATATCAGTGACTTGATGACCAAGCTGGCCTTGTCCCATCCCGGGATTTCCTTTCAGTTCGTCCTCGATAAGAGGCTGGTCTTCAAGACGCCGGGAGATGATAAGGTTTTTTCAGCGGCTTACGCCACTTTAGAGCGTGGGCTGACACGTTCTTTATTCGAGTTCAGCTTTGAAAATGAGCTTGTCAAAGTGACAGGCTGGGCCTCCAAGATTGACTATACACGGGGCAACCGCAACTATCAGATGACCTTTGTCAACGGGCGCTACGTGAAGAGCCGCATGACGCTGGACGCGATTCAATATGCCTATCAGGGACTGCTTCCGGGAAGCCGGTTTCCGGCGGTGCTCCTTTACCTGGAAATCCAGCCTGATGCCTGTGATGTCAATATTCATCCCCAAAAGACGGAGATCAAGTTCGAGAGGGAAGATGCCCTTCGGAACTTTTTATCCGTTGAGTTGAAGCGGGCCCTTGAGCAGCGGCAGCAGGTTCCCGTTAAAAGTTTTGTGGCGAAACCGGCCTTCGAACCGGGACCATCGGCACCAGTACCTGCTCTGGATTCGTTCAACAGACCAAAAAGCCCTACGGAATCACCATATAATGGCATAAATATAAGGCGAGATAGTTCAAGCTCTGGCACCGAATCCACTTTGGGGTCAGACACTAAACTCAATTCAGTGACAGGCACCAAAACAGAATCAGTGTCAGACACCAAAACGAATTTGGTGACAGGCACCCATACTGACTCGGTGACGGGCACCGACTTAGATCCGGAGACAGACCCAAGCGCCATCTCCGTGACTGGCACCAACTCCAAAAATGTGCCTGTCACACAAACCTCAAATGTCAGCCGGGAGTCGGGCAGCAGCTATGGCGGGCGTGATTTTACAAAGCACTCCGAACCCATCCGATTCGACTCGACGCTGCTCGAAAATCTCGTGATCCCGGAGACAAGATTTGCGGGACTTGAAGAAGCCGCAAGACCAACCGAAACGGCCCCCACTGAGACGCTTTATGACAGCGCGCGCTATGTTGGCCAGCTCTTCAAATCCTTCCTGATGTATGAAAAGGAAAATCATATCCTTTTGATAGATCAGCATGCCGCCCATGAAAAAATACTTTATGCCAAGATGAAACGCGACTATGAGCGTCGCGAAGTCGTGAGGCAGCTTTTAGTCGAACCCATTCTGATTGAATGCGACCAAGCGACAGCGCTGCTCCTGGGCGAGAGAAGTGAGACCCTTGAAAAAATTGGTTTCACCCTGGAACCTTTCGGCGAAACGGACTTCATCTTAAGAGAGGTCCCAATGCTGTTTGATGTCCCTGGTACCAAGCGGTTCTTTGAGCAGCTGAAGGACAAAGAAAGTGCCCACGAACTGCGCGCTGCCGCACAGAAACCCATTGAAGACCGGTTGATGAGCATGGCCTGTAAGGCCGCTGTCAAATCCAACGACGCCTTGACGCCCTTTGAAGCGGCCCAATTGATCAAAGAGCTCAGAACCCTTGAATCGCCTTATACCTGCCCACACGGACGGCCACTCGTGGTGCGAATGGAACGGCAGGAAATTGAGAAAAAATTCCTCAGAACTTGAGAACTTAACGTGAGCAGGTGAGATATGACTCTACAACTTTCAAAAACTTCTGCCCATTCAGCCGAACCAGCTCCCACGGCATCCCCCAGAGACGTGGTCATGCTCGCAGGCCCAACCGCAGTTGGCAAGACGAAGATCTCCATTGAGCTCTGTCACAGGCTTGACGGCGAAATTGTGTCTGCGGACTCCATGCAGATTTACCGTCACATGAACATAGGCAGCGCGAAGCCTTCTAAAGAAGAGCAGGAGGGCGTACCTCACCACATGATGGACGTGGCGGACCCCAATCTTCCATTTACAGCCGCTGATTATAAAGCGGCTGCGGAGCAGTGCCTGGAGGACATTCTATCCAGGGGCAGACTGCCCATTCTGGTTGGTGGCACCGGTCTCTACTTCGACGCTTTGCTGTTTGACCGGGATTTTTCCGGAGCCAGCGGGGACGCCGCCCTGCGCAAACGGCTTGAAGCCATAGCTACAGAGGAGGGCAAGGATGCCCTCCATGATAGGCTCAGAGCCCAGGATCCCGAAGCTGCGGATCGAATCCACCCCAATAATGTAAGGCGTGTGGTCCGCGCCCTGGAGCTGCTTGAGACCACAGGTGCCGCGACGCCGGCTTTCGACACCGCGCCCGTTCCGAATCCGCGTTTCAATTTTATTTTGCTCGGACTCACTGACCATAGGCAAGCGCTCTATGAGCGGATTGACCGGCGAGTCGACCTTATGTTTGAGGCGGGCCTCATCGACGAAATAATTTTTTTGAAAAACTTGGGTTTAAGTGATAAAAGTCAGTCCATGCAGGGTATAGGATACAAGGAAGTATTCCGATATCTAGACGGACTGGCAACACTTGAAGAGACCAAGGATTTGATCAAGCAAAGCTCCAGGCGCTACGCCAAGCGTCAGCTCACTTGGTTCAAGCGATATCCGACCCTTCAGTGGTTTGACACAGCCGGCCTGACGGATCTCGATTCGGTCATCGATCAGATAGAGAGAGCCATTCGTCAAAAATTGTCACGGGAGGGTTAATCGTATGAAAGTCTCATTGAATCTGCAGGACATTTTTCTCAACCAGGTGAGAAAGGATAAAACCCAAATCACCATTTTTCTCATCAGCGGCTACCAGATCAAGGGCCATGTCAAAGGTTTTGACAGTTATACCATAGTCCTTGACAGTGAGGGCAAGCAGCAAATGATCTACAAACACGCCATTTCAACCATTATCCCTAGCCGTGCGGTCAATTTCAATACCGGCAGACCGGAGGACCCGCCTGTCGTTGATTAGTTTAACCGCAACCTAATCTCTTGTGGCGCATAACTCTGAAGGGCGCTCCTTTATGGAGCGCTCTTTTTTATGTTTTTTTGCCGATGGTCGTTTATCCAACCAATTCGTCCCTAAAGTCATTGACCGCGCCTTGACGACGGTGACAAAAAAGTGAATAATAAGAAGGTAATTTTTCGGGTAATATTTTGAACCAGGTTAAACGACACTCAAAAACGTTTCATGTCCACTTCACCCCGTAAAGAAATACCTCGCATAACAAAATCCCAAAGGGAGGTCTGCCTTTTGCCACATTATCTTGAACTTCTCGGCATCCCGGAAGATGTTCTGACCCTCGTCCAAGACGTGGAGCAGGACATTACCGCTCTGAATGCTGACATCGACGCGAAGGCGTCCTATAATCAGATCAAAATCCTGAAAGGCATGCAGGAGCACCGCTTAAGTGACATGCATTTCGCCTGGAACACCGGCTACGGCTATGATGATCCTGGTCGCGAAACTGTTGAGAAAATCTACGCCACCGTTTTCGACGCAGAGGCTGCCCTGGTGCGCCCCCTCATTGTCAACGGCACTCACGCGCTGGCCCTTTGCCTGCAGGGAACACTGCGCCCCGGCGACCTGATGATCAGCGTCACGGGCAAACCCTATGACACTTTGGATCAGGTGATTGGGATCACGACAAAAAATGATTCGACAGTGGTTAAAGCTGCCGGTGCCGGAAGTTTTGCTGACAGGCAGCCATCGGCAAGAGGGCAGGGTTCTTTGTCCGAATATGGCATCCGCTATGCCCAGATCGACCTACTGGAGGACGGAAGCCTCGACTTGGAGCGTATCGCCACCTGCGTCAGTGCCGAGCGCCCCCGCATGATCTACCTCCAGCGTTCCAGCGGCTACAGCTGGCGCCGCTCCCTGACCGTGCCGGAAATCGCCGGCATGATTCGTCATATAAAAGCCATTGATCCGGATGTCATTGTTATGGTCGACAATTGCTACGGCGAATTCATTGATACCCAGGAGCCCACCAGCGTTGGCGCGGACCTCATGGCCGGCTCCCTCATAAAAAATCCCGGCGGCGGCCTGGCCCTCAGCGGCGGCTATATCGTCGGACGCAAAGACTTGGTAGAACTCGTCTCCTATCGCATGACTACCCCGGGCATAGGCGGAGAGTGCGGCTTGACTTTTGGACAGAACCGCACTATTCTTCAAGGCCTCTTCATGGCGCCAAACGTCGTTGCCTCCGCACTGAAAGGCGCGGTCTTCTGCGCCCGCCTCTATGAGCGCCTCGGCTTTGATGTCAATCCAAAATGGGACGCAAACCGCAGTGATATCATTCAAGCCGTCCGACTGAGCAGCGCCGACCGGGTCATCAGCTTCTGCCGCGGCATCCAGAGCGCGGCACCCGTGGATGCCCATGTGGTTCCGCTCCCTTGGGCCATGCCAGGTTATACCAGCGATGTCATCATGGCTGCCGGCGCCTTTGTTCAAGGCTCCTCGATTGAGCTCAGCGCTGACGCGCCAATTCGTGAGCCTTTCGACGTTTTCTTCCAGGGCGGTCTGACCTTCGCCCATTCTCAATATGGCGCGGTTCGAAGCCTGCTGGCTATGAGGGAAGACGGCGTCCTTTAAGATCAATTTCAACTTTAGTCATGTTCCTCCAAGCCTTCCGCCGTGCAGGTGATACGCGTTCCGTTTGAACTTTTCACATTTTTCTGTGAAATAATCTTGTAACCTTTTTGTTGCTATGATATACTAGCCCCATAGCAGAAACCGATTGATGCGGTATCTGTCACTCAAAACTTCATCAAAACTGCTGGAACCCAGCAAAGATTCAGGCTTTACAGGGTCAGTATTAATGCACGCGCATTGATGCTGACTCTTTTTATTTAACGCAAACGCACTCATAATTCTATGTCAACACCATTTTGGAGGGGAGATTTTATGAGCACTAAGTCCACATCGATCTTTGATTTTTATGGCAAACCTGATTTCCTGACCGCACTGCCGCTTTCTTTCCAGCACGTCCTTGCTATGATCGTAGGCAACATTACGCCAGCCCTGATCATTTCAGGTACTGTCAATGCCCTCGCTGCTAAAACAGGCATCGCCGGCCAAGGTGCAGACGCCGCCACACTCGTTCAAAGTGCAATGTTCCTCGCAGCTATTGCTACGCTGATTCAGCTGTTCCCAGTCATGATCGTCGGCTCCAAGCTCCCAGTCATCATGGGTGTCAGCTTTGCTTACATACCTACTATGACCGCTATTGGCTCACAATACGGACTCCCGGGGATCCTCGGCGCACAGATTATCGGCGGTGTCATAGGGATCTTGGTCGGAATCTTTATCAAACCACTCAGAAAATACTTCCCGCCGATTGTTGCGGGCACAGTCGTTATGAGTATCGGTCTCTCCCTCTATACGACAGCTGTCAACTACATTGGCGGCGGCGCAGGTCTCAAAGCAACAGCGCCTGAGCTCTTTGGCGCACCTAACCAGCTCATCGTCGGTTTCGCTACACTTATTACAGTATTGATCGTCGGCCAATTTGGCAAGGGCATCGTTAAACTGTCCTCGATCTTGATCGGTATTCTCGTCGGTTATGCTATTGCGCTCCCGCTTGGTATGGTCAATTTCGCAGCCATCGGCCAAAAGTCCTGGTTTGCACTTCCGGCTCTCGGCCAGTTCCCAATTGAATTCCACCCGGCAGCGATCGTCTCCATGGCTGTTATCTTTATTGTCAACTCGATCCAAGCAGTCGGCGACTTGTCCGCTACCACTATTGGCGGTATGAACCGCGAAGTTACGGATACTGAGCTCCGCGGCGGCATCATTGCCAGCAACATGGCTTCCATAGTTGGCGCTTTCTTTGGTGGTCTGCCAGTTGCGACATACAGCCAGAACGTCGGTATCGTCTCCACAACGAAAGTTGTCAGCCGCGTTGTCTTCTTGTTCGCTGCAGTCTTCGTTCTGGTCGCAGGCTTCATTCCTAAGTTTGGCGCACTCATGACGACCATTCCACAGGCGGTTATCGGCGGCGCGACCATCGGCGTCTTCGCTATCATTACCATGTCTGGTGTGCGTTTGATCACCCAGCAGGAAATGACAACGAGAAACACGACTATTGTCGGCCTTGCTCTTGCACTTGGTATGGGCATCACTGCAGTTCCTCAGTTCCTCGCGAACTATCCAAAGTGGGTCTCCATGGTCTTTGGCAGCTCCCCGGTTGTTATCGCAACGATCGTTGCTTTCGCGCTGAATATCATCCTTCCTAAGAAATCTCTTGCGGATGAGCAAAGAGAGCGTGACGAGATCGAATCAAAGCGTGAAGCGAAAGCTGCAGGCAAATAATAAAGGCATACAATGATTAATATAGCCAGGTCCTTTGGAGTTATGGGCAACGTCAATTCGCCTTAAACTTCGGGACCTGGCTTTTTCGTGCCTTGAAGTGCTTCAGATGCAGCGGGGCAACATTCCGTATAATAATGTAATAATTACAGATTATTAATATTTTTTATGGGTAAATAAGTCTTGATCAACAAATTCTATGGCCGACTAGTCTGGCCAGGATCTTTTTGCACTGATGTTTTTTATAAAACTGCGAAAGGGGAGATGTAACAGTGCCAACACCATTCAAAGCCGGATGCCAAAGACCTTCCGGCACTTCACTTGCACCAGCCGCAGAGGAAACAAAAATAACGGAATTGGAGAAAAAGGAGGCCAAGCAATCTATGATTAAAGTCGGCGCACCTGCACCGGATTTCGAGTTGCCAGGATACTTAAATGGTCAGTTTTCAAATTATAAGCTCTCAGAATATAAAGGTAAATGGGTGTTTGTTTGCTTTTATCCGGGCGACTTTACATTTGTCTGAGCGACTGAAGTGTCAGCGGTCGCTGACGAATTCCCAGAGCTTCAGAAGCTTGGCGTAGAAGTCCTGTCCATCAGTGTCGACAGCGTCTTCGTCCACAAAATGTGGGAAGACCATGAGTTGTCTAAAATGGTTGAGGGCGGGATCCCATATCCAATGCTCTCAGATCAAAACGGCAATGTCGGACGCCTCTATGGTGTTTACAATGAGGATGCCGGCGTTCAAATGCGCGGACGCTTCATCATTGACCCGGATGGCATTGTACAGGCTTATGAAGTCATGACGCCTCCGGTTGGCAGAAATGTCGCAGAATCCCGCCGTCAGATTCAAGCCTTCCAGCTTGTCAGAGCTTCAAAAGGCACAGAAGCAACACCAGCCGGCTGGCAGCCAGGCAGAGCTACCCTCAAGCCGGGTCCGGATCTTGTGGGCAACGTCTGGAAAGTTTGGAAAGTCGAAGAGGGCAAGTAGGACTTTGTGACGCTTTGAGTTATCTGCAGCTCTTTTGCACCTGTGGCTATACAAGTGAAAAATCCCCGAGGCGATGTGCTTCGGGGATTTTTGTTTGGAGAAATTATAAGAGGCCTCAATGACTGCAGTCCTCTTGGCTTGTGGCTTGTGGCTTGTCGCAGTCAACTTCAGGTTGGGGAGGGACACTTATATTTTTGTTACACAAAATAAAAGGTCCGCTGCAGAAGATCTCTCATGCAGCGGACCACTTGGTTTGCCTGAATGTCTAATTACATTTTCCTAAAAACGCCTTTGACGACCCCAAGAATGGACACTTCGTCGACAATAATAGGCTCCATAGCCGGATTCTCAGGCTGGAGGCGATAATTTCTCTTTTGCTTATAAAAGGTTTTGACAGTAGCGCTGTCGTCAATCAATGCCACCACGATGCTGCCGTTTGCCGCATCCTGCTGTTGTTTGACGAGCACGTAATCCCGGTCGAAAATTCCGGCGTCGATCATGCTTTCCCCTTGAATCTGCAGCATAAAATAGTCGCCTTCAGATATGAACGATGAGGGGATAGGGAAGCGATCCTCAATATTTTCAACGGCTAGAATTGGTTTACCAGCGGTAACCTGCCCAACTACCGGTACAAATGCGGTGTGACGCTGTAAATCCATGATTTGCTGCGCGCTGACTTCCGCAGCAGATCCATTTTCTTTGTTTCGATTGTCATGATCCTCGACAATAGTAATGGCGCGGGGCTTGGTTGGATCTCTACGAATCATGCCCATTTTTTCAAGATCCCCAAGATAACCATGAACTGTCGAAGGGGATTTCAGATTGACCGCTTCACATATTTCACGGACTGAAGGCGGATATCCTTTGGCCTTGATCTCTTGCCGTATAAAATCATATACAGCACGTCTGCGCGGCGACATGGAATTTTTCACTTCAAGTCCCTCCATTCCCGTTAATTTATAACAAGTATAACACAGCAATTGTAAAAATTCAAACATTAGTTCTGTTTTTTATAAGTGTGGCGAGAACACCCGTGACTTCAGTCATTGGATGAATCGCTCATCCGTATTCGGTTTAAGTCATGATTAAGACAATATGAGTCTTGTCTGCATCCTTCATCATTAATCCATTTTTTGCGATATGGCAACA
>NZ_JAOTSB010000017.1 GCF_030247605.1 Acidaminobacter sp. | reverse complement strand
TCAGCTCGTAACAGAGCTCGTGGGTATAGAAACGTAAAAACGTTTACCACCATGATTTACTTGTTAGGAGGCCGACTAAATCTGGAAATCAAAAGTGGCCTTACCCACTCGATTTAGCGAGGCGCCTAAAAAGTTTGATTGAGTTATTACTCCGATGTTTAAATGGTTGAATTCTTTCTCGTCAAAATGATGATTTTGGAGTACTTCAACCAATTTCAAGTTTGACTGCTTAAACACCGGAGCAATTAATTGCTATCTCTGCATTGGCCTTACTCTGAACCGATCCTTTCGTTGACCGCCAACATTGGGATCCATAAAAATGACCTCTTAATCCATATTTTCGGAACTGCGCTGAGAAATTTTAGGGTGAGAAACAAATTTTTCTAATTACATTGCGAAAGCATTCTATAGTTAAACATCTAAAATGGTCATGACCAGCAAAAACAAAAGCTGATCATGACCTTTTCACGTCGAAATAACATGCTACGCCGTCGCAAACTCAATAATCACCTGTTTCACGTCCCACAAATTCTCCAGTCTTTCTTTGGCTTCTTCCTTTATCGTCGCCGCGAATTGGTGGTCTTCAGGCAGATCCACTACCACGCGTACCACGCCTTCACTGATTTCAATTTCCTTGACCAGGTTTGTAGCCACCATGTCCAGACCCTTCATAGGGTTCATGACTCTTCTCAGTTTTTTTCGTACTATTTCCTCCGTTGTCGGTTCCAGATTGACGACCAAGCCATGCTTTTCTTCGTAATTCAAAATAGCGCTCCGCAGGCATTCCACCGCCAGTACCGAGCAGTGGGCTTTGATGGACGGAAGGCCGCCCAAGGCTGATGACGCCTCTTGCCAGTTGATGTGCTTCGCTTCCTCCAAAGTTTTGCCCTTGGCCATTTCCGTAATAATTGAGCCCGTCGCAATGTTGGAGGCGCAGCCATAGGATTCAAACTTGATGTCCGTGATTTTTTTAGTCTCATCGTCTACCTTGATAGTCACCGAGACCATGTCTCCGCATGCCGGGCTGCCTTCAGACGCTTTTCCGTCAGCATCCTCAATTCTCCCGACATTGCGCGGATTTTTAAAATGTTCCAAAACTGTATCATTATAAGGAAAAGCCATTTTACACGCCTCCCTGTTTGCCTAATGGACTGATTCTTCTCAGATTCTCAACAATATTTGCCAAAGTCTCCACCACCAGGTCAATTTCTTCCATAGTATTATACCTGCTAAAGGTAAAGCGAATGGACCCGTGGGCACGCTCGTGGTCCCCGCCTATGGCCATCATCACATGGCTGGCCTCAAGCGATCTGCTGAAGCAGGCGGAACCTGTACTCACCGCAATCCCGTACATGTCCAGGTGCAGGGTGATGGATTCGCCTTCCACATGGTGAAAGGAGAGATTGGCATTTTGGGGGATTCTCTTCTCCGGATCTCCGTTCAGCGTCACTAATGGGATTTTGGTGATGACCTGTTCAATGAGCCTGTCGCGCATAACCTTGAGGCGCGCATTTTCTTCCTCCGTCACCAGCGACACCGCTTTGGCAAACCCCACGGCGCCGGGAATATTTTCAATGCCCGCCCTCAGGTCGAATTCCTGAAAACCACCATCGGCAATTTTTTCTAGAGATGTCCCCCGCCGCACGTAAAGCCCGCCAATGCCCTTCGGACCGTGAATGGTGTGGGCGGAGACCGTGATCAGATCCACCTTGATGCGCCGGACATCCAGCGGCAGTCTGGTAAAGGTATGGGTGGCATCTGTGTGAAACAGCACATTTTTTTCACTGCAAAGTCTGCCGATGGTCTCAAGATCCTGCACCGTCCCAATCTCATGATTGGCATGCTGAACCGACACCAAGATGGTATCCGGTCTCAAAAGCGCCTCCAGCTGGTCAAGCTTCACAAAGCCAAGGTCGTCCACCTCCAGGTAATCCACCTCAAAGCCTTGTTTTTCGAGGGATCTTGCACTTTGAAGGACAGGAAAATCCTCAATTTTAGAGACAATGAGGTGCTTGCCTTTCTTATTTCCTAATGCCTTGGCAACACCTTTCAGCGCCAGATTACTGGACTCTGTGTTGCCAGACGTAAAGATAAATTCCTCAGGGGCCGCGCCCAAAGCACTGGCGATGCTGGCTCTGGCTTCCGCCAAAGTCTCTCTGGCCTCCAGACCCTGTGAATAGCCAAATTCAGATGTCGCCACCGCATAATTCTCAAAATAGCAGGGTTTCATAGCCTCAAACACGGCTTCATCCAGTCTCGTCGCCGCCGCGTTATCCATATAGATTATTTTTTGAGTCATAGTTTTCACCCTTAGATTAATAACGTAATGGCGGAGTCTCTGGCTTCCTGAATATAGGTCCCCACAGCGCCATAGAGGTCAATCAGATCTTCATTCAAGTCGCTTTTTTTCACGCCCATAATTTCCATAGTCATTTCACAGGCAATGACTTTGCCGCCAAGCTCTTTAAAGTCTGCCATTAGACGCTCTAATGAAGCGACATTGGCTTTATGCATCCTGTTTTTGATCATAGCCCTTCCAAGTCCAAAGAGATTCAGTTTTGACAGCGGCCCTTTGCTTAGGCCGCCTTTTTTCAGTCGCAAGAGTCCCCAGAAGGTAAAGTACAGGGAGACTTCCATGCCCATTGATAACGCCCCGTTCGCGACAATCAAGGCGCTGTACATTTTATCCAGATCTCCGCTGTGAACAATAATGGTCGCTTTTTCAGCCATAGTGACATCCCCTTTTCAGTACATCGGCTGAATTCACTTCTTATTTCTGCAGTTTGATGGTCCAAACCTCGCCCTGCTGCTCTTCGCTGATGATTTTTACTTTCAAGGCGTTGGCCGCCATTGGGATTTCTTTCAGAGAAGCCGGATGGGTTCCCATAATTTCAATGATATCCCCGTCGCTTGCTTTTCTGAGGGCTTTGCGCATTTCTACCAATGGAATCGGACACGTTTCACCTCTGACGTCCACCTTAATTTCTGACATCGACCAAACCCTCCTTTCGGTATGGATGGTTGAACAAATATGGCTGTATAAATTAAGTAAAGTTTGATCCACTTCAAGCGTGCTTTTGTCGACTTACTATTCATTAATTTATACCCAATTATATTCATATAAATTAGTATGGTTTAAATAAATTTGAAATGGCATGCTGGCGGTGGAAAGGACCAGGTTGGAAGGCGGTGTCAGGCACCGCCTTCCTTAAATTGGGTCGTTTTAGGGACACGGAAAAGAAGTCACCCACAAATTTATGCTAAATTTGCGGGCAACTTCTTTTTTCCGTACCTGGCACGTTTTTCGGAACGACAACATTAAATAAAGTTGAAAAGTCTGCAATCACACAGTTATAGCAAAAACAACTTCATCAATTTCAATCTTGGTGCCAGGTACGGGAGGGCTCGAAGTAAAAAGCCCACGCTCGGGAAACGAGCATGGGCTAAAGGATGGTGTTTCGCGAAATGGGCAAGTTGTTTGATTACATTGTTATTAGAAGGATCTTGGATCTCTGCCTTTCATGAGCTCTTCGAAGATCAGTTCGTGACCTAAGGTTGTTGGATGAGGATCAATCAGAACCGGCGGCATCATCATACCAGCATCCATCCAAGTAAGCCTGAATGCCACTGCATCCGGCTCTTTTCTGAAAGCGTTGGCGACATTGGCCAGCGAAGCTCTATTTTGAGTCATTCTCATGGCCATGTTCATTGGACGAACCAAAGCTTCATATCGGTTAAAGAGTGCTTCATTGTCTGCTTTTTCTATTGGATTGTACAGCGTCATGGCGATGATTTGGGTGTCTGGATTGAGTAATTCAATCCGATCCAGTATAGCTGGCCAATCTTCTAAAAATTGAGCGGTTCTGTCTTCGAGCATCCAGCCTAATGTTGCGGGATCAGAGCTCAAAGCTGATGTGGTGAATGCAAATAGTCTTGCATCCCAACCATATAATCCATCTTTACCAGCAGTAGCAATCGCACCAATTAAAGTCTCCATAGAAGATGTTGGACTAAGTCCATACAATTGAAAAACCGTTCCAATTACAGGCGTTAACAAATTGTTTCCGCCAATACTGATGGTAATGAGATCCGCTTGCGGAATTAGCGTAATAAGTTGCAATTGAAGTGCGTAATGCTGCGGATCAGACAAATCAAACTCGCCTTTGAGTGCTTTTAACAATTCCATACTATCCAACCCAGGCATCCCAAGATTGACTGCTCCACCTAGCCAAGCCTCATCTAACCCTAGTCTTTCTCCATCAAGATAGTCTGCATAAAGGTCAAAATAACTCATTCCAGGATCCGCACTGAGTCCAAAAGCTATCGAATCCCCAATATTCAAATACTTGAGCCCCGCTTCAGCTTCCGGCTTCTCTGCAAATGCCTGCATCGGCATCATAGTGAATACCAACATCAAGATCATCAGAACGGTAAGTAATCTCTTTTTCATGATTAATTTCCACCTCCAATTTATCTATAAACGCCAAATTGTCAACCCATGATTCATATGCATCCTCTGCCTCTCTTGTGATTCACATTAAAGGATGAAACTTGGTGTCTGACACCGAGTTTCTTTCTTCCAAAGGGGGTGAAACTTGGTGTCTGACACCGAGTTTCTTTCTTCCAAAGGGGGTGAAACTTGGTGTCTGACACCGAGTTTCTTTCTTCCAAAGGGGGTGAAACTTGGTGTCTGACACCAAGTTTCCACCGAGTTTCCACATGTTAATTATTCCCCAAAATGCATATTTTTAAACAGGTGAGAGGGGGGCGTTGGGTGACCATCGGCAGAAATGCACTAGGAGATTTTTAAAAATTCTTGCCTGCACCGCGCCACTTGTGGGTATGAATGGTCTCAAAGGATTTAAATCCTTACTTACTCACGAATCAAAGGAGGCCTACACATGAGCACTTTAATCGAGAAAGTTCCTGGATTATACAGCATTTATAAACTCAATCTCCTGAGGCAGACCCCCGGTGTGGTGTTTGACCTGTTTCCGCTGGACATCATTGACTCGAAAATCGGGTCGATTGACCGAGTTCTTCACGAAAAAGCCGCTGTTTCTCCCGGACCGGTCGGGGACGTGGCGCGGCCATGGTATATGCACCCATGTCAGGGAGACAATCTGATAGTTCTCAGCGGCACGCGGCACGTTGAAATTTTTACGCCGGCCCACGGGAAAATCGAAAGCTTCACGGTAACACCTCATGCCGTTTATAAAAACGGTGAACTCGTTTATGAGGGCGGCGCGCTGCTGGTCTGGCCACCCTATGTCTTCCACAGAATCGTCAGCGGCGAGGAGGGATCGGCGTCCATAAATATAGCGGAGCACTTTGAAGGCTTTGACATCGACACCAATTTCAGTATTTATGACCTTAACACCGAGACCGGGGAATACAAAGTCATCCGCAAGGGCTCTGACGACCAGATGAAGCCTGGGGATGTATAAAGATTAATTTTCGATCAGCCTCTGTCGGACAGCAGTGTCAGTTGGAGGCTGATGTTTTTTCCGCGCTGGTGGTGGTGCATTATAGGAACCATCGGCAGAATGCATTCGTCTAATCTGTTGTTGCCATTACTTATGTTTACCATACCTCGAAGGGAGCGTTCACCATGACGTCCAATAGATTTGTTTTTAAAGGCTTGAAAACCGGCACCCTACTTGCGGCCGCACTTCTCCTCTTCATCTTCGCCTTGGCTGGCTGTGCCAAGCCGCCAGAGCCGCCCGTGACCCCGCCTGAAGAGCCGCCCGTCGAAGTGGTCTTCGAGAAAGACTCCTTGTCCGCGCTGCTGCCTGCAGACATAGGCTACACCTGGATTTACAACGGCTTCGCGGAATACGGGCACACCATGACCCTGGATGCAATTATCGAATCCGAGGACAGCAGCGTCTATGAGATCTCAGGCGAAATGGCAGATATGTCCGGGGGCGAAGGCAACCTGGATGTGGCGCTGACCCTGAAGTACATTCTTAGCGGCAACTCGCTCGTCCAGGAGAAGACCGAAGAGATGATGCTGGACTCGAAATTCGACCAGCTGACGCTGATCAAGATGCCATTTGAAGTGGGCACCACTTGGACGGAAGACGTGGTTGATCCGGAAACCGGGGACGAGGTCACCTTGAACAGCACCATTGAAGCCGCTGAAATGGTGGACGGCGCTATGCAGTACACCGTTCGCTATATCGACGCAGCTTCGGACTATTACGAAGTCCGCGTGATTCGCGAGGGCGCGGGCGTCATCTCCGTCGAGAAGCTTCTCGAGCTGACCGGCGGCGACTTCCCGGCCTCCTACTTCCTGTTCATGGGCGGCATGCTGGAACAAGTCACTATGGATCTTTATTTCGCAACCCCTGATGCCGATGGTGTCCTGCCCGAACCCCGCACCGTCCTGGTCGCCGACGGCGCCGTCGCCAAAGCCGCAGTTCAGGAGCTGATCTGGGGACCTCAGAGTCCGGACCTTTATCCGACTATCCCTGAGGGCACACAGCTGCTGGGCATCACCATAGACAGCGGCATTTGCACCGTCGATTTTTCCCAGGAATTCCTGGACAACCATCCCGGCGGCAGCGCTGGCGAGCTGATGACCCTTGGCTCCATAGTCCAGACCCTCAAGCAGTTTGACGGTATTGACAAGGTGCAGATCCTGGTAGAGGGCCGAATTGGCGAGACACTGGGGCACGTGCTGCTGGATGAGCCGCTGGAGTAGGGCGTTGGCGCCAGGGAAAAAGGTGTCAGACACCATCTTCCATCATAATTTTGGAAGTTAGGGTCAATAGGCACAACCCCAGACACGTCCTTCCTCCCAATACTTCTGCCGATGGTCACTTTTCCGCAATTTTGTGGACGGGAGACCATCGGCAGAAGTTTTTTTGCGCTTGTCTTAAATTTGACGAAAACTTATCAAAGAATTTTCTCCTCCGTAACCTGAGTTACATCCTTTCCCCTCAAAACATGACACAATAAGCCCATGAGTTTCAAATACAAAAACTAAGCGCTTGAAAGCGCACACACCGAAAGGGGTATATTATGTCAATGTTTTGTTATCAATGCCAGGAAGCTTCAAAGGGTACAGGCTGTAACGTTGTCGGCATCTGCGGCAAGCAGCCGGAGACCGCGAACCTACAGGACCTTCTCATCTACACGGTCAAAGGAGTTTCTGATATTGTTGTTAAGGGTGGCCTCGACGCGAAGGACCTCGGCGAAGTCAACCATGAAGTTCTGAAGAGCTTGTTCATGACCATCACCAACGCCAATTTTGATGACGCGGCGTTTGTTAAAGAGATCAACAAGATGATTACCCTCAGAGACAACCTTAGAGCTATGGTCGTCGCTGGCCCTCCAGTCGTAGTCGGGTTCTTCAAGAAGCTCCTCGGCCTTGCACAAGAGACGCCGTCCAAAGGGATTCCGGTTTCCAGCCTTCATGACGCAGCAGTCTTCACCGTTGGCTCCAAGGCGGATATGCTAGCGAAAGCGTCTGGCGTTGGTGTCCTTGCAACTGAAAACGAAGATGTCCGTTCCCTTCGTGAGCTGATCATCTACGGCCTCAAGGGTTATGCTGCTTATGCGCACCATGCTCTCAACCTTGGCAAAGAGAGTGACGAGATCTATGTTTTTGTCTACGAGGCTTTGGCAGCAACTTTGAACGACGGCCTCGGCGCGGACGAGCTTGTAGCGCTGACCCTCAAAACCGGCGAATACGGCGTTAAAGCAATGGCTCTCCTGGACGGCGCAAACACCTCCAAGTATGGCAATCCTGAAATTACCCAGGTTAACATTGGCGTTAAAAAGAACCCTGCAATCCTGATTTCCGGCCACGACCTGGCAGACCTGGAGCAGCTCCTGGAGCAGACTAAAGGCACTGGCGTGGACGTTTACACCCACAGCGAAATGCTGCCGGCGCACTACTACCCGGCGTTCAAGAAATATGACAACTTCGCAGGCAACTATGGTAACGCTTGGTGGAAGCAACTCGAAGAGTTCCAGAGCTTCAACGGCCCGATCCTCTTTACCACGAACTGCATTGTGCCGCCTAAGAGCGACGCGGTCAAGAACAGAATCTTCACGACGGGCGCTTCCGGCTTCCCAGGCTGTACTCACATTGAAGCTGACAAGAATGGCAAGAAGGATTTCTCTGCTGTCATCGCTTTGGCTAAAACCCTTCCATCTCCGACTGAGATCGAGACTGGCACCATTGTTGGCGGCTTCGCTCACGAGCAGGTCTTTGCTCTGGCAGACAAAGTGGTCGACGCGGTCAAGTCCGGCGCGATCAAGAAGTTCTTCGTCATGGCAGGCTGCGACGGCCGCATGAAGGGCCGCGACTACTACTCAGAATTCGCGGAGAAGCTTCCAAAGGATACGGTCATCCTTACTGCGGGCTGCGCGAAGTACCGTTACAACAAGCTGCCGCTCGGCGACATTGGCGGCATTCCTAGAGTCCTCGATGCCGGTCAGTGCAACGACTCCTACTCTTTGGCCCTCATCGCGCTGAAGCTCAAGGAAGTCTTTGAGCTCAACGACATTAACGAGCTTCCGATTGCCTACAACATTGCCTGGTATGAGCAAAAGGCTGTCATCGTTCTCCTCGCCCTGCTCCACTTGGGTGTCAAGAACATCCACCTTGGACCAACGCTTCCAGCGTTCCTTTCTCCAAACGTGGCGAAAGTCCTTGTCGAGACCTTCGGCATTGGCGGTATTGCTACCGTAGACGAAGACATCAAGATGTTTATGGGTGCTTAGTTTATTGCGTAAAATTGAGTTGAGTGTCTGACACCGAACTTAGTTGAGTGACTGACACCGAACTTGATTGAGTGACTGACACCAAACTTGATTTGGTGCCAGAGCTTAGTGTAAATTTACACCACGCTTTAAGCGCAATCAGACAGCAAATTTCAGTTTATACACAAACAGCCTCTTCCTGCACTAACTTAGCGGGAAGAGGCTGTCCTTATTTTTTGCAGGGAATTATGAGGTAGTTAGGAATAGCAGTTCCCTTTACCTATTATCGCCCTTATTTATTCAATTCGTTCAGTCTTCAACCTGCTGCAAACTACTTAAAATGTAGCTCAATTCATTCTTGACCCTTTCAACCCGCGCGTCGTCTGCGGTTCCAAAGACGTACCCTACAACCTCATAAAGCGTCGTCGCCTCCCGAAAGACAGCAGCAACTTCCAAATAGTCTCCTCTTGGCCGGCGATCCCCTTCATTGAAAGCTTGACTCACATCTGTCACCCTCCACTCAACTGGAGTATTATCCAGGTTTTTCCCACCCGACGCCATAACAACAATTTGAAAACATTCCGATTCCGACAATTTTGTAGGCGTGATCATGATATTGTAACCATCCCAGTCAGGACCCTGCTTGCTCTTTTCAAGGGCATACTCTTCAACAGCCGTATAGTCATACGGGTTATCAGATTGGAAATGATAATTGGGCACTAGAATGTCCGTTTCTTTGAAATAGGATTTCAGCTCCATGATATGATCCAGGTCCTTGGACATAATGGTTTTTTCGATGGAAGCCTCTAGGATGGCTTTGACGCCAAAAACGCTAAGCACGAAGATCAAGATGAACAGCAAAAATGATTGCGTTTTTGTCTTCACCAGTCGTCCCACCTCCATGAGCGATTAAATATCTGACTACCTTATTATTTGTTAATTCTCGGCTTCTATCACTCCGTCCAAGAATCGTTAATTTAATAGAAAGTCCGCTTCTCCGGATCGTAAGCATTGTACTCCAGCAGCTTCTCCAATAGAAGTCTTGCTTCTGACTCACTGCGCTGCGGATAAACCACGAAATTCAGCGTGTCACTTTCTATAAAGTGATGATCCTCGTCAAAGAGAACGACAAATTCAGAAAAATCCTCATCCGGAAGCAAGACGCCAAATTCAAAGTAGTTCATGCCAAGTGACACATAGGCAGCGTCTCTGCCACTAAAATTATCCGCCAGATATCTATACGTTCTGCCCTCCGCTATCAGCACAACATTATGTTTGCTTGAGACTATCGGCAATCTGTTGTGTTTGGTCAAGGTGATTTCTAACGGCATGGTCTTATCTTCATGTGCGCCGCTCGTGTAATCAAAGATTTTAAAATCTTCCCTGATCACTTGTCTGGATGGCAGAATTAAAATAAAAAGGACCAGCGGCAGCACAAGCCAACTTCGTTTTCTAATTCGATCCCAAAGTGATGACACGCCACCCCTCATTCAGCTTCCCTCCAGCAAAATTAGCATTAAACCCGAGTCACCCAATCACAGCTTCTTCTCAATGTCCTCGATGCGCTTTTCAATGCTTTCAAATCTTTTTTGCTCTGCTTTGGATATTTGAAAAGCAGTGCATAGACCACATAGAGCACTGCGACCAATAAGATCGTATTGATGATTTGAACTATAAATGCAGTGTCAAAATTCAGCATGCCATCACCCCTTTTATGTTTTATTGCGCATAACGTCCGCCTACAAAGATCCTGCCATATTGGGCGGTGTTGGGCGGAAGGCGCGACCATCGGCGGAGTCTTGCACTTAAAGCTTTAAAGCGCTTTGCCGATGGTCACCAAACCAACCACCTTTCAATAACGATCAGACGGCGCTGAAGACAACGCTCTCACCGTATCCTTTAAAAAGCCTCTGCCAGCGACCCGACACAGACGGTGCCCGTCGTCATATTGTAAAAGTAGAGGGCATTCCCTGAAATCAGCACACTCTCCAAGCTCATCTGGTCGGACGTTTTGAACACCACGTCGCCATGGCGGTCGAGAATCACGCTTTTGTATTTTGTGGCCGGCTGATCCTCAAAGGTACACACCAGGAACGCAGTTTGATCTCCTTTTAGCTGAGCCTCAAGCAGCGGCGCGCCAGCCTGTATCGGTTTTCCTGCCTGATCGTAAAGCATTCGTGTCTGTGCGTCCTGCCAATAGACGAATCCGTTCAAGACCGTAAACCATTGAATGCTCTTTGGTGTTGTTAATGGAGATTTCAGCAGGGTTTCTTTGCGCTCTTTCAAATCGTAAAGATAGACGCTGCCGCCACTTTCGTAATAGATGGCCTCACCGTCCAGTTGGAAACCGAGCACTTCCCTGTCAACAACCCGGGCTGTGTCATTCGTCTGGAGATTCACCCTGTAAATGCCCGTCGTGCTGCCTGGCTTAGTCAGATCGAAGGCTAAGAGGTAGAGTTGATCTCCTGACTTATAGACACTGTCAGAACTTGTGCCGCCACTGCTTGCACCGTCCGCGTGCCACGCCCAGCCATAGAGGTAGTCTGGACTTCCGACTTTTTTCCAGTCGGTTGCTGATGTTTTTACCTCAAGATTGCCCCCGCTTGGGGCAGGACCGGTATAGGTTCTGACGCTGTCGTCCCCAAAGGCTTTTAAATAATAATAGCCGTCATTCAAAACGGCAGTCGTGCCATCTGCTTTTAAGCTGACGAGTACGTCAGAGCCCATAATCGCCCCGCCTTGGTGATAGGAGAGCAGCGGGTCGCCATTATTATCCTTCAGGCTCGCATGTACATAAGTGGTTCCGTCACCGTAAGACCAGATGGGCAGCTGATAAACCTGCCTTGAGCGGAGCGGCGCTGCCAATGGCGCCTGCATGATCCGTCCTTTCGTTCCCTGATAATAAATATGTTCAGTGGTGATCGCGATAGGCTTCTGCGGGCTGCCCTCTGCCGCTTCAGTCCAGTCGTCGGAAAGTTGGATTTGATTTAATTTAGGGTTACCGGACTTGATCATCAAGCCATTCTGAAGATCAAAACGGTAGTCCCATCCAAAGGCCTCTGCGCCAAATTTCCAGGTGATAGGGAAATAGGTGATGTTGCGAAATGAAAGCAAAGGATAGGGTTCCTTAGTTTGGTCAATTTTTTGTCCATTGATCTGGATAGGATAGGCAGGGATCACGGCCGTTTGGCTCCTGCTGTTTCTCACAGTCGTTATGTATGGCCTGTACGCCGCCGTGACGCCGGTCGCTTCAATCAAAAGACCATCTTTCTGACCTTTCCAGCGGGTTTCAAGCCCAAGGAAGCGGCAATCCGTATAAGTCATAGGAAAATAGGTGATGTCTTTATAGACTATCACAGGGTACTGACTGAAGGCCGGGTCCATGACTTCTCCATTTAGCGTGACCTTGAAGGCTGGGAGGGACACACGAACTGTGCTGCCAGCCTGGGCGCTGAAGGTTGGGAGCGTCATCATCATGGACATTGTCAGTAGAATCAAAAGCAGTAATTGGCGTATCGAAGCTGCGATCCCTTTTTTCATATTCTGAAATAAAGGGTTTAACGCGCTGCGCGGGTTCAAACAAATCCCTCCAAACAATATATTCAGTTTGAAAATCGATTAAATTCTCTCTTACAGAAACGGATTCCCGGCAATCATAGATAGAAAAAATAATAGAATTAGGACCGCAATCGCTATGATGATCCATCTTAAAGTCTTGTTACTCATAATGTCCTCCTTCAAAGATGCCGCCAGCTTTGGCGGTGGTGGGTGGAAGGCGCGACCATCGGCAGAGTTTTGCGCTTAAAGCCTTAAAGCGTTTTGCATGTGGTCACCCATCCTCACAAACAACAGCATAATCCAACCTTTGCTGAGTCGAGTTGCCGCTTGAGGAAACTTACCATGTTAAATACACAGATTCTTCCTCAATTATATCACATTGTAAAATTAAGTGTTTGTGTGGGAAAGATGACCATCGGCACACCATTTTCATACCTCGATTATATGCCGATGGTCGTTTCTACAGCAATTCGCCCTCATTCTAACGGTTTACCTGAAACATGATGTCATAGCAATTAACTTCAAAACAATTGTTCTGAATCCTAATCCACAATTGTTATAATGCGTTCTGTATCAGGCGCGATTTTGAATCTACCTATAACCGTTTTACCATCCGATTCATACAGAGGTATAAACCTAGTGTTTTTATCAATTGTTGATTTGGCTGCTTCTTCTGGCGATTTGGCCGCGCCTGAATTTAGATCGCTGCTCTTAACATAGCCAACCATCCCGCCAACGCCTTCCGCTAACACCAGATCAGGTTCATCCTCTAAACTTTCTGCATATGCAGATGAACCAAAAGTTTCACCTGCAGCATTTATTTGAATTGACCGTGAAGGCGATTTAAATTGTGCATTTGGGCTCGCAGAATACAAACCAGCTGAATAATCGGAAAAATTTCCCCAATATTCTGTAGCCGCAAAAACACTCATCGAACCGAGTATCACAATCACAAGCACAATTCCAAAAATCCGAGATGATAACTTCACTTTAAATCCCTCCTTGTAATTTTAAATATCATAAGCAAGAGCGGTGTTTCGGAATGATAGCCAGTAGGATGTCTGGTTTTAGTGTTTACGTGGCACTAGATTGTCCACCTCCATTCCCAACTTCTCCTTTCATATAAATAAAACGATGACAGCAGCGTGAATGTTACAGATTATCGAAATGTTTTGAAACAAAAAATAAAATATAGGGTCAGGTACAGAGTTTATCTCTGTACCTGACCCCAACTTCATCTCTGTACCAGACCTTAGTATAAATTTACACAAATTCTTTAAACGACCTATTCTACTAGCCCTCGTACTGCCCCATCCCCCGGTACTTGTCATACCTTGCTTCGAGGAGGGTCTCCAGCGGCATCGCTCTCAACTCACCTAAGGTTTGCTTAATCCACTTCCCAGCCGCCTCAACGGTCTCAGCCTGATGACGGTGGGCTCCGCCGAGGGGCTCTTCTATAATGGCATCAATAACGCCCAGGGCCTCAATGTCCCTGGCGGTCATTTTCATAACGGCTGCAGCCTCGCTTGCCTTGGTCGCGTCCTTCCACAAAATGCTGGAAAGGCCTTCCGGCGAGATCACGGAGTAAACTGCGCTGGACAGCATAGCGACCCGGTCAGCCACACCTATGCCAAGGGCGCCGCCGCTTCCGCCTTCCCCAATAACCACAGAGATGACCGGGACTTTGAGCCCCGCCATGGCGATCAGGTTGCTTGCAATGGCATGTCCCTGGCCCCGTTCCTCGGCACCCAGGCCGCAGTAGGCGCCTGCGGTATCTATGAAGGTGACCACAGGCCGCCCAAACTTCTCTGCCTGCTGCATGAGTCGAAGGGCTTTGCGGTAACCCTCTGGATGAGGCATCCCGAAATTCCGGCGGATGTTCTCCAGGGTGTCCCGGCCCTTCTGATGGCCCAAAACCGTGACCGGCACGCCGTCCAGTAGGGCAAGGCCGCCAACCATGGCGGGATCATCGCTGTAAGCCCGGTCGCCTTTGAGTTCCATGAAGTCGTCGAAGATGCCATCGATGAAGTCCAGGGTGGTCGGCCTTCCCGGATGGCGGGCGAGGCGGACACAGTCCCAGGCAGACAGGCCGCTGAAGGTCTCGCGCCTGAGCTCAGACACCTTGTCTTCGAGCTTGCGGACTTCCGCACTGAGATCCAGGTCGTTATCCTCAGCAAATTGACGCAGCCCCTGGATCTTCTCCTCCAGCTCAAAGATGGGCTTTTCGAAATCCAGCTTATGAGACATGGGCTTCACCTCCCTGAAGGTTTACGGCTGTGTCTGTAGTTGTGGCTGAAACTGTAGCCGCGGCTTCTGCCAACGCCGGCGCGAATCCGTGCAGCCTCAGGAGCTTCGCGAGGACCGCCTTCATCTCCGCACGGTGAACGATTCGGTCGACGAAGCCCTTTTCCACCAGAAATTCTGCTCTTTGGAAACCATCGGGCAGGCTTTGGCGGATAGTTTGCTCGATCACGCGCTGGCCCGCGAAGCCTATGAGCGCGCCCGGCTCTGCCAGGATCACGTCCCCCAGCATGGCGTAGCTGGCCGTCACGCCGCCGGTGGTCGGGTCCGTGAGGACCGCAATATAAGGAAGACCCTCTGCCGATAGTCTCCCAAGCGCCGCCGACGTCTTAGCCATCTGCATCAGGGAAAGAATCCCCTCCTGCATGCGGGCACCGCCGGAGGCACAAAAGCCTATGACAGGCAGACGGTTCTCTATGGCGGTCTCAATGAGGCGCGTAATCCGCTCCCCAGCAGCACTGCCAAGGCTGCCCATCATGAAGTCGGGCTCCATGATGAAAAGCGCCGCCGGAATACCATTGATACGACCAGTGACCGTCAGGACGGCATCCCCAGCTTCCGACTGTATCATGGCTTTATCCAGCTTTTCCTTGTAACCGGGAAAAGCAAGGGGATCTATCGAGGTGACCTCTTTGGCTATGGGACTGAAGGTGCCTTGATCCACAAGATGAGCGACGCGTTCTTTACTGTTGATTCTGCCGTGCTTGCCGCACTGGTCGCAGACCTTGAAACTGCGCTCCCAGCGCTGTTTTGAGTGGATCGCGCCGCAGCCCGGGCATGCGGCTTCATCGGGGCCTGGAGCCTTTGGTGCAGCCGTCACGTTTTGAGCTGTTTTTACTTCACCGGAGTTGACTTCAGGCTTAACCGCCGGCGTCGACAGACTCTGCTTCAGACCCGCCGCTTCTCTTAACGCTGCAGCCTCTTTGACGTCCTGATTGGACAGCTCCAGTCTGACCCACTTCTTTCTTTTGAGAAAATCGAGCTTCATAGTTAAGCTCCTTTCAATTTCTGGTTCATGGTGAGGATGAGGTCATCCAAACTGGCCTCCAGAGTGCCGGTATGAAAATCTCCTGACTGGAAGTCCTCCAGCTCAATGAGACTTTTTTGAAATTCCAAATTGGTCTTAAGTCCAGAAATGATGGTTTCATCTAAAACCCGCTTCATGCGGTTCAGCGCCTCTGCCCGAGTTTCACCCCAGACAATGATCTTGCCCAGCATGGAATCATAGCAGTGGGGCACTTTGTAATCCTGGTAGATGAAGAAGTCGTTGCGCACTCCAAAGCCGCCCGCCAGATGCAGGGCTTCCACGGTTCCCGCCGCAGGGCGGAACTGCATAGCCGGATCCTCTGCGTTGATGCGGCACTCCACAGCGTGCCCTTGAATGCGTACATCTTCTTGTCTCAGGCTCAACATCTCTCCCCCGGCCACTCGGATCTGGGTCTGAATCAGGTCTATGCCGGTGACCATTTCCGTCACTGGGTGCTCTACCTGGATCCGGGTGTTCATTTCCATGAAGTAAAACTCACCCGTACTATCTAATAAAAATTCAATAGTGCCGGCACCTATGTACTGGACGGCCCTCGCGGCGTCCGCAGCAGCCTTGTAGAGGCCTTGGCGCTGCGCTTCGGTCAGTGCCGGACAAGGAGATTCCTCAATGACTTTCTGATTGCGCCTTTGAAGGCTGCAGTCCCGCTCACCCAGCGTGAGAACATTGCCGTGGGTATCCGCCATGATCTGGACCTCCACATGGCGAGGCTTCACAATTCTTCGCTCGAGATAAACCCTGTCATCTCCAAAAGCCGCTTTGGCTTCGGATCTGGCGGTCTGCCAGGCGTTTTCAAGCATTTCCGGTGAATCGACCACCCGCATGCCTCTGCCGCCGCCGCCGCTAGCCGCTTTGACCATCAGGGGGTAGCCAATTCTCTCTGCTTCGGCACGTAAGGTTTCAAGATCGTCCACCGCGCCCTCGGTGCCTGGTACGACAGGGACGCCGGCCTTTTGCATGACTTCTCTGGCTTTCGCCTTGTCACCCATCATTCGGATGTGCTGCGCTTCGGGGCCTATGAAGATGAGGCCGGCGGCGCGGCAGCCATCGGCAAAATCAGCGTTTTCTGAGAGGAAGCCGTAGCCCGGGTGAATGGCGTCAGCACCAGTGGCCTTGGCGGCCTGGATCAAGGCATTGATGTTTAAGTAGCTGAGCCTCGCACTGGCGGGACCTATGCAGAAGTCCTCATCTGCCAGCAGGACCGGGAGGGACTCGCGATCCGCCTCAGAATACGCCGCCACCGACTGAATTCCCAGCTCCCGGCAGGCGCGAATGACCCGCACCGCGATTTCACCGCGATTCGCGATTAAGATTTTCTTGATCATCCGTTCCTCCTGATGCTGAAGAGCGGCTGGCCGTACTCGACAATGTCTTCCGGCTTGGCCAGGATCTGCTCAACGACGCCATCCCACTCCGCCTGGATCTCGTTCATGACCTTCATGGCTTCGACTATGCAGAGGGTTTGGCCTTTTTTCACGACTTGTCCAATTGTGACAAACGGTGCTGCGTCCGGTGCCGGCGCGGCGTAGAAGACACCCACCAGCGGCGCCTTGATCAGGTCTGCGGGTGATGAGACTGGGACAGGTGTAGGCGCAGGCGCAGAAGCTTGGAAAGCAGCAGCCGGTGTAACTGCGGCTACTGGCATGATTTCATTGACAGCTGCAGCCTGTGGCGTCAACTGCGGGTGGAGGTTAATAGGTCTCTCGACAGCAACCAGCTGCTCAGACTGCCGTTCGAGCACAAGGCTGATGCCATCTTTGGAATAGGCCATTCTGGTCAAATCAGTCGCGTTAAAGGCTTGAAGCAATATTTCAATCTCACGAATTTCCATTTAGTACCTCCTACTAATAACAGATGTTGTTATCAACCAATATAGCATGAACTACCCCCGATTACAATGCATATTTGTATGCAATGCCGCCTGGCGGAAAAACCCAGTTCCATGTGTTAGGGGATTGAGATTAACGACCATCGGCAAAAAAAGAACAGCTCTGGCACCCAATTGAAGTTGGTGACTGGCACTCACTCAACTTCGGGGACAGACACTCACTACAATTCAGACACAATTCAGTCCAGGCACTCTTATCAACAATCTTTCAAAAAAAGCTTTGGCCGATGGTCGTTTGAAGTCAAATCTGACATTCAAATAACCATCGGCCATATTTTTTACAGCGACACCTAACCGTGACCAGCGCTTACCGCTCCCGGATCAACCCATCCCGGTAAGCCTGCAGCAAAGCTTTCAGCGCCTCAATATCCCTCTTGAGGACCGCCCCATTGTCCGTGTCCCCCACCAGCATCCGCGCCTGATTCTTCTCAATGAACACGCTGGTCGGCAAAATGTCCAGATCCTCCCGGATCGCCCGGTCCTTAGACTCAAAGGGCTCATGGGACACGAGGTGCATCCCCTGGGAATTGAAGATCAGCGTGTAGCCGGCGATCCCAGTAACCTTCTGGTAGGCCTTGGAAAGTCCCCCATCAATGGTGATCAGCTTGCCGCCGGCCTTGATGGGCATCTCCCCCTTGACCACCTTCACAGGAACGTGACCGTTGATGATGTGGCTGGTCTCCGCGTTCAGCCCGAATTCACTCAGAATGCGGACGCAGACGTCCTCCGCCTCACGGAAAGCATAATAGTGATTCTTCACTTCCTTGTGGGTCTCCTTGGCTTCAATAAAATAGCGCTCAAAAGTCGCCATCTTGCTTTTTCCAAACAGCGGTGATTTTTCACCGCACCACAAATACCAGACCACGTCCAGGGCTTGGGACTTCTCGTCCGGATCCTGGGCGTAGTAGGCCCGGCGGACGCAGTCATCGAAGCCATCCAGCAGGGCTTTGCCCTTTAAGGACTGCCCACAGAGCTCGAAGGTCTCAAACTCTCCGGTCGAGGTCAGCGGAATCCCGCCATGATAGAGCAGATTCCCGTTGAACACCTTGTACATGCCGCCCTTGTCCACCAGAAACCGGATGTGCTTCTGCAGATCCGTAGCATGTTTGAAGGACAGCCTTAGCTTCTCCACCACATCCAGTTCTTCGGCAGAAAGCTCGTAGGGCTTCAGGGGATCCAAAGTCGGAAAATCCATATCCAGGAGCGGGTAGCCCACGCCGTCGATCTCGACTGTCCCCGCCGCCAAATCAATTTTCTCAAGAAGCCGCCTGTGGTCCAGCCCCAGCTCAGGACGCCGCAGCGCCAGCTGCCCCTCCAGCTTCATCTGGATGACGGCAATGGCCTTCTGCATTCTGGACAGCAGCGCCAGGTCCGTCTCCCCAAGGCTCTCCTCCTTGCTTCGAACCTGAAAGGTTGGCGCGTAGCCGCCGGCGTACTTGTCCAGCGCCAGCCTCACCAGGGGCGACAGGTTGAGGCCATAGCCCTCCTGCAGCGTTTCCAGGTTCGCGTAGCGCAGCGACACCCGGATCGCGTCCGCCATGCAGACGTCCGACCCGCAGGCCGCCCCAATCCACAGCACATCGTGGTTTCCCCACTGGATGTCCACCGAGTGATGGCGCCTCAGGGTATCCATGATCAGATGCGCCCCTTTGCCCCGGTCATAGATGTCACCTATAATATGAAGGTGATCCACCACCAGCTTCCGGATCAGCTCCGCGATCGCCACAATGAAATCCTCCGCCCGCCCAATGGCCGTCAGGCTGTCCAGGATCCCATGGTAATAGCCATGCTTCATGGTATCGTGCTCATTTTCGTGGAGGAGCTCCTCAATGATGTATTGAAACTCCGCCGGAATCGCCTTTCTCACCTTGGACCGCGTGTATTTATACGCCGCCTGCCGGCAGAGCCGCACCAGCTGCAGCATCATGGCTTCGTGCCACGCCGCCATAGCCTCAGCCTGCCGCGCACCCCGCTCCAGCTCAAGCTTCTCCCGGGGGTAGTACACCAGCGTCGCCAGGGATTTCTTCTCCGCTTCGGACAGAGTCTGCCCAAAAACATCATCTATCTTCCGCTTGACCACCCCCGACGCGTTGCGCATGACGTGATCAAAGGCCTCGTGCTCCCCGTGGATGTCCGCCAAAAAGTGCTCCGTCCCCTTGGGCAGCAGCACAATGGCGCTCAAATTCACGATTTCCGTGCTGACCGCATCCACCGACGGGTATTGCTTGGACAGCAGCTTTAGATAGTCCAAATCATAGGGCATGAAGACACCTCCAAATTAATACAATCACCAGTTATAAATACCCTGCCGATGGTCCCCATCCCCAAAAACATGAAACCGGGGGTCAATAGGCACAGCCGCAGACACCGAGTTTCACCTTTCCCCAAAATCAGAAAAAAGGGCATCAAAAACCATCCGGCTTCTGATCCCCGCTTCCACACTGAAATCTATTAGTGCCCACAGCCACAGCCGCCGCAGCCGCCACCGCAGCCCGAACCGGCTTTTTTCGCCTTTTCGACGGGTACTACCGGCTCGACGAGATAACCGTTACTGACAAATTCAATCTTGATATCGCCCAGATCACGGAAAAGCTCTTTATCTATGACAAAGTTGACCTCACCCAGCTTGTGTTTAAAATCCGTCTCTTTGACCTCATCCAGCGCCAGGCCCAGGGACTGTCCGCTGCAGCCGTTACGCTCCGCATAGATCCTGATATTCCGGGGTCCTTCCTGCGCCTCAACGACTTTGGCAATCTCCGCGAGGGTTTCCGGATTGGTTTCTACTCTTAACATGTGGCGCCTCCTATTCTACCTTCTAGCCTTCATCAAATTATTGGACTATAATTAAAAGAAAAAACTGTCCGAAGGGCTCGTAAGAGACCTTCAGACAGTTTACCTTTAAATCTTACGCCTTAATTCTTAGTGGCAACCGCTGCAGCTGCCGCAATCAGACTCATTTTGCTCAGCAGGCGCGACGTGGTAGCCGTTGCCTACGAACTCGACTTTAATGTCGCCAAATGATTCATAAAGCTCAGATTCCATTACAAAACTTACTGCGTTGCTATTGTCCACAACGTCCGTATCCTTCAGCTCATCCAGAGCCAAACCGAGTGACGGGCCGCCTCAGCCATAGCCTGCGACGAAAATGCGCACGTTGCTTGGAGCGCCTTGCTGAGAATCCAGGACTTTTTTGATCTCGTCGATCGTCGCCTGGTTCGTTTGAATTTTCATGCTAAATCCTCCATTTCATGTTCGAATGCCGACCGTGATGTCGTTCTTCCAATAATACTTTTCTATGATCATAACGGAATGCATTAGATTTGTCTATCACCAAAGTCATTATACAACACATCCAGTGAAATGAAAACAGTTTTCAGTTGAATTTTATCTTTTTTTAATGATTTTTTTGCCGATGGTTTTTGACCCCCCCTCCCCACTCCACAGCGCAAACGCTTATGCTAGAATGATAATAACAAACCTAACCGAAAGGGGGGTCATTTCCCCATGCCTTCAGCCCCACTCCTGAAACACCTGAAACCCTTCCTGAAAAGGAAGCGCTGGCACCTCGCCGGGGGTGTCCTCATCCTCATCGTTATCGACCTTCTTCAGCTGATTACACCTCGGCTCATTGGCAGTTTGGCGGATCAGCTCGCGGAAAAGACCGCCAGCAGCGGTGATATTCTGAACACCATTGCCCTGATCGTGGGCATCGCTGTCCTGGTGGCGACTGGGCGGTACTTTTGGCGCATCCTGATCATAGGCACCTCCAGAGAAGCGGAGTATTGGCTTCGCAACCGTCTGTATGCCCACGTCCAGACCTTGAGGACGGACTACTTCAACGTCAATAAGGTCGGCGACATCATGGCCCTGGCCACCAACGACGTGGTGGCGGTCAGCCATGCCATGGGCATCGGTACCGTCATGCTGGTGGATGCCATCTTCATCACCCTCATGACCCTGATCTTCATGCTGATCACCGCCGACCTGCAGCTGACCCTGATCGCCCTGCTGCCTATGCCCATTATCGCCACCCTGGTTCTCTACGGCGGCCGCTTGATGCGCAAGCGCTTCAAACGCGTCCAGGAAGCCTTCTCGGACATGACGGATCTGACCCAGGAGGCTTTTTCCGGCATCCGCATTGTGAAGACCTACACCCGGGAACCCTTCCAAAAAGAGCGGTTCAAAGCCTCCAACGACCTGAACTACAAAGAGAACATGAAGCTTGTGAAACTCTGGGGCGGACTGTTTCCGCTGGTCCGGACCATTGGTTCCGTCAGTCTGGTGCTGACCCTGCTCTTCGGCGGCCGGGCGGTCATTGACGGCCGCATCAGCGTGGGCGCCTTCGTGGCCTTCATTTCCTACGTGGGTATGCTGAGCTGGCCCATGATGGCCCTGGGCTGGGTCGTCAACGTCATGCAGCGGGGCTCCGCCTCCCTCTCGAGGCTGAACGACGTCTTCGACATGAAGCCGTCCTTCAGTTACGGCACTTTGGAGCCCGGATCCGCCACCTCGACTCCTTCCGGTTATGACCGATTCACCAGCACCTGTACTGCCGACCACGCCGGCAGTCATAACCTCAGCTTCAAGAATGATTTGGGACAAATGACCATCGGCCAAACCGCCTTTGGTACTGCGCCTTTAATCGAGCTGCGGGGCCTCACCTTCACCTACCCCGGCCAGACCCGCCCAGCGCTGAAGGACATCCGGTTCAGCATCCAAAAGGGCGAAAAGATCGCGCTGATCGGCCGCACCGGCGCCGGCAAGACCACCCTGCTCCAGCTGATCACAAAAACCTGGGCCCCGGACAACGGCCAGGTCTTCCTGGACGGCTGCGACCTCAACCAGCTGACCGCCGGCGCCATCAAAGACCGCTTCGCCGTGGTGCCCCAGGACAACTTCCTCTTTTCCAAATCCATTGAAGACAACATCCGCTTTTACCACGGCCCGTCAATTGAGGCCGCCAGTGTCCAGGGCACTCTGCCGATGGCCACCGAAGCCACCCCCTCTCAGGGTCTTGAATCCGAGACCATCGGCCAAATTTCTGTCCTTGAGCGGTCTATGACCATTGAAAGCGCCGCCCAGGCCGCCTGCGTCCACGACGAGATCCTCAGCTTCCCGGACGGCTACGGCACCCTGCTGGGCGAGCGGGGCGTGAACCTCAGCGGCGGGCAGAAGCAGCGGGTGTCCATTGCGCGGGCGCTCTACCGGGACGCGGACATCCTGATCCTGGACGACGCCCTGTCTGCCGTCGACACCAAAACCGAGGAAGCCATCCTGCGCCACTTGAATGACGCCCTCGCCGATAAAACCGTACTGATCGTCTCCCACCGCATTTCCACCGTCAAGGACTGCGACCGCATTTACGTCCTGACGGACGGCGAAATCATGGAAAGCGGCACCCACACTGAACTGCTGGCCCTCAGCGGCTACTACCGGGACCTCTACGACCGACAGCAGCTGGAGGACAAACTTGGCGGCAATGCCGGGGCCCTCGACCAGAGTCCAATCCAACTAACCGGCGCTGAGACGCGTCACTCCGAGGAGGTGGAGGACCAATGAAGCGCGACACGCATTTTGAGGAGCAGCAGATTGAGAAGTCCTTCGACCTGGCCATTTTTAAGCGCCTTGCCAGTTTTACCAAGCCATATATTAAGCTCCTGATCCTGAGCGGGATCCTGCTCCTCTTCGTCACCGCTGTGGACCTGATTCGTCCTTACCTGATCAAAATTGTCATTGACGACCACATCTCCGGCTACGCCCGGGAGTGGAAGGTGCTGGAGGCTGAGCCGGCAGTTGAGGGCCTGACCTTTGCCGAGTACCAGGGGCGCTATTACGCCCGGGTGGATGTTCTCGAGAAGGCCGGCGCGTTGGAGACTTATGACAACGCGGCTTCCGCCCAGCTCCTGAAGCTGGAGGGCGACTATTATTTGCTGCCGGGTTACGTCCCGCCTGCGGAGATGGGGGCGGCGGAAGCGGCCATTAACCAGAGGGGCGGGCGCTTGCTCCCAGAAACAGCTGCCGATGGATTCATCTCCCACGACAAAGCCGCCATCATCCGCCTCTCCCTGATTTTCATGGGACTTTTGGTTGGCGCCCTCGCCATCAGCTACGTGCAGACTTTGATCCTGAACCACGTAGGCCAGCGCCTGGTCTACGACATGCGGGCGCATCTCTATGATCACTTGCTGGGGCAGTCCCTGTCCTTTTATGACCGCAATCCCGTGGGCCGCCTGGTGACCCGGGTGACCAGCGACATGAAAAACATCAGCGAAATGTATACGGATGTCCTGATTCATCTCATCAATGACCTGCTCTTGCTGCTGGGAACCCTGGTCATCATGCTGTCCCTGAACTGGAAATTGGCGCTGATCTCCCTGTCCACAGTGCCTCTGGTGATCCTGGCCTCCTATCTGTTCCGGCTGAAGGCCCGGGAGGCCCACCGAGCCGTCAAGGTCAAGATCGCCCGCATCAACGCGACTTTGAGCGAGAACCTCAGCGGGATCCGGATTATCCAGCAGTTTCGCAAGGAAAAAGCGCTCATGAACGAGTTTGAGGAGATCAACCGCGACCACCTGAACGCCTCTATGTCCGAGGTGCGGGTCTTTGGGATCTTCCGGCCCAGCATGAACCTGCTGTATACGGTGGCTTTGGCCCTGCTTCTCTGGTACAGCGGCGGACGGGTACTCCAGGGGGTGATTGAGCTGGGGACGCTGATCGCCTTTGTCTCCTATACGGATCAGTTTTTCAAGCCCATTTTTGACCTGAGTGAGAAGTTCAATATATTACAATCTGCCATGGCTTCTTCTGAGCGGATCTTCCTCCTGCTTGAGGAAAACTCCAGCCTGCCAAATGGTGAAAAGGTGCTGGAAGACGGGGCGTTTAAGGGCCATGTGGTCTTCGATGACGTTTCCTTCAGCTATCACGCCGATGAGCCGGTGCTGAAAAATGTCTCCTTTGAGGTCGCGCCGGGCGAAACCCTGGCCATTGTGGGCGCTACGGGCTCCGGCAAAACGACGATCATCAGCCTCCTGTCCCGACTTTATGATGTGGGGAGCGGACGCATTCTGGTAGATGGTGTGGACCTTAGGGATTACGATAAGGCCTCCCTGCGCCGACGCATTGGTGTGGTGCTGCAGGATGTGTTCCTGTTTTCGGGGGATGTGCTGGAAAACATTACGCTGGGAGATCCTTCGATTTCTGAAGCTTCCGCGGTGGCCGCGGCCCGACGTGTCAACGCGGACCACTTTATCAGCCGTATGCCGGGACAGTACCATGAGCGGGTCTACGAGCGGGGTGCGACATTATCCACCGGTCAGCGTCAGCTTCTCTCCTTTGCCAGGGCACTGGCCTATGATCCGGGGATTCTGATCCTGGATGAAGCCACCTCCAGCATTGACACCGAGACGGAGCAGCTGATCCAAGATGCCATAGGCAAGCTGACCCATGGCCGCACCACTATTGTCATTGCCCACCGCCTCTCGACCATCCAGCACGCCGACCGCATCCTGGTCCTCCACGATGGTGAAATCCGCGAAACCGGCACCCACGAAGAGCTCTTGAACCGCGGCGGATTATATTATGATCTTTACAGGCTGCAGTGGGTTGGGGACGCGGACGGGATATGATTTGGGGACGGTAATATAATTGTACCAGAGCATGCGATAACAATTCTCACCGACGAAAAACGAATGCTTTTATTGCAAAACCATTTTGCCGGCACTCCCGCGTAGGACCTTAATATATCTGTAACATTACCCATAGAAGGAGGCCATCCCCTTGATCGACATTAGAACCACCGCTCCTCAGGAAATGATCGATATCACCAGACTCATCCGGGATGAGGTCCGCGACCACGGCCTGAAGGACGGCCTCGCGGTCGTGTTCGTTCCCCATACTACGGCCGGCATTACCATCAATGAAAATGCTGATCCGGATGTGGTTCACGACATGCTGGCCGCCCTGGAGAGAACCTTCCCTACGCATGGCCCATACCGTCACGCAGAAGGCAACAGCCATGCCCATATCAAAGCATCGCTGATGGGATCCTCAGTGACAGTTCCCGTCAAAGGCGGGAGACTCAGTTTGGGCACATGGCAGGGCATCTATCTGTGTGAGTTCGACGGACCGAGAGTGCGTCAAATCGAGGTGCAGATTTTTGAGAGGTAAGTGACTACAACAGTCTTAAAAGCAGGTAAGCCCCCGGCGACGGGGGCTTACGTTTTTTCAACGAAGATCTGAGTAAACAGCAAGTCAGGGCTGGCTACATCTTATTGAGTTCTGCGAAAGGCACACCTCACACTGCAGACGTGCACCTCGCTCCGCCCATTACCTCGCTGCGCTCAGTTATCGGCTGCGCTTCGGTCACGGGCTGCGCCCTATACAAACAAAGAAGACGCCATGCAACCGCGAACGAGCTCTCGGTTGCATGGCGTCTTCTTTGTTTATGCACGTCTTCGCTTTCGCGACTGTCTTTTCGTCACCACAAATGCCATCGACAAAATAATGAGGCCCCCCGCCACTTCCCGCAGTCCAGGCACCTCTCCCAGCAGGACCACCGTTGCCAAAATACCATAGACCGGCTCCAGGCTGGCAATGACGCTGGCGGTCTGGGCTTTGATCCGCTTCAGGCTGCTGATGAAGAGTGTATGGGAAATCCCGGTGAAAACGACGCCCAAAATCGCCAGAAGGACCAAAGAACGCCCATCCAAGGCGGGCTTAAGGGGGATAACCATGGGAAGAAGCACCAGGGCAGCGGCGGCGAACTGATACAGCGAGACCTGTCGGCTGGGGTACTGGGCCACGTATTTCTTATTGAGGACTGAGAGGAGCGCAAAGGTCAGGCCGGACAGAATGCCCCACAGGGCACCCACAGTCACCTGATTGCTTAAGCTGAAGTCAGGGATGACGAGGCTGACGCCCACCATAGTCACCAGGGCAATGAGCAGGTCCTGAAATCGAAAGGCGCTCTTCAGGAGCCAGGGCTCAATAAAGGTCACGAAAACCGGAAAGGTCGAAAACGTGAGGAGTCCAACGGCCACGGTCGACAGCTGGATCGCCATGAAGAAAGCGGTCCAGTGGATGGCCAGGACTATGCCCAGCAGCAGAAAGACCGCGTAGTCCCGGGGCTGATTCAGGCGAATCCGCTCGCCGCGAGCCCGCATTATCAAAAAAAGAAATGGCACCGCAAAGCACACCCGCCCCAGGGAGATCGCCAAAGGGTGCAGCGTCAGCCACTTTCCAAAGAGACCCGCGAGGCCAAAGAGCAGGACAGCGAAATGCGCTTCCATCAGCCCTCTTCTATGGGCAAGTTGCGCAGTATCACTTGAAGTGGGGCTGCCCGCAGGTCCATCCGTACGTTTTAAATCTTGCTTCTGCATCTGCCCGCACGCCTCCTTCCATGCCTAAACGGCTTAGATATCCGCCACTCCCCGAAGCCACGGAACAAACTTCACGTCCTCCGTCAGCAAGTGTCCCACTATGATTTCATCCATCAGATACATAATCATGTCCGACTTGACGAGATGACCTTCCATTATCATTTTCTTCAGTTGCAGCCCCTTGAACAGCAGATGCTGGTGGAACCGCTCATGAAAGGCTGCGGACGGATATCCCGCCAGCTTCAGAATGGTTTCTTCATCCTTGAAATGAACCTCCACATGATCGAGCAGCTGGTCATAGGCGCGGATCAGCTTTTCATGGGACAACTCCTGCTGCATCAAGGTTACAATGGCGTTGGCGTAAGTCAGCAGCGTTTTGTGGGCCTCATCTATTACCGCGTTGCCGCATTCCCATTCCTGGTTCCATTTAAGCTCGGTCGACTCCTGAAGATAATCATGGTCGCTCCACTGCGACACCAGGTTTCGCCCCAGGCTCTTGGACCGGTACATGGCGCGGTCCGCTCTCGCAAACCAATTTTCCAGGTCCTCACCGTAGCGGTGCTCCGCCACCCCAAAACTTGCAGTGACTCTGCCGATGGTCGCATGGAGCACCTGACTCAGGGATTTTCTCAATTTCTCCGCCGCCATCACAGCATGCCTCTGATCCGTTTCAGGCATCAGCACGACAAATTCCTCCCCGCCCCAGCGGGCAAAGAGATCCGTCGCGCGAATATTACTCATGACCTCAGACGCCATTCGTTTGAGGACCGCATCGCCAAATCCGTGACCCCACTGGTCGTTGATTTTCTTAAAAAAATCCAGGTCGAAAATCACGAGCGACAGCGGCGTCCCATAACGGCGGGAACGCTCAATTTCGCCCATGACGCGCTTCTCAAAATAAAAGCGGTTATAAGCCCCTGTCAGCTGATCCGTGATGGTTACTTTTTCAAGGGCCTCATTTTTATGCTTAAGCTCGTTTGTCAGCGCCGTCAGCTGTTCAATCCGCGCCTCCTTGACTCTTATGACCTCGAGCAGTGCTTGTTCTTGATTGGAATCCATTCCAGAAGACATTCGTACCATCCTTTACGTGAGCGAATGTGAGATTGGAGGAATTAGCGGAAGTTTCGGATGAAAGAGGGAGTCAATAGGCCAATGGCCGCGGACTCCCTCTTCCCGTCTTTTTCCATGAGGAAGTCAGGGTCAATAGGCCAACGGCCGCGGACACCCTCTTCCCACTGAAACCCTCTTCTCATCTTTTTCTTACTTCATAATATAGAATTTTCTCAACGTTGAAAAGGATTTGTTTATCTTACTGTTAACTTTCAAGGGACTTGAGCAGCTTTTCTCCACGGGCTGCCAAATAGGCATATAGTCCGGCACTCAAGATGATCAGCAGCATAAGCACCCCAAAAGATACCAAGTGGGCGTTCAGCTGCGGATATTTGATGACCAGCGTCAAAGGTCCCGCTACGCTTCCCATTCCGACGAGAAGCGTGATCAGCGTCGAGGCGCTCTGTTTGACCGGCTGGGTTTCGCTCATCCAGTCCAGGAACGGGTATCGCAGGTTGATCACAAGACCTGCCAGGGACATGAAGACGGCGTAGGCGGCGGGTAGGGTGAGGAGGAGGAGACTATCGGCAGGGCCTGTTTTTAAAGCCCCCATCAGGAGCAGGCCATTGACCAGCACCGCCGGCAGAGTCACAGTCAGATTGACGCCCAGCTTGCTGTGGAAGACCGTCATGGCTTTCACCGGCGCGGACTTCGCGATCCACAGGGCCTTGCCCTCCAGGGAAATGGCGCAGGCCGTGGTGGAGGACAGCGCCATGAAGGTCGAGGCCATCAGCGGCGCCATGCGGCTGATGTAGTCCGCGAAGAAAGGCATTTCCAGGAGCTGGCCGATGGACTCCGGTCTGAAAAACATGAGCGCCACCGACATGGCAGTGAACAAAATCACGCCAAACGCGGTATTCAAAACGTAGATTGGCGAGGCGAAATAGCGCCTGAGCTCACGGGCATACATAGCCCGCAGCGGCGTAGAGCCCTCCTGAGGGTGAGCGCCCATGACGAACCGGCGTCGGGTTGAGGCGGCGGTCAGCCTAGTGTGGATCCGTTTGAAGCGATAGCCCACCAGGGCAGCGAAGGCAGCGAAAACCCCCAGAGACAGCAGCAGGTAGGCCAAAAAGGCTGTCGTCTGTCCTAAGACGACGCCATTCACATAGAAGCCGGCCAGCGGATAGATATTGTTGATGAGGCCCGTCAGCGCCCCCGTGATGTCCGCAATGTTGACGCCTTCCGCGTTGAACGAGCTGGAGCCCGCCATGAACGCCAGCACGGCGGCGGCGGACAGAAGGATGTTGAGCAGGTTCTTATAGCGAAACTTGGCCGAGACCAGGTGGATCAGGATGCCGATGGCGGTTGCCGCGACTATCGGCACAAAAGGGATCATGAGAAGGGAAACCGCAAAGCGACCATAAAACAGGGGCTCCGGCTGGGCGCGCAGACCATAGACCACACCCGCGGGTACCATGACCATCAGGACGAAGCCAATGTTCAGCAGATAGAGGGCCATCATCCGGCTTGCCACCACGACGGCGGTTTTGACGGGCAGGGCCATGATCATGTCGTAGTCGCGGAAGTTGAAGAGCGTCCCGTTGACTTTGTAGATGGTCGTCATCAGGGTGACCAGGGAGGCGGTGGCCATCATGAGGCCGGGCAGGAGCGGCAGGGCTTCGACGGTTTCGAAGGCTTTGCCGACCTGGTCGCTGTAGACATAGGAAATGCCTGTGAAATAGAGGATGAGGAATATGGCCCCTACAGCCGTGAACAGGTTCTTGCGCCTTTGGCCGGGGATCTTGGTGTGGAGGGCTTTGTTGAGGCCGAACCATCCCAGCAGCTGTAGTCTGGTAAGTGACCATAGTTTACTCATGGTCCGTCAGCTCCAGGAAGACCTCTTCCAGGCTCGAATCGCCGACAATGTCGTCCATCAGCCCCGCGGTGATGAGCTCGCCCTGGCGTATGATCGCGATTTTATTGCATAGCTTTTCCGCCACGTCCAGCACGTGGGTGGAGAAAAAGATGGCGCCGCCGTTTTGGCAGAGCTGGGCGAAAATGTCCTTCAGGGTCTTTGCCGCTTTGGGGTCCAGCCCTACAAAGGGCTCATCCAAAATCATCAGCTTGGGCTCGTGGATCAGCGCGGCAATGATGGCCAGCTTCTGCTTCATACCGTGGGAGTAGGCGCCAATCAGGTCCCCCAGGTCGTTTAGGAGTTCAAAGTCCTCCGCGTAGCGGCGGATGCGCGCTTCTCGCGCAGATGAGGGAATCTCGAAGATGTCAGCAATAAACTCAAGGTATTGTATGCCTGTGAGATAGTCGTAGAGGTCCGGATTGTCCGGTATGTAGGCCAGTTTCTTCTTGCAGGCTACGGGGTCTTTGAGGATGGAGCTGCCATCCACCAGGATGTCCCCCTCTTCAAAGTCCAGCACACCTGCGATGGCTTTGATCGTGGTGGTCTTCCCGGCGCCGTTGTGGCCGGCGAAGCCATAGAGGTCCCCCGGCTCAATGTTGAGGGATAAGTTGGAGACGGCCTTCTTGCCGCCTTTGTAGGTTTTCGAAAAGTTTCGGATTTCAAGCATCATGTTCAGCCCTCCGGTTGATTGATTTTCCACGGTTTTGTATACCCTTTCCAGGACCTGATTACCCAATTAAGTTTGGTGACGCGGACCGGATTTGGTTTGGTGACTGACACTCACTCAACTTTGGTGACTGACACTCACTCAACTTTGGTGACTGACACTCACTCAGCTTTGGTGACTGACACTCATTCAACTTTGGTGTCTGACACTCAATTCAATTCGGTGCCAGAGCTTGCGAAAATGGTTTTCAACGAGTGCCTTGCCCCCTCAAATGCCCGGCGTCCTTCAAATTCACAAACCACCCCCTTCACAGTTGTAAAACTTTTTTTACGTCTTCTCACCCTCAAATGCCTATTTTTTGATTTTCAGAAGCATTCCTGAGTCCAGTCCAGTTTCCCAAAATCCCCACAAGCAGCCAAAATGAAGCTTTCAAGCCGTTACCCCCACATGAAGAAGATAAAATCAAGAATTGGCACAATATTTGCGATTACAAATGACAAGATTAAGGAGGCGATTTGAATGCAGCAAGAGCAAAAGTTGTTTGTCAACGGCCGGATTTTCACGGCCAACCCAAAGCAGCCCTATGCCGACGCCATGGTCGTTCGAAATGGAAAAATTGTGTGGATTGGCAGCGAATCTGACATCGATCACATAGCCTTGGCTAAAGCCTATCATCTCACAACCACCGACCTCAAAGACCGCAGAGTCCTGCCGGGGTTGATCGACGCCCACATGCACCCAGTGTACCTAGCTAACGCCGCGGTTCAGATTGCCTGCACCCCGCCCGCCCTTTATTCCATAGAAGAGATGATTTCTCAAATCCGCGAAAAGCGTGAGGCTCAAGGCCCCGGCGTCTGGATCGAAGGCTGGGGCTACGACGAAGGCAAGCTGAGAGAAGGCCGCACCCCGACACGCCACGACCTGGACAGGGCGACCACCGACGCCCCCGTCAGCATGATGCGCACCTGCGCCCACATCTACTCCGTCAACAGCATGGCCCTGGAACTCGCCGGCATTGACCGCAACACGCCGGATCCGGCAGGCGGCGCCATAGGCCGGGACGCGGACGGCGAACCAAACGGCATCCTCTACGAAACTGCCCGGGAACTGCTCTTCAAGGTCCTCCCAGAAAAAAAGCTCAAAGAAACCGCCGCCAGCCTGGCCAACCTCAGCACCACCCTGCTTTCCCAGGGCATCACCGGTGTCACTGAAATGTTTGCCCGCACCGGCCCCACGGATTATTTCGACCTCTACACCGCCGCGCGCCAGGCCGGTTTCCGCCAGCGCGTCGCCCTCTATTACCTGTGGGATGACCTGAAGAACGCCCCACCCTTTGCCCCTGAACGCCTCGATCACAACCAGCCCATCTTCGTGGGCGGTGTCAAGACATTAGCCGATGGCAGCGTCTCCGGCAGAACCGCCTGGGTGGACCCGCCCTTCCTTTCCGCACACCAGGGCGACGATCCAAACGCCAACTGCGGCATGGCCACCATCACCCCCGACGAACTCAGTGCTGCCGGCGCCTATGCCAAAACCCACAATCTCCAGCTCCTCGCCCATGCCATGGGCGAAAAAGCCATAGACATGATCGTAGATACCTTTTACCGGAAAGCCGACACCCCTCAGCTTCGCATCGAGCACGCTGCCATGCCGACCCCAGCGGCGCTGAAAAAGAGTGCCGAAATGGGCATCGCCTTTGTCACCCAGCCCGTGTTTCTCTTTGCGGAAATCGAGAGCTATCTCAACAACCTGGGCTCCATCCGTACAAAGAACACCTATCCAGTCCGTTCCATACTTGACGCCGGTGTACAGCTCGCCTTTTCCTCAGACGCGCCGGCGACCTCTTGGGCAGACCCGTCAAATCCTTTCGTGGGCATCCAGGCTGCCGTCACCCGCATAAGCTACGATGGCACTGACAACGGCCAGCAGCACCGGGTCGATCCAGCCACCGCCATTCAGCTCTATACCCGCGAGGCGTCAAGGGTCGTCGGCTTCCCGGACGTCGGACAGCTTGCGCCTGGCTTTGAAGCGGATTTTATCGTCCTAGACCGGGACATTCTGGAGATTGATCCCATGACCATTGGCCAGACACAGGTTCTGGAGACGTATATGGGCGGGGCGTTGGTGTATGAGAGCGCTGCAAAATAACAAATACAGCTAATTATTGATTGATAAGGAAGAGGACTCAAGCGCCGGCGGCACTTGAGTCCTCTTCCTTTTGAATTGGGAGCGCTGATGTCGACGCTAATTGGCCACCCGGTCCAACTTTCGTCCCATAATAACAAAAGAACACAGCAGACCCGCCAGGGCCTGCTGTGCACCTTTGAAAACCATTCAAAACACCATTCATCTAACACGCAATTGAAGCCTCAGCCCTAAGCCGCTTCCACAACCGCTTCACTCTTCTTGCCCTTGAAAATCACGCCACCCACAATACCGCCAACAATAGCCGGCACGATCCAGGCAAAGCCCTGGCCCGCAAGCGGAATCGTCATGTAAAGGTTGGTCAGCGCCGCCGGCAGCTGGAACCCAGCTATGGCGCCTATGATCGAGAAGGAATCGTAAAGGCTGACGAGGACAACCAACAATGCGGAGCCCTTCCAAACGCCATCGTTTGGAACGTACTTGCTGAAGAGGCCCAGGATCACCAGCAAGATGGAGATTGGGTAGATGCCCATAAAGATCGGTCCTGCAATGACAATGATCTTGGCAACGCCGCCCATAGCCTGGATGACGCCTATGCCGCAAGTGAGCGCGACGCCGACTTTGTAGCTGATCTTTTGCTTTGAAATACCATTAAGAAAATCCGCCAAAACCGCAGTCAGACCTACAGAGGTCGTCAGGCAGGCGAGGGCGACCGCAACCGCGAGGGCGTATAATCCGCCGTTGCCTGCCAACTTTTGTACAAGACCTGTCAAAAGCACAGTATGGTCGGTACCGGCTTCAAATAAGCTGTTGCCCGTTGCGCCAAGGTACTCAAGGCCGCCATAGACCACAAACAGACCAGCGAACGCAAAGACACACGCAAGAAGAATCATTTTGACGTTGCTCGCCTTTTCCGTGTAACCCTTGCCGCGAAGGGCTTCGACAAAGATCACCGCACAGAGGAGGCCCGTCAGAACGTCTCCCGTCTGATAGGCCTGGGTGAAAGCGAAGTAGAAAGGATTCGCAATTTCCGTTGCGACCGGCGCGCCGAGGGGATTGACGATCGCCAGGATGACAATGCCCACGAGGATGACCAGCAGCACCGGCGTCAGCACTTTGCCGACCTTGTCAATAACCTGGGATTTGTCGTTGGCGAAGTAATACGTCAATGCGAAGAAGGAGATGATGGCGATGGGCTTCAGGAGACCGGGGTCGACCATCGGCAAAATCACGCTGAAGCCGGTTTCATAGGCAACCGCCGCCGTCCGCGGGATCGTGATGAGCATACCTACACCAATCATGACGAGGACATTGTAAACTTGGTAAAACCACGGATTGATCGGGCGTGTGAGGTCCTTGAAAGTGCCGCCCGCGTTGGCGACCGCCACAACGGCGAGGATCGGGAGCGCGATACCTGTCAGAACAAGGCCAACCAAACCCGCAATCCAGTTTGTTCCCGTCTCAAAACCAATAAACGGCGGGAAAATCAAATTGCCGGCGCCAAAATAAATGGCAAACATTGCAAAGCCCACTACCATTGCGTCACGAAACATGTTCTTGTTTTCCATAATTCCCCTGCTTTCTTTTTTATGATGATGAATAATTGCGTCACCGGTCTATAGAGCAAGAGGGATGCCAAGATGGCGTTTTTCTTAATTGTTTTGTAATTATTTGTTTCAGCCGATGGTTTTGGCTATTTTAGCCATCCTTCAACCTACTTACGTTCCACGCCAACGCCTTCTCATGTTGTTGGACCAAAAAGTCAACTGCGCATTCAGAACCATTTTGTAAAAATATTCGGTCATTTTGTAAAAATATTTTGATAAAAATTGAAAAGGGACCCACCATTTAGGCAGATCCCTCTCTTTAAATTATTTCACACCCTATAATCATTGACAACTAAATTTCCAGTTCAGGCGCATTCAGAACGTTTTCAATGAGCTTCAACAGATAGCTGCCGGAAATCAATGACAGTGCCCACTGGTAAGCCCCCAATTTTATGAGCAGATGCTCATTTAGCCCGGCGCTGATCACGAGGGATTCATTTCCCGCAATCTTGTCTTCTGAACGATTGTACACCTCCAGAGTCGTCACTGCTCTCGGCACAAGAAACTCCATGGCAAATTTCGCATGATCTCCTGTCAGCCTAACCTGATCTCCCTCCAGAATCTGAACCATTTCCAAGCGGTTCAGCATGCTGCTGAGTTCAGCTCGGCCAATTGTCAAAGCACTGCTGTCCTGCTTCCCCTTGACCATGGCCACAAGAGAGCCCGGCACCGGATCGTTTAGGTGAGTTTCCAGCGCGGAGACATTCACGTCAGGTGCTCCAACCTGCCACAATCCCAGCATAGCCGTCTTTCTGTATAAGTCCACCAGCCCCAGATAGACCAGTGCCTCTGCCGATGGCAGCTCAACTTCCAAATCCCAGGCTATCACACGTGACATGCCAGTGACTTGAGAGAGCGCCAGCAGCGTTGGCTGAAGTGTCGCCGGCGCTGTGACCTCCACCCCTTCAGCCGTCCGTTCCACAAGGGAAAACCCCTCATTTCTTCGGTACCCAATTTTTTCAATTAAAGCATTTCCCTCGCGAATAGCAATTCTGCCGGAACGCTGAGGCTCTGCCAAAACTTCCAGAATCTCTTTGGCCTCATTTCTGATCCCAGACTCGGTAAGCATCCCGGATTCCTTTAAAAAGGCCTCACCCTGAACCGGATCGCCTTTTCCGGCACTTTTCAAGGGGCTCAAACTGTTGTCTGTTCTATAGAGGCCGGCCAAATAGGCCAAAGCGTTAAAATTGATATGCATGATACCCCTCCTATTTTTTAGCAAACTCAGGACGTTCGACCTGAATGAGGTTCTTTGCAGGCTCCAGCGCATTAGGTTTCAAGACGAATTCATCCGTCAATGCCGTTTTCATCTTGTCCTGTCCGCCTTTGCTGGTGAAGATCTTTTTAAGCGTAGAATCCACTCTTATTGGCACATCCGGCAAGTCCACATCCGGTGCACTTCCGAGGGCATAATCCGAAACCGCGCCTACCGTCACTTTGTAGACACCATCCACATAACCGTTCTGAGCTGCCTGGATATAGTCCTCACCTTTAAGATAAGCGCCTGCCGCAGATCCTGCAGACTCACTGGCGGTAGTGACAATAGCCTTCGCGTATGGATTTTTCACAAAGTCGCCGGTCGCGTCGCCAACACCTTTGACAAATCCCTCTGCAGCGCCTGCGCCCCAGCCATCGCCTTTCGCTTGGCTTTCCGCAGCGGACCCAATGGTCCCTTTTGCGACCTTATAGACCCCGCGCACATATTTCCCGCCCGGAACTGTCTCACCCATGATATCAATGGCGGTGTCCGCACCGGCGAGCACGACCTTGGAGCTGACCTCACCAACAGCCGCAATGTCGCCAATGCGCTGCCAGGTTTCAAAGTTTTCCCGCTCCTGCTCTGCGCGCTGGGTGATGGTTGCTTTGATCAGCCCAAGCTTGTCCGTTCCGTATTTTTTCTCCATCTTCTGAAGGAACTGATCCTTCTTGAAATCATCATCAATCTGCTTCATGGCCTTCGCGAATTCCTCATCCGGCTTCTGGTTGTCAGCTGAGTGTTTCTCAATCACAGCCAGCTCCTGAGCGAACTTATCCTCCGCGTTGGCCTTATAGTCCTCATAATCGAGGACGCCGCCGGTTTCTGCATTGATCCACTGGCCAGTTTCAGGATCCTTGACATACAAGCTTTCAGCGCCTCTTGCTGAGGTCTTGAGCACCATAGTCTCCGGCTCTTTGGACTCAGCCGCGGCATTTTCGGCGGTCTTCTGACCATCGGCCTCAGCCTCTTTGTTTGGCTCTGGTTCTGGTTCTGCAGCCTGCTCTGGTTTAGGCTCCGGTTCCGGCTCTGATTCAGGCTCGGTTTCCGGTTCAGGCTCAGGCTCATAATCCGCCTCGGTCTCAGCCTCATCCTCTGACCAATCCTGATTATCACCTGTGCCCCCTGAGCCCTCTGAGTCTCCTGAACCTTCAGACGCTTCATTGTCTCCCATTGACACTGCATCGCCCTCATCAGGCTCATCGGTACTTCCCATGGCATCCGCCAGCATGATCCAGGCGAGCTGCTCATCTGTTTTTCCAGGATATTTTTTGCTATACCAGGCTTTGTCCCGAGCAGGTTTACCCGCCTGTCTGGCCGCTTCCTTCTTCTTCAGCGCCTCTTGCATGACGCTGACCACGAGGCCCACCAGTGGTGGAAACAAAATGCCAACTGCATTCTGTAAGGGCGAATCTGCCCCCGGAATGTTCCCAACACTCGGCGCAGCACCCAGCGCCGCTATGACATAGGCCGGGAGCTCCGTCGTCACCCGGCTGCCGCTGCCGCTGACCACATAAGTGTTGTCGTCCGCGCCGCGAGTTCCGCTGGCCGCGCGGCTGTAATGAGCGTCGCCGTTAAAGGATACCGACACCAGCCCGGTATCGTCCTGAGTGAAGGTCACTTCTACCTTTGTGTCCACTTTGGCTTTATAAGGCAGCCCTGACAAATCCGCGGCGAAATCAAACACCGCCACGAGACCATTCTCAGTCTCATTGATAATCTTGCAGTTCTGGGAGACCGGCATGCCTTCATAAGTGCCAATCAGCTCCACAAAGCCCTCCTTGTGAAGGACGGTCAGTTCAAAGTCTGTCAAAAATGGCGTCGGCGCCCCTGACACCGGCCCCATGATGGTTGAGGTCTTAGCCGTATCCACGTTGATTTTATACGTTCCGGTCACATCCAGCTCTTCCGGGATCGTAGGGTAAGCCGTCAGATAGAACATGGGCTCGCCGGCAGCGTCATACCCTATGACAGAAGGATCGGATGATCCTATGTAATACGTGCCCGCCGGCAGCAGGATCCCCGGCTTGACGATCCAGAGACCGTTGGCCAGCGTTCCGACCTTTCCGCCGTAAGCCTGCTGCGTGTAGATCACCTGATTGGATTCATCCAAAATGGCAATGAGGCCAGGCGCCGCGCCCATGCCGTTGTTGAAGGTGTTGAGCATGATTTCGTCGATCAGATAGGTATCGTCCAGAACGAACATGGCAGGACGCTTGCCAGCAGCACCGGAAGCTGCCGATGGTTCCGCAGCCGCCGCCTCTTCCCCTACAGTCACCGTTTCCGCCGGAACACCCAGGACTTCAGCTGCCTGTTCGACGATCTGTTCGTTGTAACGCGACTGACCATCGGCATTCACGCCTTTGATCACAAAATCTCCTGAAGCACCTTCTGCCGTGTAGCTGCCCGCCGGAAGCCTGACATCACCGGGCGCCTGAAAGACTTGCGTGTCCTCACTGACGCGAACCGCCTCAAATCCCGGATACAGGTTCCCCGCCTCATCCACGAGGGTCAGGCTCTCGCCTGCTGCGGTGCTGACGTAAATCTCGCTGACCAGCGCCTCTTCGCGGGTAGTAAAGCTGATTGGTTCGGATGCTTCACTCACCAGAATCTCACCATTATAATCCACCGTTAAAGAGGAGGTGCTTCCTATGGAAGGACGGCCTGTGAACCAATCACCCTCGCTGGCAAGCACCTTCTCGTAAGGTGCACTGACCCGGACACTTTCCTCTTTGACGCTGACCGCGAAGGACGGTGCGGTTCCGATCCTGGTTAAAGTTACAAAAGGCAGCGCTTGAGCTGCGATCAAAAACGCGATTAAAAGTTTTACCGTAAAACGTCTCAAGACAAGCCACCTCCTCCGAAAATCAACGAACGCACAAAGGTGATCCCGCCTTCGATGAGGCCAGGCGCGCGGAACAGGAACGGCTGTGCGTAGGTCCAAATAAAGCTGAATAAAAAGGAAACGCCCGAAGTCGCGATAGTGTTGCGGATCATGGACTTCCCTCTGAGCCGGCTGACTTCTATAGCGGTTGCTGTTCCCACCGCCATCATCCCCGCGCTGATAAACGAAGCGGCGCTTTGCCACTTGAGTACGAAGGTTGCAAGGCCCAGCATCACTGCAAAGGGAACCAGGAAAAGCATCCCCATCTCAACAGGATAGCGCATAACTTTTTTGCCCCATTCCTTCTTCACCGGTCCGTTCATGGCGGCGAGGAACAGATAGAGGAACCGCTTGAAAAGCCAGCCAAAGAACAGGCCAAAGAGCGCGCCAAAGGCCAGGTTGTAAATTGAGAGCGGCTCCAGCGGGTTGGTGAAAGCGCATATGCCAAAGGTGATGAAGCACAGGCGACGGATCCAGTTTCTTAAAACTCTGCCATCATCGATACTATTCAAACCCTTCACCCCCTAATAGTTGCCGAGCAGCGCCCAGCTCAGCAGAACAAAGCTGCCTACCAGTGTCGCCAGTATGACGCCAAGCACTGTCTTGCCGCCGCTCATTTCGCGAAGGCCGACCATCATTGGCCCTATAGCCCAAAGAACCCCCGTCACCCCAAAGGCCATAGACGTTTTCCAGCCGAGAATCAGGGAGAACGCGACGCCAATCAATCCGTAAATCAGCGCGCCGCTGTAGCTGAGGCAAAATGAGGAGATTGCCCATTTAAGACTTTTGTCCGTTTTGGCCACTTTCAAAACGGACCAGACCAGGACACCGAGAACCGGGATGACCAGCAGACCGTAAGCTGCTCCGGTTGCCGCGCTGAGCGCGACAAAGCTGAAGCCCTTCTGACCGGTCTTATACAGGTCAAGACCCGTTTGCAGGAAAAAAAGCGCAAACGCGAGGGTGGACACAATTAAGCCCAGATACCACTGCCTGCCTGACAAGGCTTTTTTGACTGTAGGCCCCGGGCTGATCATCATGCCGAAAATAGTTGAGATGGGCCTGGTTTTTGCTTGCTCCATAAACTTTAACGCCTCCTTGTAAGTTTGGATTATTATTGTGATTTCTCTTATCATATAAACTCTTTGAATTATAATACCGCTTTTTACGTTAACTTGCTATCAATTTTGTAGATTTTGGTCACGAATTGTGTCACTTTTTTCATCTTGACGAAATGCTTTCATGAGAATCTCAATCAGAGCCTCAAAGGAAGCTGAACCGTCCGAAAACACTGTCTTGGGCTTGTTAGAAAAATATACCGCAGATTCTTTCGAATGATTAAGGGTTTCAATTTCTGAATCAGGAATTGGGTATATTTGAGTTTAATTTTTCTTCAATTACTTTTATGTTTTTATTTTAAGTACGTACAATAATTACTTTGTAATTTCAGTCTTTGTTTTCCTAAAAATGTAATGCCAAATGTACTGCCAATGGTCACCCAACGTCCATCGCCCCGATATTTTCAGGTTAATTTTCATTTGATTTGGGTATAAAATTAGAGCAATTCAAATCTATTTAAAGGAGGTCCAAAAATGAGTGAGAACGGTAAATGTCCGGTAACAGGCATGACGAAGCATTCGACTGCTGGCGGCGGCACAACCAATCGCGACTGGTGGCCAAACCAGTTAAACCTTAAAATCCTCCATCAAAACTGCAAGGCAAGAAACCCTCTCGGAGACGACTTCAACTACGCGGAGGCCTTCAAACAACTCGATCTCGACGCTGTTAAAAAAGATCTGTATGACCTGTTTAGAGATTCCCAGGACTGGTGGCCGGCCGACTACGGGCACTACGGCCCGCTGATGATCCGCATGGCGTGGCACAGCGCCGGTACATACCGCATGGGTGACGGCCGTGGCGGCGGGAGCACGGGCAATCAGCGCTTCGCGCCCCTGAACAGCTGGCCGGACAACGGCAACCTGGACAAGGCACGGCGCCTGCTCTGGCCGGTCAAGCAGAAATATGGAAAGAGCATATCCTGGGCAGATCTGATGATCCTCGCAGGCAACTGCGCCCTTGAATCCATGGGCTTCAAAACCTTTGGCTTCGGAGGCGGCCGTGAAGATATCTGGGAGCCTGAGGAAGACGTCTACTGGGGCACTGAAAGCGAATGGCTCGGCGACAAGCGCTACTCCGACGGCCGCAACCTGGAAAATCCGCTGGCAGCCGTGCAGATGGGCCTGATTTACGTCAATCCGGAGGGCCCTAACGGCCAGCCGAGCGCCCTGGGTTCTGCCAAGGACATCCGGGAAACTTTCGCCCGCATGGCTATGAATGATGAAGAAACCGTCGCGCTGGTCGCCGGCGGCCATACCTTTGGCAAGTGCCACGGCGCCGGCAGTCCTACCCATGTGGGTCCGGAGCCGGAGGCCGCGCCTATTGAAGAGATGGGCCTCGGCTGGAAGAGCACCTTTGGCAGCGGCAAGGGCGGAGACGCCATCACCAGCGGCATAGAAGGCGCCTGGACGCCGACCCCGATCGACTGGGACAACAGTTATCTTGAGACCCTGTTCAAATATGACTGGGATCTCGTCAAGAGCCCGGCCGGCGCATGGCAGTGGATTCCAACAGATCCGGAAGCCAAAACCACGGTGCCGGATGCCCATGATCCGAACAAACGACACGCCCCTATGATGACCACGGCCGACCTCGCCCTTCGCATGGATCCAGTCTACTCCAAAATTGCCCGACACTACATGGAAAATCCTAAGGAATTTGAAGACGCTTTTGCCCGCGCCTGGTTCAAACTGACCCACCGGGATATGGGACCAAAAGCCCGCTATCTTGGCAAGGAAGTGCCTGCTGAAGATCTGATCTGGCAGGATCCTGTCCCACCTGCGGATTTTGAGCTGGTTAATGAAGCGGATATCGCGGTGTTGAAAGCCTTACTCCTCGCTTCTGGTCTTTCTGTTTCCGAGCTCGTTTACACCGCCTGGTCCTCCGCCTCTACCTTCCGCGGCTCAGACAAGCGGGGCGGCGCAAATGGTGCCCGCATCCGCCTGGAGCCTCAGCTTCACTGGGCGGCAAACCAACCGGAGCAGCTGCAGAAGGTCCTTGGCGTTCTCGAAAAGGTCCAAAAAGACTTTAATGGCACCCAAAGCGGCGGCAAGAAAGTGTCACTGGCCGATCTGATTGTCCTGGGCGGATGCGCCGCGATTGAGAAGGCTGCCGCAGATGCCGGCTCTGAAGTTGTGGTACCATTTACCCCTGGCCGCACCGACGCTGCCCTCGAGCAAACCGACGTCCCATCCTTCTCCGTCCTGGAGCCTTTAGCCGATGGTTTCCGCAACTTTACCAAAGCCAAATATGCAGTCTCAGCCGAAGAGCTCCTGGTGGACAAGTCCCAGCTTCTCGGTCTCACCGCGCCAGAAATGACCGTCCTCGTAGGCGGCATGCGGGCGTTGAACGCCAACTACAAGAAAGCCCCTCACGGCATCTTCACCAAACGCCCTGAGCAGCTGACCAATGACTTCTTCGTCAATCTTCTGGATATGGGCACTCAGTGGAAGCCTATGACCGAGGAAGCGGATCTCTTCGTGGGTTCCGACAGAAAAACCGGCGAGACCAAGTGGACCGCTACCCGTGTCGATCTGATCTTTGGCTCGAACTCTGAGCTGAGAGCCATTGCGGAGGTTTATGCCTGTGATGATGGTAAGGAGAAGTTTGTAAAAGACTTCGTCGCTGCTTGGAATAAGGTGATGAATGCGGACCGGTTTGAACTTTTGGGAGAATGACATATATTTAACTTGGTGACGCGGACAACTTTCATTTTGGTGACGCGGACGAAAATCGAGTGAGTGCCTGTCACTAACATTGATTTGGTGCCAGAGCTTGCGAAAATCATTCTCAGTGGGATGACGCTTACAAGGAAAAACACCCCCATAACCAACAGGCCGGCGGCCTGTTGGTTATGGGGGTGTTTCCTTTTGGAAGACGGTTCCTGGGAAACCGGCAACCAAGCTTCAATTGGAGGAAGGTGGTGTCTGACACCGGCTTCCTTCCATCCCATACCGACTTAAATTTTCATTTCCAAACCCGCCTTCACACTCATGTTTCTAGTCCTCCCACCCACCATATGGTATAGTATAAGAGAGACTATATCCCCAATTTTTCAAGGCTTCAGCCACATTTAAGGAGACAAGTCCATGAAGGTCAAAGTCAATTTCCTCGGGATTCCCAGCGTCACTTTGAACGACAAAACAATTTCATTTAAGTATCAAAAGGCAGAAGCAGTTTTTTATTATGCAGTCTATCACAAGACCGCAGACCGCTTCAGGCTCATGGCCGTATTCTGGCCGGATGAGCCTGAAGAAAACGCCAGAAAAAACCTGAGAAACGCCCTTTATTCCATACGTCAGGCTTTTGGCTTTCAAGTTTTTGAAAATCTGGGACAGCGTATGATAACACTTTCAGAACAGATCCAGTTCGAATCCGATCTGATGACAGCTGTCGAAAACGATCAAGAATTTCTTCAGGATTTTGTCGTTAAAGATATCCCGGCCTTTGATGAATGGATTTCTTTTACCCGAGACGCATTTCGTGAACAGACAGTCAGCGAGATTAAGGCAAAGCTTGTTGAAGTACTGAAAACCGGAGGAGATCCGGAATTCCTTTATAAGCGCCTGATCCGACTCGACCCTTATGACGAAGCCTCCGTAAGGGCTCTGATGCTGCATTATGAGAAAGCGAATCAAATCAGCCGCAGTATTGAACTCTATAATCAACTCGAAAAAGTTTTGGATGCTGAACTTTCGTTACAACCTGAACCTGAAACCGTTCAGCTCTTTAAAAGTGTCTTGGGTAAGCGAAGAACCCCAAATAAGAACAACCTTCCGTCTCCCGTTCACTTTATTGGACGAGGAGACGAAATGGAAAGACTGAATCAGTTCCGCCAAAATGTCGCGGACCAGCAGCAATCCGGTCTTGTGCTAATCTCCGGTGAAGCCGGTGTCGGCAAAACAACATTGTTGAGAAAATTCTCCGAATTATCAGAGGGATTAGGCTGCCGAGTTATTGAAACCACTTGTCATGAAGGTGATGAAAACCATCGGCTAAGTGCTTGGCATCCCCTGGTGATGAGATTGGGCGACTTGCTTGAGCAAAACGACCTTAAACCTGATGGCGTCTACATGGACATTTTATCAAAAGCCTTCCCGCCTTTTATGCAGCCTGACAACAGTACCTCATCTGCTCAGATTGACAGACAGGACCCCCTTTATTTTTCTGCGATTCTGAGAGGCCTCGTGGAACTCATTACACAAATTCGAGAGCATGGTCAAGTTCTAATCTGTCTTGAAGATATCCAGTGGCTGGACGAATGGAGCCTTGATATTCTAGGACGTCTGGCTTCAGAGTCCGGCACCGGAAGAGATCTGATGTTTATCACCACCATACGATCATCCAGCACTGATGTTGCCTGGTATACAGCTTCCAATCTAAGACGTCTGAAGAACTTCGATCATATTGAGCTTCAACGCTTTTCAAAAGATGAAACAGATCAGTTTATTTCAGCCTATCTAGAGGGTATGCCTCTTGATCCTCAAACTCAAACCATAATTTATTCCGAATCAGAGGGTAACGCGCTTTACTTGACCGAAATACTTAAGTGCCTGCAAGGACACAAATCTTTCAAAGAGCTTCCTCAGAAAATTCGCCATATCTTTAGTTCGCGTTTCAACCGTTTAAGTGAGGATGCCAGAAAATTAGCAGAACTGCTCTCCATATTTCCCGAAATGATCTCATGGGAAGACATATCCGCCCTTACCGGCAAGGACGATCTAGTCCTGCTGGACATTGCTGAAGAACTTATACAGAGCGATATGATCCGAGAAGTACCCCTTGATACCAATGAACTCCAGTACTCCTTTTCCCATCAGAAATTGAAGGACTTTATCTATGAAGGTCAAAGCGCTACCAAGCGAAGACTTCTTCATAAGCGTATCGGGGAGTATTTCCGCGATCAGCTTACCGGAAAACCATCAGACCGTCTTATTTACCCAAAACTAATCTATCATTTTGAAAAGAGTGGAGACAAACGTTCCCAACTCCAGTACAGAATCCTGAATCTATTCGACTATCTTGAGCTCAGTCACGAACTCTTCCCTCGGATTCGAGACCAGGCAATCCTCAGAATGCACAGTCGGCAGGACTATAACACGTCCTTTATTGAGCGGGAAATTGAGAGAATAGATACACTGATGAAAATTGTACCAGAGGCAGAAACTCAGGGCCTGATCCAGATAGAGTATCTCAACATGATCAGTCGTTACCACCTGATTAAAGGAGATGTCGATCTAGGCTATTCACTGACCCAGACCATGATTAGCCTTGCTCAAAAACTGAACTTGATGGATTTTGTGTACAAAGGTTACCTTCAATTAATTTTTCATTGCATCAATCAACGCCGGATTCAGATGATGGAGATCTATGTCAATCAAGCCTTTCAAATTTTCAGGAATCATGCCGATAAAGGCGAGCTCGGCGTACTCATCCGCCTGAAAGGCTATCTCATGCTGCTGATGAACCGGTTCAAGCACGGCGAGGAACTCCTGATGAGCGCTGCTGAAATTTTCAGCAGATCTGAATATAGAGAGCCCTACGCGTTGAATCTCGTCGCGTCGTATTATTATCTTGGTGAGAGCAGACGACTGCAAAATGATACCGACGGCGCATTAAACTGGTATCTCAAGGCTGATAAAATTTGTGTCGACCAAGGTTTTATCAGCCATTTGCCGCTCATCTTATGCGGCAAAGGCATTGCCTTATATGATGCCGACAGAATGGACGAGGCCGCAGAAAATCTCAGCAGAGCTGTTGATTTCTACGATCACCTGGATTTCAAATGGGGACAAGTCCCCGCTTATGCTTATTGGGCGCTGATCAGCTATCGGGAAGGCAATTATAAGCGCTGCCTGGAGTATTTGAAGAAAGCTGACGAGCAAGCAACGCTGTTAGGTCGGGTTTATGAAACCGGCTTAATGCTGCGGGTAAAAGCCGAGCTCTGCAGCCTGGCGCGACACAACAAGCCCACTAAGATTTTAAGCAATTACCTCAATTTTAATGACAATAGTTACTGCAAAGCCGCCATTCGCTACTTTACTGACAATGATAGTTTCACTTACGAAAAGAAGGTGCTTCAGGATATTCACAGCATTTGCGGAGAATGCAGTCACTTCAATTAAAGCAGGCAAAAAAAGGACGACCTTAGTGGTTCGAGGAGCTCGAACACTTAGGTCGTCCTTTCTTATTTTGAATCAAAAGTTTACAGCTTACAGTTCTCCTGCAATTGCCCTGAGTCCATCAAGAAGCTCATCACTCTTTAGAACTTCATAAGCTGCCTGAATATCCGGTGTCAGCGGCCTATCCATTGACAAAAATGGTACTTTATCACGAATCGCATTGTAAATCAATTTTGAACCCTTGCCCATCTCAATGCCCGCTCTCAGATCGACAGCCTGTGCTGCGTGCATTGCCTCGATCCCTAAAATATAAAAGGCGTTGTCAATAATTTTCTCTGTCTTTTCGATGACATAAGGCGCATTGGTCGCATGGTCTTCAATGTCTCCAGCAACAGAGAAGTAGTCTGTATTAGCCGGATTCATCAGATGGCGGATCTCACCGTCCAAAGAGGTAAACGGCTTTTGAATCGTCTGATACGCCTGGACTTCGCCTTCACGCGGACTTAAAAATCTGGACAAGTTTGTGAACTGCGGTGTGGACAGTTTAATCGTTCTGTGACAAGCACTTCTGGCCAGATGCGCCACTGCCTGCCCCAGCATTTCAAAACCAAGCACCCAATTCGTGATTTCAAAGTTGCAGCAAGAGATAATTTCTTCATTTTCAAGAATAATACAAGGATTATCATCTGTAGCATTGAGCTGGATGGTCAATAATTCCCGAATATAGTCAAGTGCATCCAGAACCGTTCCGTTGATTGCTGAGGCACAGCGGAAACCCAGCGGATCCTGCAGCGTTTTGGTGATGCCCTTCTTCTCGAGATAACTGCCATCCAGAAGTTTTCGCATGCTCTCAGCACATAGGATCTGAGATTTCATTCTTCTGGCTGCGTTCGGTTCAGGTCTGAGCGGCGTGATATTCCCATCCAGCCCTTCCACGGAAAGCGCATAGACGGCATTGGCCACTTCTGTAAGGCGTTTGGCCTTCTCAAATACCAAGGCACCGGTTCCCGCTGCGAGGGCGTTGGAAGAGACAATAGAGAGTCCGTCCTTAGGTCCGAGAACTATAGGCTTCAACCCCTCAGCTTCAAGTGCTTCCATAGCTGCCACACGGCTGCCCTTGTAGAACACATCCCCTTCACCAATCATTGCCAGCCCAACATGTGACAGATTGACAATATCGCCTTCACCAACACTGCCTCTGGCAGGAATGACCGGATGGATGCCGCGGTTCAGAAATTCCTTGTACATTTCAACAATTTCGAGTTGAATGCCGGTTCTGGCGCTTAATAGCGTATTCAGACGCGCCAGGAGTACCGCTCTGACCTTCTCTTCTGAAAGTGCTGGTCCAATCGAACAGCAATGGGCATAAATCAGATTCCTATTATATTGCTCAAAAAAACTCCCGAAGACATGCTTATCTTTGTTCCAGCCTACACCCACGGTGAACCCATAAATTGGCACATCACTGTCTGCCAGCCGGTAGACCAGATCTCTGGTCTTCTGCAGCTGTTCAATAGTTTCGCTGGCAATCTCAAGCTGAACGCTGCCGGTTGAAATCCTGTAAGCCTCTTCCAGAGTGAGATTGCGGCCGTCCAAAATCATTTTCATTTTTGTCTTCCTCCATTTCCTGCGCTTCTTTATTGATCTGGCAGAATTTGCATCACTCAGATAAATAGTCATTTAGAAACGGGCTTCATCCCGAAGGGATCAGCCCGTTTCTCGAAGTCATAAAAGGCTATTCCTCCGCCACCGGTACCAGTGTTTCAGACTTCATGATTTCACCCGAGGGCTCGTCATCAGGTTCTTCAATGATCCTGTCCATGAACCAGCACTTAAAGAACGACACCAACTGAATGGCGAAAATGAACAACACGACAAATCCACTCGCGGCCGCCAATGCCTTGACACCGTCGACGCCTTGAACCCCGCCGCCGAAGGCTGCCATAACAATGGCGACAGCGCCAAGGGCTACACCCCAAACCACTTTGACCATCGCAGGTGGTTCGGTGCCGATAGGAACGTCCTTCATACACATTGAACCAATATTGGTCAAAGTCGCATCCGCCGCAGTAATAAAGGAAACCAAAATGACGACTATGTTAAATGGAATAATAATTCTGCCCAGGCCAAACGGCAGGTTGTCGAGGAATGCCCAAAGGGCCGCGACCGCGCCGCCTTCATTGATGACGTTGATGAGATCCACAACACCAGTGGTTTGCATATGAATAGCGCTGCCGCCCCAGACGGAGAACCAGACAATACCAAATATTGATGGAAGAATCCAGTTCACGATCATGTATTCACGAATAGTACGTCCATAGGAAATCATAGCCAGGAAGATGCCGGTAACAGGCGCGAAGCCAACCCAGAATGCCCAGTCGAAAAGCGTCCAATACATGGTCAGCGCTTCACCGCCTATGTCGATAGGATCAAGTCCCCAGCGGAAGAAATTCTGAAGCCATTCCGCAACACCTGCTGTGCCAATTCTAAGAATGTAGACCGTTGGACCCGTGACGAACAGAAGTGCCAAAAGGAAATAATAGAACCATGCGTTCATTTTGCCAAGTCTTGCAAGACCTTTTTCAAGGCCCACATAAGATGAAAACGTGAACATACAGATGATGAAAATACCAATCCCTGCAAACAGCGGAACGCTGGATTCAATACCGTAGGCACCTTTTAAGCCCGACATGACTAAGGTAATACACATGGTAATGCCTGTAGTTATGCCGATGGCAAGACCCAGCATAGCGAGCATATCCACGATGCCGGCAAATAAACCTTTAGTGACCTTCTCTCCAAAAAGCGGCTTCAAGGTGGACGTGACAGCCAGACGCTCCCGCTTATTAAAGTAAATGTAAGCGACTAAGAGTCCGCAGAAGGCATAGATCGCGTAAGGGACAAAAGTCCAGTTATAGAAGGAACGCGCCATGGCAAAGACAGCCGCTTGAGTGGTATTAGGCTCAATCCCCAGTGTATTCAGCTCGCCCCAGACGTTTCCGTAATAGATCAAGGGCTCATTGACACCCCACGTGACAATGCCGGTGGCTACCCCGCCTGTCAGGGTCATGGCGAACCAGGTACCAAAGCTGAATTTAGGCTTGGCGTTTCTCCCACCCAGACGAATGTTGCCATACTTGGAAAACATCATAATCACGGTAAAGACAAACGCGGCCATAATGGTCCACTGGAACAGCCAACCGAAATTGCGCAGAGACCAGAAGAAAAAGTTCATGACACTCGTTGTTAAAAGTTCTTTGTTGACGATGCCTATGACAGCAGCACTGCCAATGACCAAATAGGCCGGCGCGAAAACTTCCCAGCGGATGGCGTTTTTTTCCAGCTTCGTTCCCTGGTTAAACTTTTTATTCCCTTTCGACTCTTGCTTATTGCTCACAGAATTACCTCCCTCACGATCTGAATGCTATGACTCCAATGTGTATTTTTCGAAACTATCGTGGTGTGACAAACGCATGATGCACGGTTAAACAATAAGGCCGAATGAAACTGCTGTTCTTGAATTATATCATCGTTCGCTTCTTTAGTTCATTGGTTCACGCTCCATTTCCGTATGATTTTTCAAGGTTTCTTATTTCTGCAGCATGTGTCTTAGTAATCACTGAGCGCTTCAATAATGCGCTCCGGCGTTGCCGGTAAAACTGACAGCCGAGTCCCGAGGGCGTGATTGATGGCGTTGATGACCGCAGGTGCCGTGGCCACGGAAGAGGATTCTCCAATACTCTTCGCCCCATAGGGTCCTCCCGGTTCTCCCGCCTCTATGAGGATGACCTCCACGGGCGGCATTGAAGGCGCATTGATGACGTGATACTTGGAAAAGCTTTTGTTCTTCACGCTGCCATCTTCGTTCAGAACAATTTCTTCGCAGAGCGCGTAGCCCAGGTTCATCTGGATTCCGCCGTAGATCTGTCCTCTGACGAATTCCGGATTGATGGCTTTTCCAATGTCATGGGCTGCAACGATTTGCTTCACCTGTACAAAGCCCGTCCAGGTATCCACCTCCACTTCAACAAAGTTCGCCCCATAGGAGCCAGGGTTAGCACTGGCCTGATAGTCAAAGCTGACACAAAGGGTTTCTCCAAAGCTTCGATGACATTTCGAAGCCAATGTCGGAAGATCCATAAGGGGTAAGCCGGAAAGATCCGTGATGATGCTGTCTTTGAGCTGTAATGTGACCATCGGCAAATCCAAAAGCTCAGAAGCACGCTTGAGAATTTTTTCTTTCAGCTGCTCGGCACCTTGCCTCGCGGCTTCACCGCAGACAAAGGTCACGCGGCAGGCCTGAGTGCCGGCCGGATCATAGGGCGACCTTAGGGTATCCGCCTCAAGCACTTTGACTTTTTCAAGCACTACACCCAGAGCTTCTGAAATGATCTGGGACGCCACAGTCAGTGTGCCGCACCCAAGGTCATGAAGGGCAGAATTGACCAGGATGGTCCCATCCGGCATTAGGGTCAGCTGAATGGCGGTGAATTCAGGAAATCCGCCAAAATAGCCGTTGCCATGAACAATAGCCGCCATACCGACGCCTGTTCTGTAGCGGCCGCTGCCCGGAGCCTTAAAATATTTTTCTTTCCAGCCAAAGCGCGCAGCGCCCTGCCTCAGGCAGGCTTCAATCTGGACGTTCCCGAGGGCGGGACCACCCATGGGGTCCGCGTCGCTGCCGCTGACAATGTTGGCCAGTCGAAAATCAAGGGGATCGAGTTTAAGTACTCTGGCAGCGTTCTCAATGTTGATTTCCGTGAGCGCATGAATCTGAGGCGAGCCGTAACCTCTGGCCGCGCCGCCTACCGGCGTATTTGTGATGACCGCTCTGGCTCGGTACCGCTGGCTTTCCATTTTGTAGAGCCTGACGGATTTTTTGAGCATGGCCATGGAAACCGCGGCCCCATTGCTGAAATAGGCTCCTGTATCCGTCACGACATCCAGGTCCCGGCCCAGGATTTTACCCTCTTCACTGACAGCAAGCCGGATCCGGCCTCTGACAGAGTTGCGCCTTCTGCTGGAAACTATGCTCTGAGCTCTGTCCATGGTCATGAGCACCGACTTCTTAAGATCATAGGCCAGATAGCCGCACAGCGGTTCGAGAACCGGTTGACTTTTGCCGCCAAAGGAACCGCCTGTGGCCGTTTTGATAATTCTGACCTGGGTCATTGGAAGCCCTGTGATTCTCGACAGCATCATTTGGACTTGAAATGTGATTTGACAAGGTGTTTTAAGGGTCAGGACCCCATCCTCCATAGAAGCCAGACAAACGTGGCATTCTATAGCTGCGTGGTGCTGGGCAGGTGTGGTCACTGTGTCTTCTATTATGTGCGGCGCTTTTGAAAAGACCTGATCAAAGCTTCCGAACTCCTTAACGGTATCAAAAGGCACATTGCCATAGCTGTGAATACCAGGTGTGCTTTCATCCAGCGCGGATTCTATGTCGATCACCGCTGGCCGCGGCTCATAGTCAATCCGAATGCGGCGGGCTGCAGTGATCGCTGCTTCGTCAGTCTCAGCCACAACTATGGCTACCCGGTCGCCGTCATGTTTGGGATCCATGGTCAGCAGCGGTTCGTCCTCCAGGTCGCTCATGTCCATTAGCCAATTGTGTGCGCTATAGAGGACTTTCGGCACATCAGCGGCTGTATAGATTTTTACGACGCCGGGCACTTTAAGGGCTTCTGCTGAATCTATGCTCAAAATTTTCGCGCTTGCCTGATCTGAGGTGACCAGCCGGGCGTACAGCATGCCTGCTGCTGTGTAATCACCTGTATACTTGATTGTTCCGGTAACTTTTTCAAGACCATCCAGCCGAAGGACGGACTGGCCGACAACATTATATTTTATTGTTTCCATCCCATCACCCTCGATACTCTGAAATAGCCTGTTCCACTATAGACACCGCGACCGCCTTCACTGCCGAACGCTTGTAAGCCAGTGAGGCTCTTCCCGGAATTGCCTGTTCAACCTGCTGGACGAATAGTTCAATAAATGCCTCTGTCTTTAGTGCATCCAGCGTCATGCCGGTTAGTCCCTCAGAGACCAGGCTTGAATGGAAGCCTCTCTGCCCAAGTGATCCGAATGCCACTCTGGCCTCTCTGATGACGCCGCCGCTGAAGCTGAAAATCCCGGCGCAATTGACTTTAGCTATGGTCACAGACGCCCGCGAGCCAATCTTACAGTAGCCGCCTGCCTTGCCTAAGTTCCAGGCAGGTATGAGAAATGCCGTCACCACTTCGGTTTCGTCGATCAGGGTTCTTCCAATCCCCGTCACAAACGCCTCGACTTTCATCCTTCTCGTCGCCCCGTTTGCTTTCATCAGCTCGACACTGGCATCCAGGGCGATCAGCGCCGGAATGGTATCCGCGCACTGGGCTGCGTTAGCCACGTTTCCGCCGATGGTCGCCCGATTCCGAATCTGAGTGGACCCCACTTGGGACGCCGCGCAGGATAGAACTTTCGCAGCATGTTGTACCAGCGGTGATTCCCAGAGCTCTGTCATGGTGCACATTGCGCCTATTCGGAGCCCTTCTTCGTTAATGTCACAGCTTTTCAGCGCTTCCATATGGGACAGATCAATAATCAATGCCTCTTCCGGCGGATTGGCTCTCATGCGGATCATGACGTCGGTTCCGCCGGCGACCATGATTTTTTTGCCGGTCCCCTGAAGGGATTCAAGTAAAGCTGCCATATTATCCGGCTGTATGATTTTATTGGCCATGAACCGCTTCCTCCTTCAGAGATTCCACCGCTTTGATGATGGGATGATACCCCGTGCACCGGCAGAGATTGCCTTCTATCGCTTTTATGACCTCTTCCTTGGATGGATCCGGCCGTTGAAGCAGCAGCGCCTTGACCGACATCAGCATACCCGGCGTGCAATAGCCGCACTGGATGGCGCCATTGTTTATAAACGCCTCCTGAAGTCTGTCCAGTTCACCACCCTGCTGGAGCCCTTCCGTCGTCAGCACCTCACACCCGTTGACCTGCACTGCCAGCATGGTGCATGACGTTACCGCCCTCTGATCCACAATAATAGTGCACGCGCCGCACTCGCCTTCGCCGCAGCCTTCCTTGACGCTGGTCAATCCAAGACGGTTGCGCAGCATGTCTATCAGTCTCTCGAGGGGTTCGACCTCAACTTCTCTATTTTCATGATTAATGGTCAGGTTAATTTTCATCTCTGCCTCCCGCTTACCATCCTTGATCCAAAGCCCTAAACTTGAATCAAAGAAGCGATATGTCTTTCTTTTCACAAAATCACTGTATCTTAGTGCCGACTTCAAATCGTCTAATAAATCAAACTATTTTAACTTTTCTGTATTGTTGCCCTACAGGTCATTACCTGAGGTTTTAAAGTAAGTGCTGTTGATCATGATCTTCCCAGCGACTTCGTCATCTCCGAGGCGTTCCAGAATGGCCTCTTTTCTTTCGTTGGGTTCGCATGGATTAACGGTCTTCACCAGACCATCATGGATCATGCTCAGCATTCCATACGGCAGGCCAATGCCCATTTCATAGTCGTGCCATTTGGCTGCATACCTGGTGTTGGAACAAAGGAGGGACACATTCATGTCATTGGTGTCATAGGGCGTCGCGGTGCATTCTGAACAGATCCCGGAGTTGGCAGCAATTTTGATATTCTTTGGTGTTCCCCTGTAGTACACGTAGCTCTGTGTCACGCGCATGGCCTGATAAGGATTGACCAGCATCAATACCACGTCCGGACGGTTCTCAAAAGCCTCCAGCGGCTTGACTACCACCGCTGTTGCCTCATGATCGAGAAATGTAACGTCTTTCTGAACATTTCTTGCCGTCCCCAGGCTGTCATAAATCCCGAAGCTATAATAAATTCTTCCGGAGATGGCCCGGGCATCAGGTTTGACGAGTCCCAGTGCTTTGGCCGAGCCCACACACAGAAAATTGTCCAGATCAGCCTTGAAGCTCTTTCCTTCAGAAGCCATTCTGACCATACTGCAATAGGACATTTTGTACTTTACTCTTGGTGCAGACTCTTCCTCAAAGTCACGCTTGTCGAATATAAATTTCACGCCTACAAGTTTGCGTTCCAGGCCTAAAAGTTTCTCAATTTGAGTGCCAACGTTCCGTTTAAACATTAAATCGCCTCCCTATAGTATTAATATCAGACAGGTGTCTATAAAAAGGCTAAAGAATATTGAAAGGATTTCCGGCATGAGGTGTTGTGAGGTTGGTGACGCGGACAAAGTTGGAGTTGGTGACGCGGACAACTTTCAACTTGGTGACGCGGACAGAGTTGGACTTGGTGACGCGGACGAAAATAAATCCGGTGCCAGAGCTTGCGAAAATCATTCTCAGTTGGGATACGCTTACAAGGAAAAACACCCCCTGAACCAACAGGCCGCCGGCCTGTTGGTTCAGGGGGTGTTTCCTTCTTGGAAGACGGTTCCTGGGAAACCGGCTTCCAAGCTTCGACTGGAGGAAGGCGGTGTCCGGCACCGGCTTCCTACCTTTTTTTACCTTCACCTCACAAACCCCGCCACCAGTGCCAGCAGCACTATGATTGGCGCAGGAACTTTCTTCGTCAGTAAAAGGACAATCGTGACCGCCGACACCAGCAAGTTGTCTAGCTGAAAACCGCTCTTCTGCATGACAATCACCGCGGCCACGGCAATCATGCCGCCCGCGATGGCATTGATCCCCTTCAGGGCAATCTTGATGCCCCGGATCTGCCTTAGGCGCTCCCAGACGGGATAAACGAAGTAGATTAGCAGCAGGCCCGGAAGGAAAATGCCGATGCCGCTCAACACAGCCGCCATCACCTGAGTAAACGTCCCGTAGTTTCTGGCAGCCATGCCGCCCACATAGGCGCTGAAGCTGAACATTGGGCCCGGGAGGCCCTGCACGAGACCGTAACCCGTCAGGAATTCCTGGTTGTTCATATATTGGCGGATGTCCACCATTTCACTGTACATCACCGGCACGACGACCTGTCCGCCGCCGAAAACCAGGTAGCCATATCTATAGAAGCTTTCAAAGAGGTGCACCAAGATATTGTCCCAAGTCAGGGTCAAAATGACACTTCCGAGAGCGATCCCTGCGAATGCCGCCAAATAGCGCCATGGCGGGCTCAGCTTCACGTGGTTCCATACGTTTCTTTCACCTGACGCCAGCACGCTGATGGCGCCGCCGATTAATAGGACCATCGGGAAAATCCAGGGAGATCTGATGAAGTAGGTCGTCACAGCGCCAAAAATCATCAGAATGGCCGTCAGACGATTGGTCACGACCTTCCTGCCTATCTTGAACGCGGCGACAACGATAAAGCCCACCGCCAGCGGGCCAATATACCTAAGGCTGTCAGTCGAAATATTAAGCAAGTCGAGGAATTGATACAAAAATGACAGAATTGTCATCAGCGTTAGTACCGGAAGTGACCAGACCAGCATGGTCAGGAAGCCCAGCATTGGACCGCCCACTTTGTGGCCAACAGCAACTATGGTCTGAGTGCTGGTCGGGCCAGGCAGGATGCTGCACAGCGCGACGAGCTCGATCAGCTCTTCCTCGGTCAAGTGCTTCTTTTTGGTGACCAATTGATCTATAAATACGCCTATATGGGCCTCCGGGCCGCCATAGGCGCCGAGTGAACATACAAAGACGTCTTTGAGAAAGCTGTTCCATTTATGGTTGTTCATAATGCCTCCTTAGTTATAAGGTTTTCTGGTGGCAGCACATCGGTTTAGGATACCCCTTTGCTTGGGAGATTCGTGACCATCGGCAGAAGCTTTTGTCTTTATCACACCAGCTGATCCTGATCGTTGAAGAAGCTCTTGTAGCCAAACTGCAGCAGGAGAATGACCGTCAGCGACACCGCCCCCAGGATGCCCAGCATGATGGCGATCTGGTACATGACCGCCGTGGTGGGCGCTGTCCCGGACAAGATCTGGCCCGTCATCATGCCCGGCAGGGAGATGACGCCCATGCCCAGCATGGCATTGATGGTCGGCATGATCGCCGCGTCAAAGGTGGAGTTAATGATGTCGTGGGTGGCCATCTTTGGGGTCGCCCCCAGGTTTAGCGCTTCCTCCACAAGCTGGCGCTGGGTCGTCATGCCATCCAGCAGGGATTTTACCCCCAGGGAGATGCCCGTCATGGAATTCCCAATCATCATGCCCGCAAGGGGGATGAAGTACTGGGGCTGATACCAGGGATCAATTTGGATCACGACCAGTATAAAGTAGAAAATACAAGAAAAAGTCCCAGCCGCCATGGCGCCTGCAACGGTCTTTTTCAAAGAGGTTGACAGGCGACCCTTGAACTTCTGAAACACTGTCCGGATCGCGTAGGCCACCATGAAGCTGATGATCAGCAGCGTGAGCCATGGGCTGGGCGTTCCAAAGATGAAAGTGAGCGCGTAGCCCGTCAGGATCAGCTGCACCGTCATCCTGAGGGACGCCAGCAGCAGCTCTCGCTCCCTGCGGATCCCCCGTTTGATGAGGATGCCCAGCACTACCAGAACGAAAACATAGGACAGTGCTACCTGCCAAATGGAAAGCTCCATGACACCGCTCATGACCTCGCCCCCCTGTCTTTTATTTTTCCGTCCTCAAGTTCAATGATCTCGTCTGCGAACTGCGCCGCCACCGCCTTGGAATGGGTCACCATGATGATGGACTGCCCGTCCCGGCGCGCCTTTTCCACCACCAGCCTGATGACGGATTCCTCCGTGACGTCGTCCAGCGCCGAGGATGGCTCGTCCAGCAGGAAGACCGCCGGCGCTAGTAAAAATACTCTGGCGATGACTAGCCGCTGCTTCTCCCCACCCGACAAAAGTCGCACCTCAGTCTCCAGCGTTTTATTCAAATGGACCTGCTGCAGCATTTCCAGCATTGCTTTCTCTGACGGCAGCGCTTTATTCTGAAATTTGAAGCCAATCTCCAGGTTGTGTCTGAGGTCGCCATTAAAGATCGCAGGCTGCTGAGAGAGTAGAAGGACCTCACGTCTTAGTTTCACTGACGGGATCTCCTTCAGCTCCGTACCGTTGTAAGTGATGCTCCCCTCTGTAGGTGAAATGGATTTATTGAGGAGCCGGAGTAGCGTGGTCTTTCCGCTGCCGCTGGCCCCTGCTATGACCGTCACGCCCGGCTTGATGCTGAGTTCTGGGATCTCGAGGACTTCTTGATATTTTAAATTTCGAATTTCAAACATGTTAGACCTCCAGGATGCCAATCTCTTTAGTCAGCTCGGTGAGGTAGCGCTTCGCTTCGTTAAGTTCCGACAGACCTTGTTCCGTGGTGACATAGTATTTTCTGATCTTTCCATTGACGTTTTCCTCATAGTGCTCCAGAAGCTGCTCTTCTTCCAAATGGTGCAGGATGGGATAGAGCGTTCCAGGGCTGAGCTTGTACCCATGCTCCGAAAGCTCTTCAATGAGCCAGCTCCCGAACACCGGCGTTTCGCTGGCGTGGTGCAGGATATGGAGGAGGATAAAGCCTTGAAACAGTCTTTTATTGACGTATCCGCTCATAGGGACCTCGCTTTGATTGTGGTATTAGGTGATTTCGCTTTTCAATTTCGTTTTTCGTTATCGTATTTCGATATTATTGTAGCACGAGATTCTTCACTCGTCAACCTATGTAATTTAAGTATGGTGTCTGACACCGAGTTCAATTGAGTGTCTGACACCGAGTTCACTTGAGTGTCTGACACCAAGTTCACTTGAGTGCCTGACACCAAGTTCAACTGAGTGCCTGACACCAAGTTCAACTGAGTGCCTGACACCAAGTTCAACTGAGTGCCTGACACCAAGTTCATTTCAGTGCCAGAGCTTGCGATATCCATTCTCAGTGGGGATACCACCCACTTCCATATCCTTCGTTCCAAAAGAACACAACAAAAAACGCTGCCGATGGTCATTTAAACGACTATCGGCAGCCCTCTTTCCACTATCCTTATCCCACACGCTTTTCCAACTTCCGCCCCAAAGCAATCTCCACATCGTCAAAAATCCTCGTAGCAGCAATGGCATCCTCTTCGAGCGCCAGCTTCGCGTATGCCTCCAGCGCCTTCAAATCTTTCGCGCCATGATGCAGCGCCACAGGACCCTTGATGCACCCGCCCTCACAGGCCATCCCTTCAATGAAGTTGCCTTCCAGACGATTGGCCTTTGCCAGCTTCAAGAGCTTGTCGCAGGCCTTGATGCCATCGCCGGCGACAGCAACGACTTTCACGTCTGAAGCAGGTGTCAATTTCAGCGCCGTGGCCACCACCGCCTTGGACAGGCCCCCTGCACCGGCAAAGATCCGCCCGTAGTAGGAAGCGTTGTTCATCGGCGACTCCGGAAGCTCTTCAAGGCGGATCTCCCGGGCATCCAGTAATGAAATCAATTCCTCAAAGGTCATCACATAATCCGTGATCCCTGCGAGCTCTGGCAGCGCCTTTTCTGCCTTCTTGGCAATACACGGGCCTATGAACACCGTCACTGCAGCCGGATCCACCGCTTTGATGAGCTTCGACGCCGCAATCATGGGGGACACGGTCCCAGAGACATTTTCAAGAACCTGAGGATGCTTCTTGTGAATAAAGTCCACAAAAGCCGGGCAGCAAGAACTCGTCATATACCGGTGGTGCTCCAAATGACTAAGGAGCTCCCCAGCCTCATGCACCGCCACCAGATCCGCGCCCAGGGCTGCCTCTACCACATCTCTGAATCCCAGACGCTTAATGCCGGTGATGATCTGCCCAAGATTCGCATAGTTAAACTGGGACGCGAACGCCGGGGCAATGACCGCATAAACCTGCGGCGCGCCGGGCTGCCGAGCGGCCATCAGCTTTCGAATAATGGGCACAATTTCAGATTTGTCCTGAATTGCTCCAAAGGGACAGTTATACACGCAAGCCCCGCACTGGATGCATTTCTTATAATCGATCACCGCTTTTTTCTGAGCATTGATGGAAAGCGCCTCCACCGGGCAAGCCTTCATACAGGGGCGCAGAGTGTCTACAATGGCGTTGTAGGGGCACGCCGACTGGCAGCGCCCGCATTCCACGCACTTGCTTTCATCGATCATCGCCTTGCCTTGGAGCACCTGAATCGCGCCAACCGGACAGGCCGCCTGGCAGCGGTGGGCAAGACAGCCCCGGCAGGATTCTGTCACCTTGTAGCGGCTGACAGGACACTGATCGCAGGCCGCATCCAGGACTTCGACAACCCCCGGGATCGCCGGCGTGCCACCCATGGCCATTTTGATCCGCTCCTTGGTCACAGCCCGCTCATGATGGATACAGCACCTGAATCTGGGTTCCGGCCCCGGATTCACAACATTAGGGATCCGCACATAAAGTGCCTCCAGCTGATCCTGAAAGGTCAGCCTGGCGACCTCTTTCAAAACTTCATATTTGACGAGCTGCACTTGATTCTCAAAGGTTCTCACAACGACCACCTCATTTTCAAACATTTTCCAAACCACTTCCAAACAATCTTTACGTATTCATTTTTAAAAATCCATCTTTACAAATCTTTCATTCACTCTTCCAGCACTCTCCAACCACACTCCAACCACTCTTCAACCACACCCCAACCAATCTCTAAAATCCTCACACATACTGAATCATCACAATCTTCCCTATCTTCCTAAGGGTCGCAATGATCCTGTCCAAAATATTCTGCTTGATGCTCAGCTCAAATGGAAAATCCGGATTCTGGTGGGCGGGATTAATGGCCTTCCCAATCCAAAACTCAATATGCGTACTGTCATTGATCAGCAGGTTCAGAAGCAGCGTAGCCGCGTCCGGCTTCCCAAAGGATATAATCTGCCCGGCGGCGTAGTCCTCCAGCCTTTCTGACACCCGCTTCAGCGTCAGGACGCCCTCCGTCACCAGATCAATGCCTTTGATGTGGGCGATCGGCGGAATGGACGGCTCATAATAATCCATCTCGCACCGCAGCTCGCGGTTCAGCTCCCGGGCCATCAAATTGGCCGCCGTCCCGCCGCAGACCACCCGCTTTACCGACCCCTGAACAAAGCGCGCCGCCACCTCATGATCCTGCTCTCTTTGCACCGGCGGCCCAGAAAACAACCGAGTGACCTTGGGCTCCACCAGCATGAGGGTAGCCACGCTGGTATCATCCCCGGGCAGGCCGCCGTATAAGTTGTTGCAGGTCTCAATCAAGGTTTTCGAGATCAGCTCCGCGGATTTGGGCTGCTGGCGGTTCAGGAACGCCGCAATGTGCGGCCACTCCCACCCGTGGTTGAGCATGGTCCCCACGCCCGCGTGGACCGCTCCATCGCTGACAATAGTCAAATAATCCCCAATTCCCAGCTCAAGCTCCGAGATCCGGACCTCCTTGTCACCGTAAGTCTCATAGGTGCTGATATACGGGGTGATCCGCCCATTACTGCAGAAGAACACCGGCGGATTGTGGTACTCAATGAGCCGGCAGCGGCCGTCGTTTTTCAGGTGAACCATGCAAAAAGTCGAGTACGCCACCTTTCTGACGCTGCACACTGGCAGAGTCTGCATGATGGTGTCAATGGTCTCCTCCAGAGACTCCCCGTGCCGCAGCATGGTCATGGCGATTTTGACCGTCAGCGTCGCCAGGATGTTGGCTTTGACGCCGCTTCCGAGACCATCGGCCATCACAAAGAAGACTTCGTCTTCGGACTTGAAGAGGTCCGCCTGATCGCCGCAGAGCTCCTCGCCCTTCTTGTTCAGCGCGTGAATGGCCACGTCTATGTAGGTTTCCGTTTTCCCCATCTCAATAGCCCTCATCCATCATCACGATCTCCTTCAGCCGGTTGAGATTGACCTTCGTCTCCGCGGTCGTCTCCCCCAGCAGGCTGGCAATCTCCTGGGCCACGCGCATCTGCTTGTTGATGACCTCCTGGCAGGCCACCAGCGTCTTCTCCTTCACAGCAGCCAGCTCCTGGCGGCTCTTCTCGAAGGCGGTCATGTCCGTCATGATCCCCAGGATAAACCGCTCCGTATAAATAGCATTGCAGTACAATACTTTGCCGATGGTCTCAAGATGTTCCCTCTGCCCAAAAATGCTCTTCTCCGTCCTGACGCACTCGCTGAAAAACGCGCCATCCAGGAACGCCACCACCGGCACCTCCTTAAGGGAATGCTTTTCCATATCGAAGGTCTTGGCAAAGGTAGGATTGTACTCCAAAATGTTCAGCTGGTGATCCAGAACGCACACCAGATTGGGCGTGTTCTCAAACAACGCCATGCTGAGACTTTCAGCCTTTGAGCGCAAGTAAGGCAGGCACATCTGAGGCTTTGACATCTCATTGTAAACGGCTATGGCCTTGCTGACACAGGTTTCATAGCCACAGGCACCGCAGTTGAGATGATCCTTCTCGCTGAATTTGTCAATTTTGCGGAGGATCTCATTCACTTCTTCCTTGGAAGGCTTTTTCAGCTGCACCACATGGGCTTCAAAGTCATGCTTGAAGGATAAATCTGCGGAGCTTTCGCAAAGCAGCTGATCCAGCTCCCGATGGTCCGCATGGGCTTTCAGGTAATCCAGCATCCGGTCTTTGCGCTGGAAGAACTTCAGCCCGTCGTGGGGCATATCCGGACCGTTGATGCAGCTGCCGCTGCAGATATTCATTTCTATGCAGTAATTTTTGATGCCGCCTATTTTAAGGGTTTCCAGCAGATCTTTGCAGCGGTCAATGCCGTCCGCGCGGATCATTCTGTACCCGCTGTGAATAGGCGTCTGGCGGTCGTTCTTAAAGAGGCTCCCGCCCATGGGATAGGCCATGCCTCGAATGGTGGCCTTTTCATCAAAGACTCCCGGCGGCAGCTGTCTGTAAGAGATCCCCTCGTCTGCCAGCCACTCTGCCAGTTCGTTGAAAGTCAGCACCGCATCTATGTAGGGCATTTCCTCTGCTTCCGCTTTTTTGGCCAGGCACGGTCCAATAAACACGGTGTAGCAGTCCGGACCAAACTTTTCTTTCAGCATTTTCCCATGGGCAATCATGGGCGAAACCACCGGCAGCATGGCGTCCAGAAGTTCGGGATAATATTGCTGGACCAGGTAGTTCGCGGACGGACAACAGGTGGTCAGGACATTCTCCGACCCCATGGTTTCCAGCATGGCTTCATAATTTCTGGAGACCAGTTCCGCAGCGACACCCGTCTCCTCCACCCAAGTCACACCCAGAGTCCTGAGCGCGGTGATGATCCTCTTGGGATCCTGATCCTCAAAGGCCGCAGCAAAGGATGGCGCAAGGGAGACGGCAATTTTTCGACCAAGATGGATTTGCTTCTTGATCTTGTGCCGGTCATTTTGGATGGTCAACGCGCTTTGGGGACAGCTGGCCTGACACAGCCCGCACTTGATGCAGAGGCTGTTGATGATGTCGCGGCTGTGGTCGGTGAACTTGATGGCCTTGGTGGGACAGACGCGCAGGCATTTGTAGCATTCGTCGCACTTATGATGATCAAACTCTATGAATTTCACGCTGAGTCACCCCTTTGACACGGTTTTCGAAAAAGCGAATCACCTCTTCAGGATGCAGCGGTTCCACAGGATTTTCGTCGACCTGAATCGAAACCGCGCCGGAGCAGGCGCCAAGGCAAAAGGACGATTTGAGGATGACCTGATCCTCCAGCCCCTCCGCCTCAATTAGTCCCTTCAGGGTCTGGATCACTTTGTAGGAGCCTTTCAGGTGACAGGCGCTTCCTATGCAGACTTGAATTATCATAATGACCTCCTTAAGTCGGTTGTGGCGTCAATATTGGTGTGAAACACTATCTGGTATACAGTATACTATTTTGTTATTATTTTAACAACAAAGACTTCTTTTTTGTCTTTTTTATTTAATAATTTGCTTATTTCAAGCATATAATTCATCTCAAAAGCATCTCTTCATTCTCGAAATGCTTTAAATAACTATGTTTGTATTTTAAAAATCAATACCTGATCGATTTGGTGTTTTTGTTAATATTTTAACCAATTTTGACGAAAATTGGACAGATGTTGTAAGTACCGTGACCATCGGCAACCCGTTTTTAGCCATTTTAAACCAAAAAAGTTTGCCGATGGTCACCCCATTCCCCCCTCACCCCAGTTGTGATATAATATTTAACCAACAACCCTACTAAATGAGGTGAATCCCATGAGTATACAAGAACGTGCCCACGCGTCGAAAAAGGCGTCGATCCGCCTGGCGGCCCTGGACGGCGAGACCAAGAACAACGCTCTGGAGGCCATTGCGATTAAACTCGAGGCCAGAAAGACCGAAATCATTGCGGCGAACCGCGAGGACTGCGCCCGCGTCGCGGCGGAAAGCCCGGACACCCCGCTGCTGAAGCGCCTGCGCTTTGAGGATGAGAAGCTGGCGGAAGTCACCGAAGGCATCCGCAGCCTGATGAAGCTTCCTGAGCCCGTCGGCCAGACCAAACTCGCCACGCAGCTGGACAATGGCCTCGACCTTTACCGGATCAGCTGCCCAATTGGCGTCATTGGCGTCATTTTCGAGTCCCGGCCGGATGCCCTGGTTCAGATTTCCAGCCTCTGCCTCAAGAGCGGCAACGCCGTGCTCCTGAAGGGCGGCTCCGAAGCGGCCAACACCAACCGGATCCTGGCGCAGATCATCTCCGAGGCCAGCGTGGAAGCCGGCTTGCCGGAGGGCTGGATCCAGCTCATCGAGACCCGCGCGGACGTGAGCGAGATGCTGAAGCTCAGCGACGACATTGATCTGCTGATCCCGCGCGGCTCCAACGACTTCGTCAAGTACATCATGGACAACTCCAGCATCCCGGTGCTTGGCCATGCCGATGGTGTCTGCCACATCTACCTTCACTCGGATGCAGACGAGGCAAAAATGCTCCCAATCCTCGTCGACGCGAAGACCCAGTATGTTGCGGCCTGCAACACCATGGAGACCTTGCTCGTCCATGAAAGTGTGGCGGCGCGTCTGCTGCCTGAGATTCAGGCGGCTATGGAAGCCAAGAACGTGGCACTGGTCGGCTGTGATCAGACCCGAAAGATCATTTCTGTTGGCGAAGCCACTGAAAAGGACTGGCGGACGGAGTATGTGGACTATAAGCTCTCCATCAAAGTCGTGTCCAGCCTCGAAGACGCCATTGAGCACATCAACACCTATGGCTCCGGCCACACCGACGCCATTCTCACTGAGGATGAGGCTGCGGCCAAGACCTTCATGACGCTGGTCGATTCCGCGAATGTGTTCTGGAACTGCTCCACCCGCTTCAGCGATGGATTCCGCTACGGCTTCGGCGCCGAGGTGGGCATCAGCACCAGCAAAATTCACGCCAGAGGCCCGGTAGGCCTGGACGGTCTGATGATTTATAAGTATAAATTGATCGGTCACGGCCAAACCGTAGGGGAGTTTGCGTCTGGCAAGCTGACTTATACACATGAGGCTTTGAATAAGGACTGCCCGCTTTAGGCGGAAATGGATGGATTTAGATGGAAAATGTTAACAGCCCGCTGTCATGGAACTTGACAGCGGGCTGTTTTTTTATTGGAAGAAGGACATTGGTGACGCGGACAGAAATGAACTTGGTGACGCGGACAGGATTTGATTTGGTGCCAGAGCTTGCGAAATTAATTATTAATTTCAGAGTGTAAGGTATAGAATTTTGGGATGAAAAATGACCATCGGCATATAAGTCTTACAGCACTGTGAAAAGCTGTAAAAACATTCTGCCGATGGTCATATCAACTTCCAACTCATAATCTTTTGCCATGCCTCAGATTTAATCCTCGGGCTGGTCATCTGATGTCTTCCAGAATAAAACCTTCTATTTAAGGAAATACAGCAGAACTATCAGTGTCACCTTCAATTTCAATAGTTTTCTCCAGCAAACCCAAGTACAGCTTTTCCGCCATCTCGCCGAATTTCTCCGTGGATAGCGAGGCTGCAACCTGGCGGCCTCTGACCGCAAGCGACTCCGCGTATTCCGGATCCAACAGAACGCTTTCAAGACACTTTGTCAGCTCTTCAGAGGTCTTGAAAAGCCTGCCCGACACGCCATCTCTGATCAAATCGGCCACATTGTCATCCTCATAGACGACTACCGGCACCTGACAAGCCATAGCCTCCAGGATAGTCAACCCTTGGGTTTCGGTTTTGGAGGCGCTTACGAAAACATCGGCAAGGCTGTAGTAGTAAGGCACCTCTTCCCACGGCACGCGACCGACAAACTGCACGTGGCGCTCCAGCCCCTTATCCCGCGCCAAACGCTGCAGCGGCGCCATATAAGGACCGTCTCCCACGACCAGCAGCCTGACGTCTCCAGTCCGTGCGGACAGCGCCTCCATTTGAGCAATAATTACATCCACGCTCTTTTCCTCAGAAACGCGCCCAAGTGACAGAACGACCTTGGTCGAATCCGCAAGCCCCAGTCTTTGACGCAGCGCCGCCAGATGTGGATCAACCTTCTCGTAGCTCGGAAATTTTGCCAGGTCAATCCCCGTTGGGAGTATATGAATACTATTCTTAATCCCGTAGCTCCGCAGCGCTTTTTCAGTTTTAAGGGACGGCACGACGACCGCGTCATAGCGCCTGACATACCGTTTGCTTGAGTGGCGCATAAATCGCTTGACCAGCCCGCGTCCGCGCTTGATCCGCAGAATATAGTTGGTATAGTCTTCATACATGGTATGGTAGGTGTGCAGCATAGGAATCTTCAGGCGACTGGCCACGAACTGCCCAAAGAGACCAATGGTAAACTCCGTATGGGTGTGGATCACGTCCAGCTGCAGATCCCTGATGCACTGGTAATCCTGGTAGAACAGCGGCAACGCCATTCTGAAATCCATCAGCTTGAACTTGGGGATCGCTTTGATTCTTATGACACCATCGCTTGATTTCTTATAGCCCGGCACCTGCACGGTGACAATGGTCACATTATGCCCCCGCCGAATGAGTTCTTCACGAAGGGTCATGACCGAGGTGACGACACCGTTGATCTGCGGATAATAACAATCTGTAAAAATTCCAATGTTCATTTTTACCACTCCAGCTTGGGATTGACGACCAGCAGCTTCTCACGAGCGTCCGCGCTTCAGCTTGCGTGGGACGTCGCTCCGAACTCTGACTTTAAATATTATTTTATCATACCTTTCTAACTTGCGGTAAAGAACAGTTTTACACACCGGAATGCTTCAAAATAATATGCCCACAGTCAAGACACAGACTGTGGGCATTCCTATGAATACATTATCTCAGTTTATCCTTTTTAAAGCTCCAGCAGGTACTCATTACCTAAAAATGAAACGTACAACATAGCGTTCTTATTTCCTATTTCACAGCCGCCTCAAACACATTCTCCGCGTTTGTCTCTGTGGCAAAAAAGGACGCCAGCACACTAATCGTAACCACTACAATCAGAATCAAGAACGCTTTGTCATAGCCAACCTGCGGCGTCGCGCTGTAGGTGTCGAGAATTCTACCCATAAATACCGGAACAATGGCCGCCCCTGCAAAGCCAATGCAGTTCACTACACCTGTCGCAATGCCTGACAGCCGCCTGTCGTTGACTTCGTTGGCAATGGTCCACGTCATGGTGAAGTTGGTGATCGCAAAGCCGTGCAGGAACAAGAACACAGGCAGGATTGCCACAGGGATTCCAACGTAAACAAACAACAGCCATCCAATCAGCGAAACAACGCTCAGCACGACCAGCACCGGCTTTCTTCTCTTGATTCGGTCGGAGACGTACCCAATAACCATGGCGCCCACTGCAGACCCCGCGACCGCGGCAATGATCATATTCGCAGCCTGAACCCGCTCCAGCCCGTAGGATTCCATGAGGTATGGCACGCCAAACTGCCCCAGGAGTACAATGTAGCCTACGTACATACCTATGTTAACGATCGAGACCGTCCAGGTTCTCGGATTGGACAAAACAGACTTCAATGCTGGCAGCACTTTGACATCAGACTTTGCTGATGGTCTTCCTTCAAGCTCATCCATCCCCGGCAGCCCCATCTCAGTCGGGTCATCCTTGACGAAGGCTTTAGTCAGACCGGCGAAAAACAGCATCATAATCCCAAGTGCGACGAAGGTCGTACGCCATCCCAATACCCCGGTCGCGTATACCAGCGGCGTTTGAGCCATGAGGGCGCCTGTGTTGGCAGCCAGTCCAACGAAACCGATCATCAGCGCAAAGTTCCTGGAATAGAACCAGCGGGACTGGATTTTAATGAGACAAATGAATATGACGGAGACGCCAATTCCCACGATAAATCTTCCGAGGTACGCCATTTCCAAGGTTGGCGCCAACCCGAAAATCACCGATCCAACTGCGGCCAGAATCGAAAACCACATCGCCGTCTTTCGCGGGCCAATCTTGTCTGCCAAAATGCCAGATGGGATCTGCATGATGAAGTAAGCATAAAAATACATTGATCCGATAGTCGCGAACTGAGCGGCACCAATTCCAAAGGTCTCCTGCAGCTCGGCCTTGACAACGCCCGTTGCCATTCTGTGAAAGGTAACGAAAATATACGTGAGCGCCAAGATGGTCCACACTACCCATCTGTATCTTTCGAGTTTCTTGACTTCCGGTCGGTCCAGAACATAGCCCTGATTGTTTTGCAACACTTTCGATCAGCCTCCGCTTTCTCTTGGTTTTAGTTATTATAAAATATCACATGAGGGCGGAGGCTTTCAACGTAAGAATATTTCGAATTTTAATAACTATTTTGATAAATATGAAAATAATTTCACTTTACCAAATGAGACTATTTTTTACATTTGTAAAGGCAATAGAGCTGGGGAAGGGCAAAAGACCATCGGCTTATCACATATAAGCGCAGTGTAAAATGTTAATAACTGTAATAAAAGTTGACACCAGGTAATTTATAAGCTATAGTTAACATAACGGCATTCACAAGAGGCGCGTGCTGTATTATATGGATAGTCATATCAAGCCACTTTACACAAAGTGGCTTTTGTTATCTTTAAGTGTTCCATTTATATCTAACAATGCTTATATTTTACATTTAATAAAGGGGTGATCTCATGGGTGATAAGAATCCAAACAAACAGAAAAAGAAGAAAAAGGAAGTCGAAAAGGTACAGGTGCTTGAACCGGAAACAACTGTCGTTAAGAACATCGTAAAGAGACGTTCGTAATGACGTCATGGACTTCAAACCAGCGGTTTCAATTACCGCCTTCACTAGTCTCAACCTATGAAATGGAGCGATGCGCATTATGAAACCTCATCAGAGGCTCTACAAGCCGGAAACAAAGGAACTCTTATGGCTAGAAAGCTAAATCGCGGAGAAACCCCAAGAATGGCAGTTAAAGCACAGGCATTCAAAAAAAAGAACCGCCTCCGTGCGCTTCTCTCTGTTTGCTTAGTCGCAGCGGGGATCGGACTGATTGGGTTCGCGCTTGCTAAACTTGACATGCTGCCATTTGGTAAAGCAGCAGCAGAAGAAGATGTGTCGGTCACACAGGATTTGTTTATCCAGGACCGAGTTCCGTACCTGGCACGATTCTCGGAACGATAACGTTAAACAATTTTGAAAAGCTTGCAATCATTCAATTTCATCAAAAACAACTTCTTCAATTTCGTTCTGCGTACCAGGTACATTTTAAAGAAGTTCGTTTCTGCCCACACCCTCATTATAGCTACAATCCCTCGGATTTCGTTCCGCTCCACAATACTATTTCCGGAAAGCTGCGCCTCTATAGAATCCCCCGTTTTAACCTGCTTGGGCAGGCGTTCCTGAATTGCCTGCCGTACCCGTTCCAGTTCAAAGCGGAACTCGCGCGGCGTCATTCTGACCGCGCCGCTCC
>NZ_JAOTSB010000016.1 GCF_030247605.1 Acidaminobacter sp. | reverse complement strand
AATTTTCTTTCACCCATTGGGTGAAAGAATGGTTTTGGCTTAACGATTATAAATACTTGCTTAAAGGGTTATATGAGTAGATTGCACGTAGAATCTAGGAAATAGTAAACTGCGTCTTGAGGGAAGACCATAAAGGTAGGATCTTCAGCCATAAGTCTTGGAATCTCTGCAGTCGGCATGTCATCAAGGATATCGATTTCACCCGCTTCGTATGCAGTAAGCGCTGTAGACTGGTCGTCGATCAAAAGACCTTCGATTTTGTCAAGCTTGATTTTGTCAGCTTGCCAGTAGTTCTCGTTCTTGACCATGACGATCTTGTCGCCTTGTGTGTAAGACTCAAGTTTGAAAGGACCGTTGACTACAGAAGCAGCAGGGTCATATGCCCATGCGCCGTCAGCGCCTTTAGCGACTGCATCTTCACGAACCGGGAAGAATGTGTAGAATGCAGTTAAGCCAAGAAAGTAATCCGTAGGGACTTTAAGAGTTACTTCAAAGGTCATGTCGTCAATTGCCTTGAACGTATCTACGTTAGCTTCGCTGAAAATCCAAGAGTACTCTGAAGCTGTCGCAGGATCGAGAACGCGTGCCCATGCATATTCAAAATCTTTCGCTGTGACAGGCTGGCCATCAGACCATTTGACATCAGGGCGAATTTTGAAAGTATAGACCAAGCCGTCATCACTGACAGTGTAGCTCTCAGCCATAGCTGGCTCAAGCTTGCCGCCCAATTCTCTCATAAGACCTTCAAACATGTTGTTGATGACGTGTCCGCCGTCGCTCGCAGCATTCAGACCTGGATCGATGGTCTTAGGACCGGAGGAACCGATGTTCCATACCAGAACTTTTGGTGCAGCAGGTTCTTCAGCAGGTGTCGTAGGTTCTTGAGTCGTTCCGCCGCAGCCAGCAAGCAGGCCAATAGCGAGTACGAGAACCATCAGTAATGCCAAGTTCTTTTTAAACAAACAAATCCCCTCCATTATCTAGTAGTGTAATGCTCTATTTATCAGCGCAACTCACAGGGATCCCACTCCCGTGTTACACGCAAATAAATCAGTGTGGATTTGGATACGACGAAATCTTAGCATTTAACTTAAATTTTAAGGATATTTTAATATTAATGTAAATTACTCATGGGTTCAAGGCGTCGAGACAAAACAATATTTAAAATTTTGTAACAATTCGAAATCATCAGAGTTTCTGTAAATGCTGACTTCTGAAGATTTCGTCATATTTTAATCAATGTTATAACTATTCACAAGGTGAATAATTATTTAATCAAGCCTTGCCATTGTCCATCAAATGGCAAGCAACCATGTGACCCTCACCCATATCCTGGAACACCGGCTCCTCAACTGTACACCGGTCAAAGGCATACTGACAGCGCGTTCTGAAACGGCAACCGGAAGGTGGGTTGATCGGGCTTGGAACATCACCCTCCAGGACAATGCGGTGCTTGGCATGAGTCACCTCCGGATCCGGAATTGGAATTGCGGACAGAAGCGCCTGCGTGTATGGATGCATTGGTTTCTCATATAACGCTTTACTTGAGGAGAGCTCCACTAACTTGCCCAGGTACATAACGCCAATCCGGTCAGAGATGTGCTTAACCATGGATAAGTCATGAGCAATGAAAAGGTATGTCAAACCAAACTCTTGTTGAAGGTCTTCCAGCATATTGACAACCTGAGCTTGAATTGAAACATCCAGTGCTGAAATAGGCTCATCGCAAATGATAAAATCCGGTTCGACCGCCAATGAGCGGGCTATGCCGATCCGTTGACGCTGGCCGCCGCTGAACTCATGGGGATACCGGCTGGCGTGATCCTTGCTGAGTCCGACGCGCTCAAGAAGGTCATAAATCATTTTCTGGCGCGCTTCACCAGTTGCAATGTTGTGAATGTCAATGGGCTCTCCAATGATATCTCCGACCGTCATTCTTGAGTTCAACGACGCATAAGGATCCTGGAAAATCATCTGCATTCTCTTTCTGAAGGGCTTCAGCTCATTTTCATCCATCTTGCTGATTTCAGCACCATCGAAAATAATCTCGCCCGCTGTTGGATTGTATAGGCGGATGATCGTTCTGCCGGCGGTGGACTTGCCGCACCCGGATTCACCAACCAGTCCCAGAGTCTCCCCTTTGTAGATATAAAAACTAATATCATCAACAGCCTGAACATTCGTCTTTTTAGTGCCGAAAATCCCTTTATGAATAGGGAAATACTTCTTTAAATTTCTGACTTCGAGCAATATTTCTTTCGGAGTTGTTTCATTCATTATTTTTTCCATTATCCCTTCACCCTCCTGACACCCGTATCGAGCTCCCAAGTTGGGGCATCTTGATGATAGAGCCAACATGCCGCTTTATGGCCAGGCTTTCGCTCATAATACCCAGGCTGATGCTCGAGGCAGATTTTCATGGCATAAGGGCAACGGGCAGCAAACGGACAGCCTTTTGGCGGTTTGATCAGATCCGGCGGCGAACCCGGAATAGGCACCAGACGCTGCTTGTGACCAAGGTCTAACCTAGGGATAGACTTCAGGAGTCCCATGGTGTAAGGGTGAAGGGGTTCGTAAAAAATGTCCTCGGCACGGCCTTCTTCCATAATCAGACCGCCATACATGACGATGATGCGGCTGCAGACATCTGCAACGACGCCCAGATCGTGAGTGATCAGAATAATGGAGGTATTGACCTTTTTCTTAAGGTCCTTCAGAAGCTCAAGGATCTGCGCCTGAATAGTGACATCAAGTGCGGTTGTCGGTTCATCCGCAATCAGAAGATCCGGCTGACAGGAAAGTGCAATGGCAATCATGGCACGCTGCCTCATACCGCCGCTGAATTCATGGGGATAGTTATCCACACGGGTTTCCGGCGAAGGAATACCGACGAGCTTCAGCATATCAATAGCCCGCTCTCTGGCTTCAGCTTTGCTGACTTTCTGGTGGCGGATCACCGCCTCCATGATCTGATTTCCAATTGTGTAGACTGGATTAAGGGAGGTCATTGGATCCTGGAAAATCATAGCTATCTGATTGCCTCGAACACTCATCATCTCTGCTTTGGATTTCTTGACGAGGTCCTCACCTTTAAAGAAGACCTCTCCTTCTTTAATGGTGCCTGGGTATTGAAGCAGTCTCATGACCGACATGGAGGTAACGCTTTTTCCGCTGCCGGATTCGCCAACGATGCCAAGGGCTTCTCCTTTGTCAAGGTGAAAACTGACGCCGCGTACAGCCTGAACTTCACCGACATGAGTATAAAACGAAGTCTTCATATTTTTGACTTCAAGTATTTTTTCCGTCATCTGTTCGTCGCTCCTTTCTATTTGCGAAGTCTTGGATCGAGTGCGTCGCGCAGACCGTCCCCAAGGAAGTTAAAGGAAAGGACCGTCATACTGATAAAGAAGGAAGGCACAAACAGCTGATAAGCATAGGTTCTGAGCCCGCCCATGGCGTCACTCGCCAATGTTCCCCAGGACGCCTGAGGGGCACTGACGCCAAGACCGATAAAGCTAAGGAAGGATTCCGTAAAGATGGCACTTGGCACCATCATGGCCAGGGAGACAATAATTGCGCCCATAGAGTTCGGAATCAGATGGCGTACCATGATTCTCCACGGACTAGCACCCAGAGTTCTTGCCGCCAGAATGAACTCATTCTCTTTGATACTGAGAACTTGGCCCCGGACCAGTCGCGCCATGCGGACCCAGTAGACCGATCCCAGCGCGATGATGATCGTCATGAGACCTGCCCCCAGAACCACCATCAGCAAAATGACATATAGCATTAGCGGAATGGTGTCGACAATATCGACGACCCTCATCATGAAGTTGTCCACGCGGCCTCCAACATAACCGGAGACACCGCCGTATATGACACCAATAAAGAATTGAACAATCGTGGCGACGAGAGCGATTAGAAGTGAAATTCTAGCGCCAAAGAGGTTTCGGACAAAAATATCTCTGCCAAGTGTATCGGTTCCGAACAAGTAGGTCTTATTCCAAACCGTTTTGTCAGCAGTGTCATTTTGCTGACCATTGATGGTCAGCGTAAACTTTGGAGCATTCGGAACATCTTTGTTGATCGCGGCAAGTTTATAATCAATGACAATTTCATTGCCGTTAAATTCAAATTCACGCGTTTTATTGATCATGTCTTCTTTAGTATGCTGAATGCGGCTCAGGATTTCTCCGGATTCAGAGACTTCATAGAGCCGGTACTCTTTGTGGACGTGAACAAAGGTGCCATCCTCAAGCTTATGAAGCTCGAGCCGCGGCGGCATATTCGACATGTTGAGATCCTGATCTGAGTATGAGTATGGAGATAATGTTGGACCAATAATGGCTGCGAATGCCAGAAGAAAGATCACGCCAAGTCCAAGCATGGACAAATGATTTTTCTTGAGGCGCCGCCAAGCGTCCTGCCAATAAGTCAGACTCTTCCGGACAATCTTGTCCTTTTCCCGGTCCTCTATGACGATTGGCTCCCATAGGTCCGGCGTTATTTTAAATTGATCTGTCATGGTCAGCCCTCCTAATCTCCGAGTTTGATTCTTGGATCGATAAATCCGTAAGCGATGTCGACCACGAAAATCATCGTGATGGAGAAGGCGGCGTAAAAGATCGTCGTGCCCATCAGAACCGTATAGTCGCGGCTGCTGACGCTTTCGACGAAATATTTACCCATGCCGGGAATCGCAAAAATCTTTTCCACAATAAAGGATCCTGTCATCATAGCAGCGATCATAGGACCAAGGTAAGTGACTACCGGGATCAAAGCGTTTTTAAGCGCATGCTTGACAATAACGACAATCTCCGGAAGGCCTTTCGCCCTGGCAGTTCTTATGTAGTCCTGCTGCATGACTTCCAGAACACTGGATCTGGTCAGACGTGCAACGAAAGCCAGCGAAAAACCACTTAACGCTATAACCGGTCCTATATAGTGTTTCCAGCTTGTCAGGCCAAAGGATGGCAGCCAACCCAGCTTGGAGCTGAAAACATAGATAAAAAGTGCACCTATGACGAAACTTGGAACCGCGACGCCCACCGTAGCCAGGATTGTGACAAGATAATCCTGCCATTTGTTTGACTTCAAGGCTGAAATAATTCCTGCCGGTATGCCAAGTGCGACAATGGCCAGCGTGGCGAAAAAGCCCAGCTTAGCAGAGTATGGAAAACCTGCGATAATCAAATCATTGACCGTTGTGCCAACTCGTTTGAAAGACGGTCCCAACTGAAAAGTGAAAACCCCTTTCATGTAGTCGAGATATTGCTTCCAAAGCGGGTCGTCGAGGTGATACTTCTCATTCAACGCCTGGATGACGGCTTCCGGAAGCGCCTTTTCACTTTGGAACGGACCGCCCGGTACTGCGTGCATCAGAAAAAAGGTAATGGATGCGACAAAGACAAGAGTGATGATCATGGAGATTAATCTTCGAATGATATACTTGCCCAAATTCTCAGCTCCTTTCAAATAGTTTCTAATCCATTGCGCCTTTGACAAAGTTTAATAATTGCAATCACATCTGTTGCGACTTGAAATGTGCGGAATTCATTATCAATTATTCGCGTCACAAACAACCCGGAGATTAAAATTATTAAATTTCTTTGCCGTTCACGTTAATCCTATCTTAATCCACCAGCCCACAACTATCAATGGCTACAGCGAAATCTAAATTTAAGGTTTTGTAACATTTGGGTAATCTTTTGTACGTTAAACACAGTTGCTTTTGTGGTTTACCAACTCGTAGGGGTAAGTATTGGACCAACTGTCATGATGTCACTTATTCGATTGAATCTAATCCGCAAACATTCTTGCAATTTTTAATAATTATCAATCGTTTACTATTAATCAAATGAGGCCTTAGAACTTACAGCTTACTGGCTGTCTTCTATTTTGATTCTGCCCTTCATTCATCAAAGTGAAGTTCTCTGCAGTGATCTTGTCTGTCCATTCTGCCAGATTGTGATTGAACGCATGCTGTGCTATAATTTGTTCAGAAATGTTCCATTACGTTACAATGTTCAATTGTGGAGCGTTATTAATCATCGTGCTGAGCATCTGTCGTTATACTCATACCACCGGACCACACACATGCCTAACATTCCCCGGGTTGTCAGGCCCAAACAGGAGGTTATTTCCGTGAAAAAGCCATCTTCGACCAAGGAATTTATAGTAAGGTCCCATAAGCGCTGCGATGCACTGAACATTGGGCGGGACAGAGTCTACAGCAAGCGCATTTTGGATGGCGACCAGCTGTTCGAGCGGATGTCGGACCACCAAACCCTGATTGGCACGGCTGAGCCTTTTATGAATCAGCTTTATAATTTTGTGAAGGGAACAGATTTTTTCGCGATCTTGACAGACGAAGAAGGCTGCATTCTTTCAATTATTGGCGATGAGTCTATTCTCACTGAGGCTTTTTCCTACAAAATGATGCCCGGCGCGTTCATGGATGAAACCAATATAGGGACGAACGCCATGGGAACTGCCTTGGTGGAGAGGATGCCGGTTCAGGTTTCAGGGGATGAACATTACATTGAGGCGTATCACAAGTGGACTTGCTCCGCTTCACCGATTTGCGACACCTCCGGCAAGATTATAGGCTCCCTGGATCTGACAGGCTATTCTGAGCTGGTTCATCCCCACACCCTCGGCATGGTAGTGGCTGCGGCCAAGGCTATCGAGCGGATGCTGCAGGTTCAGGAATACAATGTCGCTCTGGAGATGGCCAAGCTCTATAATGACGCAATTATTGACAGCATTTCAGCCGGCATCCTGACAGCAGATCTCGACGGGACTATTAAAACTGTGAGCCACTATGTCCCTGATCTCTTCGGCTATACTCAGGGTGAGATCAGATCTATGAAAGTATGGCAATTGTTTGAGGGCTGGGAGCAGGTTCTGACGGCTTCTGCGGCCCGCCGCGGCTTCTCGGACGAAGAAGTCGTGGTCAATTCAAGGAAAAATAAGGCCATGCTCAATTTGAGCACCTACCCTATTATCAACAGCCAAAATAAATTGATTGATATTATAATGGTCTTCAAAGACGTCAAAAAAATCAGGAAGCTGGCCAACCGGATCATGGGCAGAAAGGCTGTCTATACCTTTGACAAGATTATCGGCGAAAACAGACAGTTCACTAAGGTTGTTGAATTCTCAAAAAAAATCGCAGACAGCCGTTCCGGCATCCTTATTCTGGGTGAAAGCGGCACAGGCAAGGAGCTTTTTGCTCAAGCCATTCACAATCACTCTGACCGGCGCGAGGAACCCTTCGTGGCTTTGAACTGCGGCGCAATTCCAAAGACGTTGATTGAAGCCGAGCTCTTTGGTTATGAAGAAGGCGCCTTTACAGGCGCCAAGACGTCCGGAAATCCCGGAAAATTTGAAATTGCGGACGGCGGCACCTTATTTCTGGATGAGGTCGGAGAAATGCCGCTGGACATGCAGACACGGCTGCTCAGGGTTCTGGAAGAAGGCACCATCAGCCGCGTGGGCAGTATGAAGGAATTCGTCGTGGATGTCAGAATCATTGCGGCGACAAACAAAGATCTCAAAGAGGAAGTTGCCAAAGGCAACTTCAGGAAGGATTTATATTACCGGCTGAATGTCCTGCCAATTATCCTTCCGCCTCTCAGACAGCGCAAAGATGACATCCCGCTTCTGATCGAATTTTTCACAGAACGGATTTCAAAGCGGCTGAACAAGAAGCCTCTGCAGTTGAGTGAGGATCAAATTCAGCAGCTGCAAGACTACGACTGGCCAGGCAACATACGCGAGCTGGAAAATTACATTGAACTATTGATCAACACCGAGTCCGTGCCGGAAATCAACCGCCTGCAATCTTTGGATCCTGTAGAACATTCAGGCCTGCCGCTTCTGAGATTCTCTCGGGAGCAGGACACCGACCTGCCTCTGAACGAGATTCAGAAGCGTCATATCATCCGCACCTTGGATAAATATAACGGCAATATTTCATTAAGCGCTAAAGCTTTGGGCATTGCGAGAAACACCCTTTACCGCAATATTGAAGTTTTCAAGATCGACTGTTCAACTTTCGATCAGTGATCCATTTTAGAACATCTCAAAAATGCAATTTATGTTCAACTTCAGAACACTCTTCTCGGATTGTTCAAACCCTTTACATTAGACCGCTTGAAAACAGCGGTCTTTTTATTTGGCACAATATTTGCAATATTAGTTTGCAACAAAGTATAAGGAGGCGTTTTATGAACAAGTTTATCCGCGTGAATATGTCGTCCGGGGAAATAGAGATCCAAGCTGTCCCAAATCAGTACATAGGCCTTGGCGGCCGCGCCCTCACCTCCAGCTTCGTCAATGATGAAGTTAAACCTACCTGCCACCCGCTGGGAAAAAACAATAAATTAATTTTTGCGCCTGGCCTGCTGAGCGGCACCTCCGCGCCAAATTCCGGACGTCTGTCCGTTGGAGCCAAGAGCCCACTGACAGGCACTATTAAAGAATGCAACACCGGCGGTGTTTTTTCACAACAGATGGCCAAAATGGGCATAAAAGCCTTAGTCATTGAAGGCATGCCGGAAGACGACAAATTTTACGTTATTAAGGTCTCTATGGACAACGTTGCTATTGAAGAAGCACCGGTCGAGATCCTGGGCGGCTGCGGCAATTATGACGCCATTGCGTTCCTGACTGAGAAACACGGGAAGAATGTCGGCATCGCAATAGTCGGTCCTGCAGGTGAGCACCGCCTGCCTTCCGCGAATATATCGTTCAAGGATCCGGAAGGGAACATCCGCAGTGCGGGCCGCGGTGGCCTGGGTGCTGTCATGGGCTCCAAAAAAGTTAAAGCTGTCATTCTGGATGATACCGGCGCCGGCACTGTGCCTATCGCAGAGCCTGAGAAGTTCAGAGCGGCTGCGAAAGTCTTCGCAAACGCCCTCCTCTCCCATCCGGTATCAGGTCAGGGCCTCGCAGCCTACGGCACGGACGTCCTGGTCAATATTCTGAACGAGGCCGGCGGCCTTCCTTCCTACAACTTTACCCAGGGCCGCATTGATCATAACGACATCATTTCCGGCGAGACCATGAACGCGACCATTACCGAGCGCGGCGGCGACGGCAAAGTCTCCCACGGCTGCCACAGAGGCTGCATTATCAAATGCTCACAGTGGTACCCGGACAAACAAGGCAAATATATCACAAGCGGCTTTGAGTATGAAACGATTTGGGCCCTCGGCGCTGACGCCGGCATCAAAAATCTGGACCTGATCGCCTATGCGGACCGCGCCATGGATGATATTGGCGTGGACAGTATCGAAGTCTCCGTCGCAGTCGCGACGGCTATGGAAGGCGGCTTATTGCCTTGGGGCGACGGCGAAGCTGCTCTGGACGCAATCAAACAGATTGCTGTTCCAACCCCACTCGGCAGAATTCTGGGCGGAGGATGCGCTGTCGTAGGAAAAGTCTGCGGCCTCTATAGAACCCCTGTCGTCAAGGACCAGGCGATCCCGGCTTACGATCCTCGCTCAGTCAAAGGCATTGGTTTAACCTATGCCACGACCCCAATGGGCGCTGACCACACTGCAGGCTATTGTGTCTCCGGCAACATTCTGAAGGTCGGCGGCGACCTTGACCCGCTGAAAAAAGACGGCCAGATCGAGTACGCCCGGTCTATGCAGATTGGCACTGCAGCAGTCGACAGTACCGGCATGTGTCTGTTTGTCTACTTTGGCATCGCAGACAGCCCTGAAGGCTATCAGGCACTGATCGACATGATCAATGCGCAATACGGCCTGTCCCTGACTTCCGGAGATGTCGACAAGCTTGGCGAATCCGTCCTTAAAGTTGAGCGGGACTTTAACAAGAGAGCCGGATTTACGAACGCTCACGACCGCCTTCCAGAATTCTTTGAGTACGAGGCGCTTCCTCCGCACAATCAAGTCTGGGATTTCACACCGGAAGAAATTGATGAGGTCTATAACTTTTAATAAGAATCATGACGAGCGGTAACCAGCCCAGTCAGTCCGATTCAACCACCAAGGAGTGTGATGTGGTATGAATGACCCGAAACCATCGGCAACGGAAATTAGAGGTTTCCTTCACTTGGATTCCTATCTGAGAAAGAAGCACGGCACCATGCCTGTCATTCTACACTTGCTGGAGCCCCTGACCGGAATTGAGCTGGCAAAAAAGCTTGAAATTAGGCTGCACGAGGTAGAGGTCATCTTTGTGAACGGATTTGTCCAAGACTTGGATACCGTCATCCAACCAGGTGATCGTGTGGCCTTCTTGCCACCCGGTTGTCCCGGACCTTACCGCGTAGCCCTTGGCTTCTATGGAAAAAACCAGAAGAATGCCTCTAACTTCAAGTTGAGCAAATAGTCGGAGTAAGGGCTAAGAGACCTCGACGTCCGCTTCACTGCCTATCGCCGGATCAGAGGAGGTGCCTATGAAGATCAAAGTCAAACTCTTTGCCACTTTAAGAGAAAAGCGCGAAAAGGAAATGGATCTGGAGATTCACGAAACGACCACCCCTGGTGATATTCTCGATCTTCTGGGCATTCCGCAAAGCGAAGTCGCCATCATTATGATTAACGGCAGACACTCCAAACTTAACGCCAGCCTGACAGAAAATGATACCTTAGCATTTTTCCCGGCGGTTGGCGGGGGCTGATTTCAGAAGGATAAACGAAAGACAAACAAAAAAGAGACAGCGAAATGCTGTCTCTTTTTTGTTCTTAGTTTATAAATTCTTAAGCGCTTCTGCCAAAAGCTCATTGACCACCTGCGGATTGGCCTTGCCTTTTGAGGCTTTCATGACCTGACCCACGAGGAATCCAAAGGCTCTGTCCTTGCCGTTCTTATAGTCTTCAACAGACTGAGGATTTGCGCTGAGCACAGAATCTACAGTATCCTTAATCAGACCCGTGTCTGAGGTTTGAACAAGACCTTCTGCCTCGACTATAGCTTTTGGCTCCCCGCCTTCTTCAAACAGACGGCGGAAAACTTTTTTCGCTGCGTTTTGGTTCAGAGTGCCGTCCTTGACCATGGCGATCAGCTCGGCGAATTGCTCTACAGTGAAGCGCAGGGCTCCCAGCTCCAAACCTTCATCCTTGAGACGGCGCATGAGTTCCGTCATAATCCAGTTGCTGGCAAGCTTGCCATCCCCCACACTATTGACCAAAGTCTCGAAGTAGTCCGCCATTTGGCGCGTTGAGGTCAAGACGCCGGCATCATACTCAGGAATGCCATAAGCGGAAATAAATCTGTGTTTTCTCGCTTCCGGAAGCTCTGGGAGCTCCAGTTCGAGGCGCTCGATCCAGTCTGCGTCAATTTCGAAGTCGACAATGTCCGGCTCCGGGAAATAGCGGTAATCCTGGACGAATTCTTTCGTGCGCATATGGAAGGTTTCGTTTTTAGCGTCGTCCCAACGGCGGGTTTCCTTGAGGGTGTTTTCACCGCGCTCAAGGAGCTCAATGTGGCGCTTTGTCTCAAACTCAATGGCCTTCATGGCCGCCTTGAAGGAGTTGAGGTTCTTGATTTCTGCGATATTACTTTTGACCGTGCCATCCTCGCTGACCACGTTGACGTTGACGTCACAGCGCAGTGAACCCTGCTCCATCTTGCAGTCGCTGACCTCAATATATTCCAGTGTCGACTTGAGGAGTTCAAGAAACGCGCCGGCCTCTTCAGCACTTGACATGTCCGGCAAGGTGACAATCTCAATCAGCGGCACGCCACAGCGGTTGTAATCCAGAAGGGATGAGCCATCCTCTGCGTGGAGGGATTTTCCGGTGTCCTCTTCAATATGGATCCGCTCAATACCTATGCGTTTTTTCCCGGAAGCTGTTTCAATATCCACATGTCCATGCTCACAAAGAGGCATGTCATATTGGGAAATCTGGAACGCCTTGACCAGGTCCGGATAGAAATAGTTCTTGCGGTCCATCTTGCTCTTTTTCGCAATTTTGGCATTGAAGGCAAGTCCGGTCTGGATAGCAAACTCGATAGCCCGCTTGTTGACCACCGGCAGTGTGCCGGGAAGGCCAAGACAGATCGGGCAGCAGTGCGTGTTGACGTCGCCGCCGTAGGTCGTCGTGCAGCCGCAGAACATCTTGGAGGCCGTCGCGAGCTCCGCGTGGATCTCGAGACCGACCAGGGTTTTAAATTTCATCTCTGACATGACCGCACCTCCTAAAGCGACGGACGCTGCTGTGCGTAGCCCGTATGCTGTTCATAAGCATAGGCTGCACGCAGGATCGTCTTTTCGTCAAAATGTTTTCCAATCAGCTGCATGCCAATAGGAAGGCCCTCGCTGAAACCGCATGGGAGGGACATGGCCGGTACGCCGGCAATGTTGATAGGCACGGTACAGATATCTGACATGTACATTTCCAGCGGATTATCAGTTTTTTCGCCAATTTTGAAGGCCACTGTAGGCGAGGTCGGCGTCAGGAGGACATCCACAGACTCAAAGGCCCGGTCAAAGTCCTGTTTCAGAAGGGTTCTGACCTTCATGGCCTTATTATAATAGGCGTCATAATAGCCGGAGCTGAGGGCATAAGTGCCCAGCATGATCCGGCGCTTGACTTCTTCGCCAAAGCCTTGTGTGCGTGTTTTGGCGAACAGGTCGTTGAAGTCCTCGAACTCAGGCGCGCGGAAGCCGTAGCGGACGCCATCGAAGCGGGCCAGGTTTGAGCTGCACTCTGAGGAGGCAATGATGTAGTAAATTGGCAGCGCGTAGCCGGCATTTGGAATGCTGACTTCTTCCACGGTTGCGCCCAAGGTTTCATAAATCTTGGCAGCGGCGTGAACCGCGTCTTTGACTTCCTGAGCAATGCCCTCTCCAAAGAATTCCTTTGGCAATCCAATGCGCAGTCCTTTGACGTCATCGATCAAAGCCGCCTTATAGTCCGGCTTTTCCTGCTGGATCGAGGTGCCGTCCTTGACGTCATAGCCCGCAATGGCATTCATCATGATAGCGCAGTCTTCAACGTCCTTGGTGAAGGGGCCAATCTGATCCAGAGAGCTGGCAAAGGCCACCAGGCCATATCTGGAAACGAGTCCATAGGTCGGTTTGAGACCTACCAGGCCGCAGAGGGACGCCGGCTGACGGATAGAGCCGCCCGTATCTGAGCCAAGGGACGCGTAAGCCGCCCCCGCAGAAACCGAGGCCGCCGAGCCGCCTGAAGAGCCGCCTGGCACATAGTCCGTGTTCCAAGGATTGCGTGTGACTTTAAAGGCAGAGTTCTCTGTAGAAGAGCCCATGGCAAATTCGTCCAGGTTTGTCTTCCCTACAATAACTGCGCCTGCCGCTTTGAGCTTTGCGACAACCGTCCCGTCATAAGGCGGGCGGAAGTTCTCCAGCATTTTAGACGCACAAGTCGTCGGAATGCCCGTGGTGCACATATTGTCTTTGATAGCAATGGGCACGCCGTGCAGGTCCCCAAGGTCTTCGCCCCGAGCAAAGGCTGCGTCAGCCGCCCGGGCGCTTTCCAACGCTTCTTCTTTTAAAAGCGTTATAAAGGCGTCAATTTTAGGCTCAACAGCTTCAATGCGCTCAAAAATCGCCTCCGTGAGGGCCACAGACGTGACTTGACCGTCACGCAGCGCCTGACGGGCTTCGTGGAGCGTCCATTCATACATTTTGTTTTTCATCTCCATCTCTCCCCGCGCCCCCTATTCCACAACCCGCGGCACTCTGAAGCAGCCGCCGCGCCGGTCAGGCGCGTTGGTCAGAACCGCATCTCGTTCCAGCGAAGCCTGAATTTCGTCTTCCCTGAATCGGTTCTTTACCGGAAGGACATGATAAGTCGGATCGACGTTTTCTACGTCGACGGCATTCAGCATTTCCACATACCCGACAATGGCGTCGAGCTTTTCTGTAAAGGCGAGAATTTCATTTTCCTCGAACTCGAGGCGCGCGAGCTTTGCGACATGCTCGACGTCTTTGATGGTGATCGCCATTAAAAGACCTCCGTTTCGAATCGATATTTTAGGTTGGCTGGGATGGGGTTAAATGACCATCGGCCAACTTTTTTAAGTTTTTAGGCTTTCGCGGCTTCCAGCATGGCGAGGAACTCATCCTCATCCAGCGTGGCGACGCCCAGGGACAGGGCTTTATCCAGTTTGGAGCCGGCTTCGGTGCCATAGACCACAAAGTCCGTCTTCTTGCTGACGCTTCCGGCCACCTTTCCGCCCAGAGCTTCAATTTGAGCCTTGGCTTCGTCTCTCGTGAAGCCGGACAGGGTACCTGTGAGCACAAAGGTTTTTCCCGCGTAAGGCTGCGGTCCGGTCTGAGCGGTGCGCTCCCCTTTGAAATTCAGGCCTGCGGCTTTTAGTTTGCCGATGGTCTCCTGATTCACCGGATCACTGAAGTAACTGACGAGGCTTTCTGCCATCTTGGCGCCTATTTCAGGCAGCGTGACGAGTTCCTCCGCGCCTGCGGCCATCAGCCCGTCGAGGGTGTCGAAGCTGCGGGCGAGCTGTTTCGCGGCCTGGGCCCCAATGAGCGGGATACCGAGGCCGGTAATCAGTCGCCACAGCGGATTTTCCTTGGAGGCTTCAAGGGCCTTCAGCAGGTTGTCCGCGGACTTCTCACCCATGCGTTCCAGGCGGATCAAAGTTTCCCGCTGGTCCTTGAGGGTGTAGAGGTCGGCAATCCCCCGGATCAGGCCGTTCGCAATCAACAGGCTGATGATAGACTCCCCGAGGCCGTCAATGTTCATGGCTGGCCTGGAGACGAAATGCTCGATCCCGCGGCGGTAGCGCGCAGGACAGTTCGGGTTCAGGCAGCGCAGAGCCGCTTCCCCTTCCAGCCGGTGGGTTGCGCTGCCGCACTCCGGACAGGACGTCGGGAGCACGAAGGGCTGTTCTGTGCCTTGCCGCCGGTCTGTCAGGACCCGCACCACTGCCGGGATGACGTCGCCGGCCTTTTGGACGACAATTCTGTCGCCAATACGAATGTCCTTTTCCCGGATAAAATCCTGGTTGTGAAGCGTGGCGCGGGCTATGACTGAGCCGGCGACCTCCACGGGGTCGAACTCCGCCCTCGGGGTGATGACGCCGGTACGGCCCACGTGGACGGTAATGTCCCTGAGGGTCGTCTCCACCTCTTCCGGCGGAAACTTGAAGGCGACTGCCCAGCGCGGGCTTTTTGCTCTGGTGCCCAGCTGATCCCGTTGAGCAAAGCTGTCCACTTTGACGACCATGCCGTCGATGTCAAAGGGCAGGCTGTGACGTTCTGATTCAGCATGGATCACAGCTTTGGTGATGTCATCAGGGTTTTCAAAGCGCCTCCCGTGGCTGACCTTGAAACCAAGTCCGTTAAGCTCTGCGAGGGCTTCATCATGTGTTTTCGCGTTTAGTTCCCCGCTGAGCAGGTCAAAGACGAAGATATCCAGCGGCCGCGAGGCGGTAATCCGGCTGTCCAGCTGCCGCAGGGATCCGGCGGCTGCGTTTCTGGGGTTGGCAAAGGTTTGAAGACCATTTTGCTCCTGCTCTTCATTGAGCTGTCGAAAGCCTTCCTTTGGCAGGAAGACTTCTCCCCTCACGGTGAGGGTGCGCGGCTCGGTCAGTCTGAGGGGAATGGAGCGAATGGTCTTGAGGTTTTCCGTGATGTCTTCGCCAGTCTCGCCGTCTCCCCTGGTTGCCCCCTGGACAAAATGTCCGTTTTCGTAACGGAGGGCGACGCTGAGGCCATCGATCTTATATTCGACGACAAAGGCCGCTGTGGTGACCAGCTCTTTGTCAATCCTTTTAATAAAGGCCTCCACGTCATTTGCGTCATAGGCATTGTCCAGACTTAGAAGTCTGACTGCATGGCGGACCTGGGAAAAGGCCGCCAGCGGCGCACTGCCCACGCGCTGGGTTGGAGAATCCGGCGTCTTGAGATCCGGGTGCTCGCTTTCAAGGGCAAGCAAGCGCTGCATGAGCTGATCATACTCATAATCCGTAATTTCAGGTCGGTCGAGCACGTAATACTGATGGTTGTGGTGCTCGATTTCCCGGATGAGCGCTTCGTAGTCTTCAGTCCATTTAGGGTCCACAAAGATCCTCCCCAAGTATTTATTCAATCACTTCAACGGGCAGGTAGGACAAATCGAGTTTCTTGATGCCCGCCCCGTCAAAGGCTATGGTCGTAATATTTCGGTTATCCGGTGTGCCAAGAGAAATGACGGTGCCAACACCAAACTTTTTGTGACGAATTTTAGAGCCAGGTCTGAGGCCGTCTTCCCGTTCTGGTTTGGCGTCTGAATTCATGTCTGAGTTTGTAAAGGCAAGCTCGGATGAGGTCGCGTCCTGATTGAAGTCCGCGTCTGCAGGGGCCTTGCCCCAAGCGCCAACGAGAGTGTCGGATCCGCCGGAACCGCCGGAACCGCTGCCGCCATAACCACTGCCGCCAAAGCCGCCGCCGCTGTAGCCGCCGGCCTCAGGTTTACTGAGATAGCTTGAGCCAAACGCATAGGTCGGCTTGACTTTAGCATCTTGGCGTCTTGGCTTGGAAGCCCGCTGAGCTGTCATCTGAGCCCGGGTCTGTCCATGGTTTTCCATGAGCGCCTCTGGCACCTCTTCCAGGAACCGGGACGGCAGATTGGCCTGCAAACTGCCGAACTGCATTCTTCTTAAGGCACTGGAGAGATACAAACGGTCTTCCGCCCGGGTCATGCCCACATAGGCCAGACGCCGCTCCTCTTCCAGGTCGTCGTCGCTGGTCAGCGCTCTTGAGATTGGGAACAGGTTCTCCTCCAGTCCCGCCAGGAAGACGACCGGGTATTCCAGTCCTTTGGCGCTGTGAAGGGTCATCATGACCACGGCTTCCTGCTCGTCTTTCATGCCGTCAATATCTGACACCAGGGAGATTTCAGCAAGGAAATCTTCCAGGCTGCCGCCGCCGGAACGAAGATCGAAGTCCGCTGAGACGGACAAGAGCTCATACAGGTTTTCCAGGCGCGTCTGGGATTCAATGGTATTTTCGGATTTAAGCGCGTCCTCATAGCCAGAGCGCTGAATGACCGCTTCCGCGATTTTCGCGACTTCTATAGTTTCCTTCTGTGCCGCCATGTCGAGAATCAGCTGAATAAACTCAGAAAGAGACGCACCCGCTTTACCGCTGATGGTATGACTCTTCAAAAGTCCCACTGCAGCTTCCACAACGGAGACGCCGCGGTTGTCTGCTTCATTGTAGATGATTTCAAGAGTCTTTGGACCAATCCCCCGCTTCGGCGCGCCTATAGCGCGGTTGAAGCTGATGCCGTCGAACGGATTCTGGATCAGGCGAAGGTACGACATCATATCCTTGATTTCCATGCGCTCGTAGAAGCGAAAGCCGCCCACTACCGTGTGGGGAATGCCTTGACGGAGCATCATTTCCTCAATGGCACGGGACTGAGCGTTAGTTCTGTAGAGAATACAGAAATCTGTATATTTTCTGTCCTCTGAGCGCCGCAGCTTTTCGATTTCCTCTGCGATAAATCTGGCCTCGTCCCGCTCGTCGTAAGCCTGATAATATCTCAGGCGTTCGCCGTCTCCACGGGTGGACCACAGATTCTTTTCCTTGCGCTGCATGTTGTTTTGAATGACAGCGTTTGCAGCGTTCAGGATGTGGGCAGTGGAGCGGTAGTTCTGCTCCAGGACCACCGTCTTTGCCTCGGGATAGTCTTTTTCGAAATCCCGGATGTTTCTAATGTCGGCTCCGCGCCAGCCGTAGATCGACTGATCCAGGTCTCCGACGACGCAGACGTTGTGCTGCGGGTTCGCCAGAAGCTTGATCAGACGGTACTGGGCCTTGTTGGTATCCTGGTACTCGTCCACGAGAATGTAGCGGAATTTTCGGTTGTAATAAGCTTTGACCTCTTCAAAGGACGTCAGGAGCTCGACGGTTTTCAGGATCAGATCGTCGAAGTCCATGGCGTTGTTGGCCTTTAGACGCTTCTGATACAGCTCGTAGACCTTGGCGGCCTGCAGGCTGCCGTAGTCGTTGCCGTAGAGGCCTGTATACTCTTCAGGCGACACCATTTCGTTCTTGGCTTCGCTGATTTTGGCTCTGAAGTGCTTGGGCGGCGTTTTCTTCTCGTCAATATTGAGGGCTTTGACTACCTGTCTGAGCAGCGTCAGCTGGTCGTCGGAGTCGTAGATGACGAAGTCCTTGGTATAGCCCAGCTTCTCTATGTCTCTGCGCAGCATTCTGACCGAAAGGGCGTGGAACGTGCCAATCCACATGCCGCCGGAGACGGAACCGATCAGCCCTTCCACCCGGTTTCTCATTTCTTTGGCTGCCTTGTTCGTAAAGGTAAATGCCAGGATTTCGCTTGGAAAGACCGACAAAGATTCGATCAAGTAGGCGATCCTGCTCGTCAGGACGCGGGTCTTGCCCGATCCGGCGCCCGCCATGACCAGCAGCGGTCCTTCAGTTGTGACGACAGCTTCGCGTTGTGATTCATTCAACTTGTTTAAATCCATCATGTCCTCCCTGGATATGCTTAGAGCAAATTTGTACTTTACGGCCAGTTCGGGGTAATGGCCTCATCGAATCATTATATCATAAAGACAGACGTGTGGGGGGGTGATCGCGGAACCATCGGCTAAGTTTTTGTACTAAAGCCTTAAGAAAGCAATTGATTTTGCCGATGGTCACAGTCCATACAAATCAGGCGGCCCTTGTGGGGGCCGCCCGGAAGAAGGCGCAGATGAGGCGCCGGGATCTGATGGGTTTACAGAATGTAGATCTTGTTTTCGAAGCACTCGTGGATCATGTCGTCCGGCCAGACGCTGGCCTGGACTTCGCCAATGTGGGCTTTCTGGAGGAAGTACATGCAGATGCGGGACTGGCCAATACCGCCGCCCACGGTGAGGGGCAGCTCGCTTTTCAGGAGCATTTTGTGGAACGGCAGGGTCCTGCGCTCCTCGGCGCCGGCGACGTGCAGCTGGGCTTCGAGGGTCTTCTCGTCGACACGGATGCCCATGGAGGAGAGCTCCAGCGCGCAGTCGAGGATTGGGTAGTAGAACAGGATGTCGCCGTTGAGCTCCCAGTCATCGTAGTCCGGGGCGCGGCCGTCGTGGGGCTCGCCGGATTTGAGGGCTTTGCCAATTTTCATGAGGAAGACGGCTTTTTTCTCCTTGGAGATGAGGTATTCTCGCATCTTTGGCGTTTGGCCCGGGAAGCGGTCCTCGAGCTCCTGGGAGGTGATGAAGAAGATCTCCTCCGGCAGGGATTGGCCCAGAGCCGGGTAGATGGCCGCCAGGTATTGCTCGGTCTCTCTGAAGACTTTGTAGATGGTGCGGACGATTTCTTTCAGCTTTTCTTCGGTGCGGTCGCTGCGGTCAATGATTTTCTCCCAGTCCCACTGGTCCACGTAGATAGAGTGGAGGTTGTCGAGCTCTTCGTCCCGGCGGATGGCGTTCATGTCGGTGTAGAGGCCCTCGTACATCTTGAAGCCGTAGCGCTGGAGCATGAGGCGCTTCCATTTGGCCAGGGAGTGGATGACCTCGACGTCGGCTTCCATGTCCTTGACGTCAAAGCCGACCGGGCGCTCGACGCCGTTGAGGTTGTCGTTGAGGCCGGATTCCGGGCGGACAAAGAGCGGCGCGGAGACGCGCATGAGGTTGAGGGACTCCGCCAGGCGTCTTTCGAAGTAGTCTTTAATTCGTTTGATGGCGATCTCAGTTTCAAGCAGGCCGAGCTTCGGCGTGTAGTTTTTTGGGATCTGCAAACGCTGTGATTTTGATGTGGTGTACGGCATGTTGAATTTCATGATTGGGGATGGTGTCATGGTAGTTCCTCCTCGTCAATGGGTGGTGATGACGGCATAAAAAAAGACCCATCATCCCTGAATATCAGGGACGAAAGGTCTTGCTTCCGCGTTGCCACCCTGGTTACCGCCTAACTTGACGCGGTCACCTCGCTGCGATACGGCGCTGACTAGCGCGATACCGTGCCCACTGTAACGGTTGGGTTCCGTTCGAATCTACTCGTCTGCGGCCAGGGTTTTGAACCGGGGCCGGACAGCTTTCGGTCGAAAGCTCGGGGATGTTCTTCAGGTAACGCTTGCCTGCCGGGCTCACACCATCCCCGGCTCGCTGAAGGGTCGTCAGAAACCTTACTCTTCCCGTCACTGCCATTTCATTTTGATCTTGTCAGTTATAATAATGCAAACCAGCTCACGCGTCAAGGGGGTTTATTAAAAAAAGTTCATAATTAAGTTATCGCTTTTTCGCGATCATCTCAATTTCAATATCTGCGCCCAAAGGCAGGGAGGCCACACCTATGGTCGTCCTAGCCGGATACGGCGCCTCAAACTGCTTTTCATAGACTTCATTCATATCTTTGAAGTTGTTCATATCCGTCAGAAAGACGTTGACTTTGACGACCTCATCCGGCGTCAAGCCCGCAGCCTCAAGGACGCTGAACAAATTGAGGAAGCACTGGCGAGTCTGCTCCTGAATGCCGCCTTCCTTGAGCTTGCCTGTCTCTTTGTCTATGGGCGTCTGGCCTGAGAAAAACACCAGCTCCCCTGAATCCACCGCATGGGAATACGGGCCTACGGAAACTGCGCCCGGCGAAGCATAAGCAACTCTTGTCATGAACACGCCTCCTAAAATTTGGTCTGACTTTAGTATAGCATGTTTGGGCGATCCGCTGAAGCGCTTATAAGATCAATCTAGCGGAGTCACATGCGGAAATATTCAGAATTGTCTCAAGCTCTGGCACCAAATTTGAGTGAGTGTCTGACACTCACTTGAGTTTGGTGCCTGTCACTCACTTAAATCATTCGTCCCTCAGTCGCAGAACACCAACGCCCATCATCAGCACAGTCATCCCGGCCAGCATCATCAGTTCAAAACTCTGGGAGGCCAGGGTCACATCGTCAGCCCCTATGGCGCGCATGGCGTCGAAGGCCCACCTATGCGGGGTGATCCAGGAGAGGGCAATCAGAATCTTGCTGGACACCATCTCCAGGGGCCACATGCAGCCACCCAGCATCGCCATAGAAGTCAACAGAATGGACACAATGCCGCCGAGGGCATTCGGGCTCTTGGCAAAGGACGTGACGAAAAGCCCAAAGGCCCCCATACTCAGTATATAAAGCGCCCCCACCGCCAGCAGGCTGCCCATATTCGCCCCGTATTCCAGACCAAACACATATTGCCCCGCCAGTAGCGTCACCACCAGCTGGATCATGCCCACCACGAAGGCCACCGCCACGTGCCCGGCTATGATGTCCAGTCTGCGCACCGGCGCCACCAGCGTCCGCTGCCAGGTATAGTACTGCTTTTCCTCCACAATTTCCGCCGCGGCAATCACCGTTGTAAACGCCGTAAACATAATCAGGAAACCGAGAATCCGGTACATGCCAATCTCCGCATTCAAATCCCGCTGAGACCCGCCTTCCGTCACCACTTTCAAAGTCTCCCGGGCATCGTTGACCTCGACGAGACGGCTGTAAGTCCGCTCGTAGGCACCATCGACTTCGACCCCCGCCTCTGCGGCCGCCGCCTCAAAATCCAGCGCCAGGGACCTGTAAGCCATAAACTGGTCAAAGGCGCGCTCAATATTGTATTCAAGGGTCATCACCTCAGCATCCTGCTTCAGGGACACCAGCTCCAGCCTTGGCGTCTCACCATTCATAAGAGCCGCAGAAAACCCCTCATGTATCACCAGCGCCCCCGCGACCTTCATCTGCACCCGCTTCTCATCCAGCGCGTCCAGCACCGTCACCTTTTGCCCTTCAGCCGCAGACAGCCGCGCCGCGAACTCCGCTGACATCACCGTCCCGTCCAGATCCACCACATCCAGGGCAGGCTCATAATTCTGGTTCATCCCAGCAAAGGCGAAGTTGATGACCAGCGCGATCAGCGTCATGGCCAGCATAATCTTATAGGACTGACTCTGCATCCACAGCCGTCGGTACATTATGGTCAACATGCGCCTTCACCTCCTTGAATCTGAACACCAGGATCCCCGCCACCGAAAATACCAAGCCATTAAGCAGGATGAGACCCACATACGGCATCAGCTCCGGCAGGCTGTACCCCATCATGTTGTAGAGATACACCTTCAAAATCACCCCGTTGATTGGGATCAGCGCCACCTTCTGAATCAGCGCCGGCATGGTCTCGATCGGGATATACGCCCCGCCGACCAGCGCCAGCACCTGGTTCAGCCCGTTCTCAAACACCTTGGAAATCATGATGTTGTCAAAAGCCGCCGCCACCGTCATGAACAGGAGACCGAGACCCCCAATTCCAAGCACGGTTGCCAGAGTAATGACGGCCAGCGCCGCTGGCGACCCCCAGGAGATTCTGAAAATCAGCGTCGACCAGACGATCATCAGCAAAATCTGAATCAGCGCGACCGCGTCAATCAGCGCAAGCTTGCCGAGCAGAATGGACCATCGGCTAAGCCCTGCAGCACGTTGGCGGTCATAGGTCAGCTGACGCTTCTCCTCCAGGAGCAGGTAGCCCCCCAGCGCCGCCGTAAACAGCAGAAACATGGACATCATGGCGACCGTGTAGTACCCCTTGCTGTCCACCGGCTTAAGAGCCCGCACGCCGCGCTGCTCCAGCGTCAGCCCGCTGTCAGGCCGTGATCCCCAGTCCGTGTCCTCCAGGGTGATCCCCGCCGCGATCCGCTGCTCGATCAGCACATTTTTATTGTCAATCACGCTGTCAAGATACCCGGCAAAGCCCTCCAGCATCATCTTCGCGAGCTTCGAGCTCACGCCGCGGGCTGTGTTCTCGACAAAGGCAATCTCCACCTCAGACCGCAGCGGCGTCAACAGGTTCACGTACATGCCCCGGACAAAATTCTCCGGCAGCACCACGATTCCCGCTATTTCATCTGCGGCCAGCTGACGCTCCGCCGTCGTCAGGTCCGTCACCGTGTACCCCAGCGTCTGGGCCAGCTCAGGGGACCCCAGAAAATCCTCAAAGAAGATCGCCTCCGGGTCCACGTCCTCAAAGTAGCTGCGCATCTGGTCCTCGCCCATCTCCGCGACCACCCTCGCCCCCACCGGATTCTCCGACAGGTCCTCCATAAACGCCTCAAAGCTGTAGGGTTTGCCGATGGTCACCCCACCCACACCCTCATAACCCTTGACCACTGCCAGCTCAAGAGGCTCTATCTGAGACACCCCGCCCGCCGTGCCAAACATGGACTGCAGCGAGAAGCCCAAAATCGTCGAAATCACAACCGGCATCAGAAAGATCGTAAAGATCGCCTGCCGGTCCGCCATATAAGTCTTGAAATCCTTCTTCCAAAGAGACCACATCATAGACCACATCATTTCCGCCGCCTTTCTAGTCTCTAAGGGCTTTGCCGGTGAGCTTCAGGAACACCGACTCCAGGTTGGGCTTGCTCACATCCACAGACAGCAACGGGTGACCCAGCTCGGTTGCGAGCTCAATCACCGGCTTCAGGTGGCCGCCGTCGCCCCCAAAGCTGAGGGTCACAGTCTGAGGCGCTTCAGGCGTCTGAGCCAGAGCGATCAGGCCATTCAGGTTTTTGAGGCCGCTGATTAATGCATCCGACACCGTCTCAAACTTCGCCGTCACTTCCTCGCCGCCACCGGCCGCCGCCAGGAGGGCTTCCTTGGTCCCGGAGGCAATCAATTTCCCCAAATCCATGATATAAATGGTCCGGCACAGCTCCTCGACCTCTTCCATGTAGTGGCTCGTGTAGAGGATGGTCATCCCCTCGCGATTCAGCGCTTTCACCGCGTCCAATATGTGGTTGCGGGATTGAGGGTCAATGCCCACCGTGGGTTCATCCATGATCAGGAATTCAGGCTGGTGCAGCAGCGCGGCGCCTATGTTGAGCCGGCGCTTCATGCCGCCGGAGTAGGCTTTGACCTTGTCTTTGAGCCGGTCAGAGATTCCAATGATCTCGGAGACCTCCTCGATCCGCCGCTTCAAAAGGTCGCCCTTCAGTCCATACAGCCGCCCCCAGAATTTAAGGTTGTCCCGGCCGGACAGGTCCTGATAAAGGGCGATGTTTTGGGGCACGAAGCCAAGACCCTTCCTGATGGCCTCCGGGTGTGCCATGAGATCCTGCCCGTTGTAAAGGATTTTTCCGCTGTCCGGCTCAAGAAGCGTCGCGATCATGGAAATGGTCGTCGACTTGCCGGCGCCGTTCGGCCCCAGCAGGCCGACCAGGTCGCCCTTTCTGACTTCTATGGACAGCGCGTCTACCGCAAGGGTCGCGCCAAAGCGCTTCGTCAGTTCAATGGTCTGCAGCATGGTGCTCACCTCGCCTCGCTTGTGTCGTCTGTGGTTTGAATCCCAAAAGTGCCGAGCAGGTCATCCAGCGCCCCCGGCATTTCCCGGTCGAGTTCCTCGCTGGTGTATAACTCCAAGGCGGTGATTTCAGGCAGGTTCAGCTCGACTGCTTCGTCCAGCTGATCCCGGATGATTTCGACGCGGATGCTGGTCTCGAGGCCCGGCTGATGATAGCGGATCACCACATCATCTCTGACCACATACCCGCTGGAGGAAATCTCAGAGATCATGGACACCTCGTCGATCTCAATCTCCGTCATCTCACCAATGGCTGAGGAAAAGTCCGCGTCTGGATTTTTCGCAGCCAGATCCTCTGTGATGACCCTTGCGGATTCGATCAGAGCCGCCTGAACTACCTCGGGGTCGACCTCAACCGTGTAACGCGTTGTCTTCAAATCCCCGGAATCCGTCCTCAGCAGCGCGCTGCCCGTCTTCTTCACATTGTCCGGCGTCGCCACCGAGCTCCAAATGTCGCCCAGTTTTTCCAGCGCCGTCTCTGAGAGGAAGTCCCCCTGAGCCTCGGCCGCAGCCTGGGCGCCTTCAACTTTCATCAGATCCTTGACGTTCATGTACTTCTTCATGACCGGCAGCTTGACGTAAGTCTCCCCGCCAAAGCTGTAAAGCTCCGCGTCAAAGCCAATCCCGCCCATGCTCAGGTAAAGGTCGCTCGCCATTTCCCCAAGCCCGTGGTCAAAGCGCAACCTCCCCTCGTAGGTGACTTTTTTCATGTAGTTCGCCATCTTCAGCTCTTCCGCCGTCAGACTAGCGGTATCAAAATTGTTTTCCAGTGTGATCCGCGTCGTCGTCACGCCCGTCACCGCCGCGTCTGTCTTCGCCTCCGCCTTCATCAGTTTGTCGTAGGCGCCGCCCGAACACCCCGCCGCCGTCAGGACCATTGCCAGGATCAGAACCAGTCCCGCAGCTCCCGCAGCCCTTTTCCCTTTGAATCTAAAGATTTTTCTGCCGATGGTCCCCCATCTTCCCTCCAACATCTCTATCACTCCTCACACGAATTTTCATGTTATTGTTTACCTCTACTCACAGTGTAGCACTTCCGCGAAAAGCTTTCGCCTCTCGAAAGTCATGAGGTAGGGGTGACTTGAGTCATGAGTTTGGGTATAAATGACATGAAGGCATATCACGGAACTTATCCCACCTACCCTGCGTCAAAACCTGTATGAAAGAAGGCACATTTTATGAAAATCTCGACAATGCCTAAAGACAGCGCCGGCAAATGGGCCGTGTACCTGAGTGTGTTGTTTGTAGTCCTTATGGTTCTGAAGTTCACACAAGCGGTTCGACTCCCTCTGCCGTCTCCGCTCATCGCGCTCTTCGCCATTGCCGGTCTGGTGCTCAGCCTGATCTCCATTTTCCTACATAAAGGCCGGGCCATCCTGCTCCTGATCCCTGTGCTGGTCGGACTGCTGGTCGCAGCCTGGACCACGGCGGAGCTGATGTTCCCTCACTAAATGCTTAGGTGGTGATATTATGATAGAGTCCCATAGATCAAGCGGCGGCTGGCTTCTGGCTTTCTGCGGCTGGCTCCTCAGCGCGGTGGTTGTGCCGTTTATTCCGGAGATCATGTCAGGCGGTCGGATTCTCGGTTATCCGCTGATGGAGTATGTGGCGACCATCGGCTTATTTGCGGTTATTTTGCTGGCGATCTGGATCCCGGCTGGGTTCAAAGCGTCGAAGCTTTACCGGTTCAACGGCCCGGGCCGGGCGGTCAGCGCCCTGCTGAAAGTGTTTATCCTTCAGATCCTGGTGTTTACGTTGATCTTCAGGTTCTTCTGGAACAGTTGAAAATGAGTTGTAAAGGTCATATAAATCAAGCGAGGGGAAGCGGGTGCCAGTATTTGGCCTCCACTTCCCCCCTTTTTCTTTTTTTTGCCGATGGTCACCCAAAGCCCCCACCCCTACTCCAAGCTGCCCCTGATCCAAAGGACCGCCAGCTGCGTCCGATCCCTCAGGCAGCATTTCCCAAGGATCTTCGTCAGGTGATTCTTCACTGTGCCTTCGGTCAGGTATAGCGTCTCCGAGATTTCCAGATTGGACTTCCCCTCCGCGACGAGGGCGACAATATCCTTTTCCCGCTCCGTCAGATCTCGAAAACACTCCGGGAGGCTTCGGCCAGACAGGTTTGAGTCCTGCGGGGCTTCAGCCATTGGCAGTGAAGGCTCAGTCTCTACAGCGGCTGTCTTTTTGAACACCCGCTCAGCGACACCCGGTGCCATAACCGAACTGCCCCCCGCCACCGCCCGGATGGCTTCCCCAATCTGCGCCGGTGTGGCATCCTTCAGCAGATAGCCCTGAGCGCCCAGCGCCATGCCTTCATGAATATACTGGTCGTCATTGAAGGTGGTGAGAATGATGATTTTGACTTTCTCCCCCTGTGCCCTCAGCCTTCGGATGGCTTCGACGCCATCCATCTCAGGCATGCGGATGTCCAGCAGCAGGACCTCGGGCTGGAAGTCTGCGACCAATTGAATCGCTTCCAAGCCATTAGCGCCAACAGCGACCACTTCAATATCCGGTTCTTTGGAAAGCAGCATTTTCAGTCCCTCTGCCAAAAGCGTCTGATCATCTACTACTACGACTTGAATCATTCAAAACTCACCCTTTGATGTTGACATGAATTACCCGCTTGTAAACAAGTGCTTACATTTTTTATATGCGCTGTGTCAGCTCTGGCACCAAATCAAATTGAGTGTCAGTCACCAACTCAAATTCTGTCCGCGTCACCAACTTGTTGTGGCGGAAGTGAAATTTCAATTCTAAAGCCACCTTTTGGAGCAGGTCCAAAGTTCAAGGTGCCTCCCAAGGACAATACCCGCTCCTGCATGCCTTGCAGTCCGTTGCCTGGGACAACTGGCAATTGGACCAGCGGACCATCATTCTCGATAAGGAGTACTGCACTGCCGTCATCCAAAACCGTCAGCGCCGCCAATACATGTCTGGCGTTTGAATGACGCCGCGCGTTGGTCAAACTCTCCTGAAGCGCTCTGTACAGAATGTGGTTGGCCCGGGAGGAGAGCTTTAAAAAGTCACCTTCAACCTTAAACTCTATCAGGAGATCGCCGCCCATTGCATCCGAATCATCCTTTTGCGCCGCCAGCGCCTCGAAATCCGAGCGCGTCCATGCCGGCTCCCTCAAAGTCGTGACGATTTCCTGAACCGCCCTGAGCATGCTCCGTCCTTCTGATTTGGCAGAGGCCACTTGCTCTGAAGCATCATCTGCACGCCCAGCTTCGAGAAAATGATCCGCCATTTCCAGACGCATGATCTGTGTGGTTAACGCGTGTCCCAATGCGTCATGCAGCTCCCTGGATATGCGCTTCTGTTCCTTGACTGCAGAGAGTGCCTCAATTTCCCGGGACAGACGCGCGAGCTCATCTCGCTCCCTGCGGTAGCCTTGAGCAAAGCGCAGCGCCACTGCCACTGAAGTCAGCAGTCCCAAAAATTGTACCGCCGCGCCAAGGTCAAAATAAGCCGGATCCCGCCTCAAAATTTCACCGTATTTAACTGAAGCACCAACAACCAGCGCAGCGATCCACCATCCTGAAAGTGTCTGCCTATTTTCCTCAGCGCGCCATCCTGGATCTTTAGCGCCACGCCCAATGACCGCAGCAAGCTGCCGCACCGGGATCCGCGCGCCATAGGCACGCTCAAAAATTAAGACAACGTAGACCAGCGTGAAAAACGGATTGACCGCATATTGCGAGACGCTCTCAAGGCTAACCGCAAGTAAGATTTCCAGCCAATCAGCGGGTTTTTCGAGCTTCCCTGGCATGCGAATGGCGTTCAGGACGAAAAGCAGCAGCGAAATGGACACAATGAGGGTCAAACGACCATCGGAAGCGCCCTCAAAAAAAAGTCCTGCCATAAGTACAACACCCAAAAGCACCCTGGAAATCCAAAAGCCCACGGCCGCCAGCCTCCCCAACTTCTAATGGATCAATTATATCACTTTGCGAATAGAGCGGGAAGAAAAGGCGAAACTGGGTGTCTGACACCCGGTTTCATCTTGTTTTTAAATCCCGCGTTATCCCGAGCCAAGTTTGGGTAAAAGTGTAACGCGAGTGAACTTATCTGATGGAGAGGAGGGCGACCATGCAAAGGATCTTGGAAACCGAAAGATTGTTGCTTAGGGAATTCATCGAGGAAGATGCCGAAGAGCTCTTTGTGCTCGAAAACGATCCGGAAGTCATGAGCCATGCCATCTCCTACTCTGGCTTAGATGTCAGTTTTTCAGACTGCGAAAAGGCAGTCAAGCGCCAGCGCCAGTACTACAAAAAGCACCCCGGTCTTGGCATTTGGGTCGTCGTCCTCAAGGAAAATGGCGCCTTTGTGGGCTGGGCAGGTCTCAAGCACGTCGACCACTCCAAGGAAATTGAAATGAGCATGCGTTTTCTAAAAAACTACTGGAACCAAGGCTTCGCGGCGGAAGTCGGCGCCGCGCTGATCCGCTACGGCTTTGAGGTTCTGGATCTGAAACGCATCGTGGCGGCCTCCAGGCCAGAGCACGGGGCATCAAAACGGTTCCTTGAGAAAATTGGCATGCATCTGACCGACCCTAGACGCTTTTACGAAGCGGACGTTCACTCCTATGTCATTGAACGCCCATCCGAGCTTTAGCGGTTACATTAAGACCTCAAATAAAAAAAGACCACACTCGTGGTCTTTTTTATTTGTAAGCGGATAAACCCTAACCCTTATTTACTGTCAGGACTCTTAAAATTCACTATAGAACTGCTGGCGCAGGTCCCGCAGCCGTCTTTATGCGAGCAGCCGGCGCACTTGCCGTCCACAGCCTCACGCTTGATCGCCCGGACCAAAAAGAACAGACCCGGCCCAATGATCAAAGCTGCAATAATAAAGGTTGAAACACCACCCAAACGAACCCTCTCCTTCCCTAAAAACCAGCCACTTCGCGCCGGTTAAACTGCGTTTGCAGCACAGGGCTGCGCAAAACCAAACGTTCTACCCAAAGATCAGCATTCCAACCTGATAAACGATAAAGGCCATAACCCAGGCCACGACCAGCTGATAAAGGACCGAGAACCCCGTCCACTTCCAGGAGTTCGTCTCGCGCTTGATGACGCCAATAACGCCTACACAAGGCGTATAAAGCAGCACAAAGACCATGAAGGCGTATGCCGATACTTGTGTAAACGCCTGAGACAGCACTGGCCCAAACTCTGCCGCGCCAGCCGTATCTGACAAGCCATACAAAATGGCCGTATTGGCCACAACAATCTCCTTCGCAATGATGCCCGAAACCAGGGACAGCGCATTTTGCCAAGTCCCAAAGCCCAGCGGGCCAAAGAACGGTGCAATAAAATGGCCGATGGTCGCGCCAAAGCTCTCCGTAATCGGAACCTGGCCGGTGAAGTTGAAGTTGAGAACGAACCATAGCACCACGCTGGCGCCAAAGATGACCGTACCCGCTTTGATCAGGTAACCCCGTACCTTTTCCCAGACGTGAATGCCAAGATCCCCCGGCTTAGGGAAACGGTACGGCGGCAGCTCCATAATAAACGGACTTTGCTCACCCTTGAACAGCGTCTTTCTGAAGATCATGGCGAAAGCCATGGCCATCAAAATACCCAAAATGTAGAGAGAGAAGGTTACCGCGGTCTCGTTGCCCGGGAAGAACACCGACGCAAACAGGACGTAAACCGGGAACCGCGCGCCGCAGGACATGAACGGGTTGATCAGGATCGCGATCAGACGGTCATTTTCATTCTCAATGGTGCGCGTGCCCATGATGGCCGGCACGTTGCAGCCGAAGCCCAAGACCATCGGGATAAAGGTTTTGCCGTTGAGGCCCACCTTGGTCATCCAGTGGTCCATCAGATAAGCTGCGCGGGCCATGTACCCTGTGTCTTCCAGCAATGAGATCATCACGAAGACAATGGCGATATTCGGAACGAAGGTAAGCACGCCGCCCACGCCGCCTATGACGCCGTCGACGACCAGGGACACCAGCCATGGCGCCACCTGCAGGAATTCAAGCCCGGCAGTCACCCAGGACGAGAGGTGCACCGCGAAGAACACGTCAATCAAATCAGCGAACACGCCGCCCAGATTAAACGTCAGATAGAACATGAGCCACATGACGAGGCCAAAGATTGGAAGGCCCAGGAAAGGATTGAGAAGCACTCTGTCAATCCGGTCCGTCAGCGGATCAAAAGCAATCGCCTCGAGGGACGCCGTGCCGCTGATCATTTCTCCAATCACCCTGTAGCGCAGGTCCGCCATGCGGTCGGGGCTGTCGTGGCCGCTGTCGAACTTGAGCGGGCTGACGAGCTTCTGCACTTCAATGTCGTGCTCGAACAGCTTAAGGGCAATCCAGCGCGGGTCGTGATCAGCCTTCAGAGACTTGGGAAGCTTCAGCTCGACTTCCCTGACGAAAGCCTCGACCTCTTCGCCGTAGTTGAACCGGCGAGGTTTATATGCAGCCTTCGCGTGATGGGCAGTGACCACGGTCTCCAGCAATTCCGGCAGGCCGCGTTTTCGCAGGGCAACTATTGGCACCACCGGCACGCCAAGAGCTGCCGATAGTCCCTCGAGGTCAAGCTGAATATTTTTCTTCTCCGCCTCGTCCATCATATTCAGCGCCACCACCACCGGCCTGCCCAGCTCGATCAGCTGGAGGGTCAGGTACAGATTGCGCTCCAGGGCAGTCGCGTCAATGATGTTGAGCACGACATCCGGATTTTCATTTTGAATGTAATCACGCGATATTTTTTCTTCAAGGGTGTAGGGCGAAAGACTGTAAATGCCGGGCAGATCCACAATGTCCATAATATGCTCCGCGTGCTGCATGCGCCCTTCGCGCTTTTCCACTGTGACGCCCGCCCAGTTCCCCACATAGTGGTTGCTCCCGGTCAGCGCGTTGAATAGCGTTGTCTTTCCGCTGTTGGGGTTGCCCGCCAAAGCGATTTTAAAAATATCCATGAATTATGCCTCCGCGTTTCTAACTGTGATTTTTCCTAAAATGCCGCGGCCGAGAGCAACCCTGGATCCACGGACGTCGACGATCATTGGTCCAAATAGACCTGAGGAGACCACACAGAGCCGAACACCAGGAGTCAGACCCATATCCTGAAGTTTTTTCTTGACCTTATGTCCATATTCAATATTCTCGAGTATAACGCATTGTCCTTTTTTTGCCTCAATGAGTGACATAAACAATTACTACCCCCTTGCACAACCTATGTAAAATATAAGCAAATCCACCAAAAGCTTCATTTTGATAACAATTCTCATTTGCAATATCATTTTACTCCAGTTGATAGACATTGTCAATTGATTAAGCAATATTTTAACGATTGGCATGAGTTTTCGTTTGTAACTATTTCATAGACAGAAAACTCAGAGACACCCCCCGCGAAGAGGCCCCCTCTGTGAACACGTTGAAAAAACAAAGCGCTCCAGCACCCCCTCTTAACCTTGAGGAAATGCTGAAGCGCATAGGGTTGTATTCATTTTACAACAGTGTCATTCCCCGAGGCTGCGGCGAGGGCTGCCGAGGCAAACGCCCAGTGAAGGTTATAGCCGCCGGTATCGCCGTCCACATCCAGAATTTCGCCTGCCAAATAGAGGCCGGGCAGCTGCTTGGCCATCATGGTGCGGCCCACCACTTCCCGGGTAGATACCCCGCCAGCTGTGGCCATGGCACTTCTCAGGGCACCCATGGCGGTTATTCTGACTTCATAGGCAGTGGCCAGCTTCACCATCTGCTGACGCATAGCTTTAGATAAACTTGCCATAGTGATCTTGCACGCTTCTTCACCCAAATGACCCTCGAACAATTCTGACAAAGATCTGGTCAGTACCAGCCCGCGGATCACGGTGCTGAGCTGCCGGGTGCCATGAGCTGAAGCCGCATCGAGAAGGGCTTGCTCGAAGGCAGCGGCGTCAAGGGCTGTGAAGCTGAGTTCCAGGAGTCCGCCGGCTTTCATCCAGCGGGACCCATCGAGAATCCCCGGTCCGCTGAGCCCGGTGTGGGTAAACAGGAGATCTCCCGTTAGCGGACGGACGCCTTCCGAATCCCTATATTTAAACGTCGCTCCCGGGATTACTACGCCTGCGAGCTTGTGCAAAGCACGATCATTGTGATAGACAGGTGCCAGCGCCGGCCGCTGCGGAACGGTTTCCAGTCCAAGATCAGCGGCCAGTCGAAGTCCTGAGCCGTCGGAACCAGTCATGGGGTAGGAGCTTCCACCGCAGGCCAAGAGCACTTTGTGGGCGCGGTAGGTCTGATCCCCGCAGGCGACTGTGTAGCCGCCCTCGACCATCGGCATAATCTTTTCGACGAATTGGTTGAATTCAAAGCGGACGCCACGGCGCTTCGCCTCTTGGAGCAGCGCTTCGACGAGATCCGCGGCAGCAAAGGACGCCGGGAAGACTTTGCCGTCCGGGCGGACAACGCTTGGAAGTCCAAGCGCATCAAAATATTGGATCAAGGCCTCAGCGTCAAGCTTGCCTATGGCATGTCTTACGAAATTCTTCTTGTCGCCGTAGTGGCGGACCATGTCGGCCACGCTCTCGGCATGGGTAAAATTGCACTGTCCGGCGCCCGAAATCAGCACTTTCCGTCCCGCGCGCGTCCCGCGTTCCAGAACCAGTACGGATGGAGGTCCTGCCGCGTCAGCAGCACGAGCGGCCGCGAACAAACCCGCGGCGCCCGCGCCTATGACGATCCAGTCATAAGTCAGCGTCATCTGGGGGACTACCTGCTGGCCCATTTTTGGTTGGAGATATTTTTCAGCACAACTGAAGAGACGCGTTTATAAACCAAAGCGGTCAGGATGCTGATGGCAACACCTTTGATCACGTTAAAAGGAATGACCACATAGAGAATGTAGGTCTTCAGGTCGACGACCAGGGCGTTGACAGCGGCCGCCATACCTATGATGGCGTCGAGGGGCATGAAGTTCTGGTAGAAAGGAATCAGGATGTAGTAGTTGGCTATGGCGCCAACGAGCGCCATGCCGATAGTTCCGAGGACAAAGCCGGTGATCATGGCCGGCACGGTTTGGCGCTTTCTGTAGATCAGCGCCGCCGGGATGATGAAGGCAGAGCCCACTATAAAGTTGGCCAGCTCGCCGACACCGCCGGTCGTGGTTCTCATGAGGTGGAGAATGTTCTTGACAAGCTCGACGGCGACGCCTGAAAGCGGTCCGAAAGCGAAGCCCACAATGATGCCCGGGATGTCGGAGAGGTCAATTTTCAAAAATTCCGGAAAGATAGGGAGCGGGAATTCGAGGAACATAATAATGAAGGACAAGACGCCCATGAGGGCAATGGTGATGGATTTTCTGAGATTCATGGTGGAGACCTCCTGAATAAAGTAGTGGGATGACGGCAGTTGGGATGGCAACGGGTGCTGCATGGCAAGTGGCGCATGGCTGTAGGGTGGGCGTCAGCTGTTTCTCCGCGCCTCAGCCTTGGACACTGCGTTTTGGGGCAATATAAAACCCCCGGCAGCAAAAAACTCCAGGGGTCAAAAAACAAAGAAAACTCTTCTTTCATCCAGACTTTAACTGTCGGCTCCAGAATTCAACTGGATCAACCTTTCGGCTCGCGGGCTATACCGCCGGTAGGGACTTGCACCCTGCCCTGAAGATGTTTGTATTCAGTTCAATATGACTATAACATTAGGAAACCTGCCCGTCAATAGTCAGGTCTTTTTCAGCTTTTTTCGTCTGCGTCAGGTTGGCCACATTTACCTTTGGTTCAGCATGTCCATCAGCCGCGTATTGTAGAGAATCCCATACCGGAATACCAGCACGCCCAGGATGGATACGACGACGAATTCTCCAAAGGCTACCTGCAGCATGGTGAGAAACAGCGGGAGCTTAAAGACCAACCAGAGCTCTATGCCGATGATGACGCCATTAAACAGCACCGGCCAAAGGGACGCGGTGAATATATTGTGTGTCTTCGACATCATGAATACGCTGAGGAAGGTCGCCAGCGTCCCGAAGATCACGTCGACGATGCCCAGAGGACTTGCCAGGTTAGCGAGGAAGCACCCCAGGGTCAGACCACCAATGTACATAGGGTTGACAAACGCCAGCAGCGTCATGACTTCCGAAATTCTGAACTGTACGCCGCCGTAGCTGATTGGCGCCAGACCTATGGTCAAAGCCGCGTATAAAGCCGCGACAATACCTGTCACAACGATCTTACGGGCCATACTTCTTTTTTTCATTTTAATCACCTCTTTTTTTACTCATATGACCATAGCACAGACCCAGATGGCTGTCAACGAATAGTAGATTAACAAAGGATCCAAACGGGTAAAAGAGGATTGTGTAATCTATAAGTCAGTGAAAGGGGCGTTTCATCATGAGTAAGCTCAGCTGTGTGCTCAAGTATAAAGACGATAAGGAAAAGGATTTGTTGTCGCTATCCCAAAAGATGGGACTCGACATTCCGGATTCATGCGGCGGGAAGGGCAAGTGCGGAAAATGCACGGTGAAGATCCTGTCCGGAGAGGTCAATAAGCCTACTAAAGAGGAAGAGAAGCAGTTAAAGAAAAAAGAACTGGAGGATGGCGTCAGACTCGCCTGCCAGGTCATCCCCAAAGGGGATGTGTCGTTTAAGGTGGAGTAGGATGAGATATTTTGAAAGAACTTCATAAAAGGAAAGCGCCCTTCGCGGGCGCTTTTTTGTTGGAAGTTTATTTCAAAATCCACTAATTGCAATACGTTCGCCGACAAGCTCTGGTACCAAATTTAATTGAGTGCCTGTCACCAAACTTAACTTGGTGACAGGCACTCACTCCAGGTTGGTGTCAGACACCCACATGACGAGCTCGGGACCAGGTTCAAATTTAAACTTTGAACCTGGTCCCGAGCTCTGCCCGCCTAATTCCCCGGCCGTTTCATTCCTCCTCCCATGCCGCCAGCGCTTGCGCCTTCCTGGACTGCCTGAGTCACCGATCCGGAGATCTCAAAACTCACCGCCTCCGTTCCACCTGTAACCTCTCCGCCTGTGACCAGGCCATCCGCCTCTTCCCCAGTGCTGCTCCCGCCGACATAAGCGTGATAAGTCTCACCGGATACAAACTCAGGGGATGCTATCACCAGCGACGAGAAGGCCTTCGCCGGCCTGAAAACCGCAATAACTGTACCATCCTCAGCCTCCACCCTGACCAGCGTCCCTGCTGTCTGATTCGTCAGGAAGATCAGAGCAGAAAGCTCAGTCGAGCTCGCACTTGGTCCCTGGGCCATCCCAGAGCTGCCCGACGCAATCAGCAGACCGCCGCTCTGGACAAAATCGCCGTTGTAGTCCATCGCACCATTGCCGCTGTTCGTCGGGCCGTGCACCAGCAATGTCCCGCCGCTCATGGAACCGCTGCCGTTGAGGTCAATGCCGTCGCCTTCCGCATTGACGGTGACAAAGCCGCCCTCGAGGGACAACCCCTTTTCGCCGGAGGTGTTGATGCCATCGTCACTCGAGACAAGGCTGACGTCGCCGCCGCGAATCGTGACCTGGGCAGCCTCAAGGCCCTCGTAGCTCTTTCGCACCTCAACGTCGCCGCCTAGGATCAGCACGGAAACGTCTGCGTGGATCCCGTCGTCGCCGGACTCGATCTCGAAGGTCCCGGCCTGGATCTCGATGCTGCCGTTGGAATGCAAGCCGTCATCGGCACTGTCCACCGCAAAGGTTCCGCCGGTGATCACGACCGCCGCGCCCGCCTTGAGTCCCTTGGTACTGGAGGTGTCCTCCGTGTCTGCCACCGTCTCAGAACTGTTTACAGTTGGTTCCTCTGACGCACCTTCCGGACTCACCGGAGCAACGCCAGTCGGCGGCGTCCCGCGCTGCGGCCTCGTCCCATCCGCCGGCCGGTCACCATTCCAAGACTTACCGTCCTGGGACGCCTTCTGAACCGCGTTGACACTTCCACCTCCACTTTCGATGTCAAAGTCGCCGTCTTCAATGACCAGCGCGGTTTCGGCCTGGAGACCATCGGCCCCCGCCTTGATTTGGAAACAGCCGCCCTCGATCACAATAAAGCCCTTGTCAGCCTCCTCCACACTACTGGACTGAAAGGCATCCGCGCCCGCCACGATCTTGAACTCGCCGCTGTGAATCGCGATCAGATCCTTGCCTCGAACCGCGTCTGACGCTGCCGTGATGTCAAAGACGCCGCCTGTAATCCTGAGGTCGTCCCTGCCGACTATGCCGTGCTTGGCACTGCCGTTCACCGTCAGTGAACCGCTGCCGTTCAGCGTCAGGTCGCCCTTGCTGTAGATAACGCCATCTGGAACGCTGTCCGCAGCGTCATCCGAGTCTTCTGTCTCTTCAACCGCGGTGTCTGATGCCCCTTGAGCCTCCGCAGCTGTCGACGCCGCCATGGTCAGCGTGTTGATCGACCCTTCTGCCAGGGTCATATAAGCCCGGTCCGCTTCCTCAATGAGGATCGCCGGCGCCCCCTGGTTCGTTATGGTCACGCCGTTCAAAACCAGCCGCACCGCCTCATCACTGCCAACGGTCACGATCACTTGACCCTGATCCAGGGTGCCGGAAAGGACGTAGGTCCCGGGGGCTGTAATCTTCAGCGTATTGCCCTCCGCGGCTGCGCCCAGGCCCTCCACGGTAATGCTGGTCCCATTCAGAGCGACTTTTGTCGCACTGGCCGCCTCCCATGTCGTCAGAAAATCCTCCTCGTCGAACTCGAAGCCTTGGGCGGCAAGCACCGCCGCAGCAGTGTCCTGGGCGGCGAGCACCGTCCCGTCAACTGCGGTTTCCACAACCTGAGAGCCGGCCGCAGTCTCAGTCACGGACTGGGTCTGGCCGCATCCTGCCAGCATCCCCAGCGTCAGCACGCCCGCCAGCGCCAGGGCTATAAGTTTGGTCCTGAATTTTCTCGCCTGGGTGATCTTTTTTAATAGTGGGTTCATATTGAATTCATCCTTTCAAGGGGGTGTTGTTTTATAGTTCAGCATTCTGGGAAGACACCCGCCCGTACGAAATGGACAGATTGCCGTTGCGGCACCTGAGCTCGTCCATAAACGCCTTCTCCGTGCCGGCCTCCCGCATGTAAATGTGGTACTTGAGCTCATAGAGGCTGCCCATGTTGGTGGTTTTCACCAGGATCAGCTCAGCTTTTTTCGTGTATTTATGGAACAGGTCGTCGAATACGCCGGTGTAGTCGAGGTTTTCCGGAATGGTGATCTTCAGCTCCTTCTCCCGCTGCTCCAAGGGCTGTTCCCCAAAGCGAAAGACCGTCAAAAGCATAGAGGCGCAGCCGATGATCACAAGAAACATCAGCGCCACCCAAACATACCCCATGCCCGTCGTGAGTCCTATGGCCATGGCGAGGAAGATGTTGCTGATCTCTCTGGCACTGCCGGGAATAGATCTGAAGCGCACCAGGCTGAATGCCCCCATCACCGCGACACCGGCGCCGACGTTGCCATTGACCATCATGATGACTATCTGAATCATGGCCGGCAGCAGCACGAGACTGACTGCAAAACTTTTACTGTAGGTATTCCTGAACATGTAGACGCCTGCGACGCCCAGCCCCAGCAGCAGTGACGCCAAGGTGGCAATGATCAGGCTTTCTATGGTTAACGACGTCGCAGCCGCTGCTGTTGAAGTTGTGGAGAATAAACTGTTAAGCACTTAAACCGCCTCCCTGATGCACTTTGTTAACATCTCATCGATTAGATAGTCCTTGTAACAGACCCCGTATTTCGAAAAGGACGCCGGATAAATTTTGAGCTCGGACAGCATCCTGCTCATCCAGAGCGGCATGGCGCCGGGAATCTTGATCTCCATGAGCACTTGTCCGCTTTCGAGAAGCGGCCGCCCCCAGTCCCCAAAGGATAGATCAAGCGTCGTCTCGCGAAAGCGAATCCCCTGATCAAAAGTCACTCGGAGGTTTAGATCCTCGTCCCCGTAGTAGGCGCAGCGCTCGTAGGCAATGAAGATCTTTGGCGTCGTGTGGTACATGCTCTGAAACCAATCGATTTCATTTAAGACATGGCTGTCCGCCGCCGGGTGTTTGCCGGTTTCGAGATAATCGGCAGCCTCTCTTAAAGAAACGCTCACGCGCCGTTTGTAAACGACCCCTTTATACTTCTTTTTGAGCTCAATGAAGACCTTATCGTCCGCGCCGGGAACGCCATAGCTGCGAAGCCGGAGCTTTTCCTTGTAAACCGGTTTTTCGATGGACGTCCGAATCAAATCATACTGTGGTGTGTCAAAGTATAGATTGCAGATCGTATGCATCCCATAGTCATCCTGGGTCATTTTTGTCTGAAGCAAAGGAAGCAGACGGTCGTACTGTTCGCGGCTGAGCAGATATTTCTTCTCATAGCGCTTGAATGTGGTTTGTGGTTTTACGCTTTTGATCATTTGAATCACCTCTTGGCAGAATTGAGTTTGGATCTCTCTTATGAGTTCATCATAGACCCCCAACCTGAAAGGAGCCTTAAAATGCTGGAAGAAACTCGGTGTCAGACACCCGGTTTCGTCATTGGTGAAACCGGGTGTCTGACACCGAGTTTTCGCCAGCATCAAATGGGCATAAAAAAAGCCCTCCAACCGGAAGGCTTAATTTTACGTCTTGTGTGATCTATAAAGTAATGTTGATGTCGTACTCTTTGTATTTCTCGTCCAGCCAAGTCGTGACCTGGGACTGAATCTTTTGGTCGAGGAGCACGTCGCGGACTTCTTCCTTCTTGCTGTCCAGCGTTGCTTCAACCGCTTCCTTCTTTTCATCCACGATCAGCAGGTGGAAGCCAAAATCCGTCTCAACCGGACCGACTACTTTGCCAATCTCAGCGCCAAAAGCCGCCTCTTCGAAGACTGGCACCATCTGACCTCTGCCGAAGAAGCCGAGCTCGCCGCCGTTGTCCTTGTTGGAAGTGTCTACAGAGTACTCTTTCGCGAGCACCGCAAAATCGTCGCCGGCGTTCAGCTTGCCGAGCACCTCGTTGGCGACTTCAACCGTCTCAACCAGAATATGTCGCGCGCTGACCTGCTCCTGCTGGTCAAAGGACGCCTTGTTGGCTGTAAAATACTCAGAAATCTCATCATCTGTGATCTCAATGGTAGGCTCAAGAATCTTCTTGATCTTGAGGTTTGTCTCAATATTGCCCCTGAGGTAGTCCATGTCAAAGCCGCTGGATGCCAGCGCGCTCTCGAGAGCCTCTTTGCCGCCGTACATTTCCTCATAGGACGCGATCTCTTCGTCGACTTCCGCCGCCTCAACCGTGACATTGTTTTTCTTTGCCTCTAGCTCAATGATCTTTTCTGAAACCAATGTATCGATTGCTTGCTGACCGCTCTGCTTGACCATGTAATCATACAGCTCGTCCTTGGTGATTTTCTCCGAACCCACTGTCGCCACTGTGTCCCCGCTGCCTGCCGTTCTGAAAGCACCCGCTCCAATGTAAACGCTGCCCGCGAGCATCGTAATAATCACTACGACGACCATGATAACTCTGAAATTGCTCTTCACTCTAAACTAGCCCCTTTCAATTTTTCTTCTGCCGATGGTTGATATCACCCATCAGACGATTTCTCTACATTTTAGAATACCATCCTTAATTGAACCTGAAAAGAAAAATAAAAAGACATTTTAGCGACAAAGGTAGAAACTGGGTGTCAGACACCCAGTTTCTTTGTAAGTATGTCAAAACTAAAACGAGAGGAAAAGGTCCCTTTGTATGCAACAACGGTACCTTCTTCCTCTCACAACATTCTGCCGCCTGGCTACGACGCTCTTGAGCTGGTGCTCGCAGCGACCGTATCCTTCAATTTTCTGTTCTCCTTTGTAATTTTGAGAACCATATGATCTACGTCATTCATATGGCAGATCAGATCGACAATTTTGTTGGAGTAGCCCCATTCGTTGTCATACCAGGAAACCAGTTTGACAAAGTGCTCGTTCAGGCTGATACCGGCGTTGGCATCAAAGACAGACACGCGGGATTCACCGAGAAAATCCGTTGAGACAACAGCGTCTTCAGTGTATCCGAGGATCCCCTTCAGTTCGTTTTCAGACGCGCTTTTCACGACTTGTTTGATTTCCTCATACGTCGCCGGCTTCTCGAGACGGCAGGTCAGGTCTACAACAGAGACGTTGACTGTAGGCACTCTGAAAGACATGCCTGTCAATTTGCCTTTCAGCTCGGGAATGACTTCGCCAACCGCTTTGGCTGCGCCTGTAGAAGATGGGATGATATTCGACGCGGCAGCTCTGCCGCCTCTCCAGTCTTTTTTGGATGGACCGTCGACTGTCTTTTGAGTTGCCGTGGTCGCGTGTACGGTCGTCATCAAACCTTCGACAATGCCGAAATGCTCATGTATGACTTTGGCGAGGGGCGCCAGGCAGTTTGTGGTGCATGAGGCATTGGACACAATGTCCATGTCCGATCTGTAATTATCTGAGTTTACACCCATGACAAACATGGGTGCATCTTTGGAAGGTGCACTGATGATGACTTTCTTGGCACCGGCCTCCAAATGTCCCTTCGCGGCTTCCTGAGTAGTGAAAGCACCAGTCGACTCCACAATGTATGCCGCACCGCAGGATTTCCACGGAATGTCTTTAGGCTCTTTGGCTGCGAAAATCTTGATTTCCTTGCCATTGACGAGAAGTTTGCCATCTTCAGAGGAGACCTCACCGTCAAACTTTCCATGGACCGAATCATACTTCAGCATGTAGGCCATGTACTCGGCGTCCACAAAGGGATCGTTGATCCCCACCACTTCGACGTTATCATATGCTGCAGACGCTCTCAGAACAAGTCTTCCAATTCGCCCGAATCCGTTGATTCCAATTTTAATCATAATAAACACTCCTTCTGCATTCGCTATGCTATTGATTTTATGATCTCTTCTATACTTCCAATTTAACAGGTGTTTCGCTTTTTGTCCAGCGGGACTTTTTGCGTCCATCAAATTGTAAATTTAAGCTGCATCAGTTGAAATGTCTGGCTTTTGAACGCACGACCATCGGCAAATTTACACTTGTTTTTAAAAAAAACAAAAACTTATCAGACTTGACGCAGGAGGATCTTTTCGCTACACTACCTATAGTCAGGGTTTCAGATAACTAAATCAACGTATTCAGGTGCCCAATACTTGGGAGAATAGGGAATCAGGTGAGAGTCCTGAGCGATCCCGTCACTGTAAATGGAGAGTGCCCTCAGCATGCCACCTCCGCTGTTAAGCGGCTTGGGAAGGCGAGGCAGCACAATGACCCTTAGCCAGGAGACCTGCCTGAAATGCTGTGCGTTCTTTGTGTTCACAGAGAACGGTAGGGATTGGATGATGGTAAAGTCCGCGGTTTAATAGCCGCGGGCTTTTTTGTTTTTGTTTCCTGTGCCCTCAAATGCCCTCTGAAGCCTTGCAAAAAAAAATTTAAATGAGGTGTAAATCGTATGCAAAACAATCTCAAAAGAACCGTCCTGCTCTCCATGTTCATTGCCCTATGCTTTATTGGCTCCGTCATCAAGATGCCAAGTCCTACCGGGACAGTGGCCTTTGATTCCATGCCAGCCTTTCTGGCAGCCTCTCTCCTCGGTCCAATCCCTGGCGCAGTCATAGGGCTTTTGGGCCATCTTATGACAGCGGCCAGCGCAGGCTTTCCACTGACGCTGCCAATCCACCTCTTGATTGGATTTCAAATGGCCGCCATTTGCTGGGTTTATGGGCTCCTGTTCAGAAAAGTCAACCGCTATCTTGCGGTTGTGATTGCAACACTCCTCAACGGCGTTGCCTCGCCTGCCATGCTGATGCTGCTGCCTGGCTTTGGCATGGGCTTTTTCGCTGCCATGGTGCTTCCTCTGACCGTTGGCAGCCTGATCAATGTCATAGTGGCCTTCATGGTTCATCTTGCTTTGGAAAAATCAAGCGCGCTAAAAAAGGCAGGGGCGATTGTCAGTGACCAAAAAATATAGGGATCTGGACCTGCATCCAATCAGCCGGGACACGTTTTTGGCAATCGCCTGCGATTCCTGCGGCGGTATTGGATTTAAGCCCCTAGATAATGTTAAAGCCCCGCCACAGGTCGTGGCGAGGCTGACAGCCAGAGTTGTCCTGATGGAAGTGCTTTCCTCCGGGGCCATCCCCGTTGCCCTTACTGCCGCCATCTGCTGCGAGCCAGACCCTGCCGGAGAAGCGCTTTTGGAAGGCATTCGGGCGTCCATGGCAGAAGCGGGTTACCCGGACCTTCCGCTGACCATCAGCACTGAAAAGAATGTCCCCACCCAGCAAACCGCCCTCGGCATGACGGCAATTGGAATGCTTCAAAACAAAACTCTTGAAGCTCGAAGATCCAGGTCCGGATGCCATGTCTTTGCCGCCGGGATTCCCAAAGTGGGCCAGGAACTGGCGGATGACGAAAGTCAGATCGCGGATTTCACCACACTAAGGCAGCTGTTGGATTCTCCGGAGGTCATCGAAATCTGGCCCGTCGGCTCGAGGGGCATCCTGTCGGAAGGCCGTGATTTGGCCGCAGCTGCAGGCGGCAAGCTGAATCTCAGCCTTGACAGTCACACGCCTATAGATCTCCATAAGTCTGCCGGCACCTGCACGACGCTTCTGTTTACCTCAGATCAGGACTCTCTGGATTTGACTCGGTTTAATGTAACCTGTTATGAGCTTGGAGTTGTGGAAGCAAGGTAGATTGGTTTAAGGCACAAAAGAGAAATCCAAAAAATTAAAGCGTGAGAACTATGATCTGCCATTGTCAATCCCGACTTGAGGCAGCGCTTCGTTCTCACGCTTTTTTCTTTGTTTAGCCATTTGGAGCACGGACTTTCAAAACCGATCACACCCACACCAGCCGAACCCAGTCATTCACAGCGACTGGTTTTTTCTGCGAGGAGATGATTTCGAAACCATCGGCAGAATTGGCACTTAACAACTCGTAACGACATTCGAGGCCGTCCCGGCTTACTCGGCCAACTCTATAAGCCCCCTCAGCGTTCTCCCCTGTTCGAATCAGAACGACTGATTCCGGCCTGTAGCAGCGTCTGAGAATGTGTATGCCTTCAGAGCGCGCTTCCCGAAGTTCTATAACAGGCAGCTCCCTAGATCCGCCCAGATTTGACAGAGCCTCCGGAAGCGGAAGGAGTCTGCCCAGCATTTGCCCGGCTTGAAGATTCACCGGATGCCTGTACAAATCTTCAGGCGTCCCGCATTGCAGCTGGCGCCCTTCACGCAGGAGCATGATTCGGTCCGAGAATGCCATGGCTTCGCTTGGATCATGGGTCACCAAAATGATGGTGACCTCAAAGTTCTCTCGAATACTGCGGATCAACTGCCCCATGCTGGTGCGCAGCGCCAGATCCAGACTCGAGAAGGGCTCGTCCAGCAGCAGTACCGAGGGCTTAACCGCAAGGCCTCGACCTATGGCGACCCGCTGCCTTTGACCGCCGGACAACGCTCCAGGATACCTGTTTTCAAGGCCTTCCAGCTCCAGCAGGCGGATCAGGCGCGCCAGATCCGCCGTGATCTCTTTTCGGGGAATCCCACGAATGTCCGCGCCATAGCACAAGTTGTCCAGAACGGTCATATGGGTGAACAGGGACGGTTCCTGAGAAATGTAGACAATGCCCCGCTGCTCAGGAGGGAGACCGGTCATGTCCCGGCCATTCAGCTCAACACCTCCGCCATCCGGCCGAACCAGCCCGGAAATCAGCTTAAGCAGCGTCGACTTCCCGGAGCCGGAGGGCCCCAGGACCGCAACCAGTTCTGGACACAAGCACTCAAAGGTAATGTCCTCCAGGACCTTTTTATTCTCATAGGTTTTTGAAAGCGCCTTCAGTCGCAGCATCCTAGTAATTTTCCTTTCTGTAGTCGGAGCGGTTGATCCAGGACTTCGAAACGGCATGGGCCGTCAGAAAAAGGCTGCCGTTGATTAAAACAAAGATTAGGGTATACAGGCTCCCCCTGAACAGATCACCATATTCCAGCGCGGGGATCAGCAATGCACCCAGGGTAGTGATTCGGCCGCCGCTGGTCATCTGAGTGGAGAAGGTTTCCGTGAGTGACATTAAAAAAGCCAGGGAAAAGCTGAGAATGAGCGGCGGCAGTGTAGAGGGCAGCAGCACTCTGACAAGATAGTCCAGGGGACGACCGCCCAGCGTTCTCGCCGCCTCTTCCTGAGCGTGGCCAGACTGGCTTTGATACTGGAACTGAAGCCCCACAGCATAGGGGACGACTATGGCAATATGACAGATTACCACGGAAAGCCAGGAGCCGTAATAGCCCAGCCGGATGCTGGCCATCTGTGCCCCCGTGATCAGAACGACACCGGGAAACAGCAGCGGCAAAGCCAGGATCACCATGGCAGCGGATCGCCCCTTCACAGCCTGCTTCTTAGAGAGGGCCCTCCCCGCGCTAAAGCCCGCGAGGCTCGCCAGCACCCCAGTGAGACCCGAGATCATCAGACTCTGCTTCAAAGCCCTCTGAAGCATGGGGTCAGTCACAACGCTCCAAGTGCGCGCTGCTGCGCCTGAAAAATCCGGCACCACTTGCGGGAATCTCAGAGAGGGAGATAGGCCGTAGAGGAGGAACCAGACTACGGGCAGCAAAATCACTAAAGCATAAAGCCAGGCGGTCACCAACCTTGACCGTTCTCCGGACCGTGGGGTCACGCCAAGTTTTCGGGTCAGCGGTGCCAGCCAGTGCTTATAACCCAGTCCTCGTTTGAAGGCCTGATGGAGCAGCGCGACAAAAATCAAAGTCAAAACAAGGCACAGAACCGCCAGGGTAATCACCAGCGCCATGCGCTCCGGCAGTCTGTGCAGGTCCGGGTGAAGGAGCAGCGCGTAGTACCTGGCAGGCAGCAGCTCGGGCGTCAATGCCCCAAGCCAGACCGGGACCTCAAAGCTGCCAAAAATGAAGGCGAACATAACACCCCCCGCCAAAGCAATAAGACCGGCCGCGGAAGGCAGATACAGGCTGTGCCACAGCGTCAGACCGCCGGCGCCAAGGGTTCTGGCCTCGAGCTCAAAGGTGTTGCGGATTTTGTCGTAGTAAGGTTTTAGGATCAGCGCCACGAAGGCGCTGCCTTTCCATAGATACGGAAACCAAAGTCCAAGACCAAAGGGTGTGTAGAGAAAGACCGGAAACTCAGAGGGCGTTTCGATCCAGTGCCACTGGGCTGCTACTCTGGCCAGAAATCCGGATTGCCCCATCAGTGACTGGGTCGCCAGCGCCACGACGCCGTAAGGCAAAATCACCGTTACTGCGAGGCACAGGCTGATCAGTACTTTCATGGCCAGGCGACTGCTTCCCGAGAGCGTCCAGGCTAGAAAGGCGCCCATAAGGACAATCAAAAATGCTGCGGCGGCACTGAATCCGGCAGTGTAGACCACGTCCCGCCAGAAATCCGGGCGCTGCCACAATGAAGTGAAATAACCCAGCGTCATTGCCCTCATGTCCAGGATTGGCACATAACCCAGAGCGAGCTTCAGAACCTCAGCCAGTCCAAAAACCAGACACAGCGTAGTGGGAATCATGGCCGGGATCAGCTGTGCCCAAAAGCGCCACGTTGCCCGGCGCCCTTCCACTATTTAGCTCCGGCACGGTTGCTCGCGCCAGCTATTTCCGACCAGAGCATTTCAATCCAGTCAATGTAAACGGCCTTCAGCTCCGGCAAACGCCGCTCCGCCAGCGCCTCAAGGGGCATAGGGAACACCTCGGCTTCAATGGCCTTCAATGCTGCTTGTTCTTCTTCAGAAAGTGCCGCTGCATCAAAGGCAGGCATGTCCCCCCACACCGCCGGTTTGAACTTTTCAAGCTGAAGTTCCGGACTCTGCAGCGCGTTGATGGTCAGCAGCGCCGCGGCCTTCTGAGGGGCGTTGAAAGGCACTGCCAGGTAGTGCGCGTTGCCGATGGTCCCGGTATCAAACACATAAGCCTCCGCTGTCTCCGGATACGCGCCGGCCGCCACTTGACCCGCTGTCTTGCCCAGCTCAAAGCCAATTGTGAAGTCGACTTCATTGTTCTTAAAGAGCTCATCCAGCTGCGCCTGGCTGGACGGGTAGACTGTCCCCTCACGCCACAGGTAGGGTTTAAGTTCATTGAAGTAGTCAAACACCGGCTGCGCTTTTTCTTTGAAGGCCTCTTCGGTCAGGTCAGCGCTCCAGTCACTCTCCCCTGTCAATTCATACAGGGCGCTTCTGACAAAGGCGCTGCCTGCGAAATCTTCCATAGGGTTAGGATAGGTAAAGCGCCCCGGATTGGCTTTGGCCCATTCCAGCAATGCCTTATAGGATTTTGGCGGCGCCTCGACTCTGGCTGTGTCAGTGGTCAAGACGAGCTGCGCTCTGCCCCAGATAGCTTCCATGCCTTCAATAGGGATCCCGGAGTCTGAGTTCAGGTCGCCGGCGGACGTCTCATAATACTTCGTCTGATTCTCAAGGAGTTGATCATAAGGGCCCCAGAGCAGGCCGCCCTCCTTGGCAGTCCTGAAGTTCTCCGCGTTGATCCAGAGAAGATCCGCGGAGCCCTCTGCCACACCGGCAGTTTTTTCATTGAGCAGCAGACTCAGATAGTCCGGCGGATTCATAGGGACCCGGTTCAAAGTTATGTTGTAAGTCTCTTTTAGATAGCTTGAGACTGTCGTATCCATGTAAGTATTTACGAGTTCATTGCCGCCCCACATCAAGATAGTGACGGTCTGGTCGCGGCCGGCTTCTTCCACCTCAGACCAGCTGGCAAAGACTGCAGCAGTCTGATCCGCCTCTTCTGCGGCTGGTGTGGCTTGACCGCAGCCCACTAGGGCGCCAGCAGCAAGGACTCCGGCGAGAATGAGGCTCAAAAGCCTTTTGTGTGTGTTTCCTATTTCTGTCATAGGTCTGTTCAGTGGGCGCATGGTAGTTCTCCTTTACATTCACATAATTTATGTCTCAATAAGAGCCGAGCAGCCTCAACATCCTAAGGCTGTCTCAGCGCGTCAAACACCTGAAAAAATCTTCGTATTCCAGTCAGAACAATCAATCCCGTCAAGGCCCACAGAATCCACAAGCTATAGTCCGGAAGCAGGATGGCAGCGGTGAAAAAGACAAAGGTCTCCGTTCGCTCAATCAGCCCCGGATCATAATGCATACTCTTTTTGCCGGCATTCGTCATTAACGCGCCGGCGGCCAAAAACGTCGAGAAGTTGAAAATGACGCTGATCAGGAACAAGATAACCACAATGGCAAGCTCAGGCTCATGAATCACCATGCCAAGCAGTACCAGCGCTTCCACCATGCGGTCCAGAATCAGGTCCAGAAGTGCCCCGGAGGCGCTCTGGGATTTGGTCAGTCTGGCGAGTTCACCGTCAGCGACATCCAGAAGCCCGGACAGCCACAATGCCAGCCCCCCCCACCAGGGATGACCCATGGCCAAAAGTCCGGCTGAGGCGCAGCCCACAACAAAAGCCGCCATGGTCACGACATTGGGGGTCAGACCCGCGCGGTGAAAAAGCCCTGCAAGAAGCCGCACAGGCGGATCTATGGTTTTTCGTCCGTAGGTGTCCAGCATTGACTCATCCTCCTATTTCCAAAGCTTTGGCCGGAACCGGTTCAAAGCTTTCTTTAGCCCTGCCGATGGTTTTTCTTCCAGCCCCATGACCTCGGACAGGACATGTCCTGTCATCCTGACGCCGTTTTTGCTTAGATGCCCATAACAGCTGGCACAGTAAGCTTTCATTTCCGGTGCCGTCTTTTGGATGGTCTTAAGCGCCTCTTTCGCCATGACCGGCTGCTTCATACCCAGACCACAGCATGGCAGGCCTTTTGAACTGACAATTTCAGATCCAAGGAGGGCCTCAATGGAACCTGCAATCTTCCCGGTACCACGATCCGGACATGGGGTAAACACTCTGATTGGCACTGAGGTCTGCGGCAGCTTATAGCCTTCCCGCTTCAAGAAATCATAGATATCCGTCACAGGAATACTGAGATGCTTGCCGAAGACTTGATGGCAATTCGGGCAGGCCACAATCATTTCCGGGATCTGATGACGTCTGATTTCCATTTCAATTCGGCTGAGAATGGCTGCCGCGCCAGTTTGGTCGCCTTTTAAACTCAAAGGCTTTCCACAGCAATCAAACATCCAGCCACAGTCAAAAGCTCTCAAAGCATTGACCGTCATCAAAGATGTTTCCGGCAGAAAATTCACAAGGTTGCATCCAGGGAAAAATACCGGGCGACCTTTTTTTATCTCCGATGCTCGCCACGGAAACACCCTTTTTTCAAGTCCAGAGATCTTTGTAGCCCAGTTTGCAGATTGACTATACATAGCTCTTTCCTTTCAGTCACAAAACCGAACAGCAATCGATCGGGATTATGGATAAAAAGGGCTGTGACTCGCTTCCGAGTTCAGCCCTGAGGTGACACTATTTTTCCATTGGCATGGACGAATCTCCGCCCCACTCATAGATGGACGCTTCGTAGTTTCTAACGTTCTCAAAGCCCACGGCTCTGAGGATCATGGATGTGTATCCAGATCTGATGCCCATAGTTCAGTAGAGGGTGAAGTCGTCCTCAGGTGAGACGCCGGCGTCTGCCATGATTTTGGTGATTTCTTCCGGAGACTTAGGCGTGCCGTTCTCATTAAGCAGGTCCAACCAGAGAAGATTTGTGGCTCCAGTAATATGGCCGCCTCTTGGTTCTCCGGCATTTTGAGAACCACCATATTCCTTAGGGGTTCTGACGTCGATCAGAACTTGTTTTCCTAGATTTTCAAAGACATAGTCTTTTGTTGCGCCAAAGCTCTCGTCGTAGTCTTTTAGAACTACGCCCGTTGTTGGAACAGGTTCAGAGACCTCCGCAGTCACTTCATAGCCAAGCTCTTTCCAGTAGCTGAGTCCACCCACCAACAGCTTGACATTGTCCATGCCGGCCATTTGAAGCTGCCAGACGGCGCGACCATCGGCACCAGGACCTTTGAAGACGTCGGAATAAAAGACAACCGTTTTTTCGTTGTTAATGCCCATAGCGTTCAGTTTTTCAGTCAGGGCGTCCTTGTCGAGAATGGTGCCCCAGCCTGGTTCACCGGGTTTACCCACAGTGTTGGAAAAAGAATGAAGCCCAGCGCTGATCGCGCCTGGAATGTGCTCTTTGCCGTAAACGTCGGGCTTGTTAGCGTCGACGAGTACCAAGTCCTCACTGCCCAACATGGCTTTGAGATCCTGAGGTGTGATCAGGAAGTCGTTATTCTTGTAGACGGACAGGTCAAACCCAGCCTGTTCTGGTTCTTCAGAACTTTGCGGGGCCGCAGACGGCGCGCAGCCCGACAGCGCAGCCGCCAGTGCCAAGACTAACATAAGCAGTACTGACAGTTTTTTCTTATGTACGTTCAATGATGTTTTCCTCCTTCTTTTTTTTGGGATTTTTCGCTTTATCATTCCATACTTTTTTAAGCAGAAAGACCAGAGTACTGACTGCGAACAGAATCAGAAGACCCATGACAAACGTTCTGGCAGTGCCTGTGAGCATACTTCCAATGTAAGAATATATGATCGTCGCTGGCAACTGACCAATCCCTGTCGCAATAAAGAACGGCCAAAATCTCATTGAGGTTAGACCGGCTGCGTAACTGACTATATCAAAAGAGATAAAGGGCAGAAGTCGAGCGATAAGGATCGCGTATTTGCCATAGTTCTTGAAGAAGTCGTCAATCATCTGGACTGCCGACTTGGACGACAGTTTTTCGACAAAATCGCGGCCAAGATACTTCGCCAGGAAGAAACACAGTGCCGCGCCGGCCATGGCGCTGGACCAGGATAGAATAGCTCCTTTCACCCAACCAAAGAGCGCAGCATTCGCAAAGGTAATGATAAACGCTGGAAGGGGCGCAAACAAGGACTGAAGCATCATGAGAAGGAACGAGACGACAGGCGCCCAGACCCCAAACCCTAATATGTATTGTCTGGCAAGATCGACATCAACGTTCTGAAGGATGAAGATCGCCTGGTTGACATTCACTTTGACAGCGGGTACCAAGAGGTAAATGGCCACAACCAGCAGCACTGCTGAGATTTTTCCGAGATTGCTCTTAAAGAACGCTTTAATTTTAATCACTCCATTTCATAGTTTAAGCAAACTTTATTAAAGTTTGGCAGTACTGCCTTTATCAATTTCCCGTTTTAGAATTATTGACTGTAAATCGTCGAAAGAGTACTTTCTTTTCAGTAGAATGGATGCTGCAATCATTGCGACCAGCAACCCTGACGCAATCAGGAACTCAGGGGATTTGACGTCCAAAGCCTTATCTCCTAAATTGGTAAAAATCAGGACACCGGGAATAATGCCAATCAAAGTCGACCAAAAGTAATCCATAAATTTGATTTTGGTCAAACCCGCCCCATAGCTGACGACATTAAAGGGGATGATTGGAATCAGCCTGAGAATGAGGATCATCAGAAATCCGCCCCGCTGAATGTGCTCGTCAAAGCGTTTCATCCTTCCATGCAGCCTTTTTTCCACAGCTTCCCGCCCTAAATGTCTTGAGACATAAAAGGCCACACTGGCGCCTATAACAGCGCCAATAAGGGTGTAGACGGCACCATAATACAAACCAAAGGCCATCCCACCTGCAATGGCAATAATTGATCCTGAGGGTATTACAGAAAACATGATCATGTAGATAACAGGACCCCAGATGCCAAATGACGCTATATAGTCCTTTATGCCCTCTGCACCCATGTGATGAAGCATTCCGGAGGACATAAAAAAACGGCAAGTCAGGAGCATCACCGTCAGCATTAAGGCTGCAATCAATTTTTTCTTGCTTATGTACTTCATACGCTGCCCACCTTAAGTCCTCAGTCAAACGCAGATTGAACTTTACAGGTCCCTTACATGCTGCTCTGAGCGTTGGTTTAACCAGTGTTTGTCGCTATCAACTACAGTGATTTTATAAGACTTAAGTTGAATTTTCCAATCGAAAAAACTGATCACTCTCCCGGAACCATCAGTTTTTTCAATCGTTATGAGTCGTCGACAAAATTTTATAATGTTTTTCCTATTGAATATCCATGTTCAATTGTCGGTAAGGATCATCTTGACCAAATGGCGCTCTTCGGCGATCGAAAGAGTATTTCCTGGCGGAAAGAGGCCTTCCAAAACCATCGGCACCTTCAAGCCCTTAATTTTCTCAAGGCAATTCAACTGACACGTGGTTTTGAGAGGCATTCGCCCCCGACCGTCAACATGACCGCTGAGGTGAACCCGTTCAATTCTGTGGCGCCAAGTCTCAAGAATCCTTTCCAAATGTCCATGGTCGCGAGTGGCTTTGTTCAGGTTGAGGGATACGCGCCACGGGTAATTGTTGAGGAAGTTTGAAAATCGTTCCCAACTTTCCGGTACAGCGGTGTTTTCAAGAACAATCGGAAGGCCTGATGCCACAAGACTTTTCGGATTCTGAATGCAGTCACAGTGGAAGACGACCGACTGAATCCCGAGCCGGTCAACTATTTCAGTAAGCTGAACGACCAATTTTTCAGATCTGGCGCTTTTCCCATAAGCAATGCCATGCCAGGGGGCATGCAGCGCGATCTGTTTATAACTTCCAGCAAACTCACACGTGTTCAAAAAATCGAGAAACTTTCGCACCATGGCTTCTGTGCTGAGAGCAATTTCAACATGTTCAAAACCCAAATTCCGGCCAATCAGAAGTTTTTCCTCCGGCGGGATGTCCCAAAGGCAGAACGCCGCGGTAGATATCGCAATTTGATCCAAATACCTCACCCCTATGCAGAAAAACTGCGCTTGACGTTTGTATCTTAAAGACAAGTCCGCCTATTCAGGCATACAATTCATACGTCAAAACGCGTCATCTATGTGAAATCTTAGCATTCTCTGACATAAAACGCCAATAGGATGTTCTGATGATTAACGCTTCTCTATTAAAGAAGTAAATAGAGCAATATATCCGAACAATTAATAATCTATTCCACCACTTTGTCCGTCAACACCTCAAAAAGCTATGCCGATGGTCCCATTCACCTGAACTTTGACTGTCTAAACCGCACATTCCCGTCCACATGACTGGCAAAACCAAAATTCTGTACATTTTTCTATTGTTCTGCTTTTTAATTCGTGTAATTTGCATATTTTCTTTGTATACTGTATCATAGAACAAAAGCTAGTCATAAATTTTAGAGTTTTTACGAACTTTTTATTATTTTCCTCTAAAAACCAACACTAACATTATTGCCAAGGGAGCGTGTAACAATGGGAGGACTTTTTGGGGTTGTTTCCAAAAAGGATTGTGTCTTTGATGTCTTTTTCGGTACGGATTATCACTCGCATCTGGGAACCAGTAAGGGTGGTATGGCGATTCTGGATGGAAATACGATTCACAGATCGATCCATAACATTTCCAATACGCAATTCAGAGCCAAATTTGAAAGTGAACTTGAGGAGTTTAAAGGCAACATGGGCATAGGCTGCATCAGCGATGCGGAGGCTCAACCTCTGACCGTGCGTTCACACCTCGGCCAGTACTCCATCTCCACCGTGGGCAAGATCAACAACGTGGATGAAATCATTGGCGCTGCTTTCGAAAATCGCATGGTGCATTTCATGGAGACCAGCAGAGGCGTCATTAATCCTACAGAATTGGTTTCTGCGATCATCGATACGGAAAACTCCTTTGTAGACGGGTTAAAAAGGGCTCAGGAACTTATTCAAGGCTCCTGTTCCATTTTGCTGCTCACTACCCATGGGGTTTATGCCGCGAGAGATAAGTACGGGCGTACGCCGCTGATCGTAGGCAAGAAAGAGGATACCTATTGCGTGACTTTTGAGTCCTGTGTCTTCGCCAACCTGGGCTATGTCTTTGACTACGAACTCGGCCCGGGGGAAATTGTTCTGCTGAAGCCCGAAGGCATCGAGAAGATTGTGCCCGCCAGAAAAGAAAAGAAGATTTGCGCCTTCCTTTGGGTGTACTACGGCTATCCATCCTCAACCTACGAAGGCGAAAGCGTTGAACTTATGAGGTACAGAAATGGCGCCTTAATGGCTAAGAATGACACAGAAGAAATCGATGTGGTGGCTGGTGTCCCGGATTCTGGTGTCGGCCACGCCATAGGCTATTCCAACGAGTCAAAGATCCCTTTTGGACGACCGTTTATCAAATACACACCAACCTGGTCCAGAAGCTTTATGCCTCAAAATCAAGAAGTGCGAAATCTTGTTGCGCGAATGAAACTCATGCCAATTCCAGAATTGGTGGAAGGCAAGCGTCTTCTCATGTGTGACGACTCCATTGTCCGCGGCACACAGCTGAGAGAAACCGTGGAACTGCTTTACGGCTGCAACGCCAAAGAAGTCCACATCCGTTCTGCCTGCCCGCCACTGGTGTTCGGCTGCAAATTCATCAATTTTTCTTCCTCCCGGTCGGAAATGGACTTGGTGGCACGACAGGTCATCATTGACATTGAAGGCAAAATTCCTGACTCCCTAAAGGAATACTGCGATCCGGATTCCGAGAAATATGGCATGATGATCGATGGCATCCGAAAGCACCTCAATCTCTCCACGCTCAAATTCCAGAACATCCACGACATGGTGGACGCGATCGGCATTGGGGAAGAAAACCTCTGCACCTATTGCTGGACGGGAAAAGAATAGTATAAAAAGAGCTTGTTTGAAGAAACTGCCAGTGGTCAGTCTTCTTCAAACAAACTCTTTATTTTTTTCTCAATTTCAATTGAAAAGGGTGTCAGCAGCTGCGCCTATCGACCCTGAAACTCAGTGTCTGACACCGAGTTTCCCCCGTCGCCCACATTGCCCTTCATGGCCTTCCCTTGGTCGATGGCCTCCTGAATCACCGAATGACAGCATACGCCTAGGGGATTGCTCAATTTGCAGTTGGCGTTCTTCATGGCGCCTGTCAGCTGATTCACGTCTTTTACCGTACTTGCGCCATGATCAACGACCGCATGAATGACGTCTTCCACAGTAACACGACTGCAATAGCAGGCGTATTTGGGATCTGCGTCTTTCTTGAACCATACGGGAACGCTAACCTCATGCTTTAAAAATCTTAAGTCACCTGAAGCCTCATAATAGACTACGTCACACGCCTCCTCCATGCATATGAAGTAAGCATCTCCAGCATCTACCTTGTCTTGATGCACTGCCTCTACCAGATGCTTCACCGTAACGCCCCCTACCGGTCGCCCCTGCTTGCCGCAGTGTGGGCAGGCCTTTTGAGGCACTGCTTTCATTTCAGACATAAATTTCACAGTAGTAATGTTTAAACTTTCCATCTCCGACCTCCACATCCCAGGTACTACTTATCCAATATAGTCCAGTCATCCAAATAAGATATCACAAAATTATATCACACGGGCAAACCACATTTTCATAGATAAGCAGTTTCTCATTGGGTATAAACATAGCATAATTTATAATCAGCGCATCCTCCCCAATTTGCTGAAAGGTGGTTTTATGACATCTGACAGAAACAAAAACAAAAACAAATACAACTTAAACGAATGGGCCGGCGCTTTTGGCGATCTGGGCGTCTTTATTCCCTATGTTATAGGATACGTTTCAATAGTTGGGCTGAATCCTGTGGGCGTGTTGTTTTCTTTTGGCATCCTGATGATTGGAGCCGGTCTTTTTTACAAAACGCCAATGCCAATCCAACCTATGAAAGCAATCGGCGGCGCGGCCATCGCCAGCGGAGGCGCCATATCACCCCAGGTGATTTGGGGCGCCGGGATTGCGACCGGCATCATCTGGTTGCTCCTCGGTGTCAGCGGTTCCATGAAATGGATCGCCAAAATCATTACAAAGCCGGTGCTTCAAGGCATAATGCTGGGCCTCGGCATTGCGTTTATGCTGGAAGCAGTCCGCATGATAAAAACAAATTTAGTAATTGGTCTAGTCAGTTTGGCACTAATTTTGATCTTGAATAAAATGGATAAATTTCCGTCTATCTTTGTCGTCTTAATCCTCGGATGTGTCATTGCCGCCTTCCAGCAGCCAGCCATCATTAATTTCAGCCTGATGATCCCGGAATTCAAAACACCGGCCGTGACTTTAACCTCACTCTCCTGGAATGACATCCTCTCAGGCACACTGTTGCTCGCCCTCCCACAAATGCCGCTGACCCTCGGAAACGCAATCGTCGCGCTAACCTCTGAAAACAACCGGTTGTTTCCAGCCAGACCGGTTTCAGAGCGAAAAATCGCAATCTCCCATGGCATTATCAATCTTATTTCACCTATTTTAGGTGGTGTCCCAGTCTGCCATGGCGCGGGCGGACTGGCGGGTCATACCAGATTCGGTGCCAAAACAGGCGGCGCCATGGTCATCCTCGGAGGTATTCTTGTCATACTATCCCTCTTCTTCAGCACATCGATCATTTTATTGCTTGAAGCCTTGCCAAAATCCATTTTAGGTGTTCTTCTCTTTTTCGCAGGATTGGAGTTGACCTTAAGCACCAGAGGTGCCAGTCAGGAAAGGGAGAATTATATCATTATGCTGGTAACTGCCGCAATTGGCATTTCCAACATGGGTGCGGGCTTTGTCGCCGGCGTTCTTCTTCAGCAGTTAATTCAAAGACGTATTGTCAAAGTATAGCCCTAACAAACAGCCCCAAATAAAAAGGAGAGAAAATCAATGAGAATGAGCGCAAGAAACCAACTCAAAGGCAAAATCGTCGACATCAAAGAAGGTGCAGTCAATTCCAAAGTCACTATTGAGCTTGCAGGCGGACAGCTTGTCACTTCTATCATCACCATTGATTCCGTCAAAGAGCTGGGACTGGAAGTCGGCAAAGAAGCTTTCGCGATTATCAAAGCTTCCAACGTCATGATTGGCGTGGAAGATTAATCCACTGAAACTCGGCGAAAATTAAATGATCCGTATAGACAAAAAGCGTCAGTCTCTCGGGACTGGCGCTTTTTGTGTCCATCTCAAATATTATACCAATTACTCCAGGTACTACTCCCGAATCGCCCAATCCGGAAACTTCATAATATCCGTATTAACCCCGACAACCTTAGCCGGAAACCCTTCCATGATCTGATGATCTTCCACGACACTGCGCTGCTTGACCAGACTGCCGCACTTCACCAGGGTATTGCGCCCCAGAACGCTGTAGTCACACACAATGGCCCCCGCTTCAATCACGGATCCGGCGCCTATAGAACAGCCATGCACAATACAGCCCGGACCAATCGTCACGTTGTCCTCAATAATCAGCGCATTGTCAGGCAGGAGATGCAGCACCGAATTTTCAAGAATCTGGACATTGTTTCCAATCCTGACTGGGCCATGGGTATTGCCTATGATCCGCACACCGGAGGCAATCTTTGAGTTTGCTCCAACGACTACATCTCCTGTAATCTCTGCGGTATCGAAAATAAATGCGCTTTCATCGACAAATGGCACTTTGCTGCCAAACGGGTAAAGTTTCCCCATAAGATCACTCTCTCTCGGTTCTATTTGAAGCTTATGCCGGGCAACAGGCGCTAAGGTCACATCATTCCCCCGCATTCTCGAGATCATGGCTTTGTCCTGTTCTGTCAGTTTTCTGATGACGCGCCCCGGCCGCCCGACTACCACGGATTCTTCCGGGATCACTTTCCCTGGCGCGACTACTGTGCCTTCACCAAAGATACAATAGTCACCCACCTTCGATCCCGGAAGAAAAATAGTCCCATTGCCAATTTCGCATAGATCCCCAATCTCAGCCCCAAGGACAATACACTTGTGCCCAAAGATGGTTTTGCTTCCAACGACCACCGGATACGCGGAGGTTCCAATCACAACCGAATTTTCAAGGACCATGCTTTGATTTCCGAGGCTCACCGAATCCTCCTCAGATCTCAAGATAGTGCCCTGCGCAACGTAAACCCCTTCACCCAGAGTTACAGCCCCTATCACTCTGGCTGAGTCCTCAATTTTATGATGCGTCATGCAGCCACCTCTTATTCTTATTCGCTCGGAGGTTGGATGGCGGTATCTGCCCCCCCCTTCCATCGCCCTCTTCCAACGGAGCAATCTTTCCATCATTTCGTGTCACAAAACCACATTCAATCTTCCATTCGGCTTTGATACAGGATCTCCTGAATAGATTTTCTTGGGGATGGCTTCTCTTTATCAAAATTTTTAGGACTGAGCGCCTCTTTGTCGCCATAGTAACCCACGGCCACCGCCGCAATGATGCTGAGCTCCTCCGGAACGCCAAAAGCCTCACGAATCTGATCCCGGCTATAGCCCGCCATGGCATGGGTGATCAGCCCTCTTCGCTCCGCCTCAAGGCTAAGGTATCCCCAAGCCGTGCCTGCGTCAAACAAATGCCAGCGGTTGGGCTTCTGATTATATTCAAAGTTTTGCACTGAGAGGATCATCATAAGGACGGACGCACTCGATGCCCACTCTCTATTCGAGTCCGTTAAAGCCGCTTTGATCCTTTCAAAATTCGAATCACCCCGTCGGCCCACAATTATGCGCCAGGGCTGCTCATTAAAGCAGGAAGGCGCGTAACGCGCCGCTTCCAGCATGCCCATCAGGTCTTCCTCCGGCACGGTGCGCTCCGGATCAAAGGCCCTCGGTGACCAGCGCGTTTTAATTTCATCTATGACCTCATAGTTAAACTCTCTGTTCTCCAGTTTCATACTGTGCCCACCTCATTTCAACCTAATTAAACCAAACCTTTGTCGCGAACAAAATGAAGAGAAAAAAACCAAAGATAAACGCGAATCCCACAGCCAAACCTGCAGCCAGTGCAGACCGCGTCAGCTCCGCAGCTTCCCGGCGGCTCATGTCAAGTCCCGAACCGGCCGTATATACCCCTGGGCGTTCCTCCGCCTCTCTTACGGGAATCTCGACGTCCTCCCACAGCCTCATCCTATTCGCCTCCCATCCTTATACAAATGGCACGCCACCTGATGGCCCGCCCCTATAGTCTGCATTTGAGGGACTTCCAACTTACAGATCTCCATGCAGTAGCTGCAGCGTGTATGAAATTTGCAGCCCTCAGGGGGATTTGCCGGCGACGGGATGCTTCCCTCCAAAATGATGCGATTGGTCTTCACGTCCGGATCCGGCACAGGTATCGCGCTAAACAGCGCCATAGTATAGGGGTGCAGCGGATTGTCAAAAATGGATGCCTTGTCCGCGTACTCCACCAGATTTCCCAGATACATGACCCCCACCGTATCCGAAATGTGCTCAACCACCGAAAGGTCATGGGAAATGAACAGATAAGTCAGCCCGTATTTGGCCTGCAGCGCCTTCAGCAAGTTGATGATCTGCGCCTGAATCGACACATCCAGGGCCGACACCGGCTCGTCGCAGACAATAAATTCCGGATTCAGCGCCAGAGCCCGCGCAATGCAGATCCGCTGCCGCTGCCCCCCTGAAAACTCATGGGGATACCGGTCCTTGTGGTACTCCTGCAGCCCGCAGTCCTTCATAATGCCGGTGATATAATCATCAAACTTCTCCGGCGCCACCAGCCGCTTCTCCCGAACCGCCTCTCCAATAATTTCGCCCACTGGCATCCGCGGCGACAGGCTCGAATAAGGATCCTGAAAAATGATCTGGATCCTCGGCCTCAGCGCCCTCAGCGCCCTTCGGTCCAGCGCGTGAATGTCAATCCCGTCAAAAGTCACCGACCCGCTCGTAATCTCCGTCAGCCTAAGGATGGTTTTGCCGATGGTCGTCTTACCACACCCCGACTCCCCCACCAACCCCATGGTCGTGCCTCTTTGGATAGAAAAACTGACGTCATCCACCGCTTTAACGTAGCCCTTAACCTTTGAAAACAACCCGCTTGAGATGGGAAAATAAGTCTTGAGGTTTTTCACTTCCAATAATGAAGCCTCCGTTAACGAAACCTCAGATGGTCGCCTTTCGAATCGGTCTTCCTTCATCCGTTTATCATCAATCATTTTCCCACCTCGCTTACAGCAGAATAATGGTAGCAGGCAGCACTGTGTGTCCCGGATATTGAAAATGTAGGCGGATAGTCCCCGTTGCACGCCTCAAACGCCCTATTGCAGCGATCCCTGAAATAGCAGTAATTCGGCATATCAATAGGATTCGGCACCGAGCCCGGAATGCTGTAAAGCTGCTCAGCGCTCCTGATCCGGCTCGGTCTGCTGGCCATGAGCCCCACAGTATATGGGTGCGACGGGTGGTGAAAGACCTCTGCCGCCGTCCCCTGCTCTACAATTCGGCCCGCATACATAACCACCACATAGTCCGCCATTTCGGCAATGACCCCCAGATCGTGGGTAATCAGCATGATGCTGCTGTTGATCCGTTCCTTCAGCTGCCTGAGCAGATCCATGATCTGCGCCTGAATGGTCACGTCCAGGGCTGTGGTCGGCTCATCCGCTATGATCAGCTTTGGCGTACAGGCCAGTGCCATGGCGATCATGGCGCGCTGACGCATACCTCCAGACAACTCATGGGGGTACATGTCATAGACACCCTCCGCATTGGCAATGCCCACAAGCTTGATCATTTCAATAGTCCTGGCCTTAACTTCTTCGCTCTTCATGCCTTCATTGTGAAGGGCTATGACCTCATCGATCTGCATGCCGACCTTGAAAACCGGATTGAGGCTGGTCATGGGCTCCTGGAAGATCATCGAGATTTCATTGCCACGAATTTTTTGCATTTTTTCTGTTGGAATCCTGACGAGATCAATCGTCAGGTCGTCTGTCGCAAAGCGAAGCTCACCTTTGACCACCTGTCCCTGAGGCCGCTGCACCAGCTGCATGATGGACAGCGCCGTCACCGACTTGCCGCAGCCGGATTCTCCAACGACGCCCACCGTCTTGCCCCTGGGTACTGAGAAGGTCACCCCGTCCACGGCTTTGACGGTACCAATGTCAGTGAAAAACCAGGTGTTGAGATCCTCTATTTCCAGGATGTTTCCCGGATCCTTCATGACTGCCGTATATTCAGACTCCGGGACATTTTCCCGGTTCCTCACCCTTTCAAACTCGTCCGTAATTCTCCGGTTCTCCCTCGAAATCTGCCTGATTTCCTTAGCGCTCATGTAGTTGACGCTTTTAGCGGAGCCCCGGCCATTTTTCCTGCCAAACCACTTCTGAATTAAGCCCTTTTTTTGCTCCATAGCGCACCTACCGTTTCATCTTAGGGTCAAAGGCATCTCTGAGACCGTCCCCGACAAAGTTAAACCCAAGCACTGTCAGGAGGATCAGCATACCGGCGGGTATCCAGACAAACCAAAAGTTCGTCATTTCATAAGCGGTCGTCACACCGCTGATGATGTTGCCCCAGGACGCCAGCGGAAACTTGACGCCGAGTCCCAGAAAGCTCAGGGTCGATTCGTAGAGAATGACACTGCCCAGTCCCATGGTCGCGAAAACGATCAGCTGCGGGACCACGTTGGGCACGAGATGCTTAAAAATCCGTCTGCCAACCGACAGCCCTGTGGCCTCTGCCGCGATCATGAATTCCTGCTCCCTAAGGGACAAAATTTGCCCTCTGACCATCCGCGCGATCCCCGGCCAGCTCATAATGCCCAGGATAAACATGAGATAGTAGATCCTGAGCTGTGGATCTATTTCCAGTGTATCCATAATTGAACCCAGGATAATCAGCAGCGGGAGAAACGGAATACAGTTGAACACATCCACAATCCTCATGATCAGCATATCCACCCATTTGCCAAAATAACCGGCCAGACCGCCCAGGATTACCCCAATCGCGGACTCCAGCAGCACGACTATAAAACCTATGGTGAGTGAGATGCGGCCGCCATACATCAGCCGGGTCATCACGTCCATACCATGCTTGTCCGTCCCCAGCCAATGGGTCCAGGATGGCTGCTCGTGAATGGAAATCAAATGCGTCAGCGTATCCGACTTAACGGTGTACACGTTGTTCAGTCTGGACAGGCTGTACTCGATCTCTGCGCCGGCTTGATCCGCCTGAACAAAACCGGCTTCACCAGCCGCGACACTCTCAATCAGCTGCTTTTTGAACGCCAGGCTCAGAAACACATCCTGTGAAATAGGCTGAATCGCCATTCTTGAAAAAATGGCATAAGGAGTTTTTCCACCGTCCGTCACAGCGTAGATCACCGAAAGGTTCTCTTCCTCTTCAATTTCAAAAGTCTGACCGTCTACGGTGAAGCTGCTTACATTCTCCGCCCTGACCGCCTTCTCTGCCTCATAAGCAAAGCTGTAGCCGATGGTCGTTCCCGCAACTGCCGGTTCCAATATATTCTTCGATTCTATAGCCGCATCCCCGGTCCTGCCCAGCACGTACTCTCTCCCGTTCTGTGTGACCGTGTATAGGACACCCTCAGAGGTAAACTGCGTCGCGCCGCTCAGAATCGCCTCAGTGGCTGAGGCGCGTAATGATTCAGTCAAGGCTTCGCCATCCAGCGCGTTGATGGCGACTATGCCTCTGAAGCTGGTGATGTCCGCAATAGGCTGAGAGGACACGATCCTGTAAAAGGCGTCGCCTTCCTCCACAATGACATATTCCGTATCTTGGTGAGTAAAAGTTGTTTTCCCGGTGTTTCTTGCCAGTATGAATTTGGCGTGGGCGGCGGCGTTGTAATCGCGACCATCGGCCATCACATACCTGTACTCTTCGTTATAAGTGACACTGGCGTATTCCTTCGACATGGTCCCGATATATTTGAAAACCTGGGATTCATCATAAGGGGACACCAGTCCGCCAATGAAGGAAAAGACAAACATAAACGCAATGATTATGAGGCCTATGATCGCGAGTCTATTCCTCAAAAATCGCTTGATGACCAGCATGCCCGGCGACAGGACCTTGAGCCGCTGCTCATCCGACAGGGCGCTGGATCTGCTGACGTGCTCTTCCGGCGGCTTGTCCTCATGAAGGTTTTTATGGGGTCTGTCTTTGATCTGAATGCTTTCTTCACGATCCATCATTGTCTCAGGGTCACCTCCCTCATTTAATCCTGACCCTTGGGTCGACAACCGCGTACAGAATGTCCGCGATCAGGGTGCCAAGCAGCGTTAGAACAGCCAGAAAGATCATGTAAAACATGGTGAAGGGGATGTCCCCGCTGACCATGGCTTGATAGCCGGTGTAGCCAATGCCCGGGATCTGGAAGAGCGTCTCAGTGATCAGCGCGCCGGCGAACAGACCTGGCAGGGATCCGCCCAAAATGGTGACAATGGGGATCAGCGTATTCCTGAAGGCGTGGTAATTGATGACCCGCCTCTCAGAAAGGCCCTTGGCTCTGGCGGTCCGGATAAAATCAGCGTTCAGAACCTCCAGCATATTGGTGCGGGTGTACCTCATAAGGCTTCCGACGCCAATGATCGTCAGCGTCATGATGGGCAGCACAAAATGGCTGGAGACATCCATGAACTTGCCAAAGGCATCCAGCTGCATGTAGTCCCGGCCGACTTTGCCGTATAAGTCAAACCACCCCAGCCAAACTGAGAAGATCAGTTTGAGGACGGTGGCGAAAAAAAAGGTCGGAAGCGATATGCCAAGCAGTGCGAACACTGTGATTGCATAGTCCGATCTGCTGTATTGCTTCCTGGCGGCATGGATCCCCAGCGGAATGGAAATCATGATCTGGAGCACCATGGCAATAGAGGCCAGGATAAAGGAGTCCCAGATGACATCTGTGAACTTCTGGGTCACCGGCACATTGAACACCCACGAATCGCCAAAATTCCCTGTAATGGCATTCGACATCCACTTGAAAAAACCCGGCACAAGGCCAATGTTGAGTCCATAGGCCTGCTGAAGCTGGAGAAGCCAATCTGTGTAGCTCTTGGCTCCGGGCCTCATGGACAGGGTTCTCGCCTGGGCTTCCACATAGGACGTCGGCAAGCTTCGCATAATCATGTAAATGATCAGGGAAACAAAAAATAATAAAATCACTGAAATAAAAAGTCTTTTCAGCACATATCTGCGCATCGCGAACCCCCACTTCTTCTTTGGGTCATTCTTTTCGCTGTCGGAAGAGCGATGATTGGGTAAAGGGAGGAAGAAGGGAAGAAGGTGTCAGCGGCTAGTGCCTATCAACCCCTTCTTCCTCCCATTTACTTACAGCGCCTTACGCTGCTATTTCATTTGAAGCAGCTCAAGATCATTCATCCAACCCCAATAAGTGGTGATGTCCGGCGTGACGGTCTCCATGCTGACACGCTCTGGACTGAAGATGACGAGGTTTTGACGCTGATAGGTAGGAATTTCTACGCCCCAGTCGAGGATGAGATCCAGACATTGTTTATAGGTCGCTTTTCTGAATTCCTGATCCGGGCTCTTTCTTGCAGCTATGATCAGCTCATCCAGCTCAGGATCCGCAATATTGTAACTATTGCTGTCTGTGCCGCCCAAACCTTTGCCGTTTTTGCTGAAATAGACCTGATACATGTCAGGATCTATAGTTGAGCCCCAGGCTGCCGTCCACATTTCATGAGTGTTGGCATCCAGGGTGTCCCAAAGGAGATTGGCGTCCGCTGGGTCATTGATGGTCAGCGTAATGCCAATCGTTTCAAGGGCTGCTTTGGTATCGGTCAGAATCGCAAAGGCAGGGTGTTCGCCGGTGCCGTCGCCAGGGACTATGACCTCATAGTCCAGCTTCGCGCCTTCCGGCGCAGCGGTAAACTTGCCGGAGGCTTCGTCATAGACATAGCCTGCAGCTTTAAAGAAATCCTTGGCTGCGCTGAGGGCTTTCGCATACTTGTCTTCCGCTACCATACCCTCTGTGTAAATTGGCTGACCTTCTACGGTGTTCGAGTAAGCAACCTCATAGCCAGGATCAGATTTCTGAGGTGCTGCCCAAGAGGTGTTGGAAATTGGATAGTTTATGACGGCTGCCGCATCCCCGTAGTAGCTGTCTATCGCGACATCCCTATAGACGGCAAAGACAGTCGCGAAGCCTTTTCTCAGGTTTTTGCTGGCTTCAGAATCAGGCTCTCCCTTGACGTTGACCGTCTTGGAGTTGATCCCAATGTAGCCGTAGCCCAGGTTGTCGACCGAATTGGCAACAATCTTATCACCGTTGACTTCTTTATTGCTGTTATAGGACTTCAGCTCTTCAAATTTTGCCTTCGTGCCGGATGGATTGGCAACGTCGATGACGCCAGTGCCCACGCCTGCAATCATTTCTGCATCCAGCGTTTCTTTTAACTGGAGGTATTTAGTTTTTGGAGCGCCTTTATAGTAGTTTTCATTCGCTTCATAGTAGACGACCTTATCTTTGTATTCAATAAATTTGTAAGGACCAGCGCCCATCGGCATAGTGGTCTTGGCATCTACGCCGGAGAGGTCGCCGCGGGTAAAGCCAAATTTGTTGTTGTCGTAGTCGTACATGGCAACGTCACCATAGTAGTGCAGCGGCGCGACCTGGATGCCGCAAATGCTGTAAACCGCGGAGGCGTCGAAGCCCTTTGACTTAACTTCCACTTCTGTCTGGCTTAGCTTTTTGATGCCTTCGATATTAGGAACCTCGGTGCCATCTGAAGCGGCCAGCTTGTCTTTCAGAACCATACCGCTGACTTCACCCTCAATATCTGCAGCAAAATAGCTCTCACTGCCGCCGTAGTTAGCGCCAAGGGTTTTCCAGTCGGGACCGTATTGGGCAATAACATCTGCCACAACGGTCGCCTCATCCGCTACCGCAGTGGAATCATAGGCTTCATCTATACCATAGAAAAATGCGAACAGGTCTTTGGCGACTGGGTAATCCTTAGTGTACTTTTCGTAATTTGGATCCCCATAGATGCCTTTGACCCAATCCAGCTCTGAAGTAAGCACATCGCTGACGAATCCAGCCATGAACGTTTTCATTTCTTCAGTTGGATTCTCCATGGCGGCTGCGAGCTCTTCAGGTGTGACTGCCAGCTCTTCGGCCTTGGAGTTGTTCTCTCTGTAATTGACCATCCCGAGAATTGGGAAGGAATAGACGGTCGATGAGCCAGTGTAGGCTGGGTCCGACAAGACATAGAGGCTGAAGATAATGTCATCTGCGTCCATGACTTCACCGTCGCTGAACTTGACGTCGTCTCTGATTTTTATGTAGTAGGTGGTGAGGTCGGCCGCTTCGTCATAGTCAACTTTGATGTCCGCGACCCCTTTGTATTCATGATCTGTACCTTCATAGTTGACGGTTTCGCCTTCGATGGCATTATAAATAATGCCGCCAACGCGGTCCGTGGTGAGCAATTGTACTTGCGTCAAAGTAACCGCATCCATATCATAGCCTGTCGTCGCAAAGAACGGACTGAATTTCTGGCTGAAGGCCTGATAGCCTACGACCAGCGGTGTGGTGTTTTCAGGCTCCGGTGCCGGCTCTTCCTTTCCTGTACAGCCTGTGGCGAGGGACATAAGCAGCAGTAAAACCAGCAGTAACCCCAGTACTTTTTTCATGACTCTCCTCCCCTTTACTTGAATGTCTGTTTCGAGCGCTTTCGCGGCTCATAAAAGACTGATACCCAAAATTTGCAATTTTAACAAGGAAGACAACACACGCCATATTGCAAAGTTAAATCACGCCAAAACACAAAAAGGAAATATGCCAATTCATAAAATGAAAACGAGCCAAAACATAAAATGAAAACGAGCCAAAACATAAAACGAAATTGAGCCAAAACATAAAACAGGCAGGGAAATGGTCTATTAAACCATTTCCCTGCCTGTTGTCATTTTTCATCTTATGCTGCCATCTCTGCCTCGAACACAGGACGCGCTTCAGCTTGTTCTTGAGTACTGTCATAATGATTCAGAATTTCAATGACTTCTCTGGACATCAATAGTATGGCGATGATATTCGGAAGCGCCATGATGCCCATAAACAGATCCGCCAGCTTCCAGACAAAGGTCGCGTCAATGAGCGTCCCTGTAACTAAGGCCCCAATGACTACTGCCTTAAACACGTTCAGTGTCAGTGCTTTGGAGTTGAAAACCAGTTTGACGTTGGACTCCGCGAAGAAATACCAGCCTACAATGGTCGTCAGTGAGAAAAAGGAGAGGCAAGTCGAAAGGAACATGCCGCCAAAGACGCCGAACCCTGAGGCAAAGCCCAGCTGCGTCATAACGGTTGCTGAAGCAGTCATCTCCGCCGCGGATATACCCACATTATAGGAGCCGGAAGCCAAGTTGACCATAACCGTTGACAGACAAATCAGGAAGGTGGAGATGAAAACGCCAATCATGGCAGTGAAGCCTTGCTCTGCAGGATGTTTAGCGTCTGCCACCGCGTGGGAGTGAGGGGTTGAGCCCATGCCAGCCTCATTGGAGAAGAGCCCGCGCGCCAGACCAAAACGTACCGTTTGCTGTACAGTGATGCCCAGAACGCCGCCACCAATCGCCTGAGGCGCGAAGGCGCCAAGAACAATCATCTTGATGACCGGCAATAAATTTTCAAGGTTGAAAAGGATGATCAGCAAGCTGCCAACAATGTAGAGGCCCGCCATGGCAGGAACGACCGTTTCAGCGAAGGAGGCGATTCTGCCCATGCCGCCCATGAGGATTAAAGCGACAACGACTGCGAGGACGCCAGCGACCGCGAAAGCCGGTACTCCAAAGGCACTGCTGACGGAGCCAGCTACCGAGTTGGACTGTACCATGACACCTACAATGCCCAAAGCAATGATGCAGGAAACTGCAAAGAACATAGCCAGCGGCTTGGACTTCAGGCCGTTTTTTATGTAATACGCCGGTCCGCCGACCCATTCGCCGTTCTTTTCTTCACGGTACTTTTGAGAGAGGACTGCTTCGCTGAAGATCGTCGCCATTCCAAAGAAGGCTGAAACCAGCATCCAGAAGGCTGCGCCCGGTCCGCCTGCCGCAATTGCCGTGGCTACACCTACAATATTGCCGGTGCCGACCTGAGCTGCAACAGAAGTCGCCAGCGCCTGAAACGGTGACATTTTGCCTTCCTCTGCTTTTTCTTTTTTGATAATCGCGGTTACCATTTTTTTCAGTGCCGGCATCAGCCTTGTAAACTGTGGGAACCGCAGACGCACCGTCATGTAAATCCCAACTCCGAATAATGCCACTATCAATATGTAATCCCATAAAACCTTATTCACTGCATCGACAACAAAATTCATCATTTCCATTTTACCCACTCCTATTCGTTCTGTTTAAGATTCATTTCAAACACTTGCGACTAAGACAATACTTCGGGTGTTCAGACTATTCATTTATGTCGACTGCTCATCTGTTAAATTCATGTTAAACGACGACCTTCAGAAAGTTTCAAACGGTTTCGTAATAGTCAGAAAATTTAGTTTAACTTTTTTGTAACTTCCACAAGAAACTGCGAGGTGGAAAAAGGTGTCAGCGGCTAACGCCTATCAACCCCTTCTTTCAAACCCCTTCTTCCACCTTCAGACACCCTCTTCCCCAACAAAAAAACTGCCCCGCGGTTTGGTAACCTTCAGGACAGTAAAAAATCATATTTTGACGCTGCAGTAGGACAAGAGCCCGTCAATAAATTTTCCAATATTCACTTTGCCGCGCTTCTTGCTCTTTCCTCTTATGTAATCCATCTCGACTTTGATTTGCTCATAGCTGTAGAGACTGTTTGCGAACTCGTTCAGGGTCTCGTTCATGTAATCCTCAATCCCCAGGTGCGCAAGATTAGTCATCCCAATAGTCGCCGTCCGCCTGATTCTCTGTTCCATACTTTTGGTCTGGTCTGTAAATTTGCCGCAGATTTCCTTCACCGTGAAATCCGTCATACTCTTACCATTATCGTGCAGATATTTAACCAGATTGAAGATGTCCTGACTTCCCGCTTCACCGACAATCCCAATCTTCTGAAAAATTCTTTTGATTTCCTCTTCCTTGTTGTCCCGGACAACCTCAGATGTCGGCTCCAACGAGGCGGCAAATATATTCTGGATCTGGCTCAAAGTTCTGCTGAGGTTTATTTTCTCCTTGACCTTTTGAATGACGCTCTGGGTTTCGAGGGCGTTGATGGGCTTGGAGATATAATACTCGACGCCGCTCTGATAAGCCCTGCCTATCATTTCTTTGGAGGAGACCTGTGAAATCATGACGAATTGGACACCGGCCGTGACTTTTTTCACCTCTTGCACCAAGGTGATGCCGTCTTTCCCAGGCATCAGCAAATCGACCAGGACCAGATCCGGCTTAAGGGTCAGGATCTCATCATAAGCCTGAGCGCCGTCATTAGCCGTTCCCACGATCTGTCCCAGATCACAATCAATTATAATATGACTCAAATGCTTCATGACATTATTGTCATCTTCCACAATGTAAATTCTCATAGACTCGCCTCCAAAACCGCCTTTGGAATGGTAATTCTAAAAGTCGTCCCTTTGCCCTTGACGGACTCCGCCTCTATGGTGCCGCAAAGCTCTTTCTCCACAATGTTCTGGACAACGCTCAGTCCCAAACCCCTGTTGATATGGCCGGTGGCATAATTGATCTTGGTTGAAAATCCTGGCGTAAAGATCTGGTCTAAATCTTCTGGCTCAATGCCAGGACCCGTATCCGTCACTATAAAATAATGCTGATCCTGATCCGCATCATGGACCATTTTAATTTTACCTTCTTTTGTGTCCGCTTCAATAGCATCAATACTGTTCATCATTAAATTTCTTAAAATCGACATCAGAAAATAATGTTTAACCGTATAGAAGCTTTCGCCCGATTCAAACTCCAACTCAATCCTGCAGGCCATCTCCCTTATTTCCCGCACCATGGAATCATAGAGGATTTTGCAGATATCCTTAAACGACATCCCCCCAACCACGACCGCATCCGCAGTCAGCTCCTTGATTCCTCTGACTGCCAGTTCGTATTCCTTCTTGATTTCATGGACGTCCCGGGCAATGGTGACCGCCTTTTCCCCCCATCCCTCACGTCGGTGGTCGAACTTGATATCCTCAAACAGGGTATAGGCGTTGGTCATGACCTTTTCAATCTCTTCCATGTTCTTTTCCATCCAGTACATTTCCGACTTCAGCTGGGCGGTTAGCCAGACCAGACGGGCATACCTGACCTCGTGCTCTTCTTTCAGGAGCAGGATCTTATAGTAGCGAAGGCCGTTCAGCACAATCCAGATCATCAGCGAGCGAATCAGTGCGACAAATAAAAGGGTTATAGTGATTTCAGCGTCATAGGGGGAAGAAGAGAACAGAATTCTCGAGAAGATCTCGATCAGGTTTGCGCCCAGGTCGCTGATAAACAGGACTATGGCGAGGCGGTTGAGGTGGTCGCTCCCTAACCATCGGCTAAGCACCTGATAGATTATGCCGTAAAACAGATAGAACAGAATTTCAAATTGGTAGGAGAGCCAGACTTCTTGAATACTCCCATACGACAGCGCATGAATGCAGAGTCTTAAAGCATAAACCGAAAGGCCGGAGATGATCCCAAGTCGAATGGGCTTCAGCGGCTGATCCCAGTTCAAAATCAAAGCCAAAACGATAATGCCCGCAGAAATTCTGAAATCTGCGTTCAGCACGCTGAGGCCAATCTGCGACGCAGCGGCGACGAGGGCTGCTGCCAGGATATAAGGTTTAAGTAGTTTCATGTAGAGCCCTCCTTACTAAGCGAAATAGCAAACCGTTTCCAGCGCTTCTAGGCATAACCATTCCAAAAAGAGCCTGCAGATTGATTATATCACTCAATCTGCAGGCTGCTGAAATTATTATTTGTGGTACAAGAGATCAAGGCACTGCGTCCGCGATCTTATTTATTTAGGAAGTCCACTGCAAATTGGACGTGAAGGGCGGTTCCAAATTTGAAATAGTCTTCATCCAATTTGAATTTTTCATGATGAGGATAGTAAATGCTGTCTTTGGCTTCGTTTTCGTAGCCCAGCAATGCAAAGGCGCCTGGCGCGTGCTGGAAGTAAAACGGCATGTCCTCTGAGCCCATTAATTTCCTGGTCTCGATATTACGCTGCGAACCGAACACTTTCTCAGCTGCTTCACTTGCGATTTGGGTCACAACTTCATCATTACGCAGCGCAACCGCGCTCGGCTCAATATTGACCTCGACTTGAAGCTCATACATGTCGGCAATCGCTTTCGCGTGTCGTTGAATGCCCGCGTGGACAATTTCTCTGACCTTTGGATCAAAGTAACGCATGGAAATGTCCAGCTCAGTGTATTTTGCGACGATATTCGCCTTGGTGCCACCGACGAACTTGCCGACAGAAAGGACAACGGACTCTAACGGATCCACATTTTTTGTGACAATACCTTGAATGTCATTGACGAACATACACGCAGGATGAATGGTATCCTTCGCTTTATGCGGTGCTGAGCCATGGCCGGATATCCCTTCAAACTTGATGTATATGGTGTCGCAGCCCGCCATTCTGTAGCCTGGCGTCAGATCATAGTAACCTGTTTTCATGCCAGGCATGCCGTGCATGCCGAAAACTGCGTCTACGCCTTCCATGCCACCTGCAGCAATGATCTTATTTGCGCCAGCGAACATTTCCTCGCCTTCCTGGAAAAAGAGTCTGACTTCACCCGGCAGTTCTTCTTTCATTTCAGAGAGAATTTTCGCTGCGCCGAGCAGCATAGCTGTATGGGCATCATGGCCGCAGGCATGCATGACGCCTGGATTTTTCGATGTAAAAGGTACTCCGGATTGTTCAATAACCGGAAGTGCGTCTGTGTCCGCACGCAGCGCGACTGTTTTGCTGCCTTTTCCTGCATTGATTTTTGCGATCAAAGACGTGCTTCCTGCTTTTTCATAAGGGATGCCCAAAGCATCCAGTTCTTCCATGATCTTTTCCTGTGTCTTGAATTCCTGGCAGCTGAGCTCTGGATTTTCGTGGAAGTAACGGCGCATATCAATGACATAAGATTCGATTTCCTGTGCTTTCTTTAACATGTCTGACATCTTGATCCTCCTTCAGATGAAGGCCGCAGGCTTCATTGCTGAAGCCCGCGGCGCTTTTACGTCATTGTTCTTTTTAATTAAACCAAATTGACTGTCGTCCAGCGGTTTAAACTTACAGGTTCTATACAATAAATAGTTTATGTTTGTGAAGCAGTTTGTTTTGCATGATCTTTCTTTGCCATCAAGACGGAGTAAAGAATACCAAATACTGCAATAAGGCCTGTATCCGCAAGGGATATTGGTGTTGCGATATTAGCAGGCAAGAATTTTGGCAAAAAGCGTACGGTCACCATGGCCGCAGTTCCAATGGCAACTAATGCGACCAAGTTTGGCACTTTTACCTTAGAACCCATCATAACGAGCATTGCACCCAATATGCCAGGCAAAGCAAAGTTAAATGAAGCCACAATTGCTGGAGGTAGGACATTGATAAGAACCTGGCCAGCTACAAGAACCACTGCCAAAACAGCTAAATTAGTGAACGTGGATGAAATGAGGGCAAATATACCGGCAACTTCTGCTTCTTCTGATCCAGGGGCAAGTCCAAGCGCCTCCTGAGTACCAACAATTACGGGAAGTCGCATGTTGCCAATGTTGCCTGAAAGGAATGACATATAGGTTCCAGCCGGACCTAAGGTTGGGAAGTAGGAAATAGGTTCAACAAACCAGACGATTCCAACAAAGCCCGCTATGGAGATCATGCCGCTGACGATATCCGCGGAGTTTGGACGATAGCCCAGTACAAAGGTCAGATAGAGCGGAATCGACAGGGTGCAAAGGAATGCGACTGCAATGGTAAGCTGACCCCAAAAGTGAACGTCTTTATGAAATTGCTTTGGATTTTGATTATTATTTGTCATATTATTTGCCCCCTTATCTTAAGATGGTGCCTACGACCATAGCTGCAACAACCGCGAAGCCCATTGCCCAATCTTTAAGCCATTTTTTAGAACTGTCTTTTGAGACAATTTTATTGACAATAACAACGGATAAGGCACCAGCAATCAACGCTGCTAAAGGCGCAATAGTGAATGTTTTCGCCAAAAGACCTTTATTGATGACTTCTTTATAAGCCAGGGAGAAGAATATGACAAAAGGTGCAAAGAGAGACATGTAAGCAATTGTGAGTGGATTAGCTTTTTTGACCGTTACTTGGAGCTTATCGATATGTTTAGTCGCAAAGAATACAACAATTAACCATCCTGCGCCGCCTAACGTCATAACCCAAGCTGCTGCAGAGAGCATTTTAGGCGCAAAATCCGGTGTTCCTGCAGTACCGCCACTGCCAATTCCAGCTGCAATCATTTCAAAAGCAGCAGATCCTATAATACCAACCCTGGCTAAAGTAAGAGGGCCGCCAATTTGCGCAATCAGAGCCACCGCTACTGCAAAGACCGCGAAAGCCGGACCAATAGTTCCTATGAAACCAATTTTAAAAGCTTCCTTGACTTGTTTTGAACTTATAATGGACGTTTCCTTCACGTGCTTGTTTGCCAGTCGATAGAAAATAAAGCATTGAACAACAACGTTCGCAATAATAATCAGAGCCAAAATCCACATTATTGGGTTATTTGCAATTACCAATGTTTCTTTCATAATTAACCTCCATTTAATAAGATTTTTTCGCGAAGATGAGTTCCTGGACGAGTACGAGGGGGACAGCCTTCCATGTGGCAATCCACATCAGCAGGTTGCTGTCCATTTCAAATAGTTCGTGTTCAAACCTCCCGATAAATAATTTATAATTTCTGAATATTAAGTTATCATTTTGTAACCTCTTTTACATCGCAAAGAGATTTAGATTTGAAAACGAAATGTGAAACAAAAACATTATTTCGTGAAAGTAGTCCTTCTAAAGAAAATATTTTCACAAAAATGATTAAATTGCTCCTAAAATCGCCCAATTCTACCCAATCATACTACAATTATTATGAATTCAATTTGTAAGCCACATCAGAAAACGCTATAATGAACTTAGATTTTCAATATTTTTGCATATGATTGTTATAGGGAAGGTGAATTCATGGGCGTTTCTGTCGCTGAAATTCTGGAAAAAGATTTCTTCAGCCAATTTACAGTGGTCGCAGGTCACAAAGGTGTCCACAAACACATACAAGGTGTTGCCGTACTAGACGCACCGGATGGATTTGCCTTTACACGTGGCAGAGAATTCCTGATTTCATCAGGCTACGTCTTTAAACAGCAGCCTGATTTGCTTCCCCCTCACATTGAATCGGGCACCTTCCAAAGAATTTCCTGCGTTGGCATCAAGCTGGGCAGGTATCTCGACGAGTTCCCCCCAGACTTGATTAAAGCCTGCAACGATTATGATGTGCCGCTGTTGAGCATCCCGAAGGGTGTTCCCTGGATGGAAATCATGAATATGCTCAATGTCATTGTCATGAATAAAAATATACAGCAGTTCAACATAGGAAAGCTTCAATTCAATAACCTCTCCGACCTTTCCTATCACATCAGAAAAATCAAACGGATTTTGACTGCTATGGAAATCGAAATGGATTTCCCTACCATGATCTACAATCTGGTCAACGACAAAGCCTATTATAGCTCGGACCGCTTTAAAGCGATCTCTCAGGATATGAAACCGGAGGACTTCTGGAATCCCTCCTTTGATTTCAGCAAGGAAACCCTGTGCGACAATTTGAAAATGGCGAGATACCGCATTTTCGACCCAAGATACGAAAACCCTTACAGCTGGATCACGGTGCCTATCACGGTAGAAAACAAGATCAAGGCATATTTTGTTGTATTGGAAGCCACAGGACTCATAGATTACTTTGACCAATTTGCCCTCCGAACCGGCTATCTCCTTCTCCAGGAGCTTTACGAACAGATTCTCGTGACTCAGAGCATTGGCGACATTGGCTTTGAAAGCTTTGTCAACGCCTTGGTTTCAGGCAATTTGTCAAGGCCTGAGGAAATCCGCTCCCATGCGTCCGAACTCAATCTCAATCCGGACGCCGCCTATTACACTGTTGTGATCAGACAAAACAACAATGAGGTTTCACTGCATCAGAACCGCGAGCTGATCCGCAGTTCCATCCGCGGCATCTTCAGCAGCTCGGAATGCAGGACCGCTCTGCTGGATGACCATCACTGTCTCCTTCTCCTCGGAAACACCGAGCACCTCGAAGAAGGCAGCTATTTGAATGAGTTGAAAGCCAAGCTCAAAAAGCTAAACCAGCGCCTGGTCCTTGACATGGAAGGCGGCGTGTTCGAGTTTGGTGTTTCGGATCTGCCGGGCATCATTCACGAGCTGGACAGAAACTACCGTAGATGTTTGAGGGCTCTGGATATGGGCAGGCTGATCAGTCCTGACACCGTGTATTTCCGGTACTCACAGCTGGGCGCTCTGGCTTGGATCGACGTGCAGGCGGATGAAATAGAGATCATGATGCGCGACCTCAACAAGCTGCGCGCCAAGGATGACTCCGGCCAGCTGATCGAGACCCTCAAAGCCTATCTGGAGTGCCGCATGAACTTCAGCAACACAGCCAAAAAAATGTTCCTGCACATCAATACTGTGAGAAAGCGCGTGGAAGAAATCGAGGACTTGCTGCCTGTGGATCTCGAAGACCCTTCCATTCGCCTCAGGCTGGAGTTGCTGCTCAAATTGATTTAGGAATTTCAAAGTTTATGCTGATGGTGTCAGATTTGGACACCATCAGTTTTTTTGCGTGTTTTTTAAAAGACTCACTCCCGCACCACCCGCATCTTCAGGCCATACGCCTTCTCAAAATCCTCCGCAATGCGCATGGTCGCCACGCACTCGAGTTCCGTGTCCTTCTCCGACACCAGCCGGATGACCACTTCGCCATTTCCGGGCGTCACCACGAGGTCATCCACCACCTGGGACTCACTCCGGTCGATCCGCTCGGCGATCTGCAGCAGCACAGCCAGCCGTCTGAGGCGGTCCATGGTCTCTTTGCCCATAACGCCCCGGTACCGGTCCAGATCCTCCTTCAGCTTGGATTCCCGGTGGTGCCCTACCAGAAACGCGACCTTGACAATCTCCTCGTTGGTCAGGCCGCAAAGCCTTGCGTTTAAAGCCAGATAAAACCCATGCCGATGGTGATTGTAATACTCAATGTGCATCCCAATGTCATGGAGATGGCTGGCGGCGTCCAGGAGCCTGCGTTCATCATCGCTGTACGGCCCGAGAAGCCTCAGGGCGTCGAACAGGCGCAGGGTCAGTTTTCGCACGTGAGCCGTGTGGGGATTGTCCACATTGAAGCGCTTGCGGACGTTTTCGAGGCTGTGATCCAGGACGGAGGGCACGACCATCGGCATATTCTTTTCTTTGAAGTAGCGGCTGAAAAACAAGCCTTCCCGGAGGCCGTTGCCGCTGACGACAAACAGCTCCAGGGCCATAACGTTCGCGAGGACTTTCAGGGGCAGGACGCCGCCGGCGATGATATCCGAGCGGTCCTTGCCTATGCCGGGCAGGTCGGCGACTTTGTCCGGCGGGGTTTTGACAATGTCTGCGAGTAAGTTCGCAAGGTCGCTGCCGGGCATTCTGTAATTGTGCAGGCTGACGGTGGAGAGGGGGTCCTTGCCCCGGTGGACTTTGGCCACGCTGCGGAGGGAGCCGCCCAGACCGACGACCGGCAGGCCTTTGGCTTCCTTCAGCCACGGGACTTCCTTGTAGGCCTTGCGGATGAATTTTTCTGCTTTTTCCAGGCCTTTGAGGCGGTTTGCGTCGCTGAGGTAGCGCTCTGTTAAGATGACGCTGCCGAAGGGTAGAGAGACGGATTCCTTGATTTCCCGGTTGACAACCCAGGCCAGCTCAGTGCTGCCGCCGCCGGTGTCGATCATGAGGAAGTCTCTGAGGTCGATGGTGTTGACGACGCCCAGGTAGTCGTAATAGGCCTCGTCGTGGCCGCTGATGACCTCAAAAGTCATTTGGTGCTCGCGTAGGGCTGCGTCCAGGAAGTCGGAAGCGTTGGAGGCCTGCCGGACCGCGGCAGTGGCGACCGCCACGACTTTGGTGACCCCATAGGCTTCGATGAGCTGGTTGAAGAGTTTGATGGCGTTCAGGGTTCTGGTTATGGGCTCGGGTTTGAGGGTGCCGCCATCGGCTAAGCCCTCCGAGAGCCGGACCATGACCTTGGCCTGGTCCACCAGGCTGTAGGAGCCGTTCTTATAGACGTTGACTATGTTCATGCGCACGGAGTTGGACCCGAGGTCGATGATGCCATACCGTTCCATGGCGGTGCCCCCTTTATAGGTAGAAACCCTTCGCGCTCCGGTAGGAGCTCGAAGGGTTTTATATAAAATGATGTGGATAGCTGCATCAGGCGCTTAAGTGTCTGGCAGGTACTAGTAGTGGCCCTCATTTGGAACAATACAGATGAACTTGAGCGGCTTGTCCGTCAGATTTTTGAACTGGTGGAGCTCACCGCTCGGCACATAGGCGTAGGAGCCGGCCTCGATAGGATTTTCCTTGTCGTGGAGGAACAGGGTTCCGGAGCCCTCGAGCACATAGTTGATGTGCGGCCAAGGATGGGTGTGGCGCGGCGTGTAGCCGTGGCCTTCAATCTCAAACACACGCATGACATGGTCCGTCCAGCCTTCTTCTTTGGAAACCGGAACCTTCATGACGGCGCCTTTGACTTCCGGGTTGATGATGGGTTTTCCTTCAAGATCGCGAATATGGCCTATTGGCATAAGATCACCTCTGTATTGGATTGGGGTGGGTCGGTATGAATTGATAATTTTTGAGTGGGTGGGAAATTTTAGAGTGGGCGGAAAATTTTCAAGCACGCTCTAACAGGTCATCTATACCACAAAATTGGACCACGCAAACCCAAAATTGTTTGAGAATTGTACTAGGTACTCAGTTGAACTTGGTGACGCGGACAAAAACGAAACTGGTGACGCGGACAGTTTTGAATTTGGTGCCAGAGCTAGTACCCTGTAAATTCTAAAACTAAAACATACAACTGCGGTAAAATTTCGAAGTGCAAGGCGGAGGAAGTAGCGATACTAGGCAGTATCGCGGATAACGACAACGCAGCAATGCGGAATTTTAACCTGTTGAATGCCGAGTTTTAGTGTTTACAGGGTACTAGGTGTAAATTTACACTTTCAAGCGAAAAAATAGCCGATAGGTCACGCAATTACTTGATGCGTGACCTATCGGCTATATATTTTCTTTTACCGGATTAACCATCTATAGTCCTGTCTGCAATCCATGATCCAATCTATAAAGACAATCTGCTCTTTGACCTGATAAAGGATGAGATACCTTTTCTCAATAACCATTTTCCGATATTTGTTGGCGGGCAAAAAATCAGCCGAAATAT
>NZ_JAOTSB010000056.1 GCF_030247605.1 Acidaminobacter sp. | reverse complement strand
CATCAGATATTATTCAATTTAGTTGTCATCAAATTACTCCTTTCATCTTGTTTAAAATATATATAGCAATTTACATGCCAACGACTCACAATATAGGTTCATCGAAGTTATCATTTAAATTTTAATGATATTCCCGCTATTGGGGGTGTATTGAATAGCGGTTTGAAAGATATTCGTCTAAATTTTTTAAGCAAATATCTAAAATATTGATTTAATTTATAGAAATTAGACATACTTTCAATTAACATATTTTTTTATAAATCCTAATAGAACATTTGGTAGTATGATATACCACATTTTTAGTAAATTGATCAAACTATAGTTTAATTATATTTTGTTGATATATCATTAGTTTATGTCTTATTAAAGACTAGATTAATAATCCTGAATTGTCGAACTATTAATAATCTCGCTTCAAAATGCTTAATACTCACTTGGAATCTGACAATTAACCTTAATAATGGTTAGCCAGATCCAAGTTTTAGAGTATTATAATCCTAGTTTACAGTTCGACCGAACTGTGTAATTGCATGGATTTGGTTGTTAATCAGGGTTTTTATCAGGGTTGATAATCAGGGTTTTGGTAAAGCGTTTTGGTTCTTTAATATCTCTAAATTATCGGCGCGATCTTAGAGGTATTTGCAGTAAGAAGTTCTCATGTTTGTCATCTCAGCAATGATGTCGTCCACGTTGAGGACCATTTCCATCATGCCGATCTGATCTTCGTAGACATCTGCGTCTACGTCAGCCTTGAACTCTGGCTCTACCGCATGGTAGACAGAAAGTCCAAGTGCTACGCCTGCAAGGCTTCCTGCAAACGTTGGGTCACCATTGGTGACGGTCTCAGCTGCAAGACCAGCTGATTCTGCTTCTGCTGCGCCGAAGATAACTACGACATTCTCATGTCCGTACTCATCTGCTAAAGATTTAACCCTGTTCTGATTCTCCAAATCCATGGCCCCTGCAGCCGTTCAGACAAAACACTCTGTTGCGGAATAGACGACGGTCGCTTCGCTATTCGTCTTGACGCATTCTTCGATCGCTTGGCCCGGAACACCGTCGCGGTCGCCAATGATGATCACTTTTTTATTAGCTAAAATACCCATGCTTTACACCCTTTCAATATTTTTTACCGGAGGTACAATTAATACGCACCGGAGTACTGCCATTATAAATTAACAAGGCACCGCTTCTTTTGCGAGGAAGCCCGCTTCCGCAAGCAATTTGATTGCGAGCTCAAGCTTCTCTTCAGCCACCATGACAATGGGTCCGGTGCAGCCCATGCCGCTTTCCGCATAGACGCCCTGCTTCCAAAGCGCTTTGACCGCATCTTCAAGGTCCATGATGTCAATGCCTGAAACGGAGCCGGTGACGACTTCTTTCGCAGGCGCTTTAACTTCTGTTTCTTCTTCCGCTGCAGCTGATTTTTTTGTATCCTTGGTTAGTCCTTGAACAATCTTGTCAAAGCCCGCTGCGCGAACTTTTGCGAACTCCGCTTTAGCGACTTCTTTCAGATTGCCCTTAGCGAGCATGGCACCATAACGGATCGCGTTCGCGACTACCGGTACGCCGGAGGCTCTTGAGAGAATCAGGATCGCGCGCTCATAGTCAAAGCCTATGCCAGGGCCATAGCCAAAGCCAGTGGCTTCATAGCTTCCGCCGGTAGTAAAGGAAGAGAACATCTTCATGAGGATGTTGCCCGTCAGGGTATCTGTGACCATGACGTCGACAGAGCCCATGAGCAGGTCGTTGCCGCGCATGACGTTGCCGCCGTCTGAACGGCCGGACTCGCCAAAGCTGAGGTCATAGCCTGCAGCGATCAGTTCTTTGAGTCCGCGCTCAACCGTACGCGCGTTGTCGACATTCAAAATGCCCACTGAAGGTTTTTGGATGCCCATTGCTTTTGCCGCGATCACACCATAAATGGCGTTTTTCAGCATAGCTTCTGTACGGTTGGTCGCAGACGTTCCCGTTGTCGTCGCTATGAACATTTCACGGCCTATTCCCGGTGTGACCACACGGCCAACCGTTGAAACGCCAATTGGGAACGTATAGTGCATGGTGACACAAGACTGGATATAGCCGCTGTCCAGAAGCTCTTCCATCTTCCCATGCATTTCGTCTTCGGAATTGATTTCGATCACTTCAAGGGAAGTGTCGCACTTTGGTCCAATCAGGACAATATCATAGTCCGCGTCGCGAGCCGCAAGTTCTGCGCCTTTGACGAGGTTATCCACGCCATGCTCGCTGCCAAGGGTAGTCAGGCCCACGCGAACGCGGCTGCCGAACTTACCGGTTTGAATGGCATCCGCGATTTCGAGGAAGGCACTTCCCAGGATCTTTTTTACTTCGAGGTTCTCAGACATATTAGCCCCTCCTTACGCGTTTAGCAAGTGAGCGGCAAAACCTCTCATGGCTTCTGCGATCATGGTGTTGATTTCTTCCTTGGACACGGAAGCGCCTTCAGAAGCAGTCTCGCCGCTGTTTCTCTCGACGACAATGGAAACACCGTCAAAGAGGTTTGTCATACGGCCGAGGAACAGGGAGCCTTTGCCAACGATCATCGCGCGGTTTAAGCTGCCAGTCGTCAAATCATCAATGGCAAAACCAGCATATGGCACGCCGGATGGAATGTGGCCCTGTGTAGGTGCCCAGCCATTCATGCCGTGCTTCTCAACGAATTCGCCCAGCTGTGTGCGCTCAAGCTCACCGCGCTTGACGCCAATCGCTGCGATTATTTTGTAGTTGGCTTCCGGAACATCACCGGCACCCGCAGGCTTCGTGATATCAGGATTTTGCATTTCGACGGAGTACTTATCAATATCCGTCACTTTGAGGTTGCCTTTGTCGAGCGGCATAGAGATCAAAGCCGTGATAACCGCCTGTGGAGAAGAGCCTGTGCCGACGTTGTGCTTGCCGACGAGATCCGTTCTGAGAACCGGGCTGACACCGTCATTCTCAGAAATCAGGAGCGCAAATCCGCCGAGAACGTCCTCAAGAATTAGAAGGCCTTTCTTGACATGGTCTTTGCCGTTCATGCCAAGCTTGGCAGTTGCGCCGCCAGCGACGATGACGACGTTTTTATAAGTGCCGGCTTTAACGAGGGAAGCCGCTGTAATCAGAGCGTGAGTTGGTGCCGCGCAGAAGCCTCTGAGGTCAGAACCGGTCGCGTTGACAGCGCCGCCCATCTCAGCAATGGATTTTGCGAAGTTACCGCCGCCGCGTTGGTTCATGTCGCCACACGCTTCTTCAGAGCACTCGATTACATAATCAATGGTGAGTGGATCAATGTTGTTTTTAGCAACCAAGTGTTTGAATGCGAGAATGCCGGATGCCTTAACAACGAGGTTTTCAAACATGACATGAGCATTGAGGTTGACGTCGACATCATGGGCTTTCTTGACGCAGCCGACGAGTTTGCCGTCATGGTAAATTGCCTCTGCATGGTGGACACTCACGAGCTCTTCGATCATGGCAAGGGAATCGCCTTCGCCAAGCCTAGCGAGCTCTTCCGGAGTCGTCAGAGCATTCTTGCCGTATTCTGCCTTCGCCAGATCCGTAAAGGACTTCTCGAGTTTGACAAGGTCAAAGACGTCGGAAATCTTGAGCATCGCAATAAATTCGATTTGCGGCATGATCTCGCCAAATTTGCCAAAGCGGCTGCTGCCTGGAACGTCAACGCCGACCCAAGGCTTTTCGAGCTTGCCAAGGGCTTCAGGCGTGAGGTTGCCAATATACGTCTGGTTAGGCGCGTAGTTGACCACTTCCTCGAAAGTACGAAGATGGTCTGGAACTTTCTTGAGGTATTCTGAATCAGGATTCATTGCTTTCTCAACTGTTTGAGTCGTACCGTTGTGCATGATCATGTCCGGCGTGTGCACGAGCACATAACCGGCCGCTTTCAATACTGCGTAGGACATTTTACACCTCCAGTCGGTATACTTCTATTAATGAGCTTTCTTAATATGAGGTGATTAACAGCCCTATTAATATCAGGTTTTGAAGCTTTTTTTCGTCACTTCGTCAACTTCTTGTCCGACTTCGTAAAACATAATGGTCGGATGGATAAGCACTTTCTGAGAAATTGCCAGTCTTCTGGTATTGGCTGTATTTAGTTTTCAGAATTTGACCTTGCCGTCATTTCAGTAATTGACAAGCAAAAAGCTATCTACCCGAAGCACAATTGTCGTTATCCAGCATTAACATGTCTTCCTCCTTAAATTGGTATATTTGATCACTTATGACCCTCATTAGGCAACAACTTATTCGCAAATAGAACATACAAAACAAGTTGAAAAAAAGTGTAAAAATGGTCAATATGAAATCACTATTTGAATAAGTAATGCAGACGAACAGCAATTATCTCAGAAAATTTTAAATCGCAAAGAAATCTACGTCATAAGTCACGCAAATACAGAACCTTTACCAGTCAGCTCCTGCTCAACTAGAAAGTTAATTTTCTTCGATTACATACCTGTGGTGAAGTACAATACTTTTAATATGAAGAAGTTAAAGATTTCAATTTCAGTCACCTTGAGATCACCATTTCTTAAGATTGATATCTTAACTACATCTTGTTATATCTACTGCAATTTTTGTGCCAATAATAATAGTTTTAATGATTTTTTATGCTTTTTCTCATTCTCATCCTAATAATTGAAACTTGCGCTGTTTATCAAACATATCGATAAAGAATGAAAATCTGCTGTATTGATTACATCGCAGCATTTAACAAAATTGAATCATTTCTGAAGATTTTATCGGTTTCTAACCAATTGAATCAAACTTCACTGCTTTTATCATTTTCCAAACAAGCAGTACAGCATTTAATCAATCAATCTGGCCATACATTTGAAGTTAAAATGGTATGAATCTAAATCTATTTAATAATTTTATTATATTGACTGTTTAGTGTTCCATAAGCAATATTGAATAATAAAAAAATTACATCTAATATAT
>NZ_JAOTSB010000015.1 GCF_030247605.1 Acidaminobacter sp. | reverse complement strand
GAACAGAGGAACAGCCCATGGAAGAGAGCTTGCTCGCTGAAGGGTGGGACCACTTTTCTTTGTATAGGGCGCAGCCCGATACCGAAGCGCAGCCTGCGGCCACACGGAGTGTGGCTGTGGGCGGAGCAATAGGCGCCAGCCGCGAGGTGCACGTTGGGTTGCGAAACTCGGTGTCAGACACCGAGTTTCGCCTCAAAAAAAGGGCCTAATCTGGCCCTTTCTATCATTAATGCGGGTGTTTGATTTCCTGGTGTTCATGAGGGTGCTCGTGACTGTGATTGTGTTTGTCTTCATGATCCCGATCTCTGGCGCAGTCACGGGCTGTGCCCACCAGGATGTCTAGGGCGTGCTCCAGGGACTGCAGAAGAACCTCGAGATTCTCCGCGACGGCTTTTGGGCTTCCGGGAAGGTTTACAATCAGCGTTCTGCCCCGAATTCCGGCTGCGGCGCGAGAGAGCATGCCGCGGGGTGTGATCTCCATGCTGCGTCGGCGCATGGCTTCGGGAATGCCTGGGACCTCCCTGTCAATGACATCTTTTGTCGCCTCGGGCGTAAAATCTCTGGGTGAAAAGCCGGTGCCGCCAGTGGTCAGGATGAGGTCGATCTCACCTGAATCGCTGAGGCGTCTCAAATGCGCCGCGATTTCATCCCATTCATCCGCCACGAGGATAGATTCCGCGATTTCGTAGCCTTCAGTCTGCATAGTGGCACGGATCAGGTCGCCGCTGGCGTCTTCGCGTTCGCCTTTGGCGCCTTTGTCACTGGCAGTCAGAACGGCTATGCGGTATGCGGTTTTTGTAGACATAAAAAGCCTCCTTATAGGGTGAAAAGCGGTATGGTTTATTTTGAGCGAATAGAATATTTTGACTTCAAGTCTATTATACCTTACGTTGTCCAAGTTTTTTAAGTAATTTATATGGTCGGTGAACGTGGCTCAAAGGTTGTCGTTGAACAGTTTGTCAACTGTTCACAAGCAGTCGCTATATTTTTTGGAGAATAACGCCTTTACATTCCGGTGGACCTATAATAAAATTCAATTAAGATGGAAGTAGGTGTCTGACACCAATTTCCTAATGGTTTATCAAGGAGGCTCGACTCATGAAACCCATTCGTCCGCTGATCGAAATAGAAGAGGCTAAGGCCATTATACGCAAGTGTTTTTCTGAGCGTCCGGTCAAAACAGAACGCGTGACCCTGTTTGAGGCGTTAGGCCGGTATCTCGCAAGCGATTTGGTGGCGGATCAGGATATGCCGCCATTTGATAAATCTACGGTGGATGGCTACGCAGTAAAAACCGCAGTGATCTCAAAGCTGTTTGAAGATCCGAAGACCCTTACAGAGGGTATGCCAGCCCTCAAGCTGATTGGCGAAGTCATGATGGGTGCTGAAGCGGCGCTGCCTGAAAGCACTAATGAAGCTAACTGCGTCTACATCCCTACAGGAGGTTTTTTGCCCGATGTTTATGACGCCGTAGTCAAAATTGAAGAGACCGTACAAAACGGTGATCAAATTCTATTCAAAAACCTGGCTAAAACGGATCTATCACCTGCATTCCATATCCTTCCCCTTCAGTCCGGCAGCAACATTATCCGAAAAGGTGAAGATGTCAAGACGGGCGAAAAAATCATCAAAAGGGGCAGGCGTTTGACCCGCTATGATCTAGGCGTGCTGGGCATGCTGGGCTTTAACGAGGTCGAGGTGATTGTGCCGCCGAGCCTGTCGATCGCCACAACTGGTGACGAGCTGGTGGACATTGATGCTCCTCTCAGCCCCGGAAAGATCAGGGACATCAACGGCACTGTTCTGGCAGGCATAGCCCGTGAGTGGGGGCTTGGGCCGGTGAAGCTGACACGCCTGGAAGATACCTACGAAGCGGTTGAGAATTACATTAAAAGTGAAATCGATCAGTGTGATCTCCTGATCACCTCGGGCGGCAGCAGCGTTGGAAAGAAGGACTACATCCCGGCAGTTGTTGAAAGTTTGTCGGATGAGGGGCTTCTCTTTCACGGCATGAACATCAAGCCAGGAAAGCCTATTGGCGTCGCCGCCATGAATGGGAAGCCGATCGTTTTGCTCCCCGGCAATCCCGTCTCAACGGTCGTCGGATTCATAGTGCTTGTCAGTGAGCTGATCAACCAGTTTGGCTTTGACATTCATCACCCCTTTTGCTACGCTGAGCTGAAAGAGACCATCGGCCCGGAAGATGGGCGGACGACCTTTCACATGGTCAGACTCACCGAAGGTGAGGGGGCAATGACGGCCATGCCGCTCAGGGGTAAATCCGGCCTGATCACCTACATAGCCAACGCGGACGGCTATGTCATAGCGCCGCTTGAAGGCGGTACAGTCAAGGCTGGCGAACAGGTCAAGGTGTTTTTGCTTTAGTGGCTTTGGACCAGTCAATTTTGACGGCTTGACCACCGAAGTAATGAGATGGGAGGTGTCCCGTGCAGGACGCTTATGGAAGAACAATACGCTATTTGAGAATTTCGGTGACGGACCGCTGCAATTTGCGCTGCCGTTATTGCATGCCTCCAACCGGGATGCCGGCCAAGCTGGACCATGATAAAATTTTACGGAACGAGGAAATAGTCGAAGTAGCCCGCGTGGCAGCGAGCCTCGGCATTGACAAAATACGTTTGACAGGTGGGGAACCCCTGGTCAGAAAGGGCATCGTAGACCTGGTAGCGGAGCTCGCGGCTATACCAGGCATCAAGGACCTGGCCATGACGACCAACGCCGTGATGCTGGACACCATGGCTGAGCCGTTGAAGGCGGCGGGGCTGCGGCGCATCAATGTGTCGCTGGATACGCTGAATCCGGAGCGCTTCAAGGAAATGACCCGGGGCGGAGACCTCAACAGGGTACTAAAAGGTCTTGAAGAGGCTGAGCGCGTGGGCATATGGCCCATCCGCGTCAACAGTGTCCTGATTGGCGGAGAAAACGAGTCTGAGATTCGGGAACTGGCAGAGCTCACGCGAAGCAAGGGCTATGACGTCCGGTTTATAGAGCTGATGCCTATAGGTGAGGCCGCAGCCTGGACGGAAGAGCATTTTATTTCCACGGACCGGGTTCTGGAGATCCTCCCTGAATTGGTACCGGACATAGCAAAGGCCCATGATGGACCGGCGCGCTATTTCAGATTGCCGGGGGCAAGCGGTCGAATTGGCCTGATCCAGCCTATTTCCTGCAACTTTTGCGCGGACTGTGACCGCATCCGTTTGACGGCAGACGGTAAAATCAAGCCTTGCCTGCATTCTGATAAAGAGATTGATTTACTCGCGGCCCTGCGTGCCGGTGAGGACCTTGCTCCGATCATCCGCGAGGCCGTCGGGCTGAAACCGGAAAAGCATCACATGGAAGAAAGTGATTATGTGCCAATTGTTCGCGGCATGTATAAAATAGGAGGATAACATGGCGAAAATCAGATCCGTCAACATCAGCGAAAAGAAGGGCACAATCAAAACGCCCATTGAATCCGGACGTTTCGAGCTCAACCTGGGACTGGTGGGCGACGCGCACAGCGGTTCATGGCACAGAATGGTCAGTCTTCTGGCTGAAGAGAGCATTGAAAAGGTCCGCCAGATGGGTCTTCCGGAGCTGAAAGCCGGCGATTTCGCCGAAAATCTGACGACAGAGGGCATAGTCCTCCACACTCTTCCTATTGGTACCCAGCTGCGGATTGGTCAGACCCTTATGGAAGTCACCCAGATTGGCAAGGAATGCCACGCAGGGTGCGAGATCCGCAACAAGGTTGGAGACTGCGTCATGCCACGGGAGGGAATCTTCTGCAGGGTGCTTGAAGCAGGGGACGTTAAAGCGGGCGATGACATTACCATCGAGATAGAAGGACTCAAAAAACTATAGGACTGAACAGGGCGGAAGCCCTGTTTTTTTTGAGGTAAACTGGGTGTCAGACACCCAGTTTACCTTCCTTCCTTTTTGTTGGCGTATCCGGCTCAACCTATGGTAAAATTAAACCGGTAAAATCATCTCTTTAAATCTGGAGGTCAACATGACTGAATATAATATGAATCTTGAATACTATGAAAACCGGGCCGCGGACATGACCGTAAAGCTGCTGGAAAAACTGGGCACACAAGAGGTCAGAACCATGGCAGCCCTGTGTGAACTCACAAGCTTTAAAATTGGCGGACCTGCCGACTTGTTGATACAACCTGCTTCTGTGGAGAATGTCGCTGCTGCGCTGGAGCTGCTTAGAGCTGATACATACCCTTTCATGGTCATCGGCAACGGGAGCAATCTCCTGTTCTCAGACAAAGGGTACCGGGGGGCTATTCTTAGAATCGCGGACAATCTGACGCGGGTGGAGATCGAGGGGACACAGGTGACTGCTGAGGCGGGCATTCTGCTTTCAAAGCTGGCGAGCCAGTTCCTGGAAAGTGAACTTGCCGGCTTCGAATTTGCTTCCGGCATACCGGGCACGCTTGGTGGGGCAGTCTACATGAACGCCGGCGCCTACGACGGTGAAATGAAAGATGTTGTGGATTGGGCAGAAGTGCTTATGCCTGATGGGAGGGTCGAAAGGCTCAGCAATGCTGAACTGGGTTTTTCCTACCGCCACAGCCGGATCATGGAGGCGGGCGGAATTGTCCTTCGTGTTGGTCTTAAGCTGAACCGGGGTATGTATAAGGATATCAAGGCGAAGACGGACGACCTGACCGAAAAGCGTACCTCAAAGCAGCCTCTGGAGAAAGCCAGTGCCGGCAGTACTTTTAAACGGCCGGCGGGGTATTTCGCGGGGAAACTCATTGAAGACGCCGGTCTGAGAGGACTTTCATATGGAAAGGCTCAGGTGAGTCCGAAGCACTGCGGGTTTATTGTCAACAACGGTGGCGCTACGGCAGAGGAAGTGCTCCATCTCATCAATGTCGTCCGGAAAACGGTGCGGGATACCTTTGGGGTCGAACTTGAGCCTGAGGTACGCATTATTCCGGAGATCCCTGTGACTTTGGTATAGGGTGAGTGGTGGACTGTGGGACCATCGGCAAAATTCTTTGGAAATAGCCGGGAAACCGCATTGTCGCCTCATAAGGAGGGACTGAACGTGATCAGAATTTACGCGGATTATCATACACACACGACTTACAGCGACGGCAAGGGCTCCATTGAGGACAACGTGCGGGCGGCTGTGGCCAGGGGCCTGAAAATCCTGGCTATCAGCGACCACGGACCCCAGCACCTGACTTACGGCATCAAGAGGAAAAAGTACGCGGAGATGCGTGGAATCATTGATGAAATGAACGCCAAGTATCCCATGATCCAGACACTTCTGGGCCTCGAGGCCAATGTCATGGACGCGGACGGGCGGCTGGACGTGGACGAGGGCATGCTGCGCATGGCGGACGTGCTGCTCGCGGGTTACCATTTTGGAAGCCTCAGCGGAGATCTGAAGGGCACCAGCGCCCTTCACAGGCTCAACTTTGAGGGACGGCTGTCCAGGAAAGCGGCGGAGAAGGCCAAAGAACTGAATACCAAGGCCATGATCAAGGCCATGCACAACTACGACATCAAGATCCTGACCCACCCGGGTGCCAAAGGGGCCATTGAGATCATGCCTGTGGCGGAGGCGGCCATTGCGACCCACACGGCGCTGGAAATCAACGCGAACCGCCACGGCCATCTGACTTTTGAAGATCTATTGATGCTGCGAAGCAGCGCTTGTCTTTTTGCGATCAATTCGGATGCCCACCGCCCGGAAATGATCGGGCGATTTGAGCCGGCCATAGAGCGGGCGCTCAGGGCGAAGATTCCATGCAATAGAATTATAAATTGCCTGAAGTCGGATGAAGAACCTGAAGCGTCAGAGGGTGTCAAAGAACCGGAAAAGGCGGGTGAGGTCTAATGGCGGTGAATCCTGGCGCAGCTATGCGCTACGTTATAGTCACCGGCTTGTCAGGGGCCGGCCGCAGTCAGGCCATGAAAGCCTTTGAGGACATGGGCTGGTATTGTGTTGACAATATGCCGCCGGCGCTGATCCCGCAGTTTGCGGAGCTGGTAAAGAACCAGTCGGAGCCAATCGAGCGGGCGGCCCTGGTTGCGGACATTCGGGGCGGGCGCTTTTTTGACGATCTCGAAAACGGGATCGAGAGTCTCAGACAAACGGGGGCATCCGTGCAGATCCTGTTTTTGGAGGCCTCGACGGCGGAGCTGATCAAGCGGTTCAAGGAAACACGGCGCACGCATCCCATCAATCCAACGGGGAGCATCGAGGCCGGCATAGAAATGGAACGGGAGCGCCTGGAGGCGATTCGCGCCAGTGCGGATAAGATCATCGATACGACGCAGAAGACTATAGGTCAATTCAGGACTGAGATTCAGAAGGCATTTGAGCCGGAGGAGATCGAGGACAGCATGAGCATCTCGATCCAGACTTTTGGTTTCAAGCGCGGGATCCCCCTGGACGCGGACCTGGTCTTCGACGTGCGGATGCTGCCGAATCCCTTTTACATTGCTGAGCTCCGGAACCTGACGGGCAATGACGCCGAGGTTCAAGACTACGTCATGAAATTTCAGGACAGTTTGTCCTATTACGAACGGCTTCTCGACATGGTCGAGTTCCTCATTCCGCTGTGCATCAAAGAAAAACGGGCTCAGCTCGTGGTGGCGATTGGCTGTACCGGTGGCCAGCACCGCTCTGTGACTTTTGGAAACCTTCTCGCGCATACCCTTAAAGAGCGCGGCAGAACGGTGGCAGTTTACCACCGGGAGCTGAGCGGTCAATGATCAGGGCATCAGAGCTAAATAAACTTGAGCCGATGGTTCCGCGATCAGACCTCAAAATCGTGGCAATCGGCGGCGGCAGCGGACTCTCGATTTTGCTGCGGGGACTGAAGCAGGTGACGCGGGACGTCGTGGCGGTCGTCGCCATGTCGGATGACGGCGGCGGATCCGGCGTCCTTCGTGAGGACCTGGGCATGCTGCCACCGGGGGATATCCGAAGCTGCATTGTCGCGCTCGCGAATCAGGAGCCTGTACTGCTGGACCTGCTCAACTACCGCTTTAAAGATGGCAACCTCAGCGGTCAGAATCTGGGGAATTTGATGATTGCAGCTTTGAGTGACATCTCCAACAGCTTTGAGGAAGCGATCCGGCTCATTCACGAGATCTTCGCGGTAACGGGCCGGGTTCTGCCGGTGACGCTGGAGGATGTGCGGTTGAAGGCAATGCTGTCCGACGGCTCGGTGGTGGAAGGGGAGTCTAAGATTCCGATTCAGTCCGCTGCAGCAGGACTCAGAATTGAGCGCGTTTCCATGGTGCCTGAGAAGCCGAAGGCTCTGGATGAGGTGCTGACAAGCATCGCTGAGGCGGATGTCATAGTAATGGGGCCAGGGAGCCTCTACACCAGTATTTTGCCAAATCTCCTGGTGGACGGTGTCGCTGAGGCGATTAAAAGTTCCCACGCACCCAAGGTTTTTGTGGTCAACCTCATGTCCCAAAGAGGCGAGACGGATGGGTACAGGTTGTCGGATTATTATAAGGCGCTCGAAGCCCACACCGGGCCCGGGCTGGTGACCCACGTGCTGTTCAACAATGCCATCATTGATGAGTCCATAGTCGCGCGGTATGAGGCAGAGCGGGCTTCGCCGGTTCGGATGACTGCTGCGGACAGGGTTTATTTTGAAGAGCGGGGCATTGAGATTTTGCTGGATGACTTTGTCGAAGTGGTGAAGGGCTACATACGCCATGACGCGCTAAAAGTCGCGCAGCGCTTGGAAGCGCTGGTGGATATTAAGATTTACCATCATGGGGAGTAAGTGAACCCAAGGTGATTTTGTGGAGATAGAGTCGGTGCCGGCAGTTGCGGGTGCCGGCTTTTTTTTAGTGGAAATAAAGGGCGGAAGTGAGGGTCTGAGGTGGAAGAGGGTGGTCGATAAGCGAAACCGCTGATGCCCTCGTCCACCCTTCTTACGAGACTTTTCCAACCTGGCCGCTAATCGCATAAATGATTCGGAGAGGCATAAGGGGGGTATGCACTTATTATCTTCTGGTATTTTTAGACGTGACGTTAATGTTTTGAGCATTTATTACAAACACTATGCTGGGGCATATCGATTTTCTTCACATAGAATTGGACAAGGAGGTTTACTTATGCATGTAGGACTTTTATATACACCCGCTGACGTTGAGAAAAAAAGGGATAGCTCCATTGACCCTCACGGTTCCGAGCAAATGGATCTGACGGTCAAAGCTATTGAAAAAGCCTTGATGGACAATGGGCACGAGGTGACGCGTATTCCGGCGACGCTGGACCTTCTCAAAGATATAAAAGCGATCGAAGGCATGGAAATAATCTTCAATGCCTGTACCGGCATCACCAATAAAATGCAGCAGGCCAATGTTGTGGGGATGCTGGAGCTCATGGAGGTGCCGTTTGTAGGTTCGAGTCTGTCCACGCACATTCTCGGGCTTCACAAGCACATCAGCAAGAGGCTGTTTCAGAGTGTTGGCGTTCCGACAGCAAATTTTCAGGTGTTTTACACAGGCAAAGAGCCCGTGGAGGCTTCCCTCAAATATCCGCTGATCATCAAGCCTGAGCATGAGGGTTCAAGTCTGGGGATTACTGAGGATAGTGTTGTTCATGATGAAGAGTCACTTAGAAAAGGTCTTCAAAAAATATTCAAACTTTTTAATCAGCCTGCTTTGGTGGAGGAATTTATCACTGGCAGAGAGTTTACCGTTGGCGTGCTCGGAAATGATGACCCGGAGGTGTTGCCAATTCAGGAAATTATTTATGACACCTCAGATGGAACGGGCTTTATGACTGTGGATATCAAGGCCAGAGATGCTGTAGGCGTTAAATGCCCAGCCGACTTGGATGAGGGTACGGCGGCCAAGATTAAGGACTATGCCGCCAAGGCTTATAAAGCCCTTGGATGTGATGAATACGCGCGCATTGACGTTAGGTTAGATGCGGAAGGGACACCTTATTTTCTTGAGATCAATACCCTGCCTGGGATGCAGCCGGACTACAGCGACTTTCCAAGGGTGGCGAAAGCAGCAGGTTATACCTATGAATCATTGATTCAAAAAATGGTGGTCATGGCATTCACAAAAAACAAGGAGAAATAGTTGATTAATTAAGGCAGAAGGAGGGGTTTAATGAGCGGTTTACCTGTTGAGTTAATGTATCTCCTGGCGTTGCTCGGGACGATTATAGTGTTTTTCGTGCTGCTTAGACGGCCCATCTATGAAGCTATGTTCATTGGGTTTGTCGTTATGCTCGGGATCCTGGGCAAGCTCGATCAATTTTCAGCGTATTTAATCAGACCGTCAACAAACACACTGTTTTATGCTATTGTTGCGTTCCTGTCTTTAGCGTATATTTTCGGTCAGACCAATGTGGTTTCGAATATAATCGATTTCATATTGTCCATTGTTGGCCGATTCCGGGGAGGTGCCGGATATGTTTCTCTGCTCTCCAGCACGTTTATGGCAGCACTCTCCGGAACAGGTCCTGGCAACGTTGCTGCCACGGGGGTCTTTACCATTCCGGCTATGATCAAAACCAAGTTTCCGCCTGCGCTCGCCGCTACAGTCGAAATGTCTGCAAGTTCACTGGGACCTATGATTCCGCCTTCCGGCACAATTTTATTAGCCTTTGGCGTCTTGGATACCATTTACCCTGGAACCTATACCATGTCGGGTTTTTGGATGACCGTTTGGGGCATTGGCCTTTGGTTTATTTTACAGCGGGTTATAACCCTCTTTATATTCTGTAGGTACTACAAGGTATCGCCGGTGCCATCCGAGGAAATCCCTAAAACACTGGATACCTTGAAGAAGGGCTGGAAAGCTTTGCTGGTCCCGGTCATTATCTTCCTGCCGTTGTTCATTGATTTCAAGTTTGGTCCAACGTGGATTACCGACAGAATTGGCAAGGAAGGCGCCAGTGCGTTTTCAAGCTCGGTAATTCTGTTTACGCCAGGCGTGGCGGCCATTTATACCTTGGTGATCAGTATGAATGAAACCAAAGAAAGGCTGTCGCTGGGTCATCTGTTTCAAATGTTCAGAAAGGCCATGCTGCATATTGCCCCTGTAGCCGCAACGGTTTATTTTGCCTACTGTATTTCCTATGTTTTCGGTGATGCCAAGGTAGGCGCGGCGCTCGGGGAATACATACATCAGATGGAATTGACACGCTTTCAGCTAGTGATTTTCATTCCTATAATGACCATGTTTCTTGGCATGTTTCTTCCTGGGTCTTCGCAGATTGCAATTTTCGGTGCAGCGATTGTGGGCGGCCTCGTTGCCGTCGGCGTCAACCCGCTGCTGGCAGCCGCCATATTGCCAGCAATAACCGGTGCGATGGAGGGTATGACGCCGCCGCTTGCCCTTGCCATGTATGCTGCCATGGGGATTGCACAATCGAGAATGCGGGAAACGTCGATTCTGGCTTTGGTCTGGATCGCGGTGCACCTTATGGTCTCCATATTGGTTTTGGGCGGATTATTTCCGATTTTCTTTTTATAGGAGGTCCTTAGATGAAAACAAAGATTGAGAAGGTTGTCAGTGCCATTTTCAGCATCTCTATTTTGATTGCGATTATGGGTGGCGGGATCGTTTTTCTAATGTTTGCTGCGGCGTTGATTGTGGGTGGAGATACTGGGGTTGGCATTGCTGTCAGCGCTAAGAATACAGTTATGCCTTATTTTATTCGCGTCGCGACCATCGGCACACTGGCGGGTTTGGTTTCTTTTTATCTGACGGGGCTGCATGCGTTGTTTATCGAGAAGAAAATTAAGCGGTCACATTGAGTGTTATGGATTATAAAGTGTCCGGAGTAAAAAGGTCTCTTATTGGAGGCCTTTTTTGCTGCGCTCATTTGTCTGGTCGAGTGTCATGAGTCAAAATTAACTTAGTCTCGTCATATCAAAGCTCACTTCAACAGATTGAAAAAGCTTTTAAGAGCTGATTTTTAGCGGCGCTGACGATTGGGATCGATAGTCAAAAGTTCACAATTTAAAAGAATGAGTTAAAAACAACTCATTATAATTCAAAAAGCTTCGAAACTTTGAATTTGCATGCGGTGCAGAAAAAATCCGGCGAGTCGAAACTGACTTATCACCTTTGACGCACGACTTGACTTAATCTCAATAGAGCGATAAACAGTCTGCGAATTAGTTGTTTTGTTGTATTTTTAGTTCTAAACCTGGAGATTATTTAAAAAATAGTTTCGATTTATGGCACAAGAATTGCGTAGTAATATGTCAAACAACCAGATACCACACTAAATTAGCGTAAATATCAGTCACACTGGGAGGAAGTCACATGCAAAATAATACAGCACCCATAAAACTTGAACGCTCCATCAGCTTTATTGGATTCCTTGGCATGGGCATTGGCTGTGTATTTGGTTCCTCCTGGCTTCTGATGACCGGGATCTGGATGACGGCGTCGGGCGGTCCTGTCAATGCGCTGCTGGCCTTTGTCCTTGGCCTGGTGATGCTTCTGGTTATGGCTTCCTCCTATACCCGGATCATGCCAATGTTTCCGGAAGGCGGGGGAGAGATGCATTATGCAGGCCGCGCTTTTGGCGCGCGTGCGGCGCTCGTCGCAGGATGGTGTGGGTTTCTGGTCAATGGCGTGATCTGCGCCTGGCAGACACTGGCCATAGTCAAAATGCTCTATGTTCTCTTTCCGCCGCTGGAGGGCCGAAATGTCCTGTATTCGGTCGGCGGCCAGCCGGTGACACTTTGGGCTGTTCTGATCGGGATCGCGCTTGTTTTCGGTATTGCATGGACGCAGTACCGCGGCACAAAATTTTTTTCCAGGGTTCAAGTCGTCCTTATGGCTATTGTCATCACCATGGTGGTGGGGGCATTTATAGCTGGCATGCTTTTCTTTGATCCACAAAATTTATCACCACTGGCAGTCAAGCCGACTTTTGACGGCACGATCTCGCTGCTGGTGCTCCTGCCCTTTTCCATAGCCGGTTGGGAAAACATCTCAAAAGGCGTGGAGGAAGCCAGTGCGAGCCTCAGCGTCAAGCGGATCGGGCAGGCCATGATGCTGTCCATCCTCATTTCCACCTTGTTGTATGGCGCGCTGCTGTTCCTTCAGGCGGGCCTGATGCCTTGGCAGGAGATGTCATCAACGTCCATTCCCTTTTCGGACAGTCTGGTCAGACTTACCGGTGTGCCTGCAATTAAAGGCATCCTGCTGTCAGCTGCTGTTTTAAATATTATTGGCGTTTTTAACGGCATGTTCTTTGGGGCAGTACGATCCTTGTATGCCCTTGGGAAGGCTGGCCTGATTCCCCGTTTTTTTGCCGCGGTTCATCCTGTTTACAAGACCCCGGGCAATGCAATCCTGTTCGTCACTCTAATCATTGGCATTACCCCGTTTTTAGGGAGTTCGGTGTTTGCTGCTCTAGTCAACTTAGCCGCGTTTTTCTACATCCTTTTATGGGGGTCGACCGTATTTTCCGCCCATCACCTCAGAAAGCATTCTGCCGATGGTCAGCCGCAGTCCTTCCACACCAGAATCCTTGATTTCGTGGGAATTGGCGTGGTGTTTTTCCTCACTCTGGCCATGCTGCTGCCATCCAGCCCGGGCGCCCTGCGTTGGCCTGCGGAATACGCGCTGCTGGCTCTGATGATTGGATCAGGATTTCTGTTCTATGCCGCACGTCCCAAAGATGAAAAAATTCACGGTAAAGAGGCTGCGGACAGTTCGTGAGTATTCAGACTGTAAAGTTGGAAGTGCTAGATAGGCCAGCGACCGCTGAGATGGAAGAAGGTGTCTGACACCTTCTTCCAAAGTCACGGGAATGGAAGTTGGTGTCAGACACCTTCTTCCACATCTACATCATTAATCACAAGAGAGGTGTTCGTTTATGTCAGAAAGAGTTGAAGTTCTAAAAGACAAAAAGAAATTCACGATGCCCCACGCTTATGTCATTCTATTAATGATCATTGTTTTATGCACTGCCTTAACCTGGGTTATGCCCGCCGGGACATTTGAACGTGTTGAAGATCCTACCCTTGGAAGAGAGCTTGTAGTTCCGGGCAGCTATCATTCCGTCGAAGCCAGCCCAATTGGCGTATGGGGCTTTTTTATGGCGATCTATACGGGTATGGTCAACGCGGGTGAAATTATTTTCTTTGTCATCTTCGCCTCTGCTTATGTCTTTTTGCTCATGAAGACCGGGACGTTGAATGCTATGGTTGGCGCTGTTCTCAGATCACTTGGCTCGCGGGATTACTTATTGATCCCAATTTTCGTTTTCCTTTTCGGCATAGCGGGCAGTACCTTTGGCATGTACGAAGAGACTTATGGGTTGATTCCCGCTTTTGTCGTCATTGCGATTACGCTGGGGTACGACCGTCTCATAGGCGGAGGTATGGTGTTTATTGGAGTCGCGACGGGCTTTGCGGCGGCGACGATTAATCCTTTTACCATCGGCATAGCCAGCAGTATTGCTGGGATTCCTCTGATGACGCCCAAAATGACCATCTTCCGGATCGTCGCATTTATATTGTTCATGTCGCTTTCTTCCGGATATATGATGTGGTATGCGGCGAAGATCAGAAAGGATCCAACCAAGAGCATTCTTTACGGTGAACCCCAGAGGGAAATCAAAGGCACCATGACCCGGGAAGAAGTGGTCGGCATGCCTTTCACGGTTCGACAAAAAGTGACGCTTGCAGGCTTTATCCTGCTGATTGGGTTGATCGCCTTCACGGTCAGTATGTACGGCTTCTATCTGCAGGAGCTGGCTGCTATGTTCCTCATTGCTATGATTCTCACGGGCATTATTAATAAGATGAATTCCAGACAAATTGCGGAATCCTTCGTCGAGTCCGCGGAGGCGTCCATTTATGGTTTGCTGCTGATTGGCCTGTCGCGATCCATCGAAGTCATCATGTCTCAGGCTAATATCATCGACACAGCGGTATTGTATCTCTCCAACATGATCCAGGCGCTCCCGCAGAGTGTGACTGCAGTGGGCATGCTGGTGGTTCAAAATCTGATCAATTTCTTTATTCCTTCCGGTTCCGGTCAAGCAGTGGTCATGATGCCAATCATGGCGCCTCTGGCAGATGTTGTAGGGCTCAGCAGGGAAGTGGCGGTTACAGCCTTCCAATTTGGAGATGGCTTCTCTAATATGTTCTGGCCGACCAGTGTTGCAGTGGAATGTGGCATCATTGGCATTGGTATGAATAAATGGTATCGTTTTATTACACCGTTATTCTTAATGATGTTCTCGCTGCAGGCGATCTTAATGGTGGTTGCGGTGGCTATAGGACTTTAGCGACTGAACGGTGTATTTAGGGCACGTGAAAGGTGTGGATAATTCATGTCGAAGCAATTGGAAGTAGAGGCTCATCTTCAGCATCCGGTGTTTCACTTTTTCAGGGAAATTTCAGCCATTCCGAGAGAGTCCGGTCATGAAAGGGCGATCAGTGATTATTTGGTGTCCTTTGGTAGAGCGAGGGGACTTGAAACTTTGCAAGATGAGGTTCTGAATGTTATTTTGAAAAAACCGGCTTCTCCGGGATATGAGAACGCGCCGGCAGTGATTATACAAGGTCACATGGATATGGTGTGCGAGAAAAACAAGGGCATAAGTCATGATTTTCAAAATGATCCGTTGAAACTGAGAGTGGAGGGCGAAATGCTCTACGCCACGGATACTACCCTTGGTGCTGACAATGGCGTCGCTTTGGCCTATGGGTTGGCGCTCCTGGATGACAAGACGCTGGCGCATCCGGCACTGGAGGTCGTCTTTACGACCGAGGAGGAGACGACGTTCCTTGGGGCAAATGCGTTGGAGGCCAGTCACTTTATGGGGAAGATCCTGATCAATCTGGATTCTGAAGAGGACGACGCTTTGCTCGTCAGCAGCGCCGGAGGTGTTGGGATTGGGCTGACGCTGCAGGTGGAATGGGTGGAGGTAGAAAAGGAGCAAGTGCCTATACGACTGAGTGTCAAAGGTCTTCAAGGTGGTCACTCCGGAATGGAAATAGATAAATGGCGCGGAAATGCTATAAAGCTTCTGGGACGTGTGCTGCAGGAACTTGTAGCCCGGCAAGGCTTTGGACTTGCCTACCTGGAGGGAGGATCTCAGCGTAACGCAATTTCAAGAGAAGCAGAAGCGGTTTTGATGGTTCCCGTGGAGGCGATCGAGCGGTTTGAGAAGTGGGCATCAGAGCTTCAGGAGGCGCTTCGGCAGGAATTTTACTTAAAGGATCCAAAACTTCGGCTGGAGTGGGTTCGGGACGAAGCGTGGCTGGGGGAGGGTGACCATCGGCAGATCATGAACTGTGAGAGCGCCGTTAAAGTGATGCAGGCCATTACATTGATACCGGATGGCGTTCACACCATGAGCGCGGAGATGAGGGGACTCGTGGAGAGCTCTTCCAATCTGGGATTGCTGAGGACGACGGAGACGGGCGTTTACTTTGAAAATGAAGTCAGGAGCGCGGTCAGAAGCCAGAAGTCTGTCTTGATGAGTCGGTTTGAAGCGTTGGCGGATTTGCTAGGGGCGGTCTGGGACAGCTTTGAAGCTTATCCTGAGTGGCCGATTGATCCAAGCTCCAAAATTCGCACCCTCTGTGAGCAAGTGTACGAGCGGATGTATGGGTCTAAACCCAGAATTGTGGCTTGTCATGCCGGGATAGAGTGCGGTATGTTCATTGAAAAGATTGAAGGTTTGGACGCAATATCGATTGGGCCTCAGTTGTATGATGTGCACAATCCGAATGAGCATTTCAGCATACCGTCAGTGATCAAGACCTGGGAATATCTGGTTGAGGTTCTGAAGGCGATTGGATGAATGGCTGAATGCAAAATAAGGGAAGAGGAAGAGGGTATTGATTTGGCCCTTCTTCCTCTTCCCTTATTCTATTGCTGACGGATTGACTTATTCCATATATTTTCTATATAGCCGGCTTGCCTTGCTCTGCGAAATGTGAAGTGCTTTCGCGGCTTTGTAGGAGCTTCCGAAATGTTCGAAAGCTTTCAAAATCAGTGTTTTTTCAATTTCTTCGAGAGCGATGTCCAGCGATGGAAGCTCTGACTGCGTCGGGTCCAGCGGCACGAGTGCATCGCGGAATAAATGCATTGGGAGATCATGGGGTTCAATAACTTTTCCGGGGACGGTGACGACCAGCTGCTCTATGACGTGCTGGAGTTCTCTGACGTTTCCCGGCCAGCGGTAACTCTGGAGGATCTCCAGGCAGTCCTTGGATATTTCACGATTCAGTTTGTATTCCCTGTTGTATTTGTTCAGGAATAAGGTGGCCATAGCTTTCAAATCTTCTTTTCTTTCTCTTAGTGGCGGAATCTGAAGGTCAACGACTTTGAGCCGGTAATAGAGATCTTCGCGAAAATTCTTTGCTTTGACGAGGGTCATCAGGTCTGCGTTTGTGGCGGAAATGATTCGGACGTCAATGGACTTGGACTTGGTGGATCCCACAGGAATGAACCGCTTGTCCTGAATGAGCTCCAGGAACTTTGCCTGCAGCGGCAGCGGCACTTCACCAATTTCGTCCAGGAAGAGCGTGCCGCCGCTCGCCAATTCCACTAAGCCGACTTTTCCTTTTTTGTCCGCGCCGGTAAACGCGCCAGCGACATAACCGAAGAGTTCTGATTCCAGCAAGTTGGGCGGAATGGCGGCGCAGTTGATGGTGATGAAGGGACCGTCCTTCCGCATGCTTTTTGAGTGGATGTATTTCGCCAGGATACTTTTTCCTGTACCGGACTCTCCCGAGATCAGAATCGTGGAGTGAATGGTTGACAGGCGGTCGACCATGTCTACAATGGATTTCATCTTGGAATTGTTGACAATCAGGTTTTCCGTTTCTTTCAACTCATTCCGTCTGAGTTCGTCGATTTCATTTTTATAGCGGATCATCTGCTCTTTTGTGTGCTCAAGATCAGCTTTAATAGCTTCCATCTCCGTGACGTCCCTGCAGTTTTCGACGATTAAGCTGATATTACCGTTTTCGTCAAAGGAGGGGGTTGCCGTGATCAGGAGGGTTTTGCCCATTTTCGTCTTCTGGCGGATGCTGACTTCTTTTTTTTGTTCAATGACCATCGGCAACGGAGATTGGTCGCAGTATTGGTTGTCGAGGAGGAAGCTGATGTGCTTGCCCATGATTTCTTCGCGCGTCAGGCCATAGTTGGACTCGAAGGTTTTATTGCAGTAGACGGCAAAGCCGTCACCGTCTGTGACGTAAATTTCGTCATGGGAGGCTTCAAGGATTGCGATATAAAAGTCGGCGTCAAACTGATTCACAGGAATCACTCCAGTTGTGTTATAAGTAATGTGATTGCATAACTAGTTTAACATAGTGATGGCGTAATGTAAGGGGTGACCGTGTCAGATGGGATCGAGGAATGGCTCGGAAATCAATAATGAACATGGCGTGGTTTTTGTGTTGCGCTATCATTACCGTACCTGACCCCAAACTCAACTCGGTGTCAGACACCAAACTCAACTCGGTGACAGGCACCAAACTCAACTCGGTGACAGGCACCGTAATAATTTTTGTACCAGACACCGGACTCTAAATCCAATTGAGCCGCATGGGACACTACATTTTGTGGTATACTAAAGGATGATTATGTGTTTAACCACTATGGGACAAATTCAGACCAGAAGTGTTCAAGGTTGTCCCGTTCATCTCATCGCAACTCAAATTCCTGGCATTGACCATAAGGGCGTGAAACCTTTGAAATATGTGACGAGCGCAGGCGGAGTCGTCTTTCATGGACGGCGGGTTCTGATTCTTAAAAAAATGAATGGCGATTGGGTACTGCCTAAAGGCAAAGTTGAGCCCAAAGAGTCCCCGGAAAATGCTGCAGCCCGTGAAGTTTCCGAGGAGACTGGCGTCACAGCGCAGGTTCTGGGATATCTTGACGAGACTGGATACCGGTTTAGAAACATCTGGAGTCAGCAGGAGCTGATCATCAAGCGCGTCCACTGGTACGCCATGATCGCCATGACCACGGAAATTATTCCGCTTGAAGAAGAGGGCTTTATTGACGGTCAATTCGTTGACATCAGTGAGATCGACAATTTCCTTCGGTACAATGACGAGCGGGAAATGGTACGCAAGGGAAAAGCGGTACTTGGACTGGAAGACAGCATCGAAAAAGATTAATTATAAGTGCCAAGTAAACACCAAAGCCAGGCATACTTCAGGTTAAAATGTTGTGGCTTATGTATTACAAGGCACCAGTAACTATAAGACAGGTGAGACTATGTCATTTTCATCCACAACCAAAAATGAGCTCTGCCAGATCCGGGGCGAGGATCGCTGCTGCCAGATTGCAGAGCTTTCTGCGTTAATCAAGGTGAGCGGTTCAATCGGCTACGCCCGGGGCAAAGGCCTCAGCCTGACGCTGACGACCGAGAACCCGGCCATAGCCAGGCGGATTTTCTCCGGATTTAAGCGCATCTTTGGTCTGAGCGCAGAGATCCTGATCAAACAAAATCCCACGCTGAAGAAGCACAACACTTACTTGATCGTCGTGCAGGGTGCTGAGGAAATCCTGATAGCACTCAAAATCATTGACCACAGTGACGGGACTTATAAATTCGAGGACGGCATTCCAGAGGGCATCGCAACTAAGGAATGCTGTGTGAGAGCCTATTTAAGGGGCGTCTTTTTAGGCGGCGGCAGCCTGAGTGACCCTGAAAAAGGCTATCACCTGGAGTTTGTCACCAATGACGAGCCCTACGCGGAAGCCCTCATCCACCTGATGGAACGATATGACCTCGTGCCCAAAATCATTCAGCGAAAGAACCACTGGATCGTCTACATCAAGGAAGGCGATCAAATCGTCGATTTCCTGAATATAATCGGTGCCCACACGATCCTGCTGGAATTTGAAAACATCAGAATCGTGAAGCAGATGCGCAACGACGTCAACCGTCTGGTCAACTGCGAGACGGCCAACCTCAACAAGACCGTGGATGCGTCCTACAGACAGATTGAGGACATTGAGTTTATCATGGAACGCGTTGGCCTGGATTATCTCGGAGCAAATTTAAGAGAGGCCGCAGAAATGAGACTTGAAAATCGTGAGGCGACCCTGAAGGAAATTGGGGAGATGATGGACCCACCCGTTGGCAAGTCGGGCATCAACCATCGCTTCAGGAAAATTGAGAAGATCGCTCATGACCTCAGAGTCAAACTGAACGTCACTTAAGCGACAAACCATAGGCAGACAAACACCACCAGAACAGATTCCGCTGGAAAGGCGCGTTGATTGATGAGTAAATTTGTCCATTTACATCTGCATACTGAGTACAGCCTGCTGGATGGATTTACGGTCATTGACCGTCTATTCGAACGGGTGAAGGAACAGGGCATGGACGCGGTGGCCATTACGGACCACGGTGTCATGTTTGGCGTGGTAGACTTTTACAAGGCAGCCAAAGCCGCAGGGGTCAAGCCCATTATAGGCTGTGAGGTCTACATGGCCAGCCGCTCCATGCACGACAAAGACGCGTCCATGGACAAGAACCGAGGGCACCTGGTGCTTTTGGCAGAGAATGCAAAAGGCTATGAGAACCTCATTCACCTGGTTTCCAGGGGATTCATAGAGGGGTATTACTATAAACCCAGAATTGACATGGAACTGCTCGCAAAGCACAGCGAAGGCCTGATCTGCCTCAGCGCCTGTCTGGCGGGGGACGTCCAGGCCCTGATCGCAGAAGACCGCTATGGTGAGGCCAAAGCTCTCGCCTTAAAATTCCAGGACATCTTTGGACCGGACCGCTACTATCTTGAGCTTCAGGATCACAGCATGGAGCTGCAGAAGAAAGTCAACCTTCAGCTGATAAGAATGTCCAAGGAAACTGGCATTCCCCTCGTCGCGACCAATGATGTCCATTACATTGAGCCGGGAGATCACGAGGTCCACGACGTCCTGCTTTGCATCCAGACTGGCAAGACCCTGGCGGATAAAGACCGGATGACCTTTCCAACCAGAGAATTTTACCTGAAATCACCGGACGAGATGCAACGGCTCTTTCCCTACGCCCCTGAAGCTTTGGCCAACACGGTCAAGATCGCCCAGAGATGTCACTTTGACTTTGACTTCAGCAGTCTGCACCTGCCGGAGTTTGACCTGCCCAAAGACATGACCGCCCAGGTCTATCTGAGGCAGCTCTGCTATGACGGCCTTCACAAGCGCTATCACGTGACGCCGGAGCACATCCGGCGCCTGGAATTCGAGCTCGGAACCATCCACGACATGGGCTACGAGGATTACTTCCTCATAGTGTGGGACTTCATCAAATTTGCCAAGGAGCAGGGCATTCTCGTGGGGCCGGGGCGCGGCAGCGTCGGTGGCTCTCTCGTGGCGTACTGCCTCGAAATCACAGACGTGGATCCCTTGGCCTATGATCTGATTTTCGAACGCTTTCTGAATCCCGAGCGTGTCACTATGCCGGATATCGATATCGATTTCCAGGACGACCGGCGCCAGGAAGTTATTGATTACGTCGTTCGCAAATACGGCAAGGAGCACGTGGCGCAGATCATTACCTTCGGCACCATGGCTGCGAGAGCCGCTATCCGGGATGTGGGCAGGGCCCTCAACCAGCCCTACGCGGACGTGGACAAGATTGCCAAAGAAATCCCTACCATTCTGGGCATGACCATCAGCAAAGCACTGGAAATGAACGCCAAGCTGAAGGGCTATTATGACACGGACGCCGAGGCCCGTCGTCTGATTGATTTCGCCAAAAAAGTTGAAGGGCTGCCACGGCACTCGTCGACTCACGCAGCGGGCGTTGTAATCTCAAAAGCGCCCGTGGACCACTATGTGCCGCTGACGGTTCAGGACGGCAACGTGACGACGCAGTTCGGCATGCTGCTGCTCGAGGAGCTGGGGCTCCTCAAAATGGATTTCCTGGGGCTGCGCACTCTGACGGTGATTCAGCGGGCCATAGAGCTGATCAAGGAAAACTACGACCTCGACATAGATTTTTCTAAGATTTTAACGGACGACCCTAAGAGCTACGTGGGGATTGGCAACGGCCAGACCTTGGGAATTTTTCAGCTGGAGAGTGCCGGCATGACGCGGTTCATGCGGGAACTGAGGCCGACTTGCCTGGAGGATATCATCGCGGGCATTTCCCTTTACAGGCCGGGACCAATGGATTCGATCCCCAGATATGTCAAGAGCAAAAACAACCCGCAGCTGATCACCTATTCAGATCCAAAGCTGAAGGACATCCTGGGCGTGACTTACGGCTGCCTGGTCTACCAGGAACAGGTTATGCAGATCGTCCGCGAGCTGGGGGGTTATTCCTACGGTCGAAGCGACCTGGTGCGCCGTGCCATGTCCAAGAAAAAAATGTCGGTCATGGAAGAGGAGCGCCGCTATTTCATCCACGGCAAGCTGGATGACGAGGGCAACGTGGAAATCCCAGGGTGCCTGCGAAATGGCGTGTCCAAAGAGGCGGCGGACGCCATTTTCGATGACATGATCGACTTCGCCAAATACGCTTTCAATAAAAGTCACGCCGCCGGCTACGCGCTGGTCAGCTTCCAGACGGCATGGCTGAAGGCCCACTATCCCATTGAATTTATGGCAGCCCTCATGTCCAGCGTCATGGGCAGCCAGACCAAGCTGGCGGTCTATATTGTCGAATGCCAGCGCATGAACCTCAAAGTTCTGGCGCCAAGCGTCAACCACAGCCTAGAACAGTTTTCCGTGGAGGGCAGCGCCATCCGCTATGGCCTTCTGGGGATCAAAAATGTGGGCAGCGGCATCATTAAGGCACTGGTCGAGGAGCGGGAGCAGCACGGTCCGTACCGGAATTTCACGGAATTCTGCGACCGGATCCCTTCCGGGGAACTCAATAAAAAGGCCGTGGAAAGCCTGATCAAGGCCGGTGCCTTTGATGGCATGGGGGCTCGACGTTCCCAGCTGCTGGCCTCCTATGAGCGGATTGTCGACAGCGCCCACCGTGAAAAGCGCAATAACGCGGCCGGCCAGGTCAGTCTGTTTTCCGGCCTGGGCATGGCTATGGCGGCGGGTGTCAATTCAAGTACAAATACAGGTACTTTAGCCGATGGTCACGCAGCCTCAACCTCAGCCCCAAATGGCATCCCCGGCCTCGACACCGCCCCGCCCGAGCTGCTGCCGGACGTGCCGGAGTTTGACGTTCGGACGCTGTTGGCCTTCGAAAAGGAAGTCCTTGGCATCTATTTCAGCGGTCATCCACTTTCGGCCTACAAGGACGACGTGGACAACATCTCCAGCCTGCGGCTCAGCGATCTGTTTGAAAGCTGGGAAGAGGGCACCGGCGTCTTTGCGGACGGCGAGCGTGTTGTCCTCGCGGGGCTCATAGCCAAGCGCACGGATAAAATCACCAGAAACAATTCCAGAATGTGCTTCCTCAGTCTGGAGGACCTGTACGCCGCCATTGAAGTATTGGTCTTCCCTATGATCATGACGCGCTACGAGCTGCATTTGAATGAAGACAGCTTCATCATAGTCGAGGGCAGGCTGAGCCTGCGTGAGGATGAGCCGCCCAAGCTCGTGGCGGATGCCGTTTATCCGCTGTCTCAGGAGACCATCAGGCGCTTCAGGAAAGTACCGGATCCAAAGCTCTTTTTAAAGATGGAGCACCTGGAAGCCGCGCTGTGGGAGCGGGTCAAAAAGATCCTTCAGAACTATGCCGGGGATACGGAAGTCGTGCTTTACCTGGAAAAGGAAAAGAAAACCATCCGGACCCAGGAAAAGCTGTGGGTGAAGCCTGCAGAAAGACTTCTGACGGAGCTCAGGGTCGAACTGGGCCACGACGCCGTTAAACTGAAGTAAGACTGCGCTGAGCTTGATTAAGAACCAACCAGCAGCGAACCAATAACGGACTAACAATGATCTGATAACTAACCGAAAATGAGGTGATGTGCATGAGTGGTCCAGCAATGGACGACGTAACTATGGGGGATCCCAGGCCCAGGATCAAGCGGATTGGCGTGCTCACCAGCGGTGGGGACGCACCCGGCATGAACGCTGCCATCCGTGCCACTGTGAGAATTGCCCTCTATAACGGGCTGAAGGTTTCCGGCATTCGCCGGGGCTACCAGGGGCTGATCGAAGCCGACATTGATAACATGGAGCTGGCCGATGTCGGCGATATCATCAACCGCGGCGGGACCAAGCTGCTGACGGCCAGGTCTGAGGAATTCATGACCGAAGCGGGCCAGAAGCGGGCGCTGGATGTGCTGCGGATGTTCGAGATCGACGCTCTTGTGGTCATAGGCGGGGACGGATCCTATAAAGGTGCCAAGCGCTTGTGGGAGATGGGATTCCCGACCATCGGCATACCGGGCACTATTGATAATGACCTCGCTTATACGGATCTGACGCTGGGCTTTGACACGGCTGTCAGTACGGTGGTCTCGGCCATCAATAACCTCAGAGATACCTCGTCTTCACATGGCCGGGTCAGTATTGTGGAGGTCATGGGGCGGCACTGTGGGGATATTGCGCTGTTCGCCGGGCTTGCGGGCGGCGTTGAGGACATTCTGATTCCGGAGCGGAAGTTCGATCTGGATGACGTGGCGCGTAAAATATTGCAGGGCAGGCGCCGGGGCAAGCTGCACAGCATTGTCCTGGTCGCGGAGGGCGTTGGAAAATCCTACGAGATCGCGGAGCGCCTTGAAGCCCTCATTCACCAGGAGGTGCGCGTGACCGTGCTCGGTTATCTGCAGCGGGGCGGAACGCCTTCCGTTACGGATCGAATCCTGGGCGCCCAGTTTGGACAGCGGGCTGTGGAGCTGCTGCTGGAGAACAAGTTTGGACGCGTCGTCGGGATTCGGGATAACAAGATCATTGATCAGGACCTTGAAGCGGCGCTTGCTGAACCAAAGCGGTTCGATCAGGCCAAATATGACCTGGTGGAGCTGTTATCGCTTTAGAGGTGCGCATTGCAATGCGCAGACATTTTAACTTAACATGGAGATAATTAAAATTTGGCCACACCCTTAGGAGAGATGATGCAATGAAAAAAACTAAAATAGTATGTACCATAGGACCCGCAAGCGAAAATCCTGAAGTCTTTAAGACTTTGGTCGAAAGCGGCCTGGATGTCGCCCGCCTCAACTTTTCCCACGGCAGCCACGAGGAGCACCTCGCGCGCATTCTGATGATCAAAAAGGTCCGCGCGGAGCTGGAGAAGCCTGTAGCGATCCTGCTGGACACCAAGGGTCCTGAGATCCGAACAGGCAAATTTGCTCAGGATGTGGAGCTTGCGGAAGGTCAGACCTTTACGCTGACCACCCTGGACTATCTGGGCGACCAGGAGAAGTGCCACGTGTCGTACGCCGGGCTGCCTCAGGACGTGTCGGCAGGCACCAAAATTCTAATCGATGACGGCCTGGTGGGCATGGAAGTCGTCTCAGTCACCGAGACGGACATTGTCTGCCGCGTGCTCAATGGCGGGACTGTCAAGAGCAACAAGGGCGTCAACGTACCGGGGGTCAGCATTCAGCTGCCGGCAATTACCGAAAAGGATATCAACGACATTATTTTTGGCATCGACAACGGCATTGATTTTATAGCGGCTTCCTTTATCCGAAAGCCTGCGGACGTTCTCGAGATCCGCAAAGTCCTCGAGGAGAACAGCGGCCACCACGTCCACATCATCTCCAAGATTGAGAATCAGGAAGGCGTGGACAACATGCGTGAAATTCTCGAAGTCTCTGACGGCATCATGGTCGCCCGGGGCGATCTGGGCGTCGAGATTCCGACGGAGCGCATCCCGCTGGTTCAGAAAGAGCTCATCAAGCTATGCAACCGTGCGGGCAAGCCGGTTATCACCGCCACGCAGATGCTGGACTCCATGATCCGCAACCCGCGACCGACCCGGGCAGAAACCACAGACGTGGCAAATGCCATCTTTGACGGCACGGATGCCATCATGCTGTCCGGCGAAACCGCAGCGGGCAAGTATCCGCTGGAGGCTGTCAGAACCATGGCGGTTATTGCAAAGGCGGCTGAGGAGAGCCGGGATTACGAAGCGCTGCTGCGCGGCGTTCACAAGTCAGATGAGGATGACAACGTCACCTTCGCTGTCAGCCACGCCACCTGCCTGACGGCTCTGGAGCTTGAAGCCAGCGCGATTATGACCGCCACTTCTTCCGGATTTACAGCAAGAAAAATTTCAAAGTTCCGACCTAAAGCGCCAATCATAGCCGCGACCACCTCTGAGCAGGTACGCCGCAAGCTGTCACTGGTCTGGGGCGTTGAGTCCATTTCGCTGGGCAAAGCGGATTCCACAGACGAGATCATGGAGAAATCCCTGAAGAGCGCTCAGGAAGAGGGCCTCGTTGAGCAGGGCGACCTGGTCATCCTGACAGCGGGCATTCCGGTAGGCGTCGCTGGCGCGACCAATATGATGAAGGTTCACCTGGTGGGTGAAGTGCTCATTAAAGGTACAGGCATAGGCAAGGGCATGGCCACAGGTGCATTCTGCATAGCGAATACGCCGGAAGAAGCTCAGGCCAGCTTCAAAGAAGGGGACATTTTGGTATCCGGCTCAACGGACCGCGATATGATGCCGTTCATCACCAAATCCAGCGGCATGATTGTCGAAGAAGGCGGCTACACCAGCCACGCGGCTATTGTCGCGCTGTCGCTGGGTCTCCCGACAGTGGTCGGCGCGGCGGACGCCGTCAAGCTGCTGAAAGGCGCGCCAAATGTCACGGTGGACGCCACCAAAGGCATAGTCTACGCCGGACGCACCAGGATGCTTTAAAGCTTATGAATTATTACGATTTCGAGATCCGCCCCCGATACGAAGAAACCGATCAGATGGGTGTGGTCTACCATGGCAACTATTATCGCTACTTCGAGGTCGGACGCTGCGAGTATCTGCGGTCACTGGGCTACTCTTACCGCGGCCTCGAAGAAGCAGGCATCATCCTGCCTGTCGTCGAGAGCAGCTGCCGTTACCGCGTGCCCATTCTCTACGATCAGGAAGTCATTATCCGCACATTTATTGAAACCTTCAAAGGCGTCAAGATTGCGTTTCTTTATCAGCTTCTGGACAAAGAGACAGGTCAGCTTCTCGCTGAGGGCCAGACTCTTCACGCCTTTGTCGACAAAGCCATGCGCCCGCTGCGTGTCAGCCGCCTCGACAAGGCGTTCGTCAAAGCCATCGAGGATGCCATGGAAGGCAAAGAATCACAAAGCATCCAGGAATAAAATGGTGGCCGATGGTCTCCCATCCGCCACCGAATCATAAAATGCATGGCAAAGGAGTTGCATCCATGAGAAAACGTCTCTTGGGCAAGACAGGACTGATGGTCAGCGAGGTAGGCTTTGGCGGCATACCCATCCAGCGCGTCGACGCGCCTGCCGTCAAAACCATTTTGATGGAATGTTTGCGGCGTGAAGTCACCTTCATTGACTCCGCCCGGGGCTATACGACCAGCGAAGAGATGATTGGCGCAGCCATAGAAGGCCACCGCGGCAGCTTCGTCCTCGCAACCAAGACCATGGCGAAGAGCTATGAGGATATGAAACGCGACATCGGCATCAGCTTAATCAACTTTAGAACGGATTATATTGAGTTATACCAGGCGCACTTTGTCCGAAATCAAGAGGCTTATGACGCCCTGATTCAACAGGGCGGCTACGAAGCCATGCTGGAGGCTAAACGTGAAGGGCTGATCGGTCACATTGGCATCACGAGTCACGACCACAAGCTCCTCGAAAAGATCATTGAAGACGGCCGATTCGAAACGATCCAGTTCCCTTACAATCTGGTGGAGCATCAGGGAGAGCGGCTGTTCCAGCGCGCCCATGAGCTCGGATTAGGTGTCATTGCCATGAAGCCGCTGGCAGGGGGTGCCATTTCTAATGGTCCTCTCAGCCTTAAATACATTCTGAACAACCCCCACATTTCCGTGGCGATCCCAGGCATGGACAGTCCGCAGCAGGTTTCAGAGAATGCTGTCATGGGCAGCGCAGAGCTCAACTATACTGAAGAAGACCTAAAGAACATGGAGATCGTGCGTCAGGAAATGGGCGAGCATTTCTGCAGGCGCTGCGGGTATTGTCTCCCGTGTCCGCAAAACCTTGATATACCAACCCTGTTCCTCATGGAAGGTTATTTGAAGCGCTATGGCCTCAAGGATTGGGCACAAGAGCGGTATGGCTCCATGGCTTTCAAAGCTGCTGATTGTGTCGAATGCGGCATTTGTGAGACGCGGTGCCCTTATGATTTGCCTATTCGCAACATGCTCAAGAAAGTGGATGAGAGTTTTAAATAGGCAGGTGACGGCTATGAATAGAATTAGGCAGGATGCGCTAAGAATTATCGACTCATCCATCGATGGCGTACTTCCGGAGGCGGCAGTTCAGACTGCATTGAAAGACAGAGCCATCACCAAGGCTGTCACAGTCATTGCTATTGGGAAAGCTGCCTGGAGAATGGCAGAGGCGTCCTACTCAGTATTGGGTGAAAAAATTCGTCGAGGCTTGATTGTCACGAAGTATGGTCATTCTCAAGGCGTTTTGCCGAATTTCGAGATCATCGAAGCCGGCCATCCCATTCCGGATGAGAATTCGGTTTTAGGCGCTGAAAAAGCCCTTGAAATGGTTTCGGCCGCTGATGGGAGTGAGGATTTAATTCTGTTTTTGGTTTCCGGTGGGGGTTCCGCGTTGTTCGAACTGCCTCAGCTGGGGTTGAAGCTCAGCGAAATTATGGAAATCACGGACCAGTTACTGTCAAGAGGCGCGAACATCATAGAAATGAACGTTGTTCGGAAGCATTTGTCCAGAGTCAAAGGCGGCAGGTTCGCAGAGGCTTGTGGTCAAACAGAGCTTTTTGTAATTGTTCTGTCAGATGTCATTGGTGACCCGCTGGATGTCATTGCGTCGGGACCGGCGTTTCCGGATCCGTCGACATCGGCAGAAGCCTTAGGAGTTCTTGAAAAATTCGGGATTGCTTATAGTGCCAAGGTGAAAGCCGCGATCGAAAAGGAGACACCCAAATCACTTGGCTTCTGCGAGAGCATCATAACCGGAAGCGTTACAACCCTCTGTGATGCGGCGGCAGCGGCCTGTGAGGCTTTGGGATATGCTCCAATAATACTGTCCACCGAGATGACTGGTGAAGCCTCTGAACTGGGTCGAACGTTGGCATCATTTTCCCGGGAGATCCTGCTGGGCAAGTCAAGTCCACACAAGCTGCGTCCGCCATGTGCGATTATAGCAGGCGGCGAAACGATTGTTCACCTCAAAGGAAAAGGCAAAGGCGGCCGCAATCAGGAAACTGCCTTGGCAGCGGCTTTTGGCATTGAGGATTTGGAGCATGTCGTGATCTTTTCTGTAGGCTCTGATGGGACAGATGGCCCTACAGATGCTGCGGGAGGTTTAGTCGATGGGAATACCCTCTCCAGGATTCGCAGCGCAGGATTCGATCCAAAACAGCTTCTCGCTGAAAACGATTCCTATCACGCCTTAGAAGCCAGCGGAGATTTGGTTATGACCGGCCCAACCGGGACCAACGTCAATGATTTGATGGTGGTGCTGATTGGGGAAGTTAATAAATGAGTTTTTTTCAGAATGACATATTGAAAAGACGTCCAGTTTCAGATGCTGTTGGACGTCTTTTTTCTTTTTTTGAATTTCGCCAGGACGGCATCAGATAAAAGGTGTGATGTGAATTACGGCTCGAACCATGACCATCGGCCAACAAAATTCTTTGAGTGGGAAAACGCGGGGTACATTATGGGTAGAATGACTTTGAAAGAGGTGTAGCGTCATGGACCCATTGCTCAACTGGCTTATGTCGGGCGACGTGAGCCTGCAGTACCTGACCGGCAAATATCTCCTGTACAAACCTGAGGATGAACTTGCTGCGCTCAGAAAAAAGATTGCTGCCGATGGTTGGGGAAAAGCCTTCCTCGACGCCAGGAAGCCTTCAGGCCACTGGGGCCGTGATTTCTACCAGGTCAAGTGGATCAGCACCCACTACACGCTGCTGGATCTCAGATACCTGGAGATAGAGACGGCAGAGCCTATTCTGGAATCGTTGAACCTGATCCTGCGAACCTGCAAATCAGCTGATGGCAGCATCAACGAGTCGCATACCATTCCATCCGGCGATCTCTGCGTAAACGGTATGTTTCTGAATTATGCTTCGTTCTTTGGGATCCAGGAGTCAGAGCTGGAGTCCATCGTCGATTTTATATTGGACAGCAGCATGGCGGATGGGGGATTTAATTGCAACTACAAGAGGTATGGCGCGGTTCACGGCTCCATGCACACCACGATCTCCGTGCTCGAGGGGCTTTGGGAATTTCTTAAGGCCGGTCATTATTACCGAAAAGAAGAGATTGAACAGGCAAGGCAACGCGCGGAAGGCTTCTTACTGGATCACAGATTGTTCAAGTCGGACAAGACTGGTGAGATCATTGATAAAAGGTGGTGCATGCTGTCCTTTCCTTCCAGATGGCGCTACGATATTCTCAGGGCTCTGGTCTATTTCGCTGACGCGGGAAGGCCTTATGATCCGCGGATGGAAGACGCCCTCAGGATTCTTTTAGATAAAAGGCGGAAGGATGGCACATGGCCGGTGCAGATGAAACTCCCGGGCAAGGTGCACTTCGAGATGGAAAAGACCGGCGCACCGAGCAGGTTCAATACACTGCGGGCGCTGAGGGTGTTGGCTGTCTTTGGGGACAGCGGATTGAAGGAGGCATGATTTTGAAACAGGAACAAAAGGTTGTTGAGCTTCCCAATCATCTTTTCATCCCGTTCCTCGAAAAAGGAGACTTTAATGGAAAAGCTTTGATCTTGCTGCACGGCGTCGCAGATTCCTGTGTCGCCTTTGAGCCCATACTGCCTTTTCTCTCAAACGAGTTTCGTTCGTTGGCAGTGACTTTGAGAGGGCATGGCGATGCAGGAAAGCCTGAGACCGGGTATTCAACGAACGATTTTGTTGAGGATTTAGTTTTATTTTTAGATAAACTGGGCATTGAAAAAGCGGTGCTGCTTGGGGCCTCAAGCGGCGGATTTCCTGCCAGAAGCTTTGCGGCGGCCTATCCGGAACGAACCGAGGGGTTGATTTTGCTGGGTTCACCTGCAACGCTTGGGGATAAACCTGGTGTTGTAAAGGTTTGGAATGAGGTTATCTCCCTGTTGACAGATCCGGTAGACGAAAGCTTTGTCAGGAGGTTTGCACAAGGCCTTGAAACCGAAAATATACCTCCAGATTTCTTGGAAGTCATGCTGAAGGAAAACCTCAAAGTGCCGTCGAGGGTCTGGATTGAAACCATCAGAGGCTTAATGAATGAGCCTTTTCCGGGATCACTTGGGAAGATCGAAGCTCAGACGCTGATCTTATGGGGCGATCAGGATGTCATTTCCACCCGGGAGGATCAACAGATATTGGAAAAGTTGATTCCAAACGCTCAATTGAAAATTCTCTCAGGTTTGGGACATTTGCTGTATTGGGAGGCTCCAGATCGCATTGTGAAGGAGATCAATGAGTTTGTAAGGAGTAAAAAAAGGAGTTAGGGACAAAAAAAGAAGTTGGGGCCAACAGGCGTAAGCCGCCGACCCCAACTTCATTTCATTTATACCCGCGCTTACCGCGGCGTTAAAAAATTCTGCGTAAAATACTGCTTGTACTCGCCGCCAAAAGCTACACCGGTCCCGAGCTGTGTATAATTCCCGAGCAGGTTCACTCTATGGCCCGGTGAATTGACCCAGCCCATGTGCGTTGTCACAGCGTTTATGTAACCCGCAGCGATGTTCTCCGACGCCGCCGAGAAACTCAGCCCTGCTGCTTGCATCCTGTCAAATGGCGACTTGCCATCCGGATTTACATGATCGAAAAAGCTGCGGTTCAACATGTCCAAACTGTGAGCGTAGGCCACTTTTGAAGCGGTGGCGTTGTAAGTGACCACAGACTTGCCTTTGGCGATCCTGAAAACATTGACCAGATCAAAGGTCTGCTTCTCGTAAGCTGTACGAAGCCCTGCGCTAGCAGTGGGATACAGGCTCTTGAACGCCTCCTCGGTCACCGGTGCGATCAGTTGAAATGCCATCACCTTCTTGCTGTCCGCCAGATCATAAAAGAACGTGGCGTACCCAGCCTGAAGCTTGTAGGTGTCAAATTCCTCACTCGTCTGGATCAGGAAGGTAAAGGTTCCCTTGTTGATTTTCGTCAGGCCAGCGCCGTATTTCGACTGAACGTCACTCCTGGTACTGCCCATTCTGAGGCCGATAGCTGACTCGAACGGCCCATAATGCGTAAACAGCCCCACTACTTTGCCAGAGGAAATGCCAATCATAACGTAATCCTTATAAGTTTTGTGATAGACATACCATTCAAAGCCATATTCGCTGAGGTCCTTGCGCACCGGCGTCCCGAGGGTTTGAGTCACCTTCTCCAGTGAATCACCAATGCTGATGCCGGCGACTTTAAAGGTGGGGGATGAAACCGGCGGTGTTGAAACAACTATGTCGCCCAAATTCAGCCGGTCAGCCAGAAGCTTCGCGCTCACCACGGAGGATTCAGCCCGGGTCGCGGTTCCCGCAGGCCTGAAGCTGCCATCCGTATAGCCGCTCAGCAGCTTGACTGCGTAGGCGACCAGTGTCGGCTCCTGATAGCAGTCCCGGACAGCGTCCAGATCGCTGATCTTATCCGCTGCGATATCCAGTGTGGATGCCGTGGGGCGCTCGTTGGACCTTAAATAGGCCGCGGAAACGATGCCGGCCATTTCTTCCCTTAGGATGGGTCTGTCGAAAGTCGAAGCTGTCAGTGACGCAAAATCTGAGGACTGGATTAAGCCCAAGGCCTTCGCCTTGTCAATATAAGGCTGTCCCCAGTATTCTCCGGATGAAGCCGTCCGAACAGTTTCGCCCAGGGACTTTAGCGTCATGACCAAAAATTCTGATCGTGTGATTTGGGCATCCGGCCTGAAGCTGCCATCTGGGTAACCGTTAACGATGCCATACTTTACCAGGGTCCCGATATAATCGCGACCCCAATGCTGGTCCGTGTCTTCAAACGCAAAGGCAACAGGTGCCACAAGAGACACCATCAGTACAAGGGTGAGCAGCAGTCTTCCAAGTTTTCTCATAGGTCAGGGTTTCCTCTTCTTATGTAAGTTTTGGATTGTGCTGTAAGAGAGTTGTGAGCAATCCTTTTTACATGATAACATAGTTAACATAATAATGTCACCCCCAAAAGAGCAAATTCCCAATTGGAAGAACAAGGCGCGGCCGATGGTCGCAAACCAAACATCGTGAAACTCGGTGTCAGACACCCAGTTTCCAATGGAAACCGGGTGTCTGACACCGAGTTTCATATTGTCTTCAAAAAAAACAACCCGCTATTCAAGCGGGTTGATCAATGCCTTTCGTCTTTGTACTTCCGTCAAATCAAGCCCATTGAGACTCGTCACCGGCGCGCCGCCCAAAGTATAGAGAACGCCATCCACGCCTGGGAGGGAGGTCAGAGACTGGGTCATAGCGTCAAACATGAACGCGGCCAAAGCTTGGTCGCCGCCGTAAAGGTCGCCCTCAATACCGAGGTCCACTTTCAAAGTGGTGCCCTCCTGGGTCGTGGAGACCACAGTGACATTCGCAGGAATTGGCGCAATCAGCGCGTCGCTGTTACCCTCCTGGACAATGCCGCTCTTCAGCAGGGCCATGACATCCTCAAGGGGCGTGGCCAGCGTTGGATAGACCTTCACAAGACCGAGGAGCAACCGCTCGCCCCTGGTTCTGACGCCCAGCCATGCCGTCGGCGTATTGTCCCGTTCATAGACGGTTTCCAGGTCCATGCCGTGAAGGAAAGCGCCTGTCGATCTTCCATCCACATAAAATTTGATCTTCTGGACATAATCAATATTGAAAAGCGAGTACCGGATTGCCTCCACGGCCATCATTGAACGCGTACTGCCCGTCGAAAACGGGGCGAGATCCGCAGATCTGGTATACATATTCGCCAGTCCCTGTGCGTACTGAATGTTTGGCACACGGAAGGCCGCAGCCTCGTTCAGGAGCCCCAGTCCCACAGGCGGCGGCGCCGCCAGAGCATTTACCGTTTTTCTCAGGACTTTGTCATTCGCCGTCGCCTGGGACAGCGGGATCAAGTGCATCAGTTGCTCATCCGGATAATAGGTTTGAATAGACACATAACCATTTTGAGTAACTTGTTTCGCCGGCACATAGCGCTTGCCCGCGAAAGTGGACACCTCCGCGGAAACCGTGTTCGCGTCTGCAGCCAAATGGTTACTCGCGCTGCTGAACTCCAGCCGGTAGTGTCCGGCTTCCAGTGCCAGCGCCGCCACGTCCACAGTCAGTTCAACCTTGGTCTTATCGATCAGCCGGTCCTCCAGGAAAGGAATCTGCACGCCTGTCAGGGTCTTCACCTGTCGGTCTTTGTCGCTGACCGTCAGCGTCATCTGATCCCGTATGGCCGCCGCCGTCTGCACCACCTCGCCGGTGCCTTCGACCAGGATCACCAGGGACTCAGGCTGAAAAAGATAAGGTATGCCGATGGTCATGGTTGCGTCCTCGGAACCATCGGCCACAATCACTGGGATCTCTGCTTCTGGCTGATTGTTTTGCTCCCACTCCGTAAAACCTTCAAAGGAAAAATTAAAATCCAGAATTTTTTTATTAACGGGCATAGTGGTCAGTGTAAAAAACATGACGGTCAAAAGCACAAAATTAAATAGAAATTTTGACACGCTACCCCTCCTAACAATCGAAGTCTTTGAACTTGTTCTAAATTACATTATAATTCATTATGAAGGGCTTTGCCACCTATGAATGCAGGCAATAGGATTCTCGGTATTATGTATACCCAAAATAGAACTAATTGGAGGAACTGCCATGGATGATATTTCAATGAAACCGCAGCAGCTTACGATCACAGCGCTCAGCGAGGAAGGGGAGGGCATAGGCCGCCTGGACGGCATGGCGGTATTTATTCCCGGGGCGCTGCCAGGGGAGACGGTGGAATGCCATCTGGTTGAGCAAAAGAAAAATTATGCGAGGGGCCGGCTGACACAGATCCTGGCGGCATCACCTGCTCGTGTTTCGCCGCCCTGCCCCTATTTTCCGGAGTGCGGCGGTTGTCAGCTGCAGCATCTGGACTATCCGGCGCAGCTGGAAGCCAAACGTGTGACTGTTCAGGACGCCCTCGAGCGGATTGGCGGCTTTAAAGGCATTGATGTGCCGCTGACGCTGGGGATGGCTGAACCTTTTCGATACAGGAACAACGGCCAATATCCTATCCGGAAGGTCAATGGACAGGTTCGGATTGGCTTTTTTAAGGCGGGTTCTCATGAGGTCATTGACATCAAGGACTGCCTGATTCAACCGGAGATCAATGCGCGGGTCGTCGCGGCGCTCAAGACCTGGATCCAGGAGTCGGGCGTGACGACCTACAATCCCAAGACTCAGGAAGGGATGATGCGGCATCTGATGATCCGGCATTCCAACATCACCGGCGGACTCATGGTGGTGTTGGTGGCGACGGTTAAGACGCTGCCGGGAGAAGCCGGGCTTATCGAGCGGCTTCGTGGCGCAGTGCCGGAGATCGAGAGTCTGGTGCTCAATACGAACACCAAACCCGGCAGTCAGGTGCTGGGGCCTCAGAGTAGGGTGATTTATGGGAAAGAGCGGATCTTTGGGGAAATAGACGGCTTTAAATTTGGCATCAGTCCGCTGTCGTTCTTCCAAGTCAATACAGCCCAGACGAAAGTGCTCTATCAGAAAGCCATTGAGTTTGCTGATTTGAAGGGCAGCGAAACCGTTTTTGACGTTTATTCCGGTATCGGAACGATCTCTCTTAGTTTGTCGAGAAAAGCACGGAAAGTCTACGGGATTGAAAGTGTGAGGCCGGCGGTGGAGGATGCGGTTGAAAATGCCAGACGCGCCGGGGTGGAGCATGTGGAGTTCATTGCCGGAAAGGCGGAGGATGTCATGCCACGACTGGCGGAACAGGGCGTGCGGCCTGATGTCGTCGTCCTCGACCCACCGAGGAAAGGCTGTGAGCCGGAGGTGCTGCGGACACTGCTGGACATGAAGCCGGAGAAGATTATCTATGTGTCCTGTAAGCCTTCCACGCTGGCACGGGATCTGAAGATTCTGTGCGTCGGCGGGGAGTCGGGCCTGGAGGAACCTGCCTACAGGTTGGCAGCGGTGCAGCCGGTAGATCTTTTTGGGGAGACGGGGCACGTAGAAGCGATAATTCTGATGACGCGTAGTGGTTCAGGCGATAAAAAGTAGAGGTTGACCACAACATATAGTGGTTTTAGTCCGATTTTGGGGCAAAAAACAGACGAAAAAATGACGTTTTTTGACCCCTGAAAAAGGGCTAAAATATAGATGACATAGCAGTTTTTCATAAAAACTATAGATTTCGAGTTAATTTGATTGATTAAAAGTTAATACGACACCCCTGGAAATTCTAACGGAAATATGCAGTGTATAAAGATCTGAGGTAGTGTGATATGGAAAAATATACGAGTGAAGATTTAGCTGGTGCATTAAAAGTTGTAGATTCTACCATTAGCAATTGTGAAAAGATACAGCCCAAATTTTCAGAGGGCACATCTCAACATACCCTTCTGAAGAACAGAATAAAGGCGTTATATATATCAAAGGCTCTAATTATTAGGGAACAAAACATTGAACAGTATTCAAAAGAAGAACTGATTGACGCATTAAAACCGATTGTATCAATAATAAATAAGTGTGAATCAGGACAAAGAAAACATGAGATTGAAGCTATTCAATATAAGCGCTTTCAAAAGATTATCGATGCGATGAATACTTCCAAAATGCTGATAACAGATGAAATTGGAAAGAGGGGGTGATTGTTATTGCAACAATTGCTAAAATCAAAATAAAAGACATAGTTGAATTACGGATAAAACTTGACCAGATTTATGAGGATAAGTCGCAGATTGACTTGGCTAAGTGGGCTTTACAGTTGTCAAAATATATTTTTTCATTAATTGAATATGATTATGAAAATGAATCAGCTATTGTGGATGGGTTTACCACTAATGAAAAATGGCAAATTGGAGAGGCAAGAATGCATGATGTTCGACAGGCTGGATTTAAAGTTCATAAATTAGCAAGGGAATCTAAAGATACAGTTTTACAGGCGGCACTTCGTGTTGCAGGTCAGGCTATAGGAACAGGGCATATGAGGGAACATGCAATGGTAGCTTCCGATTATGCTATTAAAGTGGTTAACTTGAAATATCCAAATGATATGGAAGCTGTCAAAGAATTGCGAGAGTGGCAGATTCGAACAATGGAATAAATTTTATTTATCAAGTAAAAGGAAAATATCAAAGATAGAGGCAGAGTTTTTAGGTCAACTTAAACGACCTATAGACTCTGCCTCTTTTTTATTCACGAAATATGAAAGCGTAGCATAAAACAATGACCAATTTTTAATGTATGGTTCAGAGCACCCAAAATTAACCAGTCGCTTTTTAATAGATATGAAATTGTGACAATTTGCTGTTTCTGTATACTTATATTAGAATAAAAAAAAGAGAAGTTGCATTTATATTGTGCATAAATAACCCTCTCCTTAGTTTAATTATAACATAAGAAAAAAAATAAGAGTAGACTGTTTGTTCCTAGTTTTCGATGCTATAATCAAAGTACCTTAATGGAGTTCAATCATTTGGAGGAATAAGACAATGGAACAAAAAAATAACGAACAAAATCAAAGTGGACAAGGAGCAACGCCATTTGCTCAAACTTATTTTCACGGAACAAAGGCAAACTTAAACATTGGTGACCTCATTGAAGTTGGTTACAACTCAAACTATGGGCAGAGAAAAAATGCGAAATACATTTTTTTGTCTGCAACATTAGATGCTGCAATTTGGGGTGCTGAACTCGCCATTGGTGAAGGACGAGAAAGAATTTATTTAGTAGAATCAACAGGAAAAATTGAAGATGATCCCGATTTAACGGACAAAAAATTCCCGGGTAATCCAACTAAATCGTATCGCTCTACTGAACCATTTAGAGTTGTAGGAGAAATTTCAATTTGGCAAGGACACCAGGCAGAGCAGGTTAAAGCAATGAAAGACGCATTAGAGAGGCTTAAAGAACAAGGTATTAATTCGATAAATGACTAATAATTTGGGATTTTTATAAGTATGTGAAGAAACATTCCAAAGCTAAATTCCAATTTAATATTTAAATATGATTGCGATATTAGTGAAAAATGATTTTGCAATTTATACGGCAAGCTTAGGTCGAATTAAAGACCTACAGACTTGCCGTTTTTTTATGCCAAAAATCAGAAAGAGAGGGAAAAAATATGTCAAAGTATTTTATGAATGATTCAGAACTTCAAGAGCTAGAGCAGTTGATGATGTTGGTTCCAAATTTCTCACCAAGGGGTAGAGGAATAATTGTGGTCCACGGATTTGGAAAGGCAGATGAACAAGAAAGAGAAGAAGAGGTACGGCCCACCTTACCAGAACAATTCAGATTTGATTCAGATATTGGATGTCTGAATAGTAATGGTAGAGGTGCATCCTATGATCGATTCATTTCAAGTTGCTTTCATGTGTGTAAGTCGTACCGGCTTCAAAGTCGCCTTGAGTATTTGATTAGAAACTGTGCAGGTGATTTTTTCATTAGCCAAATACACAGAGCGAGATTTGATTCAGTGTGTCGGTTACAAGAAATTCTAGTTGAAAACAGAAGTCCAATCCTTCTGGCTGTTTTATTTCTACTGACTGCTGATGATAAACTTTGGTCTGCGGCTAAGGATCATGTGTATGATAACCATTTAGACTTTAAGAAAATGAATCTAAGTGGTATCAATACTGATGGCTATGCCATCTATCAAATGGCAAAGACCATCTATACGGCAAGAGAATATATCAGAATGGATGAAATCGCTGACAAGTTTTTAATAGGTGATCAGGCATTCAAAGCAATCATTCATTCAATACTCATTGCCAAATACGGAGCGACAGCGCTCCAAGTAAAGTTCACTTAAGCCACCTTCTACAAAAACAAAATGTAGGATGTGGCTTTTTTATTGTCAAAAATGAAATGGAGGGAAAAGCATTGTACATTACAATCAAGAAATCAAACAAAATGGAGGTATCGGTAATATGAAAGGTTTTAAATCTCGAAAGGAAGTTGAAAGCATCAAAGAGCAGTACCCTGTAGGCACTAGAATTGAACTTGTCCAGATGGAGGATCCATATGCACCTGTTGAGTCTGGTATGCAAGGAACCGTTAAAATTGTTGACGATGCCGGTACCCTTCATATGAAATGGGATAACGGTAGAACACTGGGCATCGTTCCCGGGGAAGATCAGTTCAAAGTAATCTCAAAACCTACTGAGGAAACAATGGACAATGATCAAAAGCAAGGCATGGGAGGGATGAATATGTAAATGTAAAACCGAAGACTGCTAGAATGAATTGAATAATCAAAGGCATAAGCGTACGGAGTTCAAACCGTACATTTTTTATGCTTAAAATCCTATGGCCGCTTGAGTGACTGCAATATGCAGTGAATCAAGCGGCCTTTTTTTATGTCTAGAAACTATCCCACCAGAAAAGGAGGCGAGGAGGTGGAACATGTAAATCTAAATGAGAGATTTTTAAGTCACTTAAAAAGAAATCACACAGGTGCAGGGAGGGCTGTGCAAAGCAAGGGGTTGGAACTTCGGTTTCAGATGAGTGGAAGGAAGGTTCGTGACATAGTCAATGCACTCAGGTGTGAAGGGCATCCCATCTGCAGTGACGATGGCGGTTATTATTATGGCGCTAATAAACATGAGGTTCTTGGAAGCATCCGTCAGCTGAGTAGCCGGATTGAAAAAATTGCAGAAGCTAAAAATGGACTCGTAAATGCCCTATCCCTCTATCCAGATTCAAGTAGCGGTGAACAGCTTCAAATCTGGTTTGTGTGTGTGAAGGAGGGATGATGTATTAATAGTTTTATGAGTTGGATAGGCGGAAAGAAATCCATGAGGGAACTGATTGTTTCACTCTTTCCGCTTTATTATGAAAGGTATATTGAAGTATTCGGAGGTGGTGGCTGGGTTCTATTTCATAAACCACCGGGCAATGATTTTGAAGTCTACAATGACTTCAATAGTTTGCTTGTCAATTTATACCGATGTGTCAGGGATCAATATGAAGAACTTCAAAATGAGCTGAAGTATGTTTTAAATTCCAGAGAGGATTTTGATGAAGTCAAAGCAGTGCTTGATAAGGCGTATGTTGAAAATGATATCAAACGTGCAGCGTGTTTTTATCAACTAATCAGATACAGCTATGCATCGGGGCTTACAAGTTTCGGTAGCCAGCCACATGATATCAGAAGCAATTTTCCTATCATAGAGCAAGCTCACCGAAGACTTGCTAAAGTCGTCATCGAAAATAAAGATTTTGAAAAGTTGATAAGGCAATATGATCGCCCTGTCAGCTTTTTTTATTTGGATCCACCGTACTTCGACACCGAAAAATACTACAAGAATGTCGGTGAAGGTGGTTTTCAAAAGGAAGATCACATCAGACTCAGAGATACACTGCTTGGCATCGAAGGGAAATTTCTTCTCTCTTACAACGACTGCGAGTATATCAGAGAACTGTATGATGCCCCTGGCATTATGATCGAAAGTTACAACCGAATCAATAACATCAAGCAACGATATGATAACGGCGCTCAGTTCCCAGAGATACTCATTGCTAATTATGACATGCACGAACGTGAGCGAGATGGCTCGGGACAAATGAATTTATTTGATATCAATAACGAACTAAACAAGGAGGAAATCAGCTTATGAAAAAATCAGAGCAAAAGGTCAAAGGTTTTCTGTGCCTTCCCATTACAGAATCAGCAGAAAGAAAAATTGGTGATGTTGGAATGCTCGAAGCAACCATTATCAAAAGTGGTGTAGTGCTTACCAAATCTGAAATGACAGTGATGGATGTATTAGAAACCATTGAGGGACTTGAAGAAATACTCAAAGAATTGTACAACGCTCTCGTTGGTGCAACAGGCATTTGCTGTGAGGACTGCGATCCAGCTGAAACAGAAGATGCAGTCGCAATCAAACTGCCAGATTTTATTCTTGAAGAAGCAGGCATTCCAAAAGACGCTAAGCTTTGTGCTTTCACAACGGAGGCGAGTGGTGAAGTAATGGTCATGGAGGCTGAATACAAACATGATCTCACCGATGTGCCTGAAGACATGCTTAGGCTACTTAATGACATTGGGGTTTGCTTATCTTGCCTCAATGAGTGTCTGATGACTGAAAGAATCATTTATGGGAAGTAGAAGTAACCAAAATCTTAAAACAGTTTATAGGGGTGGGCATGGGGCAATGGGAGGTGATGTAAATGGGCGGTATTGAAATGAAAAATGGACTGCTAATCTATTATGGGAATCCTGCAGGCTATGTCAAAGAAGATAGAGCGACAGTAGACACAATTTTTCAAAGTAAAGAATTCGAAGAGTGGCTTGCAGATAAAAAGTTCAATACAAATTGGACTGACGGCGTTTTCGAAAGGCTTTCTAAAGGTGAACAGTTAGGTGACTCATTAGAGCATAGCAGTCCCCTTAAAAACGTTCGAATCTGGCAGTTGAAGTCAGACTCAAATCTCGAACTGAGGTTCAGAGCCTATGATGAAGTACTGAAGGTATCAGGAGAACCGAGTAAAGATAATTACGATGTAGTCTTTGATGGAGGACTAGACACCAATAATCTTGAGTCTATCTATACAAAGTTCAACATGGACCATCCATCAGATTTTAAAGGACATTCTCTTTCAATTTCTGATGTGGTGGAGCTTTACGATGATAGCAGCAGTGAATTTCACTATGTGGACCAATTCGGATTCAAAGCAATTGAATTTGCTGATCAGTCACGCGAACAGGGCATGACACTTAGTATGTAAAACTAAAATTACGGAGGATTATCAATGAAGAGATTACTAAAGAAATCAAATGAGTTTGCTTTAAAACAGTTTATCAAGGCACAGACAGCCATGAGAAATAACAGAGGGGAAGGCTATATCGATACGGCAGTAAAAATTTTGATTGCAGTGGTCCTTGGCGCACTTCTCCTTGCAGGGCTCTACGCTTTGTTTGGCGATGTGGTCATGCCGACACTGACTCAAAGAATTAGAGACATGTTCAATTATGGTGGTAGCCCACATTAAGAGAGGAGCGATAAATCATGGGAAAAACAACAAGCAAGCAGAAAAAAGAAGAATCAGGCCTTCACTATGATGTGAAAATCCAAAGCATCAGACCAGAAGGGACCTTAAGAGCAACTGCAACCGTTAACATCAATAATGCTTTCGCTATCAGAGGTATCAAACTCATGGAAGGGTCAAAAGGATTATTTGTATCTATGCCAAGCTACAAAGCAGGTAATGGAGAATACAAAGACATCTGCTTTCCTTGTACCACCGAGTCTAGAAAAGAGTTTGATCAAGCCGTTCTAAATGCCTATGAACAAGCATTGACTCAGGGGCATGCACAGGAACAAAAGAATGAGCAAAAGCAGGAAGTACCTGAACAAAGTGATCCATCGCAAGAGATGACGATGTAAATAAAAAATGAAAGATGAGGTTAAATCATATGAAGAGAATCATGAGAAAAGTAAGCAATGAAATAATGTCAAAAGTAGTTTTAACAAAAGCTGCAATCAGCAACAACCAAGGTGAAGGCTACATCGATACAGCGGTCAAAATTCTGATTGCAGTAGTACTTGGCGCTCTACTTCTTGCAGGGCTTTATGCTTTGTTTGGTGATGTGGTTATGCCCACCCTTGAGCAAAGAATCAGGAATATGTTCAACTATGCCGGGTAGCAGCATCGTTCAAGCGGTGCTGTTTTTCTGCTTGATGGGATGTGCAGTCTATACAGATATCAAGAAAAGAGAAATACCAACGGCCATTTGGTCGTTGGTTGCACTGATATCAATACTAGATTTTAAGATTGTTCATCTATTTGGCATAATGGCAGCACTCCCATTACTCTTTGCAGCTATGGTGAGTCCATCAGGGATTGGTGGTGGAGATATTAAGCTTGTAGCTGTAGTCAGTCTTGTTATTGGCTTTTGGAAAGCATTGATTGGTATGGCCATTGGACTGAGTCTAGTGATCATTTTTCACGGAACAGTAAAACTGATTTATAGAATCTCGAGCAAGGAGTATGGGCGCAGGGCATATCCGCTAGCGCCTTTTCTCGCTCTTGGCTATGTATGTGTCTATTTCTTATAAAGGAGATGGTGAAAGTGTTTGTAAAAGGACAAAGATTTGAAACGAGCTATAACCATGAAACCTATGCGTATGCAGGCAAGTGGTCAGGATCTATGGTACTTGCTCCTGAAAATGATGAGAATGCAGAGGTGCTCATCTATACAGAGAATGAAGTTAACGAACTGATTGAGACTGGCGAATTAAAGCTGATCACAGGTCAGGAAATGGTGATGCGGTAATAATCTAAAGAAAAGAATCCATAAAAATCGGAGGTACGTATGAATCTATTTAAAAACAGAATGGTTGTTGGGGTGTTTTGCATTGTGCTTTCACTCCTCATTTGCTTTGGCATAACGCCGTTATTCAATAAAGGCATCAGTCAAAAGACGGATATTGTCCGTGTAATAAAAGAAATCAAGGCAGGGGAACAAATTACTAAGGATATGGTTCAGAACGTTGAAGTCGGTGGGTACAATCTCCCAACAGATGTCATGCGATCAAAAGAAACAGTAGTTGGAAGCTATGCACTTGCTGATTTATCCATTGGCGATTATATCTTGAATGTAAAAGTTTCAAAATCACCGGCTGCTGAAAATGCTTATTTGTATAATCTGGATGGCAGTAAACAAGCCATGTCCATTACCATTAAAAGCTTTGCAAATGGTCTTTCAGGTAAGCTTCAAAGTGGTGATATTGTATCAGTTATTGCGCCTGATTATAAAAAACTTGGGGCGACTGTTATTCCACCAGAGCTTAAATATGTAGAAGTCGTATCGGTGACTGCTTCAAGCGGTTACGATGCCAATACAGGAGAGAAGAAGACGAATGAGGACGAAAGGGAATTGCCTTCAACCGTTACACTGCTTGTAACTCCAGAACAGGGTAATATACTAGCAAGTCTTGAGTCTGATGGAAAGACCCATCTATCACTTGTATATCGTGGTGAACCGTTAAATGCGAAGAAGTTCCTTGATATACAATCAAAGGTTCTTTCAGATGCATATCCAAAGAGCACAACAGCTGATAAATCTGAGAAAAATGAATCTGAAGTTTTAAATCAGGTTGGTGAGGTGGAGTAAAATGATTAACTTTAAAAAGAATTCAATCTTCTCCCGTGATGCCAAAGAAGAATCGGTAAAAGAAGAGATCCTCCATGGCGGCGTTCTTGCTGTTTGGGGGAGTCCTGGATCAGGGAAAACAACAACAGCAGTTAAACTAGCTAAGTATCTTGCGGATAAAAAGAAAAATGTCATTTTAGTGCTCTGTGATATGACTGCACCGATGCTACCTTGTATTTGTCCGCCATCAGATTTGGAATGTGAAAAATCCCTTGGAAGTATTCTATCTGCAACACATGTGACCGAACCGTTGGTGAAATACAACATGATCACCCACAAGAAGATGGCGTATCTAACGATGATTGGCATGCTGAAAGGCGAAAATGAGTATACCTATGCTTCGTATTCAAAAGTACAAGCGTTGGAATTCATTGAATCGCTAAGAAGAATTGCGCCGTTTGTCATCATTGACTGCAGCAGCTATATTGCCAATGACATTTTATCAGCTGTTTCGCTTCTTGAATGTGATAGCGTCCTCAGGCTTGCCAATTGTGATTTAAAATCTATAAGTTATCTCTCCAGTCAGCTGTCACTCTTGCAAAATAGCAACTGGGATATGGACAAACAGTACAAAGTCGCTTCCAATGTCAAATCCAATCACGGTATAGAGCATATGGCCGGGGCGCTTGGGACTGTTTCATTTAAACTGCCAAATTCTGAAGAAGTTGAAGAGCAGACGCTCTCAGGAAATTTACTTGCTGACCTGACACTTAAAAACAGCAGGGAGTTCAGAAAAGAAATTGAAAAAATTGCAAAGGAGGTGTTCGGATGTTAGATAATCAAGAGGTATTAGGCATTGAACCAATGGAAAAACGAATGGAAGAACTGATGAACACCTCGAGTAAACATAAGAAAAACAAGGAGCTGGGTACTGAAAATCGTACCCACTCCTTATTTTTTGCCCCAGAGTCAGAGAAAAAAGATTTTCAAACGGTGCTCAAAGAAGTGCAAGAATTCATCTCAAGTAATTATTCGGTTTTGATTACTGATCAGGGATTGGAAGATGCCAAAGCGCAGATGAAACGCTACATCAGCAATTATGTCATGAATGAAAGAATTGCAGTTAAGGGCATGGATGGACAGGAACTGGTGGATGTCCTATATACCGAGATGGCTGAGTATGGTTTTCTGACAAAATACATCTTTGGGAAAGGCATTGAAGAGATAGATATCAACTCATGGAAGGATATCGAAGTGCAATACTCTGATGGGCGAAATGAAAAATTAAAGGAACACTTCGATTCGCCTGAACATGCCATCAATGTCATTAGAAGAATGCTTCACGTCTCTGGGATGGTCCTTGATAACGCAAGCCCTGCAGTCCTTGGACATCTTTCAAAGAATATCCGAATTGCTGTCCTTAAAACGCCACTTGTGGATGAAGACGTTGGCATTGCAGCATCTATCCGAATTGTTAATCCTCAAAGTATGAAGAAAGAGGATTTTGTCAGGAGTGGTACAGCAACGGAAGAGATGCTCGACTTCCTGTCCAACCTCATCCGCTACGGCATTTCTGTTTGCGTAGCAGGAGCAACAAGCTCTGGTAAAACAACGGTCCTTGGATGGCTACTGACAACCATCCCAAACAATAAGAGAATCTACACCATTGAAAATGGATCCCGTGAGCTTGATTTGATCCGTCATGATGAGGGGAAGGTCGTCAATTCAGTGATTCATACCATCACTCGTGACAGTGAGAATGAAAAACAAAGAGTCGACCAAATCATGCTTCTTGATATGGCACTTAGGTTTAACCCTGATATTGCAGTAGTTGGTGAAATGCGTGGTGCTGAAGCAAACGCGGCTCAGGAGGCCGCTCGAACAGGTATTGCGGTACTTACAACAATTCATGCCAACTCTTGTGAAGCAACCTACCGAAGGATGGTATCCCTTTGTAAACGTGCGGTGGATATGTCAGATGACACGCTTATGGGATATGTAACAGAAGCCTATCCAATCGTGGTCTTTTGCAAACAGCTTGAAAACAAGCAACGAAAGATGATGGAGATCATGGAATGCGAAATTCTACCGGATGGATCCAGGAGTTATCGTGCACTGTTTCAGTACATCATTACTGAAAATCGAATGGATGAGCAAGGCAAATTTATCATTGAGGGAACACATAAACAGGAGTGCACTATATCTGAGAGCCTTTCAAAACGACTCCTTGAAAATGGAATGCCTATTGAAATGATCAATCGCATGAAACGAAGGGAAGTGACTTAGAGATGAATGTAATACTACTAATAGCCTGTATCGGAATGATAACGGGCTTTTTTATACTCTTATCGTTATCACCAATGGAATTTACAGATAGCGTTTTTAAAAACATTTTGAACAAACCGCGCAGTATCAAAGAAGAAATAAATGAAATAACCAAACGAAAGAAAGTGTCTTACTTTAGACGAGAAGTCATTGAAGTGCAGTCAATATTGAAGCTGACTGGGCGAGAAGGATGGTTTCCAATGATCTGCGCAGTGTCGCTATTTCTTTTTGCCATTGGAAGCGGCATTGCAATTGTGCTTGGCAATTTCTTTTCAGTGCCTGTACTTGGCATCGGTTTTATGCTTCTACCGTTTTGGTATGTGAGGCTGACACAGACCCATTTTAAAAGGGATATTGCAGCTGAACTTGAAACAGCTCTGTCGATCATCACGACAGCGTACCTAAGAAATGAAGATATTGTGACTGCGGTAGAAGAAAACATCGACTATCTGAATCCGCCAGTTCTGTCTGTATTCAAAGGTTTCGTCTATCGCATTAAGATGATCAACCCAGACATTGCAGCAGGTTTGGAGGACATGAAAGTACAGCTTGAAAACGCTGTGTTTCGTGAGTGGTGCGATGCTTTAATTGCATGCCAGATTGATAGAAACCTAAAAACCACACTGACACCCATTGTATCAAAGCTTTCTGATATGCGAGTGGTAAATGGTGAGCTAGAAAACATGGTTTTTGAACCAAGAAAAGAATTTATCTCTATGCAGCTCTTAGTGGTTGGCAACATACCGCTATTATATTTTTTGAACAAAGACTGGTATAACGCTTTAATGCATACACCTCTTGGCCAGATTATTCTAGCCATCTGTTTTGCTGCTATCTTCATTTCGGCAGCATTTGTTATTAAGCTGACACAGCCCATTGAGTATAGGAGGTAGGCAGAAATGATGATATTGATTGTGTTATTTGGACTTCTGTTTGCCGTGGGTCTATTCTTCATACTAGCTGAGGTATTCAAGCTTCCAAGGCTTGCAACGGGGAAAGCCATGATCTCTGCAGTGAGTCAGAATAAGGGTAAGGCGAAAAATCTGGATGTTTTGATTGGCAGTTTGTCGGTGAAGATTGCCAAACATCTTCCTATGGATGAATACAAAAAAAGCAGGATGAAAAATACTTTGAAAGCCGCAGGAATGAGCCAAAGCCCAGAAGAATTCATGGCGTTCGCACTTGTTAAGGCTTTACTTGTGGCGATTAATGTTATTCCATGCCTTCTGGTTTTGCCGTTACTTGCTCCTGTTTTGATGTTCCTTGCTGTGATGATCTACTTTAAAGAAATTAAAAAGGCAGATGAAAAACTGTCTGCCAAAAGAGAAAAAATTGAATCCGAACTGCCAAGATTTGTGGCTACGATTACACAAGAATTAAAAGCGAGCAGGGATGTCCTTGGAATACTTGAGAACTTTAAGAAAAATGCTGGGGAGGAGTTTGGAAATGAACTGGACGTTTTAACGGCGGATATGCGGTCCAGCAGTTATGAAGCTGCTTTGACAAGATTTGAGGCAAGAATCAATTCACCTATGCTATCAGATATCACAAGAGGATTAATTGGTGTTCTTAGAGGTGACGAAGGTGGCGTATATTTTCAAATGCTTGCTCATGATATGAAACAACTGGAACTTCAAAGACTGAAGGCACAGGCGATGAAAATACCACCTAAAATTCGAGTGTTCAGCTTCATCATGCTCATGTGTTTTCTCATGACCTACATGGCAATTATTGTGTATGAAATTCTACGTTCCCTTGGTGGAATGTTCTAGGGAGGAGGTATCGTGTGAAGCATTTATTAAAAAGCAACCGTGGTGAAGGATACATTGATGTGGTAGTACTTGTCCTTTGTGCAATGCTCGTGATTGCGCTAGCGGTTAAGGTATTTCCTGCCTACATCATCAAACAGCAGGTGGACACCTTTGCCGTAGAGCTAATGAGAGAAGCAGAAATTGCTGGAAGAGTGGGAACAGAAACTACCCAAAGAGAACTGATTTTAAGAGAAAAAACTGGAATTATCCCAACGATTGTATGGTCAAAATCAGGTCAGATTCAGCTCAACGAGGAAATAACAGTGACTGTGACTTATCCGATTAACATAGGACTGTTCGACGGTTTTGGATCTTTCCCGATTACCCTCAGAGCTGATGCTGCAGGAAAGGGGGAAGTTTATTGGAAGTGAAAAGAGTACTGTCAAACAACAGGGGCAGTGGTTTTCCACTGGCAGTTGCCATCACGCTGTGCTTGGTTATGATTTTCACTGGAATCTCTGAATATTTCAGGCTCATGATTGTTGCACAAGGTGTCCGTGATGCACTTCAGTCAGCTGTTATTTCAACAGTCAGTGACAATTATGACGATGTATATCATGGTGTTCGTGAAGGGTACTCAGGTGGGTATCAACCTATTGATTCGGATTTTGAAGAGTCCTTCGATTATGGGGATATTTATGATCGATTAGATGGCATTCTCGGTTTGAATCAACTTGGCTATGACCATATAAAAATAACCAACGAAGGTAAAACAGAGTTCAAAATATGGGATTTGAACGTTGATATTCAAAATGCGCCACTGGCTAGCGGAGATATCCATCAGCAAAGGTTTAATGTGGATAGTTCCATCATGCTTGAAGTACCTGTATCATTTGGTGGAAAACTTCTGCCACCCATGATAATTAAGGTCAAAAACAGCGCTGGTTATACCCCAAAATTTTAGACTCTAAGAACTTGTCAAATTATAGTAGACTGTTCAAAAAGCTTGTGCTAGGGTGAGGTTTAAGAGGGACAATACTTTAAAAATTAAGGAGGCATTTCTCATGAAAAATATGAATGATAAAACGAAGAAAAGAGTAGTACTGGCTTGCGGTCTTGTGATCAGCGTGGCACTTATTGTGATGATCGGGGCTAGATTTACGGAAGCACCAGTGGCCGAGGAGGTCAATAAAGCACAAAACACTGAAATCAGTGAAGTTGTCGTAGAAAATCCAAATGGTGTAGAAACAAATAAAAATGACGAGGTCAAGGTCGAGCCAATCGAAGTGCCAAAAGAAACTCAAGTGGATAGTGGTGCAGACGATACAGGAACAGACCAAAAAATTCAAGGTGATGTTCCCGATAAACCAACTTATACTGAAGAACAACTGACTGATCCGACACAAAAGCCTGACGGCGAAAAAGTAGATCCACCAAAATCAGAAGATAAGAATCCTACAACGACTACAACACCAAAGCCAAATAAACCGGTAACGACTACGGAACAGAAACCTTCTGGTGGATTACCTGGATTTGATAGTGTGCCAGATGGTGGAGCGAATCAAGTGATTAACGGAGAAAGCGATGGAGATATCAACAAAGAAGTTGGATCGATGGATTAAGAATAGTAGCAAATGAGGGCACTGCATATAGCGGTGCTTTTTCTTTTGCAGAAAGGAGCACAAATGAAAAAAATAGCTACAAGCGTTTTGATGATTCTGATGATATTCAGTCTATTGGTACCAGTGAATGCATTTGCTGATGGGGACGGAAACATCGATACAGGTGGTGGAGACATGGGTTCGGGAACAAGTACCAACGTATGGAATCCCGGGAATGAAGGCGTTAGGGTTACTGTTGTTCGTAGCAGTGATCACGCAGTTGTAACTACACCGATTGATATTACAAACAAGCAACCCAGTGCGTCCATTTATCACTTTGGTAAAGTGAGTAAAGTCCAATACAGTAGCGGTAGAGCACTGTCGCCAGTAAAAGGTGGATATACTAGTGTGAAACCATCTCTGAGCATGCCTAAGATTATCAGTACGAGCGGAAAAAATAATATAACAGCTATTAAAAAATACTTCTGTTCGGAGTATCTAGTCAAGTTGATTACCAATCAGACAGGTATGAACTATGACGTTTTAGTCAGTGGCGATTATAAATTACTCCTTGAACCGATGGCATATTACAAATTTGAAGGGGTTATGATTGCAACTACTGCGACTGAAGCCGCCATGTATGATGAGAAAGTAAACGGTTTACTAAGAAAACGTATGGTCTCGTTGACTCATAAAAACTTGCCACTAGCCATGTTCTTAGAAGTTGCGGATTTAGGATATCCTGCGTGGAGTGGTAGCACGACAACACCAGCTACAAATGCAAATATTAAATCCTCATTAGGACTTGGTTTAGTCAGGTATAAGGATGAGCCAACCGAAGCACCAGTAGTAAGTGCTAATGATTATGAATACCGAGTCAACACTGATGTCATCACAGCGGTTACAGTTAGTGGTGGTCAATCGGATCCAGATCACCCAACGCGGGTCAGTTTTAGCATTGAAGGAACTACCTATAACGTTGGAAATGTATTTTATCCGAGTGGTGATTCACAATTGGCATGGGTCAAATGGAGGACGCCTTTAGAACCAAATAACATGACCATACAAGTAACTGTAAGTGGTCCCGGAAATACTTCGAAATCAACGATTCATGTTAAAATCATTGACCTTGATAAGAATCCGCCACCAAATCCTGTAGCAGATGATAGGAACGATGAGTTCACATTTTCATCAGTACCTGCAAGACAAGAAATGACAAGGGCAGATTGGAGTATTTGGCGCCCTTGGTGGTTTGCATACTGGGTCGATGAAGGTCATTGGGAGAGAGACTCATGGACGGATAGCGAGGGACACTCGCACTCGAGTAGTTATTGGGTATCCAATTGGGTTGATCGAGGATGGTGGGAATTTAACCTTGATCAATATTATGCTACTTTTTCATCGAACATGAGTATCAAATGCGACAGTAAAAACCCAACCGCAAATGGCAGAACAATGAAAAGTGGATACGGAATCAATGAATCTGTAACTGCATCAATCATCAGTAACCAAAGCACCGCAATCACACATCCTCAGAATGCAGTGGCTTATTTTCCAGAGTTTCAGTACAAAACTTACTGGAGGCTACTTGAAAAAATTCAAAGTGGATCAACGGCAAGATTTGAGTATAAGAGGAATCCATATAGCACTTACAATAACCGAACACACTTCACACCTATATGGATGCCTGATGGAAACTACACAGTGAATACTTGGGTCATCGATGCATGGACTCCTGTTGGGATGTTATCCATGAACCTAATGGACTCGTTAACAATCAGGGGCAACCTTTGGAATGACTGGCACATTGCACCGCTAAAACCTTAGTTAAAAACAAGAGAGGTGGAAAATCTAAATGAAAAAATATAAAAAAATAGCAGTGATTATCTGCATGGTATTACTGCTGACATTAATGTTTAGTACCACAGCCTTTGCAGGTGGTACTGGAGATGTTGCAGGAGCAATTGAGAGCACTTGGACTGATGCCTCTGGGCAAATCAAAACCGTTGTGAACAAGGTAGTCTTTCCGGCAATCGACCTTATTCTAGCGGTTTTTTTCTTTGCTAAACTTGGGATGGCATACTTTGACTATCGGAAACACGGACAATTTGAATGGGCAGCGCCGGCCATTTTATTTGCGTGTCTTGTTTTCACATTAACTGCCCCAACATATATTTGGAAAATACTTGGGATATAGGAGGCCTTGTCTATGAACTTTTTTGAACAGGAACTAAAAAGATTTTTCGCAAAGGATCACGCATTCGATGATGTCAAATTCATAGGAAAAGCCTGCTATGGTACTTTGGGTGAGAAAACTAGAATGAAACTTGAATTTGTTACTCTAGGTACCTATCAGAAATATGAGGGAATCAAGGCGACAGTCATTGATAAAAATGATGGCGTCATTGACACACTCACTTTGAAGTTTTCAGATGTTTGGGGAAAGAAAAAACTCAACAATCCTAACTTTAGAGATGGAATAGAGCCATACGTCTGGATTTATAACGAAAAAGTGGAGTGGTATGCCTACGAGCCAACAAATTCTGATTACAAAGTAATGGCTGAATCAGTGAGTGACTATGCTGAGCTATTCAAAGAGCAGACACAGGAGATAAAAAACAGTTATTCTCTAAATCAACAAATGTAATAAAGAGAGGCATGTCGTGATAAAAACGGCATGCCTTTTCACTTTGATGGAAAGGAGGTTGCTGTCAAATGTTTATTTGGGATTTTGTAATGGGTGATGTCATGGATCAGATTATTGACTGGTTCTATGGTCACCTCGTTGGTTTTCTGGGAGATTTCTTTGCCCAGATGGGCAACATGGGTGTTGAGCTTTTTGATATGACATGGGTGCAAAGCATTGTGCTTTTTTTTACTTATCTTGCTTGGATACTGTATGTGGTGGGGTTAGTTGTGTCTTGCTTTGAAACAGGAATTGAGTATCAATCAGGAAGAGGAAGTGTCAAAGATGCTGCGCTTAATGCCATCAAAGGATTTATGGCAGTGAGTCTTTTCACAACTGTACCGATTGAACTCTACAAGCTATCAGTAACGCTACAAAGCAGTTTAACTGCAGGCATTACGGGTCACAATAGCGGCGTTGGAGATCTTGCAAATGCAATTATTGGGGAACTGGGAAACATCAGTGATGTTTCAAGCGTAGGCAGTTCAGGTGTTTTCGGTGGACTTTCTACGATAACGAGTCCTATTATGGCTCTTTTTATTATTATCCTCATGGGATATGCAGTCGTGAAAGTGTTCTTTGCAAACCTTAAAAGAGGTGGAATCCTGCTCATACAGATAGCTGTAGGAAGTCTTTATATGTTCTCGGTGCCAAGAGGATATATAGATGGATTTATTCAGTGGATAAAGCAAATCATTGGTCTGTGCCTCACGACTTTTTTGCAGGCAACAATACTGACTGCAGGGCTAATGGTGGTAAAAGATAACGCGCTCCTCGGTCTTGGACTCATGTTATCAGCTGGAGAAGTACCAAGAATCGCGGGTGCCTTTGGTCTAGATACATCAACAAAAGCCAATGTGATGAGTGCGGTTTACACCGCTCAAGCAGCCGTTAATACAACTAGAACGATAGCACAGGCTATACCAAAATAAAAAAGAGGAGGAGTGATAGATGTACATGTACCCTGACAACCTGAAAGCTAAAGCCACACTTTGGCTTTGGGAACTAAAAGATATAGGCATTATTGGAGTGGGACTTCTGATATCTGTATTTGCGCTTTCACAGACTGGAATCCTGCTTCCTATAGTGTTAACAGCAGTTTATGCCTTTTTAGCAATCCGATTTGAGGACACGAGTATTTTGGATTTTATCTGTTATGCTTGTGCCTTTTTTATTTTAAAGCAGCAAATGTATGAATGGAGGTTGTAGATTTGAAAAATAATCGTCAGAAAGAAAAACAAAAGCAGTCTACTAGGGAGCTCATAGGGATTAATGAAATCACGGACTATAGCATTAAAACGGCATATGGGGAACTAGTCTATTTCATCATTCATCCAACAAACATTTCTGTTTTATCTGAATCAACAGTCAGTGCAAGGATCTATGCCCTCATGACTGTGCTTAAAGGAATTGCTGAGATTGAAATGCTTTGTCTAAACTCGAAAGAGAACTTTGATGAAAACAAGCAATACCTGAAAAAAAGAATGGAAGAAGAATCAAATCCAGTGATTAGAAAACTACTTCAAATGGACAGTACGAATCTCGACCGAATGCAGGTTCAAATGGCTACTGCTAGGGAGTTTCTAATTATTATTAGATTAAACAGAGGCGATGAGAAAGGTCAGAAAGATAATACTTCAGATGTGTTTCCATATCTATCAAGAATTGAAAAAAGCCTTAAGGATCAAGGCTTTACTGCAAGACGAGCAGACAATGCTGACATAAAGCGATTACTCGGAGTCTACTACGAGCAGAATGTAACGACTGAGAAGTTTGAGGATTATGATGGCGAAAGGTGGGTGATTATCGGTGAGTAAAAAAAGAAGTGAGAAGTTGTCCAGTTATGATAGTGAAAAAATAAAAGCCTTTGTCGACATGATTGCTCCATCAGTCATCAAATTCAACGTGGACCATTTCATCTGCGGCAACACATTCCGCTGTGTTTGGGCACTTCGAGAGTATCCGACAAGCACCAATGAGCAAGCAATTCTTAGACACTTGGGAGAGAAAGATGGCGTTACATTACGTATCTATACAAGACAGGTGACAACAACAGAGGAAAAGAAAATCATTCATAATGCAGCCAACAAGAACCGAATGCATTCCACAAGCACGAATGATCTTCAGCAAACCGTCACAGCCGTAAGCAACCTTCAAGATGTGGTTACCTTGGTATCTACCATGCATCGAAATAGAGAACCACTGATTCACTGTGCTGTTTATATTGAACTTACTGCTAGTGATATGGATGGCTTAAAGCTCTTGCAGACGGATGTTCTGACTGAGCTCGTAAGGAGCAAATTGAATGTGGATCGGTTGATGCTTAGACAGCAGCAGGGTTTGATGTGTGTTGGGCCAACGGGTAGAAATGTGTTCGGCTGTCAGTATGAAAGGGTGCTTCCGGCATCATCAGTCGCCAATTTATATCCCTTCAACTATTCGGGGAAGACCGATAGTAATGGCTTTTATTTAGGCAGAGACAAATATGGATCCAATGTCATTGTAGATTTTGACAAGAGAGATGATGACAAAACCAATCCGTGTATCCTCATCTTGGGGAACTCCGGGCAGGGCAAGAGCTATCTCTTGAAACTCATTTTGTGCAACATTTTGGAATCAGGCAAGAATGTCATCTGCCTTGATCCTGAGCATGAGTATGTGGAGCTCGCTGATAACATCGGTGGATGCTTTGTAGATTTGATGTCTGGTGAGTACATGATCAATCCGCTTGAACCCAAAACATGGGATGAGGGTGGATCGCCACAAGATAAGGATGCACCCATTTCTTTTAGACAGGCAACAAAACTCAGTCAGCATATTTCATTCTTAAAAGACTTCTTTAGATGCTATAAGGATTTTGATGATAAGCATATTGATGTCATTGAAATTATGCTTGGCAAGCTATATAGCAAGTGGAACATCAGTGACAATACCAATTTTAAAAGCTTAAGCTCCAATGACTATCCAATCCTATCAGATCTTTATCAGTTGATTGAAGAAGAATATCAAAACTATGATAAAGGCAAATTTCAACTGTACACGACAGAACTGCTTCAAGAAATACTCCTTGGGCTCCACTCCATGTGTCAGGGGGCTGAAAGCAAATTCTTTAATGGACACACCAACATCTCATCGAATCGCTTCATAGTGTTTGGTGTGAAAGGTCTACTTCAAGCAAGTAAAAATGTGAAAAATGCTTTGCTTTTCAACATACTGTCCTTCATGAGCGACAAACTTTTGACGGAAGGCAATACAGCTGCCGGGATAGATGAACTCTATCTGTTCCTGACCAATCTCACTGCAATTGAATATATAAGAAACTTTATGAAACGTGTGCGTAAGAAAGAATCATCGGTTATTCTAAGTTCTCAAAACCTTGAAGATTTCAATATCGAAGGGATTAGAGAACTGACAAAACCGCTGTTTTCCATCCCAACGCATGCGTTTTTATTTAATGCTGGCAATATCGACAAGCAGTTTTACATGGACACCTTGCAGTTAGAAGAATCAGAGTACAACCTCATTAAGTTCCCTCAACGTGGTGTCTGCTTATATAAGTGTGGGAACGAACGATATAACCTTGCCGTACATGCCCCGGCATATAAAGAAAAACTGTTTGGAAAGGCAGGTGGAAGATAATGAATACCCAGAGAAATCTAGTGGAACTTAGAAAGAAGAAGGACGATATCATTGCTGACATGAAAGCTTGCATTACCTATACACCAGATCAAGTAAACGATCTGCTATGCCTAATGGAGCAATATATAAAAGCAGAGACTGAAGAACGGCAAAGGCTTATTGGCCAGATCAGAAGATGCATGGATGGAGAAATCTATGATAATCCTTTCGAAGCCTATTATTGTTATTCAATTGATGACATTGAAAGATTCGATCAGATCTTGAGCAGTTTCATTAATCAAAGTAAGGGCCTTGGCTATAGGCAACTTGAACTTGAAGTTGAAGTTCAACAGGTTGTAAAACAGCTGAATCATTTGAATGCTAGTTGCCGTGATGAGTTAATTGATCCTTACCGAAGAGAAAAGCTGCTAAATCTGTTTGAAGAAGTAGGAAAGCTTCTAAAAGTTGATGGAATCAAAGGAACAATCAATGATCACCGAACATGGTAAGGCGGTGACTTCATGGACCTACGAGATCAGAAATTTGGAATTGAAATTGAAATGACGGGCATTACAAGACAAAGAGCTGCCGAGGTGCTTTCAGAATATCTTGGCGGCTATACAGATTATGAGGGAGGTGGGTATGGCACTTATACTGTAGCTGATAGTGAAAACAGAAAGTGGAAACTGGTCAGTGATGCCAGCATTCAGTGCCAGAAAAAAGTGGGGAACCGCAAGCAGATTGCCGACCGAGATTACAGTGTTGAACTGGTAAGTCCGATTTGTAGGTATGAGGACATTGAAAAGATTCAGGAGATGATCCGAGTGCTTAGAGAGGCAGGGGCTTTCAGTAACAAATCATGTGGCATTCATATTCACATCAATGCAGCACCCTTTGAAGCGTATCAGCTCAGAAATTTGGTGAATATTATTGCTTCGAAAGAAGACATGGTCTACCGTGCTTTACAAGTGGATTCACAGAGAGAACGGCGATATTGCAAGAAAATCGATTCAGAGTTTCTCGAAAGCATGAACCGCCATAAGCCTAAAACTATAAGTCAGTTGCAGAACCTTTGGTACAAGGGGAACGATGGCAGCTATCAGCATTATCATGACAGTAGGTATCACTGCCTTAATCTTCATTCTGTCTTTCAAAAGGGAACGATTGAATTCAGAGCGTTTAATGGAGCTCTTCATGCAGGTAAGGCGAAAGCTTATGTTCAGTTCTGCATGGCAATTACAGCCCAAGCTTACAATCAACGCTCAGCGAGTCCTATCAAAACGGTATCAGACAATGAGAAATATACGTTCCGTGTTTGGCTACTTCGCCTTGGTCTTATCGGAGATGAATTTAAAACAGCACGAAAGCATCTGTTAGATCATCTTGAAGGGAACATCGCATGGAAATCCCCAGAACAGGCCATTGCACAGAAAGAAAGACTTCGAAAGAAAAAGGAGCTAGAGCTCATTGAACCTAGTGCATCAGTAATAAATCAAACAGAATATGTAGTCATTGAAGAAATTCAGCAGGAGGAAGAGTCTCCTGCTTTTTCTATGTCTATGGGAATGTAGGAGGAAAAATGCAGAAAGAAAAACTATATATCGCCTATGGTAGCAATATGAATTTGCCCCAAATGAAACAACGTTGTCCCACAGCAAAACCAGTGGGGACAACTGAAATCAAAGATTACGAACTGCTATTCAGAGGTTCTAAAACGGGTGCTTATGCAACGATAGAGCCAAAGGAAGGTAGCACTGTTCCTGCTATGATTTGGTCTGTTGGTCCAAAGGATGAAATTGCACTAGACCGATATGAAGGATATCCGAGATTTTATGACAAAGAAACTGTAGAACTTGAGGTAGATGGTGAGTCTGTGTCGGCTTTTGTCTATGTGATGACAGAAGGTCATTTGCTTGGTATTCCATCTGATTTCTATTTGAGAACCATTGAAGAAGGCTATCAGGCCGCAGGTTTTGATACGGAAATTCTAGAACGGGCAGTCGAGTATACCAAAGAACGAATGGAATCAGAGCAAGTTGAAGACTACGAACAAGATAATATGTATGGACTCGGGTGGTGGTGATAAAAAATGGCGGATCCTGTTTTAGTGGCTAGAGCTGTGGCAATGGCCCTTAGTGATGAAAGAATTAGAAAAAGTGTTGGGTGGACGATAGTCGCTATACTGTCTCCAATCATTGTGTTAATCGCTATCCTTTGCGGGATGCTTTCTGGGTCTGCAAATCATAACAATACAGCACTTGAACTGTGCTTTCATGGAGGTGCCATAGCAGGGAGTGTGCCGGCAGAGTATCGCGAGCACATCGAGAATATGCGGGGTAGTTTTTCTGTTCTTGATGATGCGATAAAAGAGGTAAATTCAAGTATGGAGGGTGGAGATAGTCTGGATTCAACAAGAATCAAGGCTATTTTTTATTCTCTGTATTTCGGCGCCGAGCAGCCATCCCAGGTAAACAGCAAGACATTTGTTGATTGCTTTGTAACTTATGAAGAACGCACAAGGTCGGTGATTGGTGAAGACGGAACAACTCATACTGAAGTTTATACCGTTACAGTTCCAATAAAAGACCAGCCTAACATCTATAAAAATATTGATATGACAATGGGCAGTACCATCACAAGTGAAAATAAAGCAAACGCAACAGAAATCTATTATCGGATTTTGTATGGAAAACCTGCGCCTACTTACGGTAGTGAGTTTGACGATTTTATTAATGGAATTGCAGTTTCAACGGAACCTTTCATTGGTGAGGATGGGTTCTGTTCGCCTGTCGGTGCTAATTGGAGGAGTGCTGTGACGAGCGAATTTGGATATCGAGCGGATCCTTTTACCAAAAAGAAAAGAGGGCATGGTGGTATAGATTTGGGGATGCCCAAAGGAACACCTGTCTACTCGGCTCTAAGCGGTACTGTCATGTTGGTGAGGTACTCAACCTCTGGATATGGCTATCATGTCGTTGTTGATCATGGCGGTGGCGTTATCACTTTGTATGGGCATTGCTCGAAAATTCTTGTTAGTGAGGGAGAACCCGTAACTGTAGGTCAAGAGATTGCCAAGGTCGGCTCTACTGGAAGAAGTACAGGAAACCATCTACATTTTGAAATCAGAGTGGGCGGTGAAAAACAAAATCCAAGAAATTACTTACCTTAGAAAGGACGTGGTGAAATGCTAAAAACAAATGCTATATTTTTTAGAAAAGTAAGCGAACTAGAAACACAGCCATGTGTGATTGAAGCTATACAGCTGATGAACCAGAGTGAATATGATGAGCTTTCAAAAGGATTACTTAGGGATAGGTCCTTTATTTCAGATAAAAAAGAAGATATGTTCACAGACCAATCTGGACAAACCCACTGTCTGCTTGCACTGAATGAAGAAAGTGGTGACGGAATTTTGATTGATAGCAGCGGCTATAACTATGCAAGATACATCAGCTTCATGCCTAATATTAAGGCGTACATTGATCAGCAAATCTCTCAAGTAGCAGATCAAATCCTACAGGAGGCCGCCGAAAATACATCGAATGGTAGTTGGATTGTGTACTTTGATGAAATCGCTGAACAGCACAGTCTTAATGTGAAAGTGAATAACGGAATAGGCACATTGCTTGTGAACGAGCTTCAGGGCAGAGAAGAAATGGCGGAAATTAACTTAGAGGAGGATTGTCTTGATATGACGCTTTACCTCGACTTCTGCAAGAATATCAATCCATCTGAGTTAGAACAAAACATGGGAATGTAGGGAGGACTACGATGATGAAAAACGAAAATACGATTAAGGTAATGAAAATTGAACCCGGGAAAATGCCTTATGAAAAAGAAATGGTCAATGACCTTGAAGGGATTCAAGCTGAAGTAGAAGGTATGTTTGAATGTGTTTATCTGGATAATAACTGCATTGCTGTTGTGAATGAAGAAGGAAAATTGAATGGAATGGAGTTGAATCGAAGGATTGGTAACGACATTATTGCCGGTCCTTTTTTCATTTGTGGCGATAGCGATGATGGTGAATTTATTTCATTAACAGATGAGCAGATGGATGTGTTCGCTAGTGAATTTAAGTATGCCCCTGTATTTACTGGTGATGAGCCAGAGGCACAACCGAGAATGATCGTTACTAGTTTCAACTATTAGGAGGTGCAAATCATGAGTATAACAACAGAAAAAACAACGCTTCAGGTGAGCTTTCCAAAAGAAAAGTTGGAGGCGCTCAAGTTTTATATGGACGAAAAGGATACCACTGTTGAAAAAGAATTGCAGGGTCATATCAAAAGTATTTATGAAAAATATGTTCCTGCAGCAACAAGAAGATACCTTGATCGAAACGATCCTGCGGAAGGTCTGCAAACTGAAGTCAGGGTTGAAGCAGAGGAACAAGCACAAGAACAAGCACAAGAAATAATCGCACCAACGCCTTCGACACGTGGCAGAAGACGTAACGCCAGAGAACAAAATGAGGAGACTGTGGACTCAAATCAGTTAGTTGAATCCGAAAGTGCAGATGAAAATCAGGAGCAAAGTGAAGAACAATCACAAGGGATGAGCATGTCTATGTAGACTTTTCTCATCTTAACATTGCACATTAAAGCTATGAAAAATCATATTTGGAGGATGTCGATTATGAAAAAAGAAACAATTGCAATCAGCCTTGAGGCTGAAAAACTGAGAGCGATTAAGAAGTATATGGAGAAAAAAGAGGCCGATCTGCAGGCAGAGATGGCGGATCAGCTACAAAAGCTTTACGAGAAATACGTGCCGGCCAATGTCAGAGAATACATTGACGAACGAGAAGAGGACGAAATCGCGCCAGAAAAGACAAAAAAAGTGATCAAAACGATTACTCAGCCGAGATCCATTCCAACATCTCATGAAGGGCAGTAGTTAATCGGCTTTTTGAGCCGTTATTTCCCCTGTGTGCGATTATTTAGCATGGAGTGGAGTAACACTACCCCCTGCTAACATTTGAGCGAAATTTGAGCCGAGTTTGGCAGAAATAAAATCTGGCATGTGATCGGAAATCAAAGTCTAAAATAGGGGTTAATCGTGCCTGATTCTATTTATGATTCTGGTGCGGGATAAAGCAAGGTGCTGTGAACCGCCCCTTGCACTCACAGCGGTCGGCAGTGCCGACCGCAATTCTAAAGGTTTTAGGGATTCTCACGAATGAAGTGTTAGGTGCTGTAAAACGACAATTATGCTGTGTAAGGTGCTGTAGATGGCTTTAAAGCCTAGAAAACACCTGAGATTTAGGTGCTGTAAGAGGTGCTGTAAAGAAAGGAGGTCAACATTTGGAGAAAAAGAGTGAATTGAAGGAGCGTGTTGTGGCTTGGCTTTACCCTGAAATGATCGAAAAGATGAATAATCTCATGGAAAGCAACAACATGAGGAATCATACAGAGTTTGTCGAGCAAGCAGTTAATTTCTATATAGGATATTTAAGTGCACAGGACAGCACTATGTATCTTTCAAAAATAATTCTCGGTGCAATACAAGGCGTGCTAAAAGAAACGGAAAATCGACAAGCTAATAATTTATTTCGCTTGTCGGTTGAAATGTCCATGATGATGAATATCCTCGCAGCTGGACTTGAAATCGGTGATGAAGACTTGCGAAAGCTTCGTGGACGGTGTGTCAATGAAGTGAAAAAAACTAAAGGGAGGATAAGTATGGATGAGGCTGTGAAGTTTCAACAAGGGATAGAAGAATAGATGGGAGGTGACCTATGCCCAGAATCATTTTGAAATGTCCTTATTTGAAAGGAGGCAGAAAGAAGACTGCTTCTCATCTTTCAAATCTAGTGACCTACATGGCGACAAGAAGCGGTGTCGAAAAAATATCGAAGTCCAAGGCCACTCTTCCATCTAGTTTGAAACAAGAAGATTTGATTCGTCAAATCATTCAGGAATTTCCTGAAACCAAGGATCTATTTGAGTATGAAGACTACGCTCAAAATAAAACAGTTGAGAATGCATCAGAATTTATTTCAATTGCATTAGAACAGAACATCGATAAGATAGGTCAGCGAAAAAACTATATCGACTATATTGCCAATCGTCCAAGGGTCCAGCGGAAGGGAACACATGGTTTATTCACTGGTGGAGATGATGAAATTGTATTAAGTCGTATTGCCGAAGAAGTTAGTAATCATACCGGTAACATTTGGATTCCAATCATTTCACTTAGAAGAGAAGATGCGATTCGCACAGGATTTGATAGTGCTGAAGTTTGGCACAATATGCTTTCTTATTTTGCTCCTGAAATCGCAGAGTCGATGAAGATTCCGATTGAGAATTTTAGATGGTATGCAGCATTTCATAACGAGAGTCATCATCCTCATGTGCATATGGTGTGCTATTCGACAAATCCTAGAGAAGGTTACCTCACGAAAAAAGGTATCGATAAGATGAAGTCTGGGCTTGTAAAAAGTGTTTTTAAAAATGAGATGCATTCAATCTATGAAGAGCAGACTCGAAGACGCGATCAACTTAAAAGTGAAAGTCGCAAGGTGATGCTTAAACTCATTCAAGAAATAAAAGTGGGTACTGTAAATAATTCCAGAATTGAAGAACTCTTTTTGCACCTTTCAAAAGAACTTAAGTCAGCTACAGGCAAAAAAGTATATGGATATCTTACTCCTGGGTTAAAGGCGATAGTTGATGAGCTTATAGATGAAATTTCTAAAGAGCAAGTTGTATCAACAGCCTACGAGCTGTGGTACGAAATGCGGGAAGAAGTAATAAATAGTTATATGGATGAGTTCTCTGAGCATCTTCCACTTTCAAAACAGAAAGAATTCAAGTCAATCAAGAACATGATCATTGCTGAAGCTAATCAGTTTTCGATGGATGCATATGATATCAATGAGCTCGATGGAATAGATGATGGCGAATTGCTAGAAGAGATTTTTGAAAGCAATGAAGCTTTTGTTGTCAACAGTCCAGAAGAAATTGACAATGAATCATTAGGAAGTGTCGAAAGTATCGTAAGTAGTGAAACCTCTGAAAATATGTTTGTGAAATGGACTGATGAATATAAACTGGCTCGTGATTATCTTTTTGGCACGGAGGAGATTCAACAAGATTTTGGTGAAGCACTTTCTCTGCTTTCGGAAGAAGCACAAAAGGGAAATGTACTCGCCGTTTATGACATAGGGCGAATTTATTCAGACGGTCTTGGTGTTGAAAAAGATCATGAGATTGCTCATGAATATTATGTAAAAGCACTTTCGGGTTTTCAAGAAGTGGAGGCACAGAAACCTTGGAAATACACTGAATACCGCATAGGTAAAATGATTGCCGTAGGACTTGGGACGGAACAAGATTATCAGATTGCAGCTGAGTGGTTTCATTTATCAGCAGAGAAAAAATACAAATATGCACAGTATTCTCTTGGAGCACTGTACCACAGAGGGAAAGGTGTTGAACAAAATCTCGTAAGAGCATTTGAGCTATACCTGAAGTCTGCAAATCAAAATTTTCCTTATGCAGATTTTGAAGTGGCCAAGATGTATCGTGACGGAATTGGTACCGATCAAAACGGAACAAAATCTGGACATCACTTTCAAAGAGCTTTCAGTGGTTTTGAAGTCTTAGAGAACACTAGTCATGATGAAAAAATCCAGTATCGTTTGGGGTGGATGCTTCAAAATGGTATTGGAACAGAGCCAGATTTGCTAAGAGCTAAAGATTACTATGAGAAATCAGCAAAGCTTGGCAATGTATATTCAAGCTTCGCACTAGCAAAGATAGTTCTTAAAGAGGATAACCCTGATCCAGAAGAATTGAAAAAAGCAATCGAGTTTCTGAGTGCCGTTACAAACAGTGATGATTTAGTACCAAAACATATTAAATCATCCGCAGTCTATTTACTTGGAAAACTTTTTCTTGAAGGTAAGGTAATGACTAAAAATATAAACCAAGCGATTCGATGCTTTGAGACATCTCATGAATATGGAAATCAGTGGGCAAGCTATCAGCTTGGGAAGCTGTTCTTGCAAGGAAAGGAGAATCCAAAGAACATTGAAAGGGCCATTTTTTATCTGACAAGCTCTGCAGAAGCTGGAAATCCGTTTTCGCAGTATCTATTAGGTAAGACCTATCTGCTTGGTAAAGATGTCGCTAAAGATAAGGACCAAGCAATCAAGTGGTTGACCTTATCTGCTAAGCAAGGGAACGAATATGCAAAACTTTTTTTAGATAATATTGATAAGTTCAAAGATCCTTCTGTAGCACTTGTCATATCCCGTCTGCTGAATCATATGGGAAAGATCTTTGAAGAGAACCTGATACCACATAGGAACTCAAATGGAATGAAAATTGATAGTAAACTGCTTAGAAAGTTGAAGGAGAAGAAGGTGGCGCAAGGTCATAAAAGAAATGATAAGGATCATGAGATGCTAATTTGATAATGTTTATTGCAGAAATAAGAAATAGTCACATTTGATTCCTAAACCTATTAAACGAGGAGAAGTTGAATGAAGGAAAATCGAAAAACCAAATCAAAATCAATCTATAGAAATTTTGAAAAGTTAAACATCAATTCCTACATGAAACGCCGTCCAGTAAAAATGACGGCGTTTCATCGTATAGGAACTAGAAGACAATAGGCGGTGCATTATGGGGACATACATTCATTTTACCGACGATCAAAAGCAAAGAGCCAATAGCGTAGATCTTGTTGAATTTTTAAAAATGCAAGGTGAGACACTTTTGTCTTCCGGAAGAGAGAAGCGCCTTGAAAGTAACCACAGCGTAACTGTGCGAGGGAATGAGTGGTTTGATCATGCAACTAAGGAAGGTGGACTTGCGATAGATTTCGTTCAATATTTCTATGGGCATACATTTCCTGATGCGGTTACAATGCTTCTTAACGGCGAGCAAGGCATTCCATACATTAAGGCAAAAAATGATCAAGAGACTAAAAAACCATTTAAACTTCCGCCGTGCAATAATGACATGCGAAGATTATTTGCATATTTAACCAAGCATAGATTGATAGATCCTGAAGTGGTGAGTTTCTTTGTCAAAGAAAAACTTATTTATGAAAGCAAAGAGCTGACTGCTGATGGATCAAAGGAATATCATAATGCCGTGTTTGTGGGCTACGATGAAAATGGAGTTTCAAAGCACGCTCATAAAAGAGGACTCTACTCGGAAGGAAAAGGCTACAAAGGGAATATCGACAGTAGCAATCCGTGTTACAGCTTTCATCATATCGGAAACAGCAATCGATTATATGTATTTGAGGCCCCTATTGATCTACTGTCATTTATCACAATGCATAAAGAATCGGGCTGGAGAAAACATAGCTACCTTGCACTTTGTGGTTTATCAGAACAGGCACTTTTCAAAACCCTTGAGTATAATGCAGAATTAACGCATGTTGTTTTGTGCTTGGATCATGATGCGGCTGGGATTGAAGCTTGCGAGAAAATTGAAGATATACTTGCTGAGAAAAATAAAAGTTGTAGCAAATTACAGCCTTGTTTCAAGGATTGGAATGAAGACTTAAGAGCAAGACAGAACTTAGTTGCGATTCCGTCTGAGGAGCACCCACAGCATCGATTGAAAAATGATCTGTGCGAAGAAATACTGATTCTCATGAAAGATATGGGATCGATGAATTTAGGATATCCCGATGGAGTAGACATACTGAAGCAAGCCCAAATAAAAAATGAAAATCAAGCTGAAGCCATGAAGTTGGCATCAGCTGTTTTTTTATGTTTTGCATTGAAAGAACATCGGCAATTCGGGCATCAGATAGAGGTAGAAGAAATCGTTCAAAGTATGTGTGAACAGTTTCGTGCATATCAAAATCGGAGCCGATGGGATCCTACGTTGTCTGAAGTATTCGATGAGTTTTCTAGAATAAAAATGAATGTAGAAGCCATTGATGAAACAGAAGTATTGAGCTATGCCATTGGATTTCAGAAAGTTGCTTTAGCCCTTTTGAAATCTACGATTAAGCGAGAACTTCTTGTGCAAAAGCAGATACAGACTCAATCACTTAATATGGCATGAAATTATGAGGCGTGGGAGAAATCTCATGCCTTATTTTTATGAAAGGATGTGAAAAATGAATTCTCAAGTATATATGTTAATAGCTGCTGCAGCCGTTATGTTCTCTGTTATCGGCGGACTGTCCTTACTAGCCCATTACTATACTTTAAACGGTATCAAATCCAAAACCGTTGGGGATGGACAGCATGGTGTCGCAAGATTTGCAACGAAAAAGGAAATTGAAATCACTTATCATCATATACCATTCAAGGTTAAAGAGTGGCGACAAGGTATCAACCTACCAATTGATGAAAAAGGCAATCCGATGCAAGGATTAATAATTGGATGCAAAGAATCAAATAACATGGTGACCGGTCTTGTGGATCCTGGAGATGTCCACTGTTTAATGATTGGCGCGGCAGGCGTTGGTAAGACGGCATATTTTCTATATCCGAATCTAGAATATGCCTGTGCCAGTGGAATGTCATTCATTACAACAGATACCAAGGGTGATCTCGCAAGAAACTATGGAATGATTGCTAAGGAGAGCTACGGCTATAATATTGCGGTCATTGATTTGCGTAACCCAACCAGAAGTGATGGAAATAATCTACTCCATCTGGTCAATAAGTACATGGATTTGCATCAAGAAGATAACAGCAATTGCACTGCGAAAGCAAAAGCAGAAAAATATGCAAAGATCATTTCTAAAACGATTATTTCAACGGATGGAAACAATGCTACCATGGGGCAGAATGCTTTCTTCTATGATGCGGCAGAAGGGCTCCTCACATCTGTAATTCTACTAATTGCAGAATTTCTCCCACCAACAATTGAAGATGGTAAACGAGTAGATAAGCGACATATCATTTCTGTTTTTAAAATGGTTCAAGACCTCATGGCACCGAGCAAGATCAAAGGAAAAAGTCAATTTCAACTCTTGATGGATAAACTACCACCTACTCATAAGGCAAAGTGGTTTGCAGGCGCAGCTCTCAATTCGGCAGAACAAGCAATGGCATCTGTACTCTCAACGGTATTGTCACGACTGAATGCATTTCTAGACTCAGAGATGGAGCAGATCCTTTGCTTTGACACGGCGATTGATGCGGAAACATTCTGTAACGAAAAATCAGCGGTCTTTCTCATTCTCCCAGAGGAAGATAACACCAAGTATTTTATGGTATCGCTGTTCTTACAACAGTTTTACCGAGAGATGTTGACTGTAGCAGATGAAAACGGTGGTAAGCTCCCAAATAGAGTGATGATATACGCAGATGAAATTGGAACCATCCCAAAGATTGAGTCTTTTGAGATGATGCTGTCTGCTGGTAGGTCGAGACGGATATCGGTGATTCCAATTATACAGTCATTTGCTCAGCTCGATAGAAATTATGGAAAAGAAGGCAGTCAAATTATCACAGATAACTGTCAGCTGACTATCTTCGGAGGATTTGCGCCAAACTCAGAAACGGCACAGGTGCTCTCTAAGGCTCTTGGTAGCAGAACGGTTATGAGTGGCAGCATTAGTCGAGGTAGAAATGATCCGTCTCAGAGTCTACAGATGATAGAAAGACCACTACTTACAGCGGATGAATTAAAAGCATTACCCAAAGGAAATTTTGTTGTTATGAAAACGGGTGTACATCCGATGAAAACAAAGCTGAAACTCTTCTTGGACTGGGGAATAACATTTGAAAAGATATATGAAACTGAGGAGAAGTCCCATCGAAAAGTTTACTACGCTGATAAAGAGGAGCTTGAAGAAAACATCGTGAGGCATACCATGGCATTGGATGTTGATGACGAGGTAGCTAATGATGAGAATACTGAAGCTGGTAAGCGAGGTGGAACACTTCATTCTCCTGTGATGGATCAAAGCGATGAATCTGCTCTGAAGAGAAAAGCAATTATTAGAACATAGGGAGGTGAGACGATTGAGTTTCTTCGGGAATTTATACAGAGAAGAAATTTCCTCTCGAGCCAAAGCAGTATATATGTATTTGAAAGACAGAAGCAATGCAGAAGGTGAATGTTGGCCAGCCATAAAAACCATTGCCAGAGATACATCAATGTCTGTCAGTACAGTAAAACGAGCTCTAGATGATTTGTTGAAGTGTGGATTACTTCGAAAGGAATGCCGCTATAGGGAGAATGGCAGCAATTCTTCAAATCGATATTATGTTCGGTAAGTTGTTATGTAGAGTTGAGGGTTGAAGTCGCTGTAGCGAAGCGATTTTCAACCATTATGACTACGCATAATAATTCTCGGTATAATTCATTTAGGGTGAATTCAAGCCCAAATAAATTATACGGAGGTCAGCTTATGGCACATAATCAAATGAAACTAAATGAACTGATTCATGCTGTATCTAGTGAATGTGAGTCGCTAAAGTATGAGAAGGAAACACTTGAGAATTTCAACGACACCTGGCAAGCATTTAAGAGTTACTCGGAAAACAAGCAAGAGCTATTTTATAAAGAGCAAATAGCTGCACAATTTCTCAAGGAGCTCTTTGACTATCCAGAAAGAATTCCCAATAGTAGAATTGCTCGTGCGATGATACGGGCACTGCGTGTTCTTGGTGATTATCATATTTTTGGAAGACTTCTTACCCATAACGGAAAGTTGCAGCCCTTCATGTCTGAAGATTTTCGACAAGCTATCTTGAATTTCACGGATCATTGTAAAAAAAGGAATAATGCAGATCAAACCATCCAACGCCGAATACGAGTGATTCATAAATTCTTTGAACACCTTACTGGTTCTGGTGTCGATGCTTGTAATGATATTACTCCGCAGCATATCTCTTCTTTTGTAACAGGGCTTGCGGGGTACAGCAAAAAGACTTCTGATCAATATCTTGAAAGCTTAAGAGTATTCTTTAAATCGTTATATTTTAGTGGTCAAAGAAAAGATGATCTTTCAAAATCAGTTCCGACTCTTTACTATCCAAAACAAGATAGAATTCCCTCTGTTTGGAGTGCAAATGATATCGAACAGCTATTGTCGGTGATTGATAGGGGAAATCCAAAAGGCAAGAGAGATTATGCCTTGATATTTCTTGTAACACAGCTTGGATTAAGAACATCTGATGTTTTAAATCTGAAATTAGAAAATATAAACTGGTCTGAAAGTAGAATAGAATTTGTTCAACAAAAAACGGGTATTTCTGTCAACTTGCCCATTGTCGAAGATTTGGGAATCGCTATTATTGATTATTTGAAATACGGAAGGCCTAAGTCAAACGAACCCTATCTTTTTCTCAAACATATTCAGCCCTTTGATCGAATGAAAAATGGTCACTATCTGATAACGCAGTATCTTGTAAAAGCAGGCATTCCATTAGAAACAGCTAAGCATCATGGGCTACATTCTTTAAGACACACCTTAGCAAGTAGATTGCTTGAACAAGATGTTCCATTGGAGATAATTTCAAGTATTCTTGGCCATACAACTGTTGAATCGACCAAGCCATACTTACACATTGACATAGAGAATTTGCGTAAGTGTGCACTGGTAAGTCGGGAGGTGGCTGAAAATGAATAAGCCCATTATAGTCAATTCATTTTCAGGTCCTCTTGCAGATACCATCGAGAAATTCATAGCCGAAAAACGGGGAATAGGATTGCAGTACAATGGTGTTTCAACTTATTTACAGAGCTTTGATAGATTCTCTATCAGCTTTCATTTGGAGGAATCTGTTCTTAGTGGAGAAGTCGTAGAAGCTTGGTTAAAACAAAATCCATCTCAGAGCCAACAGACTCTTAGGATGAAAGCAATAATAATTCGCCAACTCGGATTATATATGAAACGCATGAATATAAGTTCATATGTCATTTCAGAAATACCAAAGCGAAATCATCTATTTACACCATATATTTTCAGTGATAATGAGATTGAAAAAATTATCGAGCAAGCTGATACTGTGAAACCATTGTCTAAAAAAACATCAAAACATCTTGTCATCCCGGTGTTTATCCGATTACTTTATTTTTGTGGTCTACGCTTTTCTGAGGTCCAACAGCTTCGGGTTGAAAATGTTGATTTGGATAACGGCATTTTAATTATTTATGGTTCAAAATTTGACAAAGATAGGCTGGTACCAATGTCGCCTGAGATAACAAATATTTGTCGGGCATATTCTGAAAAAGTACATGCTCATTCATCGGGAGATGCAATCTATCTTCCGAATACCCATAATACTATTTACGAAAAAAGATGTTTCTATAGCGTGTATAGGGATCTGCTGTGGAAAGCCGGGATCTCTCATGGTGGCAGAGGAAATGGACCAAGGCTTCATGATTTGCGGCACCCGTATGTCAAGCACGGACTAAAAATTTGCAGCCAATTTATTTCTGCCGATTATCCCGCAGAAGTCCTTGATCTTCCAGTCCACCTCAATCCTGTTTCCGGGGAATATGCGAACCTTATCAATCAGTTTTTCAACGAGGGGTCGCGTCAGTTTGCTTTCCGATTTAACGTCCCTCGCCAAAGTCTGTATCTTTGAACGCTCCGTGCTATCCATACGAAATTGCGTTATGCTTGTGGCGGCGGAAGCGGAGAGCCGATTAAGGTTTTCTATATCATCATCGCAGGCAGCCTTTGCCGCCTTGTATTCCTCCAGACTTATATCCTGTGACAGAAACCGTTCATACAACCCACGCTTTTGATCCCCCAAAGCCCTCAGCTGCTTTTCATATTCCGCGTTCTTGGCAAGACTGACATCATACTCGTTTAGGTTGACCACATTATCCAGGCTTAGAATGATTTCTGCCTGTTTTGAAATTACCCGAAAAAGCAGTTCCTCCAACTCGGATTCCGCGATCTGCAAGCCGTGGCATTCCAGCGAAGCGTCAACTCTTGAGTGCTTACAAGTAAAAACAGGTTCTTTTTTCGGAAGCCGATACAATGCGTGCTCACAGCAACCGCAGAAGGCCTTGCTTCGCAGCGGATACTCCTTGAAAACCTTCTTGTCATTTTTGCAATGCCGAAGCTTTGACTGAACCTTGTCATAGGTTTCTTTACTGATAATTGCCGGGTGACTATCTGGGATGGTAAACCATTCCGACTTATCCTTGAGCCTGCTCTTGTTCCCACCGATTTCTTTAACAGTGCGTTTCCCGAGAATATAAGTGCCAGTATATCGCTCATCCTCAAGTATCCGCAAAACTGTGGCTCTCTGCCAAATGCCGTTGGTCTTTGTGGTGTCGTGTGCAGTGTTGCCCCTCGCGGCCTTGTACTCCCCAGGTGTGGGGATTTTTTTGTTGTACAGGGTTTCTACGATTTGATAAGCCGTTTTTCCCGCAAGTGAAAGATCGAAAATCATTTTTACGATTTCGGCAGCCTCATCGTCGATTTCCATCTGCTTATCCTTGCCGGACTTATATCCATATGGACAGGTTTTACAGCGGTATTCGCCCCGGCGCATCTTGGCGTATTTGGCGCTCTTGGATTTTTCGGATAAATCCTTGCTGTAATATTCGCCGATGATGTACTTGAAAGCGACCTCAATGCCGCCGGTGTCCTCTTTATAGTTGATGGAATCGTAGCCGTCGCCGATGGAAATGAATCGGGTTCGGAAAAGAGGAAAGACCTGCTCAATGAAATAGCCCATTTCGATGCTGTTCCGCCCGAAGCGTGAAAAGTCCTTGACGATAACGCAATCAATTTTATACTCGCGCACAAGCTCCAGAAGCTCCTGTACCGCTGGGCGCTCGAAGTTTGTGCCGGAATAGCCGTTGTCTACAAACTCAAGGATTTCAATATCCCCAACGCCCGAAAGACTTTCGGCATATTCCCTCAGCGCAATCCGCTGATTATCAATGCTCATGCTGTCATACTTTGAATCTTCAAGAGAAAGGCGGATATATAAGGCGATAACGTATTTGTCCTTATCCATTGATAACCGCCCCCATTTCGTCTAACATTTCCATACCGCTCTCAAAAGCAAACTCAATCTCGACGTTTCGGCTCTTATCAACTGTAATCCTGTTGATGAGTTTCCCGACAAGCTCGGCAGTCAGTTCTGTATTCACGCTAAGCCCGCTGATGCTTTCACCGAAAGCGGAACAGCGTTCAATCTGAGTAAGCAGTTCGGCCTGTTCTTTGTCATAATCCTCACTTTGGTTCAACGCCGCACTGATTTTATCCTCATAAGCGGACTTCATGTCGAGGTATTCGCCATCAGTGATAATACCTTCCACCAGATTTTCATAAAGGCTTCGAAGATACCGCCTGCTTTTATCAATCTCTTGATTGAGCCTTGATATTTCTGATTTTGCATTATCCAGCCTGGTTTTCAGCGCAAGCTCATTTTTCTGGATGAAAAGGTTTTTGCCTGTAACGACCTCGATCCGCTTGAGAAGAATATCCATCACCAGAGAACGCAGTTCGTCCTCATAAATAAGCGTTCCTTCGCAAGTACCTTTCGCTATACGGCTGTTGGAAATGCAGTGATAGCAATAGGTCTCAGGCATCTTTTTTCGTATGCAGCGCTGTTTGTGGAGGCTCTTGCCGCAACAAGCACAGAATATCTTCCCCTTGAAGATGTTTTCGGCATAAGACGTTTTCCCACGCCGGATAACCTCAGCGGATACATTCTCCCGATAGTTTTTTACAGCCTCAAATACTTCTCTGCTTATAATCGCTTTGTGCGTATCCCTGACTGTAATCCAGTTTTCAGGCGGCACAGGCGTTTGCTTGTGATTTACGGACTTTGACTTCCCCTGCACCATATCGCCGGTGTAAGTGTCAGTAGCAAGGATTTTGGCAACCGTTCTGGTCTGCCATTTTCCCATGCCGATCAAGTTTTCGTGGGTTATGCGCCCCTTTAGCTGACCGTACTGGCTGGGTGGCAGGATATTCGCATCGTTCAGTCTTTTGACAATATCGTTTATCCCGATTTTTTCATACGCCCACTGAAATATCTGCCGAACGACTTCGGAAGCTACGGGATCAACAATCAATTTATGGCAGTTATCGGGGGCTTTGTCATATCCGTAGGGTGGTCTGGCACCAATATAATCGCCAGCTTTCATGCTCTGCTGAGCCTGAGCCTTGATTTTGCGGCTGATGTCGATTGCGTAAGCCTCGTTTATCATGTTTTTCAGGTGCAGGATAACCCCACCGGAAGGACTGTTTTTATCGTCGGTATCAAAGTTGTCATTGACCGAGATGAACCGCACATTATGAAGCGGAAAGTATTTTTCGATGTAATAGCCCGTATCAATGGCATTTCTGCCAAGGCGGGATAAGTCTTTGACCATCACGCAGTCGATTTTGCCGGCTTCGATGTCTGATAACATTCGCTTGAAATCCGGCCGCTCAAAAGTTGTACCCGTGGCCCCATTATCAATGTAAACACCGTATTCTTTGAAATCGGGCTTCAGAGCGATGTACTGCTCCATGATATTTTTCTGCGAGTCTAAAGAATTGCCCCGGCCCTTCATATCCTCAACCGAAAGCCGGATATACAGCACGGTTCTGATATGCGAAGCGGTTTCGATGACAACCGCGTTCTCTGTTTTTCTGCTTTTCCTTGCCATTTATACCGCCTCCCTCTGATCCGTAATAATGGAAACTGCCTTTTGATATTCGTCCTGATACCTGAACGTAACCTCGATCTCGGATTTGCCGGTAATTTTGATCGACTGAATAAGCTGGATGACTGCTTTTCTGTCCAAAGCCGTCAATGCCTCAAACTTTTTGAAGTGCTCGATCCAGCGCAGCCGTTCGCTGGTGTTGTTTTGAATTCCGTCAAGTTCCTGTTGCAGGAGCAAAATGGCATTTTCAAGCCGCTCGCCGTCCTCGGCATATTGGTTTTTATGCAGCTTGTAATCGTCTTTTGAAAGGATACCGCTGACGAAGTTCTCATAAAGGCTGGCCTTGTACTTTTTTGTAGTGGCGAGCTGTTTTTCGTTTTCTTTGATTCTGGCTAAGTATTGGCTCGCCAGCTTGCGGTTGATGTTTTGCTCACAGGTGTTGTTGAGCAGCTCATCAAGAGAAACAACATTGCCGACGTGGGATTTCACGAGATCAAGGACACAGCCCATTAAATCCGATTCCTTGATTTTTGGAGCATTACAGCCATTTTTCTTTCCTGTCGTACAGCGGTAGTAATAATACTTGATACCTTTATACGGCACAGTCTGCCTTGTCATTCTCGCCCCGCAGCACTCGCATATGAGAATGCCGGAGAACAGATAAACCTTATCTTCATCAGGGGCGGTGCGGGTGTCCATGTGCATGATCCGCTGCACAAGGTCAAAATCATGTTTGCGGATGATGGCTTCATGAGCGTTATCTGTCCGAATCCATTCCGAAACCGGCTTCGTTGATAAATCTTTCAGCTTATAATTGCTGGTACCTTGTTTGCCTTGAAGCAGCGTTCCGGTATAGGTTTCGTCTTGGAGAATACGGATAATCGTTGTCGCTGACCATCTGCCGTTATCTTTATCTGCATAGCCGCCGGAGGGACAAGGCAGGCCGTTGCTTTTCTTGTACTCAAACGGAGATTGTAGTCCCTGCTTGTTCAGCTCGTTAGCGATACTCAAAGCGCTTGCGCCCTCGATCTTCATTCTAAAAATATCCTGGACCACACGAGCGGCATATTCATCGACCGCAAGCTGATTTTTGTTTTCGTCCGATTTTCTATAGCCGTAAATCGGGCAAGCGCCGATGTAGTCGCCGTTTTTGCGTTTCGCCGCCAGAGCGCTTCGGGTTTTCACCGAAATGTCCCGGCAGTAAGCGTCATTCATAATTGATTTCAGAGAAACGGCAAGGTCATCGCCGGAAGAATCCTTTGCAGTGTCGATGTTGTCGTTTATCGCAATGAACCTCACGCCGTAGGCAGGGAATATCCTGCGGAGGTATCGTCCGGTTTCGGTATGCTCACGCCCCAGGCGGGACAAGTCTTTGACGATAACACAGTTTATCTTGCCGGCGTGAACATCCTCCATCATTTCTTTGAATGCCGGTCGGTCGAAAATGATGCCACTGTAACCGTCATCAACTTTTTCGGACACGATTTCTATGTCGGGGTTATTCTTCACAAAATCGTCGATGAGCTTCTTTTGGTTTTGGACGCTGTCGCTTTCGTTTGATTTGTCGTCCGTATATGAGAGACGAACATACTTTGCTGCTTTCCAAGTCTGCATAAAAAAATCACTCCTTTGAATAGGCGGACTTTCCCCGCAATCAAAGAGTGACTCATTAAAACCTAAGTTTTAATGTAGGTTTGGCTTATTCTGTTTTCCCCAAAACCTATTATAGCGCACTCATTAAAAAAGCGCAGCGCCCAAAATGAAAATACTCATAAAATAATTCCTTGCAGGCAGTCCTCGAAAGAAACGCCGTTGTCCGCAAATTTTGCCTTAACCACAAACTTCCCGCAGCGGAAATGATAGGGATCTTTAATCTGCCGGACAAACTCGGCGATCCGTTCTTCTTTTGGCAGGTTCTTATCCACCGACACATCTCTTATGTCCGCCAGTGTTGAAACGCTGCCGGATGAAGTAGTCCTTAATTCCATTGTGTTACCGCTCATATCTGCGCCCCCTCGTTAAATAATCAGTATCAAAATCACAGTGATAGGTCGGACTACGCAAAAACGCAGTCCGGCCCATAGTCTCTGATTTCGGTTTTCGCCTATTTGCCACGCGACCCGGCGAAGGGGGATATTCCAGGTGACGGCTGGCGCCGTTCGCATAACTCCGCGATATCGTTGCTTTGCCAAGCTGACATATATCGCAGGGCTCCCCCTCAAGTCTGTGGGAGGTCGTGAGAAAGTTTCATTATCTTCAGCGTGGGTCGTTGCACCCCGATTGCCTGTCGGGGCTGTAAACGGATGTTGATCGCTCAAACAAGCAAGAAGCCTGTCCATCATGGCGCCATCCTTCACCGGCTCGCCGCGCGGAAGTCTGTACCTGGAACACCGTATATGAGCCGGCATAACGCCTGCTGTTTGTCAAAGAGCGCTTGAGAGAATCCGAAAATATGTCCTCTCATATACCCATACATTTTTGGGGCTTTTTGCGGGGGTCTTGGCTCAATTTGCTTCAAAATATTTTGCCAGATTGGTCAGTGCCCGTTTTAAGCTCTCCTGTATACTCTTGCGATGTGCCGCTTCCATTCGGGCGATTTCACTGATGCTTTTTCCGAGGATGTAGTGAGCGAAGATGCGCCTGGCCTGTTTTTCCGGGAGTATGGATATCGCCTCACGGAGCATCGTTTCTGTAACTTGCCGCTCCAAAATTTCATAAGGGGCCTCCGGCCGTATCAGAGCTTCGTTCTCAATTCCGTCAAGCGCATCGAGACTGAAGTAAGCCCGGTGACGGTACTCTTTGACTTGGTGGGCAACTTCCTGGCGCTCAAAATCCTTGAGCGTTTTGGCAACATCGTCAGGAACTCCGGCTATGCTACCTTTGGGATAATGCGGGTAATAGTCGTGCAGATCGATTGTTATCATTTTCATTTCCTCCGTTTTGTTTGAATTGGGATAAATTCAGAACAAACGGAGGTCAGGGATAACGAGCGATATAGCAGAGCCAGCTCTTTTTCATAGCGTCCTTTCCGCTAACAGAGCTGCTCTCAATGCAAAAGAAAAAGCATGACGAATAGCTCTAAAAGCTACTTGTCATGCTCCTAACTCGAAAGTCCTTGTCCTATCTCATTGAGATGGTATAAGCTCTTTTCCGGCTTGCTTTAGCCGCATATGCGGCCGTGTCCGGCGGCTGGTGCTATGTACGAAGTACATATTTTATTCAATTTCTGTTTCGGTTGAGATCAGGTATCGGTTTCCGCATTTCCCGCACTTTATTAGCAGGCTCTCAAAGGGCTTCCTGTATTCTGACAACTGCAAGATACTTGTTTTAGCGCCTTTCATCTTGTCGCATAATCGGCGCTTGCAAGATGGACAAAGTACATAGTCAGCGTCTATCCTGTCTGTCGCCTCAACTTTTGTTATTGTAATCATTGCAAACACCTCTCTCTGTTGTAACTATGGTCTACTGAACGCATTTTTGCGTACTTAAAAATAAAAGAAATGGGACGCTTAGGCGCGATTGCCCCATGTCTTGTAATCGACGATTCCGGTCAGCTTTTCAAGCCTGATGAGTGCAGCTCGTTCAGACACCTGAAAAACCTTAGAAACATACTTCGGTAAGAGCGAAGCATACCGGTCATCCAACGGGCTTTTCCCGCGGATAATTCGTCTTGGTTTATCATCGTAATACTTGAAAAACTCTTTGAACGTCATGCGAAGCGTATCTTTCGGCATGAGCAAAGCGGATGATAAAAAATCAGCCTGACGCTCGATGCGGTCGCTGTCGGTTCTGTCGTTCTGTTTGCGGCTGTAATCAATCCTGCCCTCTTTAGCGGCAAGATACTGGTTCTCGTACTTTTCATTGCTAAAAAATTGGTTTTCGGCTGAGAACACCTTTCTGTGTAAAAGCCAATGTGAGCCTTCATGCCCAAGCGTAAAGCGAAAGCGTGGAAGATTTCGTTTGGTGGTTAGGCTATTTTCTACAATTACCGTTCCGGTTTCGACAGACAAAGGCTCTGTATGCCCTGTTTGCTCGTCGATGATTTGCACATAGCCAGGGTTAAACGCCGTCAAGCCCAATACTTTCTGATCATAACTCAGACGTTTATACTCAATCTGCAAGCCAAGATAAAACTCAAGAAAATCCTCAATATCAAGAGCTTCGGGTTTCAATAAAAGAGTTCTCTTATAGTCTCTGATAACATCGGTCGCATACTCATCAAGTGCGCTGTACTCGATATACGGCACATGAGAAAAGGTATATGAGGTTATGAGTTCAAGCATTCTTCCACCTACTTTTTTTCTAAGTCATCGATAAACTTACGCCAGTCCTCGGGGCTGGCTTTTTCTTTGGCAATACGGAGAGCGACTCTGACAACCTCGTTCTGCATGATGTAGTTCGGTAGATCAGGAGATACTTCTTCCCGTGCCTTTCCAACAAGGTCATAAAACTCTATCTGATCTTCTTCTGAGATGCTCAGAACAGTAATGAGCTTGTTCAGCACCTCACTGTCAGGCGGGTTGCGTCGCCCTTTTTCAATGTCGTTGTAATACCCAGGTGACATACTGATTAACTCAGCCATTTTCCGTACTGTTATACCTTTAGCATAGCGTCGCTGTGAGATAAAATCTCCGAACGCTTTTGCGCTATTCAATACAATCACGCTCCTTACGGGCTTGTCTGCATTTTTGCGGACAAGATGAGGAAAAATTTACAGCTGGTCAAGCTGTTACAAATAGTATAGCGAACACGGATTCTGATTTCAAGTGAAAAAGACGAAAGAAAACCGAGCTGGTCGTTTTTTGAACAGTTCGGTTTGGAAAAGCTGATTATTCCGATGTTTTTTGAAATGATGCCAGCATAGCATCAAACTCTGCCAAGACATCATCCGGTTTGTGAACCTTTATTTTGCCTCCAAACGAAAATATCCATCCGTAAAATGTCTGACTGGCGGAAGCCTCAACTTTTGCGGTAAAATGAGTGTCGCTGAAGGCGACCGTTTCAACATCCTCGCCGAATTGGTCTATTATGTATTTCATCATAGAGTTTTCGCATTTTAAGATCACTTCTCTTAGCTGTCCATCATACATTTTGAAAACACGTTTACCGTATATGGACATATCAAAATCATCAGGACGGGGTACAGCCTGTGAAGCTGTCATTTTAGGTGCGGTAATGCGGTCAACTCTGAAAGTGATTATTTTATCGTGGCTGTCGGAAAATCCAGCGACATAGTAGTTTTCGTGATTCCATACCAGGCCATAAGGACTGAATGAGTAGACCTTCCCGCTGTGCTTAAAGACCTTTTTCTTGTCCCTGTCATACTCGAAATATTTGAACTGAACCTTTTTTCCCGCGTTTATTGCTGTATGCAACAAGTCGGCGGTTATGTAAAGCTGTTCATTTGAAGTCTTGATCTGTTTATCGACATACAGGTGGCGAACAAGCTCGTCTTGCTGATGCAAGCTCGTAAATGTTGTGAATTTTCCAATCAGAGCCTGGCTTTTTTGCGTTGAGATGAAGTGAGCAGCTTGTACGGCATCAATGAGTAGCTTCAGTTCTGGTATCTCAAAATGCCTATCACCCATGAAATATTCAAAACGCCTGCCTTTATTGCAGACAATATCATATCCAAACGCAATCATTTCCCCAATATCTTCGGAAACAGTCTTGCGATTTGCCTTTATGCCCTTTGTTGTCAGATAATCGACAATATCCGCATTGGAAGCAGGATGGTCCTCATCCGTATGGGTTTCGAGGAATCTTAGGATAGAAAGGAGTCGTATTCCGGTTTTCGTTGTAACTCACCTCGTTTTGCGATTACCCAATATATCACTTTAAGTTCTTTATTAAGTTATAAAGCAATTCCTTTTGCTCGGCTGTAAGCGCTACCCATTTTGAAAACAATTTTTTTTGTTCTTCGGATAGTTCGATAAGATCATCTTCTGCGAAAAATTGAGATAAAGAGATACCAAAGCCAAAGCAAATCGCTTCTATAGTAGATACACTTGGAACAGTATTTCTTTTGAAAATATTTGAAATCGTTGATTGAGATAAATTTGAGGATTTTGCCAATTTATATTCAGACCAGCCCTTTTCAATCATGAGCTGCCGTATGCGTTCGTTAACGTCCAGTCTGTCCACTACCCTTCACTATACCATTATACCGTTCATTTGAACAGTATTATATTGTTCATATGTATTGATATTAGTATTCAGATGGGTTATAATATCTTGATCCGATTTTCTCTTTTTGACTGTATTTGAACCAATGCAAGGTTTTATGCCAAATTTTTCGGGAAATTTTGACAGCGGCTATTGACAAGTTACTTGTCACGCAGTATAATGACAAGTAAATTGTCACGATGGCTTGTAGGATGACTGAAACGGATGGTGATAGTTATGGTATCGGAAGTACCGATTTCAAAAGAACAAGAAGAAATGATTGAGGCTTTGATCAAAGATTTGCCAACATTAAGAAAACATATGGGGATATCACAGACTGCATTAGGAGAAAAAATCGGGCTTAGCAGGCAATCTATATCCTCTATTGAAAGAGGTGCAACCCGTATGACATGGAACGCCTATCTTTCGTTTATGATGTTTTTTACCATGAATAGCGGTAATATGTTTTACTTTCCGAGAAAAAATGACTATAAGTACACTAAGCATTTAGAAAAGCTACTAAAAATAATGAAGAATGACACCCCAATAAATTTGTAAAGGAGTTTTACGATGAAAAAGCTATTTGTTGTTAAGGGAGTATTTGCCGCAGACGAGGACGCCGCTGCCGCAAAACGCAGAGAGATTGCCGAAAGGTTAAAAAGAGGCGAAGATGTTAATGTTACCGCCTCTGGTCAAGTTGTTCAGCCCAATGACTCACAAGCAGAAATGGGCAAAACCCTCAAAGCCCCCGAAGGAAAGCTCGCGACCGACACGTTTGTTTGTGATACCTGTGGTTGCAGAATGATGCTGAAAATATTGGGAGACAAAACACACTGTCGTGCTGATGGGTGCAATGGAACAATGCGCCGCGTATAAATAAGGAGGTGAACATGTATGGCTTTTTATTGGTATGAGCGAAACCCCGAATTGTTTAATGCTGAAAAACAGGCTATGAAGCAGTTTTTCCCCAACTTTTCGTTGGATAAGCTGGAAGATGACCGCATATGCTGGATCGGCAATCTCAATCCTCGTGGTGAAGCCGGCGGCACATGGACATTGATGGTTGTATATGATCACAACCACCCTCATAACAATACTTTCGGCGGATCGTTACGAGTTTACTCGGTAAAACCAGACTTGAATGATTTATACAAAGCCACTGGTTCCTTGCCTCATGTTCTTAGGGACGCTAACGGCGATTTATATATGTGTACCGCAAGAAAAGAGGATATTGATTCTGGAAACCGTACAACATCCGCAGTAAAAGCATTAGGCTGGGCGGCAAAGTGGATATTCGCTGTTGAAGGTTGGTTAGCTGGAGAAATTGGCGACGAGGTTTTTGAGCATACATACTAAAAAAGGGGGAGCTGTTCATTGCCAAAGCAAATAGTATTTTCCGATAGAGCTATGACAGCTCTCTTGGTTGAGACATATGAGAAAATAAAAACTGAGACTGGTGGGGTTTTTCTTGGATACCGCAAAGGCGATGTGTGGTATGTTGTTGAGACGATTGACCCAGGCCCGGATTCTATTTTTCGCACAGCATATTTTGAGTATGATCAAGCGTATATTAACCATTTAATAAATAAAATATCTCGCTTATACAGAGAGCAACTTGATTTAATTGGTTTATGGCACAGACATCCGGGTTCGCTTGATGAATTTTCATCGACCGATGACGGGACGAATAAACAATATGCTCAACTTGATAAAGATGGTGCTGTGTCTGCACTCGTAAACATTGATCCGACTTTTCGGCTTACTGTTTATGAAGTTAAAGAACCTTTATCATATAAAAAAATCAATTATGTAGTTGGAGACGAAAATATACCAGTGCATTTGCTCGGCTATGTTTCTCAAAAGCTACTTACTTCAAAAATTAACGACACAAGCAATCAAGTCCCAGGCAAACCTAAAGCGAGCTTTAGTAATCTGCTCAAGCAGTATCAAATCTG
>NZ_JAOTSB010000014.1 GCF_030247605.1 Acidaminobacter sp. | reverse complement strand
ACTCATGATGATGTTCTTCTGGATCGTATTTATTGGAAGAGGGTATTGTTACTATTGTCCTCTGGGCACGGTGCTGGGTTTCATAAGTAAACTTTCCGGGCAGAAAATCATTACAAACCTCACAAAGTGTATTAACTGCGGGGCGTGCAATTCAGCATGCCCTATGGCGATAGATCTTCAAAACAAAGCCATGAAAGGGGAACCGGTGACCTCATTAAGATGTGTGGGCTGCGGTCATTGTGTGGACGCTTGTAAAACGAATAATCTTTCTTACACGACAACCTTTCTGAGCAAGATTTCAAGCAAATAATATGATAAGGAGATGACACCATGGCAAGCGTTGAATTAACCAAAGAAGCGCCGGATTTCGAAATAGAAGACTATAACGGCAATCTTTTCAAACTTTCCGATCTCAAAGGTAATAGCAACGTTTTGATTGTCCTCAACAGAGGCTTTGTCTGAGCGTTCTGCCAAAAGCATATGATGCAGTTGCGTCAAAACTTTGAAAAATTCGTAGAAAAAAATACGAAAATAGTCGTGATAGGACCCGAAAATGCTAAGGCTTTCAAAAGTTATTGGGAGGAGCATGATCTGAAATTTATTGGGATTCCTGATGACAAGCTCTCCGTCCTGAAATTATATGGCCAGAAGGTCAACTTGTTCAAACTTGGGAGAATGCCGGCCCAGATGCTGGTGGATCAAGCCGGGATCCTAAGATATGTTCATTACGGGCACTCCATGAGCGATATTCCAGAGACCGCTGAAATGCTTGAGCTTATAGATTCGCTGAAATAGGACTGATTTGAAATAGTGGCTTAGTTTTTAGCTTCAAGAAATTGATAGGCTTATGCCGATGGTCATTTTATCTTCACCTAGCACCAATTCACTGCTAAGTTGCGACTACCAGATCGAGATCTGTGAGGATAGAGCCCAAGGAGGGCAAAGAACAGCATGAGATTTCCAATGCCCAGAGAGTACAACTATATCCGGCCAATAGATTATGTTTGGTACGGTAAACCCACCTATAAAGAGGGCCTGATCGTTCCTGAGATTAACATTAAGTACGGCAGCTTGGTTTCAAAAGTTAAAACTATGCCGTCCTACGCAAAATACCTGGTTGGCACTTTGAGAGAGTTAACAAAGACTGTTAAATCCATAAGAAACAATCCATACACAGGAAACAAAACTATCACACCAGATGTTCTTAAAGAATTGGAAACATACGCCAAGTCCCTAGGCATATCAGGAATAGGATTTACACCCATAAATGAATCACACATGTTTAAGGACTCCATAGTACTTTTCAAAAACGCCATTGTCTTCACAATGGAAATGAAGAAAAGCGACATTGAACAAGCGCCTTCCGTACAAACCAATATTGAGGTGTTCAGAACCTATTACGAGCTTGGAAGATCTGTAAATCTGATTGCTGAGTGCCTTAGAGAAAAGGGATTTAATGTGCAAGCCGTTCCGGCAATCAGCAGTAATTTGAACCTAGCGGTTATGGCAAGGGATGCAGGTCTGGGCGGATTTGGGAAGCACGGCCTTCTTATCACGGATGAGTTCGGGCCAAGTGTTCGTATTGCCGCTGTATTGACAGACCTAAATAATCTGCTGTTTTCCAACGCGCAAAACAAGGCATGGATCAAGGACTTCTGCGATACCTGTAATGCCTGTGTACGAAAGTGCCCGGCAAAAGCGATTTACGAAAAGCCATTAGTTCTTGGAGATGGAAGTGAACAGCACATAGATTTTAAAAAATGTGCCGTGCCCTTCAGCAAACAACATGGATGCACGATCTGCATCAAAGAATGTGCGTTTTTCAAGAGCGATTATGAGAAACTAAAAAAGGCATATGAGAAAAAGCTGGCAGAGGATTAAAATCAAGCGCCCAGCCAGGTTTGGCATGTGGGTGAGAGGGTGCGGGCATGTGACCATCGGCAGAAGTCTTTGGGCTTTTAAAAGCTCCAGGACAATTAGTTTGCCGATGGTCATTTTACATTCACCGTGAACCCCATTTTCAAAGGGGTATATATTGCTTAATTGAAAGTGAGCCGTCTCGACCAACGAGACTGCAGCATTGACACTTGGCAGTTAACGAAGGGGGCAAAAAGTGCATGAAGCCCGATCAGATCCTGATCAGCAACGCGAGAACGCACAACTTGAGAAGCATTTCGCTGGCGATTCCCAAAAACAAACTGGTCGTGTTTACCGGTGTGTCTGGATCCGGCAAATCCTCGCTGGTGTTTGACACGATCTACACCGAGGCCCAGCGCCAGCTGATTGAAACCTTTTCCTCCTTTGCCAGGGAGCGGATGCCTAAGCTCACCCGGCCAGACGTGGAGGACATTCAAAACCTGTCAACAGCTATAGTCATAGATCAGAAACGCATGGGCACAACCATGAGAAGCACAGTGGGAACGGCTACGGAGCTCTATACCTATCTCAGGCTGCTGTTTTCCCGCTGCGGGGAACCGTTTATAGGACCATCTTTTGTGTTTGGGTTCAACCACCCTGCCGGCATGTGTCCGCAGTGTCACGGCCTCGGAAAAAGAATCAAAGTGGATGTGACCCAGCTGCTGGATCTGAACAAGACCATTCGGGAAGGCGGGATTACCCATCCGGATCACAAGGTTGGGGGCTGGAACTGGCGGGAGATGGTGGCCATTGACCTGTTTGACGTGGACAAAAAGCTGGGCGATTTCTCAGAAGAGGAAATCCAAAAGCTCCTGTTTGCCAAGGACATTCCTATTAGCAGGGCCCACGGCGCCGGAACCTACGCCAAGACTTTCAATGGTATAGCAGAGAGACTGGAAAGGGATTATCTGAATAAAGCCCCTGAGGATCTGCCTGCGGCCAAGAAGGACGCCTATGAAAAGTACTTCATTTATATGGATTGTGACGCTTGCCACGGCTCTCGTCTTAATGAACAAGCACGAAGCGTTGTGGTGAACGGCAGGACCATCCCGGAGCTGATTCATCTGGAGTTTACGACACTCCTGGAATTCCTCGAAACCATTGACAATCCTCTCGCTCAGCCTATTTTGAAAAAGATGAAGCAAATTCTATCCCATCTGATTGAGATCGGAGTCGGGTACCTGTCGCTGAACCGGTCAGTAGCGACATTGTCAGGTGGGGAAAGCCAGAGGGTCAAGATGGCCAGGCAGCTTGACTGCGACCTCGTGGACCTGATGTACATCCTGGACGAGCCGTCCATAGGACTGCACCCCAGAGATACGGACAAGCTGGCAGGTATGCTGAAGAAGCTGAGGGACAAGGGCAACAGTGTGTTTTTCGTGGAGCATGACCCGGATATGATCCGGATGGCGGAGTATGCCATAGATATTGGTCCGAAAGCAGGATCTCACGGTGGTGAAGTTGTCTATGCCGGGCCGGTGAAGGGTCTATTGACCTCTACAGGTCTGACAGGGGAATATTTAAGGAACCGGAAGGTCTATAAGGGCGAAAGAAAACCGCATCAAGACTGCATAGAAATAAAAAATGCCTCTCTGCACAATCTCAAAAACGTCTCGACTAAAATTCCTAAAGGAGTTCTAACCTGCATTACAGGCGTCGCGGGCTCCGGGAAAAGCAGCCTGATTTTGGAGACCTTCCTCAATCAATACAAGGACGCGGTTGTCATTGACCAGTCCGCCATTGGGAAAAACTCGCGATCGAATCCGGCGACCTATACTGGGATCTTCGACCTGATTCGAAAGGAATTTGCTCAGGGTTCAAATTCGAGTCCGTCACTTTTCAGCTTCAACTCAACTGGCGCCTGTCCTAAATGCAATGGGCTGGGTGTCATCAGCTATGAAATGCATTTTATGGACGCCGTCAAGGTGACCTGCGAGGAGTGTCAGGGAAAGCGCTACACGGATGAGGTGCTGTCTCTGAAATATAAGAATAAAAGTATTTACGACATCCTGGTTACCACCATTCAAGATCTCAGGGGATTCTTTAACCACCCGGAGATCAATCGAAAACTGGGAGTGCTGTGCGAGGTAGGCCTTGGATATCTGGAGCTCGGACAGCCGCTCAGTACCTTGTCCGGCGGTGAAGCCCAGCGGATCAAGCTGGCTTCGGAGCTTCAGAAAAGGGGCAACATCTATGTCATGGATGAGCCTACCACGGGACTTCACATGGCGGATATTGAACGACTGCTTGCCATAATAAAAAAAATGGTGGACCATGACAACACGGTCATTGTCATTGAGCACAATCTGGACGTGATTAGCCACGCTGACTGGATCATTGATTTGGGCCCTGAAGGCGGGGTTAGAGGCGGGGAGATCATTTTTGAAGGGACACCGGAGGATTTAATGGCATGTCAGAGAAGCTATACAGGACAATATCTGAAGAAAATGCAGCAGTCTGAGCTGGAGCTGGGTTGAGTAAACCTTCTCTCACAATAAGCAAAGGTTGTATGAATTAACGCAAAGCCCTTGATTTCAGGGGCTTATTCACAAAAAAAACAAGAAGTGTTGCTCAGAATTTCAGCAACACTTCTTATTTTTTGGAACTCTATTTACTCTGCCTTTTCCCGAACTTTTCGAGAAATTCATCTCTTTTTGCAACGAAATTGATCAATTCATTAGCCAGCAGACCATCATGATGTCTGTCTTTCTCAATAAAAAACATGGAGACGCCGCCCAGACCAACATGAGTGCCTACTGAAACCCCCATTTGCATGATGTACACTTCACCTTTGAAGTGACTTTCCTGAAGTAATTTCAGCTTCAGATTCTCAGCATAAGCCAGGTCGGAGGTATATCCAACAATAACAAAGGTCGTCAGCTCGTCATCAACGCGCTTAATGAATTCTCTGACATAGTGATCAAGCACGTGCTTGCGGCCGCGCTCTTTGGCAACAATGGCACCTTTGCCGCCTTTCATGGTCATGATGGGCTTGAGCTTCAGAATTTTTCCTATAAACGCACTGGTGTTGGACAGTCGACCGCTTCTGATCAGATTGTCCAGATCATCTACGGAAAGGTAATGCTTGACGTGTTTCTTAAAGGTTTCATTGAACAAAACCAATTCTTCAAAGTTGTACCCAATGTCTCGAAGCTGTGCGGACTTTAAAATCAAGTAGCCGCTGCCGTGACTCATGCATAAGGAATCAACAATATGCAGCTTATACTCGCCAGGATCATAGTTTTCATAGAAGAGCTCCTTCGCGAGCATGGCGGACTGATAGGATCCACTGGTACCGCTTGACATACAGATGCACAAAATTTCTTTGCAGCCTTCCGCGATACCCTCTTCTATGCAGCGCAAAAATTCAACAGGGCTTGGCATAGCCGTTGTTGGATTTTTTTCCAGGTCCATCATCATGTGATAGAATTCATCCGGCTGAATATCAATGCGATCCTTATACTCTTTGTCGTTGATTTGAATAATCAGAGGCGCGATACTGATGTGATAGCGGCCTAAGACTTCATCCGATAAATCACAGGTTGAATCTGCAATAATCTTGATCATGGAACGCCTCCAATTTGCTTGTTTTGCTCCTGTTTACCAATCAAGAAGCAACTTAATTTTACCACAACCCATGATAAAAGGCGCGACACTTTTAAAGTTTGCGGTGGGTGTGTTGTGACAAAACCATCGGCAGGGGTCTTCAGGCTTTTTAAGGCTTTAAGGCGTTTAATAAGCCGATGGTCATTTTTCAAACATGGAAGTTGGTGTCAGACACCCCTTCTACATTCCACATAGTCTAAACCCCCTCGTATCGGGGTATAATCCCTAATAATCTCACTAGATTGGTTGAACCCTGCAAAACGAGGTCAGCCTCGTTGAATTAGTGCGGAGGATGGCATGTACGTTGCCATAGAAAGGGGATGTGAGGCATGCCAGGCATACTCTGGACTGGGAGAATTGGTTTTTTCAAGAAACTGCTGTTGAACCTGAATGGCATGATCGCATGGATCTCCGGAAACATGAAAGACACGGAGATTATGAAAAAGGACATTAAATCAGCCTATAACGGGGATCGCAGCGCCGATGTCGAAAATTACGACACCTACGGACAGGGGCATTACGAATTGGTTGCCAACACGCTGTTGGAGGAGATCAGCATCAGCGGCAAGGTTGTCCTGGACGTGGGCTGCGGTACGGGGATCTCAACGTTTAAGCTTTTGGAGCGAAACGCTCGTAAGGTCTATGCGACGGATCTTTCTGAGTACATGGTGGGCGTTTTGAGGGAAAAGCTGGAGACGGCCGGGTATCCCCCAAATGTGGCAGAGGCAAGCGTAGGAGATGCCGAAAATCTGCCTTTTGAGGACGACGTTTTTGACGTTGCCATTTCAAGTATGGTCTTTGGCATGGTGCCCAACCAGGAAAAAATGATCAGGGAAATGGCCAGGGTGGTCAAACCGGGCGGGATCGTTGCTATCTCCACTCACGGACCAACACATTACGCAGAATTGTCAGATGCAGTGTTTGGCGCTATACCGAAACGCTATATGCTTGGCCGGAGAATTTTATACTGGCCGAGGGGGCGGGAAGAGATGCAGCGCTTTTTCCGGGCGGCGGGCTTAAGTGAGGTCAAAGTGAATCAGGCCATCTGGAAGGATGAGTTTCAAAGCAGTGATGACATGTATGAGTTCATTGCGTCATCCACCGGGAATTTCTATGCGTCCTTTATTTCTGACAAAGTGATTGATTCCGTGCTGAGAGAGATCCGAAGGTACTTTGTCGACCGAAAGATCCAAACCATTACATTGGATGTCGTTTATGCCTACGGCAAGAAAGCGGACAGATAATCCGTCTTGCACCTGGAGGCAAGTCTTTTAACCTCTGATTCAAAATCTGCGACTCAAAACCAGCGACTCGATACCAGTGATTCAAAACCTCAACCTCAACCTGGAAATATTTTGGGGGCTGCTATGATGAATAAAAAACTATTAAACCTTTTAGTTCTCGTCCTGATCCTTACGTTGGCTGGCTGCAACATTATGAACCCGGGAGAGCCTCAAAGACCGCCAAGTGATGTTGGGTCAGATTCAATGAACGACACTGGCCAAGCCCTGCCTATTCCCGCACTGCTGGAGGATACCGATCCGGAGGTAGGGCGCGCTGAGTTCACCCTGCGTGTTCAGTCCGGCACCACGCAGTTTGTTGAGGGTCTTTCAACCCCTACCCTGGGCTACAACGGCAGCTATTTAGGCCCGGCTATTTAATTGACTAAAGGCGAAGAAGTCCAAATGCATGTTGCCAATGAACTGGGAGAAACCACATCGGTCCACTGGCACGGTTTAGAAGTCGAAGGCACCGCAGATGGCGGTCCGCATCAAGTCATTGCAGCGGGGGAAACCTGGAATCCAACCTTTACGGTCAATCAGCCCGCCGCTACTTTATGGTTTCATCCCCATGTGATTGGTACGACCGCCATTCAAGTCTACTATGGTTTGGCTGGATTGCTTTTGATCGAGGATGAGAATTCAAAATCCCTTGGACTCCCTGATGACTACGGCATCAATGACATTCCGCTGGTCCTTCAGGACAGAAGCTTCAACCAAGATGGGTCGTTCTTATACGTTACGAACATGATGGACGGGGCTTTTGGCGATTATATCCTGGTGAACGGGGCTATAGCCCCTTACTTGGAAGTCGGACAAGTGAAGATGCGGTTCAGGGTCGTCAATGGTGCCAATGCCAGAAACTTTTATTTGGAGTTGGCGGACAGGTCGACCTTCTATCAGATTGCCTCAGATGGAGGCCTGCTTGAAGCGCCCGTCCTGACGGAATCGCTTTTCATTTCGCCCGGTGAACGCGCTGAGATTATCATCGATTTTTCGAAGTACAAAGAGGGAGATGTTGTGGAGCTGATCAGCGATAATGTGTTGGTCATGACTTTCAGGATCGGTGGCGCTTCCGAGGACAATACAGTTGTTCCGGAACGGCTTGCAGAAATTGAAAAGCTCGATGAACGCCTTGCCATTGGAACCAAGACCATTGAGCTGGACGGCATGGGGCACATGGTTACGTTGAACGGCAGAAAATTCGATATGCACCGGATTGATGACAAGGTTACCCTGGGGGATATTGAAATTTGGGAGATCACAACCACTGGCGCCATGATGATGGGCAGCCCGGGGCATCCGTTCCACATTCATGGCACGCAGTTTCAGATTCTTAGCCGTGACGGTCAGGAACCCGCTGCAAATGAGCAGGGATGGAAAGATACCGTCTTTGTCAGGGCAAATGAAACCGTGAGGATTATTGTCCGGTTTAACTATGAGGGTGTGTTCATGTATCACTGCCATATCCTTGAGCATGAAGAGGCGGGGATGATGGGGCAGCTGGAGGTTGTAAATCCGTTCGTCAAGTGAATGGGAATAGTTTAGGTAGGAAGACGGGGTTCATAGGCAATTGTTGCAGACACCCAGTTTCACTTAACAAAAAACCATCAGCTGAGAGTTTTTTAAAAGCTTTTAGCCGATGGTTTTTCAATTCAATCCATATTCAATTCTTCCTCCGGCAGCTTGCACGACCCGGAGAATCCAGCCGGCGGAATCCCGAGGCCATGGATAAATCTGGCCCAGTAATTGACCTGCGCCGCCGTGCTGGCGAGAATGACAATCTCGCGCTCGTCAAAATTTTGCTTCAGCGACTCGATAAACTCAGCCGGGAAAGACAGCGGCGTGGCGGAGATGAGTCTTGCGTACTCAAGTGCAATTTTCTCTCTGGTTGAGAAGGTGAGCGTGGTTGAAATGAGTGTATGATCCTGGAGGGCAGCCAGTTCCTTATCTGTGATGCCTGATTGTGCATACTCGGCTGAATTCATGTCGATGCAAAACGGGCAGAAAGCCGTAAAAGAGGCTTGCATGCGGACGAGCTTCAGCATCCGCTCAGAGATGGTCCGATCTTTGTGGGCGACCAGGGATTCCAGCACCGCTGAGCCAATGGCCGCTTTTGGAGACCACGACAGAAGTTTTGGAACCTCCAAATCTTTGCCGGTGACCTTTTTCGCGATCCATATGCCAGGTCTCAACAGGAGGGGAATAGGTTTTGGGGGACGAATAAAAGCGGCCATGGGGACCTCCTTTTCTTAGACTGGTGTCAGTCTTCACTTTTACTAGCATTAAGCATATTCCAATGGTCATATTTTCAGCAAATTCACGGATCTACAAACCCGAGGATTTCGGAAATTCGTGTTTAGTTAATTTCGGAAATTTGTTTTGAGTAGGGATGACCATCGGCTAAAAAGGTTCTTAAGCTTTTAAATAGCTTCAAGGACTTTGGGCCGATGGTCATTTTCATTCCCACAATTTTATACGGCACTATTTTCTTTGCTGATGACTAATTCTGCTCTTTGCTTTACATACGTCTTGATCACCTCTGCCAGGGCAGCTGCGCGCTCTGGTTTGAGGTCGCCCATCAGACAAACCTGGATCCAGTTTCTTCTGACGAGATAAGCGCTTTCATAGCTGATGAGGAAGCCTTTATATTTGAGATAATCGCCAAGGTGGAGGCTAGAGACAGCTTCCGGCAGTGGAATAGTTAGGATGGCGGCCGCGGCGTGGCTGCCGCTGGTCAGCGGAGGGAGACCAAGCGCTTTGAGATCCTCGCGCAGCTTGTGGCTGACTTCTGACAGGGTTTGGCGTCTTTTGTCATAATCAATGGTGGTGAGCGCGGTATAGAGTGCTTCGACAAGATTGGAGGAGAGGGTATAGGGTACTCCTGATTCCTCGTGGAACTTATGTAGATCCAGAGATCTTGGAAGCCGGCCGGCTGAAGGTGGCAGCAGAGTATTATAAAAGACAATGCCCAGGCCACAGTAGGAACCAATGCCCTTTGAGCTTGTGGCGGAAGCCATGTAAACGCCGCGCAGGTCGAGGTCGACATTGCCCAGAGCGCTGATGACATCCACGCAAAGCTTGACTTGGTAAGCGTCGCAAAGGGCTTGGATTTCGGTCAGGGGATTCAGCATACCTGTCGAGCTCTCGCAATGGACCATAAAAAGCCAGCGGATATTGGGATCGCTTTTTAGAAGGCGTTCAACGGCAGGCGGTTCAAATGCGTCGCCCCAGTCCTTTCGGCAGATTTCGAAGTCCAGTGAAAAGCGTTTGGCATGGTCGATCAAGCGCTCGCCAAATTCACCATTGCTGAGAATCAAACCCTTTTGGCCGAGCAAAGACAAATGGGCTGTGATGACGTCATTTGCCAGAGTGCCTGATCCCGTCAGGACTTCCGCGTAATTGGCTTTGGAAAGCGCACACAGTTTGGACTTGATGTCGTTCAGTTTTTTTAGGAATCCCGGCGAACGGTGTGACACTGCCGGTCGGCTGAGAGCGGCATTCACGGATTCGGGCAGCTCAACGGGACCGGGTAGAAAACTCACGATCTCCTCAGGCAAGATACTGCCTGGGATCTGAATGTTCTCGCGCTTCAGGTACATGGGCTGAAAGCTGGCTTCTCCGCTGCCGACCACAGGCCCAAAGGGGATGAAGCCTATATGTCTGTACAGCTTCTGTTGGTTCAGGATGCCTGAGATCAGGACGAGGTCATACCCCATCACTAGAAGGTATTCATAGAGCTGTGTCAAGAGTCCCATCAGCACGACGCCGTTTCTGACGCCCTGCTTGACCGAGAGCAGGCGGACTTCGCACATGGATCTAGCCGGCGGAATCAAAGCATCCAAATTTTCGAGCTTGGAATCGAGTGAAAAAGGCCTCTGGTCGCGGATGGCCAGCATGCCATGAAGCACCTGGTCCTGGCTGACCGCTATGAAATAAGTATTCTCATCATTGAATTTGTCAACCAGCAAGCGCGTGTCGCTCTGCTGGTGCTGAGGGATTTCTTCGACAAAGGTTTCGTAGTTGAGCCTGTAGATCTGTTCAAATTCCCAAGGCTGCTCGGCCCGTTTGTAGGTAAGCTGATGAATCATTGTTCATTCCCCCTGCTAAAGATGTCGATTCTATTTTTGTCTTGGCGGCATAAAAGCCCTTCTAAGATTATCGCGATTAGCGACAATGACAATAAGGTTGATGAGTGCAATAGTTCCAATTTCCCGGGGCGGATAATGGTATACTGCCATGAATACCGGAAGAAGCGTAAGTACAATTAGGGCGGCTGGAGTCTTCTTTCTGATGATGACGAAAAAAACGGCAAACATCAGTAAAACAACAAGCATCAGAAATGGGTTGTAGGCAAACAGTGCCCCCGCTAAGGTCGCTATGCCCTTGCCGCCCTTGAATCCCAGTTGTATTGGGAAAATGTGACCAAGGACCACGGCCATCAGGCTGCCTAAAGCGGCAATGTCGCTGATCTCAAGGATATAGCTGCCCAAAGCTACGGCTAGTGCGCCTTTTAGTATGTCGCCACCGGCTGTAATTAAAAAACCTTTCTTCCCGGCAGTACGTCCGACATTCGTTGCGCCTGTTGCTCGAGACCCGGAATCGCGGATGTCAGATTTGTATTTCCATTTAATATAATAATAACCGGTGTTAAAGCATCCAATGCCGTATGAGACCAAGATCCAGATTAAGTCTTCAGCGTTCAAGGCAGGGCCTCCTTTCTGCGGCTTCGCAAGTTTCTGAAAAGTTGTGATGGTGAGGGTGAGCGCGTTTTTGGAATTATTGCTTTGATACCACAATGGTGCTCGGTGTAACATTTTTCAACCCGTCAAAGTACCAGATGCTGCATTTTGGGGTATAAATTAGCGAAATAGCGCATTACACTGCGCACAGACAGGGGGAATGGAGAGTGAGCGGGAAAGTACTGATTTATGGAGGCAGCGGTGCGGTCGGATCAGCGAGCGCCAGGCTTTTGAAGAAAATGGGCTACGATCTGCACCTGGTGGGATCAGGGGAAGACAAACTCAGAAAAATCGCAGAGGAACTCGGCGCCGGCATGAGTGTTGCGGACCTGAGGGATCCGGCATCCTTCAAACGGGTCAGTGAGGAAGCGGGCAAGGAGCTGGCCGGGCTGGTGTACGCGGTTGGCACCATCAATCTCAAGTCTTTAAGGCGACTTGAAGAGGCGGACTTCATGGACGATTTCAGACTCAACGCCCTGGTGCCGTCATGGCGGTTCAGGCGGCGGCATCAGCGCTCAAAAAACATCAGAACGCGTCAATAGTCCTGTATTCCAGCGTTGCGGTCCAGCAGGGCATGGCCATGCACGCTTCACTTAGCATGTGCAAAGGCGCGGTGGAAGGGCTGGTCCGGTCACTGGCGGCTGAGCTGGCGCCTCAGATTCGCGTCAACGGCATTGCGCCTTCGCTGCTGCAGGACAGTGACCTGTCCTCCGCCATCATTAAAAGTCCGGAGGCCATTGAAGCGCTGGGTAAAACCCACGCCCTGAAGCGGCTGGGGAATGCTCAGGACATTGCGAGCCTCACCGCGTTTCTGATTTCAGACCAATCAGACTGGATGACCGGCCAGATTATTGGCGTGGACGGTGGGAGATCCGTTATTCAAGGTTAACATTTGTATGGTGTTTTTTTTATTACCGTCCGCGTCCCCAACTTCAAGTTGGGGACGCGGACGGTAATGAAATTGTAATATTGACAAACCTATTTTTTTAAGTTAATATGAACATAGTTCAAATGAACAGTGTTCATTAAAAAACAAATTGAGGTGGTGAAACCATGGCAAAGGTCATAGAAAATCCAAGACAGCTCATCCTGACCCATGCAAGGGAGATCTTAAGCGAGAAGGGCTACAGCCAACTGACAATGCGGGGCGTCGCGTCCGCTTGCGGCATTGCCCTTGGCACCATTTACAATTATTTTCCCAATAAGGACGACTTGATGGTGGAAATGATGTCGGAGTACTGGAAGACGTTTCAGTCTGAGGTGGATTTAATCTTGGGAAGCGCCGGGTCATTTTCTGAAAACCTTCAAGGCATCTATCGCAGCCTCGAAGGTTTTGTCGGCATATTTCGGGCTGAATGGCTGAAGCCTGAGCTCTATCAGGCTGAAGAGGTCATGGGAAGCAGCAGGGGGAGAAAATTTCAGGCCATTGAGATGCTGGCGGCTCGACTCGCCAAATGGTTGGAGGTCGAGGGGATCCGCTTCAAGGTCATGTCCAGCCGGGAAGCCGCGGCTTTCGTGGTTATGAACTTTCTGGCCATGATCCAGACCCCGCTGGTGGACTATACGGTCCTTGAAGAAGTAATTTTGTCACTGCTGGAGGAAGAGGGACACGGGTCGGCAAACTAAGCTAAGGGTAAAAAAGTCCTATTTTCTCTGCGGCTCATTGGCACTGTAAGTTATGAGATCTTAAAAATATGGAGGTTGAGTGTTTTATGTTATTATATGCCATTGTGTCGATTACTGCTGCTTTACTGTTTTATACTATAGGCGTCTGGTCGGAAAAACTGTCGGGGACCCTCAAGCCTTGGCATGTCATTATCTTTTGGTTCGGGCTGGTGTTTGACACCCTTGGCACGACGCTGATGAACCGAATCGCGACCGATGCGGCCGGCTTCGGCATCCATGGCGTGACCGGGTTGGCAGCCATTCTCTTGATGCTGGTTCATGTGATCTGGGCGACCGTCGTCCTATATCAGAACAGTCCAAAAACGAAAAAGAAATTCCACCGGTTCAGCGCCGCAGTTTGGCTGATTTGGCTGGTCCCGTTTGCGTCTGGCATGGTTGTGGGGATGTCGGCTTAGATAAGCGGTTGGGCTGTTGCAATTTAAAACGAGTTGGTTTATACTATGTATATACTAATTGTTGAGGAAGTGATAGTATGATCGCAACAATCAACAAATGGGGAAATGGGCAGGGCATTCGACTTCCAAAAGCCATTCTCGAGCTACTGGGAATTGATGTAAATGATCCGGTTGAAATAGAGATTGAAGATAACAAAATTATTATCTCAAAGATTTCAACCAGTAAGGAATTGACGCTGGATGATCTTTTCAAAGACTATACGGACGACTATAAACCATCTCTGATCGATTGGGGGAAACCTAAAGGTGACGAGATATGGTGAAACAGGGCGATATAATCAAACTTAATTTTGATCCTCAGCTGGGGCATGAGCAGTCTGGTTTTCGACCGGCTGTGATCATAAGCAACCCTTCCTTTCACAAATATACAAATCTGGTGATTGCATGCCCTATCACGACAAACGACAGAGCTTTTCCGCTTCATCTTCCTCTCGACAGCAGAACGAAGACAAAGGGCGCCATTTTGTGTGAACAGCCTAAAACACTTGACCTAAAGGCTCGTCCTTATCAAGTCATTGAGACGCTGCCCCTTGACCTGTTGGAAAAGGCTATTGAAATGGTTTACGCGGAAATAAGAATTGAATGATTTGTCCCGGAACGTAAACTCAAACCAAAAATGGATAAATATTGAATGATTGAATGACCATCGGTTCTTAAAAAGCTTTTAGAAAAGCTTTGAAAGACTTTTGCCGATGGTCATTTTTCATTCCATATTCCAGATCCTACTGATTCAAATAGTCCACCGCAAACTGAGCGTGGAGCGCAACGCCATACTTCAGCATGTCCTCATCAACGTTGAACTTTTCGTGGTGCGGAAAGTAAACGCTGCCTTTAGCCTCGTTGTAATAGCCGAGCAAGGCAAAGGTGCCGGGGACCTCCTGGAAGTAATAGGACATATCCTCTGAGCCCATCTGTTTGTAGAGGTCGACGTTTCTGCCCGGACCATAGACTTTTTCTGCTGAGTCTTGAGCGATGACCGTGACCGCTTCATTGTTATAAGTGGAAAGGGCAGTTTCTTCGAAGATGACCTCCACTTTGATTTCGTGGGCGAGGGCGGTGGCATCAGCAAGGCGCTGGATGGCTTCGTGGACAGCCTTTCTGACGTCGGGGTTGAAATACCTCATGGAAATATCCAGCTCCGAGTATTTGGCGATGATATTGGACTTGGTCCCGCCGGAGATCCTGCCAACAGCAATGATGACAGTCTCTTTTGGATCCACCTTTTTCGTGGCAATACTCTGGAGCTCATTGACGAACATGCAGGCCGGATAAACAGTGTCTTTCGCTAACTGCGGCGTTGAGCTGTGGCCGGAAACGCCTTCGAATTTGACATAAATGGTGTCGGCGCCGGCCAGCTTGTAGCCCGGGTTGACATCATAGAAGCCTGTCTCCAGGTTGGACATGCCGTGGAGTCCAAAGATGGCGTTGACGTCTTTCAGGTGGCCATCGGCAATAACATTCTGGGCACCAACGCAGAGCTCTTCTGCCTCCTGGAAGATGCAGCGGACTTCGCCGGGGAGTTCGTCTTTCATCTCGTTGAGGAGCTTGACAGCGCCCAGGAGCATAGCGGTGTGGTTGTCATGGCCGCAGGCATGCATGACGCCATAGGATTTCGAAGCATAGGGGACACCGGACTCCTCAATGATTGGAAGCGCGTCGGTATCCGCACGGAGGGCAACGACTTTAGTGCCTTTCCCGGGATTGATCCTGGCAACTACCGAGGTGGTGCCGGCCTTATCATAAGAAACGCCCATAGCGTCCAGCTCGCGCATGATTCTTTTTTGTGTTTCAAATTCCTGAAGGCTGAGCTCCGGGTACTCGTGAAGCTCCCTGCGGATCTTAATGACGTAGTCCTGGATGGCGGCTGCGCTTTCGATTATAGTCATGGTACTGACCTCCGTTCTATTTTTGTTTTGCTTAAGACTGGGCTATAAGCCGCTGTTTTGAAACGATAAATTCCTCCTGGATAACGGCGACTAACGCCGGGTCGTTAAATAGCCTCAGAGCCGCCAGGGCCATGACTTTACCGGCGTTCAAAGCCGCCCCCACCGCCTCGTCTGAACCAGCTGCCTCAAGGAATTCCACGGTGTGCGGCATAGTGCCTTCGCCGGCAATGGCGAACCACAAATTGCAGGTTGGCAGTTCGAAAGAGACATTGCCGAGATCTGATGACCCTAGGACATCAAAGGACTTGATCAGTCCTGCTTTCGTAGCTTTGGCCAGATCGAGAACCAGACGGTCCAGGGTCGGAACCTTCACGGGTGCGCCGTAAGGTACACTCCAGGAAAGTTCCATTTCAGCGCCTGTCGCCAGGGCACCGGCCTGGGCGCAGCGCTCGATCATGTTCGCAAGCTTTTCCATGTAAACATTGTCCAAGGCGCGAACAGCCCAGTCCATCTCGGCACGGTCCGGCACCACGTTGCATATTTTTCCGCCATCCCGGATAAAGCCGTGGACTCTGGCGTCACCTCTCAAGTGTTCCCGCTGAAGTTCTATAGCATTATAGGTTATGACTGCGGCATCCAGCGCGCTGACGCCTTTTTCCGGGGCTGCGGATGCATGGGACGGCACGCCCTTGTAGACAATAGTCGCGGTTTTGGTCGCGAGGAAATCAGAGCCTGTTGCCCAACGGTCGCCGGGATGAGTGACGAGGGCGACATCAATGTCCTGAAACATTCCGGCTTCAACCATGTGAGCCTTGCCGGCTTTGCCTTCTTCTCCGGGCGTACCGTAGACGACCAGGCGGCCCTTCAGTTGAGGTATGCGTTTCGCCAGCAGAAGCGCTGCCGCCAATCCTGCTGACGCGATCAGGTTATGTCCGCAGGCGTGCCCTCCTGGCAGCGCGTCATATTCAAGCATAAGTGCTATTGAAGGGCCGCCGGACATGCCGTCCAAGGTGGCGATAAAGGCAGTGTCCATTGTCCACGGTTCCTTTGTCACCGGATGAACGCCTTTTGGGCTTCGTTCGAGACTGAAGCCATGGTTCTCAAAAATAGCGCAGAGCAGGTCGCAGGCAAAGGATTCCTTAAATGCCAGTTCAGGGTTGTCGTAGATTTTTTTCGACGCGTCCCCAATGAGCTCTGAGAAATCCGTCATTTCTGATACAAAGGCCAATTCTTCTGACGTTAGTTCTGCTCCAGCGTCTGTAATCTGCTTCAAGGTCCCAACCGCGCCATCTTCAGTCCATTCCAGTTTGAAGCCCAGGGCCTTCAGAGCGGCCTCGTCCAGTTTGAGGTCACCTTCGGGGGTTAAGCGGATCGTGCCTGAATTTTTTACGCTGCCGGTTTCCTTAATTAAGATGGTCTTGTTCTCATGATATTCTGATTTCAAGGGGTACGCCTCCTATGTGGTTTTCTAAGTGATTCAATAAATCAGTGCAATAGTTGTGCCAGTGTTATCAAAATTGTATGATAATTTCCAAATTGCTTCAAACACGGTGATTTAAGCAGTTTCGATGGTTAGTTAAGTAGAGGTGTTATGATTTGAGAAGCAGGTTTCTATCTTCATACGTAAAAAGAATTTACCTTTTGTACGATCTGTAAAAATATCAGCGTTTGAGAGGGTTGACGATCTGGGATTTGTGTGGCTGAAACCGCTCCCGGGGGAGAGGTGGGAATTGAAATGACCATCGGCAGGAATCCTAAAAAAGCTTTTTGAAAAGCTTTGAAAGAGGTTGCCGATGGTCACAGTTAATTAATCTATTCTTAAACAGACGTTATGTAATTATGTTCTAATCTATGCGGCAGCCGCAGCTTCGGCTTCAGGAAGCTTCTCCATGGTGATGCCAGTGAACCCGTAGAAAATTGAAACCAGCGGATTGATCAGGTTCAGGTAAGCGTAAGGCAGATAGGCCAGGGTGGCGACGCCCAGGGTGCCAGCCATGAAGATGCCGCAGGTATTCCAAGGCACCAGTGGCGACGTCAGCGTGCCTGCGTCTTCAAGGACGCGGGAGAGATTCTTTGGATGAAGGCCGCGTTCCTGATAAATTTGTTTATACATACGGCCAGGGATAACTATGGAGAGATATTGGTCGCCGGCCATCAGGTTCATGCCTATGATGGTGATGATCGTTGCAAGCACAAGGCTTCCTGTGCCGTGGGCGAGTTTCAGAATTGAACGGGCAATAGCTTCCAGCATGCCGGACTTCTCCATAACGCCGCCAAAGCTCATGGCGCAAAGGATCAGGGACAGGGTCCACATCATACTGTCGAGACCGCCGCGGGAGAGAAGGTCATCAATCACAGTAATGCCTGTTTCTGAGGTATAGCCGTAGTGCATGGCTTCGATAATGGAGGACATGTCTGCCCCTTGAAAAATAAATGCGAACAGAGCTCCGAGGAGCGCGCCGCCCATAAGTCCCGGGATTGCGGGCGCTTTAAAGATGACCATGAGAATTACCAGCAGTGGCGCCACGAAGAGGACAAGGGAAATATTGAAGTTGGCTTCCATACCTGTGAGGATTTCATTGATGGCAGAGGTGTCCAGGTCGTTGTTGGCAAACTTCATTCCAATGATCCCGTAGATGATCAGCGAAATGATTAAGGATGGCCCGGTGGTATAGGTCATATGTCGGATGTGCTCAAAAAGTGTAGAGCCGGCCATGGCAGGTGCCAGGTTGGTGGTATCGGAAAGTGGGGACATCTTGTCGCCAAAGTAGGCGCCGGAGACGATCGCGCCCGCAACTAAACCTGGATTCATGCCAAGTCCAATGCCGACGCCGACAAGGGCGATTCCGACCGTACCAGCAGTCGTCCAGGAGCTGCCGGTTGCAAGGGAAACCACACTGCAGAGCAGCACAGTCGCAACGAGAAAAATGCTCGGAGATAGGAGCTTCAAGCCATAGTAGATCATGGTTGGCACTATGCCGCCCAGAATCCAGGTGCCTATGATCATCCCTATGATCATGACGATCAACAGAGCCTGCATAGACATTTTTATGGTGTCGATAATCCCATCCTCAAGCTCCTTCCATGTATAACCGAGACCAAAGACTGAGACAATTGCCGCGACAACCGCTGCCATGAGGATTGGAATGTGGGGGTCACCGCCCCAAAATTGCATGGTAAAGATCAGCGCTGCAATGATAAAGAGCATGGGGATGAGTGCGTGACCCAGGGTGGCTTGTTTCTTCATCTTTGTGACCATTGAAGAGTTCCTCCTTTGCGATTTTTGGATGTAAATTTTCGGAACGGCGTTCTGATAAAATGGCATGACCTTAGATTAAACTGAAAATTGCAAAAAATCAAGCGTTAAATTTCAGATTATCCTATGAAAAGTGAAGGGAGTATCGTTTCATATGGGCACAAAATAATTTTAGAAAGACGCGGATGTCAGATTCAGCAAAGTCTTTCTCTTGAATGGCACTGACTCCTTTAAGAAGAAATATTCATAAAGAGCAAGGCAAATAATAATTGATTTTCAAATGGGTTGAACTCTGATTCTTATAATGCTATAGTGATTCACTGAAACTATTTCGGAACGACAGACCGGAAATAGAGTTGAATATGTGTGCGGAATCATTTACAATTGCTGTTAATGAAACTACACACTGAAAAGGAGGAGCAGCACATGAAAAGCGCAACACAAAAAAAGGCGTACACCGTGCTGGGTGCCGCCGCAGGGATTAATCTTGTGTCCGGGATGCTCTACATATGGGGCATAGTCAGCCGTTCGCTGATTGACCAGCTGGGATGGACCAGCAAGCAGGCATCGCTGCCGTATACCTTGGCAACTGTAACTTTCGTCATAGCCATGGTGTTCTTTGGAAAGCTGCAGGATCAAAAGGGACCCAGGTGGACTGCGACTATTGGCGTCATACTGATGGGCACCGGTGCCATTTTGTCCGGACTCAAGACGGAGCCGCTGTTTGTGGCTGTGGCCTTTGGTCTGATTGGAGGCAGCGGGATTGGGATTCTGAATGTGTCAACCACCCCGCCGGCAGTAAAATGGTTTCCAAAAGAGAAGAAGGGCATGGTCACCGGTGTGGTCGTCGGTGGCGTCAGTTTGTCCTCTATGATGTATTCGCCACTGGCGAACTGGCTCAATCAAACCTATGGTGTTTCTGCGGTATTCATTGTCGTTGGCACGATCAGTCTGGCAGTGGGGATGATCCTGGCGCAACTCCTCAAGAATCCGCCGGAGAAGGATGCTGCCAAACAGACGGTCATGGAAAAGGCCCAGGCGCTGAATGACCACACCTGGCAGGAAATGCTCCGGTCGCCAAAATTCTGGGTGATCTGGCTGATGCTCGCTATGTCTTCATCTGCAGGGCTGATGGTCATTGGTCATGTCGTGTCCATTGCCAAAGTCCAGGCAAGTTGGGCCGGCGGCTTCCTGCTTGTCATGCTGCTGGCGCTGTTCAACACCATAGGCAGATTTGGGGGCGGCAGCCTGTCAGATAAGCTGGGACGCCTCAATTTGATCCGCGGCATCTTTATTCTGCAAGCCATCAATATGCTTGCGTTCACCACTCTGCGTTCAGTGCCGGCTCTGGCGGTGGGCGTCGCGGTGGCGGGCATGTGCTACGGCGCGATCTTTTCAGTTTTCCCGGCGACCATTTCTGACTTATACGGACTCAAGAACTTTGGCGTCAACTTTGGCCTCATGTTCACTGGCTGGGGTGTGGGCGGCATAATTGGCCCTATGACGGGCGCCTGGATCTACGATCTGACCGGGCAATTTACCACAGCGTACATGGTTTCTGCCGGCCTCTTGATTGTTGCGCTGGGACTCACTTTTGTATTTTCCAGACTAAAAGTTCCAAACCGAACTTCAAGAGCTGCTTAAAAATTTTAACAAAAGCTATTGCCGATGGATTGACAACCAACAACCACTCATTGTAAAATAAAGTCGGAACGATGTTGTCAAAAATCGGAACAGGAAAGGGAGTCACATTATGACCGAAAGAATTGTCGCTGTCGATCGCGCGCTGGACATCCTGCTGGCGCTGTATCATAATAACGGCGAAATGGGCGTTTCAGAGCTTGCGAGAGATCTGGACCTCTACAAAAGCACCATTCACAGGTCGCTGGCATCCCTGGAATATAAAGGCTTTGTCCAGAAGAACCCCGAAAACGGCAAGTACTGGCTGGGGATGAAGGTCTATGCCATGGGACTCCTGGTCGGGGAGAAGTTTTCTCTCGCGGATGTGGTTCGCCCTTATGCCAAAGAGTTGTTTGAGGCTTATGGCGAAGTGGTCAACGTGTCGGTTCTCGACCGGGATCCGGAAGTGGGCTACAAGAGTGTGATCATTCTGAAGGAATTCAGTAAGAGCAAAGTGCTGTCGGTGAATCCGGGTGTAGGATCGAGCAGCGATTTGCATATATCGTCCATCGGCAAAAGTCTTCTGGCTTTTTCCAAGGATATTGACCTCATGTCCTATGCGGAGCAGCCGCTGAAGCGTTATACCGAGAATACCATTGTCAGCTGGGAAGGCATGATGGCGGAGCTTAAGAAGATCCGGCAGCAGGGCTACGCCATTGACAACGAGGAGCAGGAGATTGGGCTGTATTGCATTGGCGCGCCAATCCTGGACAAGCGGGGGAACGCCATAGCGGCGATCAGCATCTCCGGGCCTACGGTCAGGATGAATCGGGAAGATCTGGACGAGAAGATTCAGAGGGTGGTCGAGATCAGCCGAAGGATTACGCAGGAGGCGCTGTAGCAAAGAGCTGCGGATGTTGGTGTTGACGCTGACGTTGACGCTGATGCTGACGTTGATATTGGTATCGACGCTGAAGTTGATTTCGATATCGAAAAATAAACCATTTTTGAAAAAAGATAAGTCGATTATCTTTTTTCTCAGCTCAATTATTCGGAACGGCGTTCTGAAAAATGAGTTTGATAGGTGAATGACGTGTTGGAAGTGAAAATGTTGATGAAATGGGAGGCCAATACCTATGAGAATTTTGACCATCAATCCTGGCGGTACCTCGACTAAAGTTGCGATTTATGACAACGAGCGTGAGGTCTTTAAAAAGAGCATCGACCATACCCAGGCGGAGCTTCAGGGATTCAAGACGTTGTTTGATCAGTATGACTACAGAAAGAGCCTCATACTTAAGATTTTGGCGGAACAGAATGAGCCGCTGGAGGGGCTCAGCGCTGTAGCTGGGCGAGGCGGGCTGATGAAGGCCATCGAAGGCGGTGTTTACACGGTCAATGAGGCTATGATTTCAGACTTGAAAAATGCCATTCAAGGGGAGCATGCTTCCAATCTTGGGGCGGTGCTGGCCAGGCAGATCGCGGATGAGGCCGGGGTTGAGGCTTATGTGGTGGATCCGGTGTCCGTGGATGAGTTCATGCCAATCTCCAGACTCACAGGGCTGTCTGACATTGAGAAGGCCAGCTGGCTTCATGCGCTGAATCACAAGGCAGTCTGCAGAAAGACGGCCGCTAAGCTGGGGGGGCGCTATGAGGCGTTCAACTTCATAGTGGCGCACCTGGGCTCAGGGATCTCCATTGCGCCCCACGCCCATGGCAGAATGATCGACGGCAGTGGAGGTCGGTCAGACGGGCCGTTTTCTCCGGAGCGCAGCGGCGGGATCATCACTTATCCACTAGTCAAGCTGTGTTATTCGGGCAAGTATACCTATGGTGAAATGGTGGATAAGATCAGCAACACCGGCGGCATGTATGATTACCTCGGAACCAAGGACATGCGGGACATTGAGAGCCGTTGCCTGAGCGGTGACGAGAAGGCGCAGCTGGTCATGGACGCTTTTATATATCAGGTGTCCAAGGAAATTGCCATGTATGGGGCGTCGCTTCATGGGAAGGTGGACCGCATCATTCTCACAGGCGGCATAGCTTATTCGGCTTACGTGTGCCAGGAAATTGAGAAGCGTGTGGGTTATTTGGCGGAGGTTGAAATTGTTCCAGGGGAAATGGAAATGGAAGCGCTGGCCCTTGGAGCGCTCCGAGTGCTTAGCGGTGAAGAAGCGCCAAAAGTGTATCGGTAAAGGGGGCTTATGGATGGGTTCAGGGATGATGAGAAACTTTGGAGAGCTGATTGAGGCGGCGAAATCAGCACCGCGATCTGTGATCAGCGTCGCCGGTGCAGAGGACAGAGCGGTGCTGGAGGCGGTGAAGCTGGCTGAGGATCTGGGCTTTGTCCGCTCGATTCTGGTTGGGCGTCAGGCAGGGATTGAGAGCTTGGCGAAAGAGGTTGGGCTGACGGACTATGAGATTGTGGAGGCGGAAACCCCTGAGGAGGCGGTTGAGGCGGCGGTTCAAGCGGTGAGAGAGGGCCGGGCGAGCATCCTGATGAAGGGGTTCGTCAATACCAGCGTCTACATGAGGGGGATTCTGAGCCGTGAACGCGGACTCAGGACGGGACGGCTGCTTTCGCTCCTTGCGGTTTATGAGGTTCCCGGGTATCACAAGCTGATTTATGCCTCGGATAGTGGGGTCAACGTCAGCCCGGATCTGGCGCAGAAAAAGGATATATTGGCGAATTCGGTGCTGGCACTGAAGACCATCGGCATACCGGAACCTAAGGTGGCGGCGCTGACGGCGAATGAAATGGTGGATCCAAAGGTGGTCTCCACCGTGGACGCGGCGGCGCTGGTGGAAGCGGTGCGGTCTGGTGAGCTGCCGTCCTGTGTGATTGAGGGGCCTGTTGCCTTCGATGTGGCCTTTGACGCTGAGGCGGCGCGGCACAAAGGGGTCGAGAGCCGGATTGCGGGGGATGTGGATCTGCTGATTTTCCCTAATATCGAGACCGGGAATGTGCTGGGGAAGTCGTGGCTGCATTTCAATAAGGCGAAGTGGGCCGGGATCATTTTGGGGGCGAGCCATCCTGTGGTGCTGGGGTCGCGGTCCGATACGGCAGAGATTAAGCTGAATTCCATTGCGCTGGCGCATCTGGCGGCGAATTTGCAGTTATAGAGTGTTGGATTATGAGGAGGATAAGGTCATGAATTTTGCGAATCGAATGAATGCGCTGAAGCCGTCGGATATACGGGAGGTCATGAAGATGATTGCAGCCAATCCGGGGACGATTTCCTTTGCGGGCGGGCTGCCGGATCCGAAGCTGTTTCCGGGGGAGGCCATGCGGCAGGCGACGGACAAGGTGCTGCGGGAGCAGGCGGAGTCGGCTTTGCAATATGGGCTGACGCTGGGGTATGTGCCGCTGCGGCAGAAGATTGCCGGATTGATGGCGCGGGAGGGCGTGGTGACGGGGGTGGATAATATTGCCATCACCACTGGCTCTCAGCAGGCGATCAGTCTGAGTGCGCTGCTGTTTCTGAATGCCGGGGAAGTGGTCCTGACGGAGAACCCGAGTTATCTTGGGGCACTGACAGCGTTTAAGACTTTTGAGACGGATTACATAAGCGTGGACAGCGACGAGGCAGGCATGAAGCCGGAGGATCTGGAGGCGAAGCTCGTGGCGCATCCAGAGGCGAAGCTGATTTATGTCATTCCGAACTTCCAGAATCCGACGGGGCGGACCTGGTCCCTGGAGCGCCGGCAGGCACTAGTGGCACTGGCGGTCAAGTATGACCGGGTGATCCTGGAGGACAATGCTTATGGTGAGGTGCGGTTTGATGGTTCGCGGGTGCCTTCTGTTAAGTCGCTCGATCCTGGTAAGCATGTGGTACATATGGGCTCCTTTTCCAAGGTGCTGTCGCCGGGTCTCAGGGTGGGCTGGATCTGCGCCCACGAGGATTTCATCAAGAAATTTGAGCTTGTGAAATACGGCTGCGATCTTCAGCCGGCGGAGCTGGCGCAGATGCAGGTCGACGCGTTCCTTGAGGAAAATGATTTTGACGCGCATCTCGAGACGATCAAAGGGGTGTATAAGCGCAGGCGGGATCTGATGCTGGAGACTATGGAAGCGGCCTTTCCTTTGGAGGCCAGGTATGAGCGGCCGGAGGGCGGCATGTTTATCTGGGTGGAGCTCCCGTCTCATGTCGATACAAAAGCGATGCTGCCTGAAGCCATCAAGCGTGGTGTGGCTTATATTCCGGGGGAATCCTTTTATCCGCTGGCAGACCGGAACAACGCGATCCGGCTGAACTTCTCGACTATGGAGGACGACAAGATCGTGGAAGGGATCAAGCGCCTTGGGGCTTTGATTAAGGAAAGGCTGTAGCAACTGCGCTTCGTGGCTGGCGCCTAGTGCGCAGCTTTGGCGTTAAGTTTGGTGTCTGACACTGAGTTGAGATTGGTGTCAGACACTGAGTTGAGATTGGTGTCAGACACCGAGTTGAGTTTGGTGTCAGACACCGAGTTGAGTTTGGTGTCAGACACTGAGTTGAGATTGGTGTCAGACACTGAGTTGAGATTGGTGTCAGACACCGTGTTGAGTTTGGTGTCTGACACCGAGTTGCACTTGGTGTCAGACACTGAATTGAGATTGGTGTCAGACACTGAGTTGAGATTGGTGTCTGACACCGAGTTGAGTTTGGTGTCTGACACCGAGTTGAGTTTGGTGTCTGACACCGAGTTGAGTTTGGTGTCTGACACCGAGTTGAGTTTGGTGTCTGACACCGAGTTGCACTTGGTGTCAGTTACGGTAATATTTCTGTAACATTGAGGAGGATGCAAAATGAGCAAAGTATTGACGAAACCGCAGCGGTGCAAGCAATGTGGGCTGTGTGTCGCGGTTTGTCCTAAAAAAGCGATCTCTTTCAGCTCGGAGATCAATACAGCGGGTTATTTGTTCACGGTGATTGATGATGAGGCGTGCATCGCCTGCGGCATTTGTTACACCACGTGCCCGGACGGGGTCTACGAAATTCCCGGTACTAAGTGATGAAGCCAGGGTGCTAAGGCACTAAGGCGCTAAGACGCTCAGAAAAGAAGGAGGCAGCAGCATGTCAACCGTAAAAGGTGAAATGATAAAAGGCAATGAAGCAATCGCTGAGGCGGCGATCCGGGCGGGAGCCAGATTTTATGCGGGGTATCCCATCACGCCGTCATCGGAGATCATGGAGTATATGTCCTGGCGGCTGAAGGAGGTCGGAGGGGCCTTCGTTCAGGCGGAGTCAGAGATTGCGGGGATCAACATGATCATAGGCAGCGCCGCTTGCGGCGTCAGGTCCATCACGGCATCCTCGGGACCGGGCATCAGCCTCAAGCAGGAGGGCATGACCACCCTGTCCGACGAAGAGCTCCCAGCCGTGGTCGTCAACGTTGTGCGCTACGGCAACGGCATAGGGACGCTCCTTTCCGCCCAGTGCGACTACCATAGAGAGACCAGAGGCGGCGGTAACGGAGACTACAGATGTATAGTCCTCTGTCCGGCCAGCGTCCAGGAAGCAGCTGATCTCACCGTTGAAGCCTTCGACCTTGCGGAAAAATACAGAATGGTCTCCGTCCTCATGACAGAAGGCGCCCTGGGCCAGATGATGGAGCCCTGCGTGCTGCCGGAGATGCAAGCGCCAAAGCGCTTCGAATGGGGCTTCGACGGCAAATATACGAACAAGAAAATTGGCATCTTCGACCGGGACAGTATGAAAGAAGCGGTCGCCCTCAACGCTAAATACAACAAGGTAAAGGAAACGGAACAGCGCTGGGAAGCACAGCACATTGAAGATGCGGATTACGTGTTTGTGGCGTATGGGATGCCGGGTCGGGCGACTATTGGCGCGGTAGAGCAGCTCCGGGCTGAGGGCCACAAGGTAGGCTACATCCGGCCTATTACAGCATGGCCATTCCCGGAGAAGGCCTTCGAGCAGGTCAACCCGGACGTGAAGGGCTACATTTCCATTGAAGCCAACGCCACGGGGCAGCTGGTGGATGACATTGCGCTGACGGTCATGCGCCAGGGCAAGAAAAAGGGCAGCGACTGCAGCGGTGGAAGTTGTCCGGCACCAGTCTACTGTAACCCCCACGTCTACGGCGTGCCGTCCACCAAGGCAATTATGGAGGATTACGCCAAAGTCCTCAGCGGTGAAATGAAGGAGGTCTATTAATGGCTGCGAACGCGAACACGAACACGAACACGAGCGTCAAAACCAAGGTGAACATAAAACCGAGAAAAGTACCCGCACTGATCGACAGGCCCATGAGCTTTTGCCCGGGCTGCGGTCACGGGATCATCATACGGCTGATCGCCGAGTGCCTGGAGGAGCTGGGTCAAGATGACAACGTCATCTTTGGCATAGGCGTCGGCTGCTCCAGCCTTCTGGGCGGCGGCCTCGAAACCGACCGTCTCCACTGCTCCCACGGCCGGGCGGGCGCGGTTTGCACGGCCATTAAGCGCGTGAACCCGGACAACGTGGTCATTTCCTATCAGGGGGACGGGGACGCCTACAGCATCGGCATAGGCGAGACTACAAGCGCCGCCTACCGCAACGAGCGCTTCACCACCTTCGTAGTCAACAACACGAACTACGGCATGACCGGCGGCCAGATGAGCAACACCACCATGCCGGGCCAGAAAACCACAACCTCCCCCGATGGTCGCGACTGCACCACCACCGGCATGCCCCTGCGCTTTCCGGAGCTCGTCGCCTCGCAGTTTGATGCAGCCGCCTATGTGGCACGAGGCAGCGTCAGCACACCCGCGAACATCAACAAAACCAAGACCTACATCAAAAAGGCCCTCGAGGCCCAGCTCAGCGGCGAAGGCTACAGCGTCGTCGAAATCCTGTCCTCCTGCCCGACCAACTGGGGCATGACGGCCCCGGACGCCATGAAGCACCTGGATCAAGCCGTCACGCCGCACTTTCCCCTCGGTGAATTCAAAACCAGGGCAAATGAGCAAAGGGAGGTTAAATAGATGGCAGCATACAAAGAAATCATTTTCGCCGGCTCAGGCGGCCAGGGCGTACTCACCGTAGGCCTGCTCATGGCCGAGATGGCTCTGTTCAAAGGCCTCCACGCCACCTGGATCCCACAGTACGGCTCCGCCATGCGAGGCGGCACCGCCAACTGCACCGTCAAATTCAGCGAAAGCTACATCTACAACCCCTCCCAGGAAGAGGCGGATCTCTTACTCGCCATGAACGAGCCCTCCTTCCAGAAATTTTTGCCGATGGTCAAGGAAGGCGGCACCATTGTCATAAACAGCGACCTGGTGGATCCGGCGAAGTGCACGCGCACGGACGTCAAACTCATTGCGGTTCCTTGCTCGAGCATGGCCAAGGAGCTGGGCCACATGCTCGGGGCCAACATCATCATGGCAGGCGTCGTGGTGAAGGCCACCGGAGAGTTTACGGAGGAAGAGGCGCTGAATGGCATGAACCAGGTTTTCAGAAAGAAGGGCAAGGAGAAGTATGAGACTCTGAATTCCAGTGCGCTGAGGGCTGGGTTTGGGTTTATTTAGGAAGGTTGAAAAGCCTGAGACCAGAAGCCGCATGCTTCTGGTATCAGGCTTTTCCCCAATTAACTAAAGGTGAGAAGACAAAAGCAGAGAAGATGGCGCCCCGCGCCATCTTCTCTGCTTTTGTCTTCCTGTTTAAAGTGCGGATGTGAAACTCGGTGTCAGACACCGAGTTTCACATCTTACTCAACCCCTACCCCCGCAGCACATCAATCTTGCCTTTATTCACCACATACCGCTTCACCGGCCTGCCGGCGCCTGTATTGGTTTCGTTACACCCAACTTCACCGGGCTCCTCGCTGTTGATGATGGCGAGGAAACCATCGGCAGCTAACCGGCTGAGGATGCGGTTAGCGCTTCGGACAGTAATATTCAGGGCCTCGGCGACCTGATCCGAGGTCATGTACGGTGTGGTTGTTGAATAAGCGAGCAGCCGCTCGAGATTCTTAGGGGAAATGTTGAGCTGCTTGGAGAGGCGCTCACTTTGGGTCGGGAGCGGTCTGTATTCAATACAGTTTGGGTTTCCAATTGGGCCCCAGATTCTGTTGTTCTGGTCGACCATAAAGCCATGGCGAACGCCAAAATGCCTGGCCTCGGCCAGCGCCTCAATGGCGTGAACCCGGCCTTCCTCAACGCTGCTGCCTATCCCAATCCCGATATTGAAATTTTCAGGATAGTGTTCTGACAGATAATTCAAGAGCGGGAAGGCATAATGGTCCTGTGTGCTGCCAATCTCGACGCGGGAGAAGGTGATCTCATAGACGCCGGAAAGCTTGAGAATACTGTAATTCATCTGATGGATCATTCGAAAATCGACCAGGTGTTTGTACATTGTAATTTCCAGATACTCTGTGAGTCTGAAATCCGCCTTGGTCTGATCATCTATTAACAGATCGATATGCCCAACGGCCAGCTGATTGTTACTCAGGTGGTGCAGCCTGACTTCATCCACGGCGCGCTTAATAGCGTCCCGGATCGCGGCAGCTGGTGGATAAATGTGAATATACGGGATGCCAAGGGCTTCGAAATTGGGGATATTATTGGTAATCCGTGTAAAAACAACATCAATCTGTTGTGATTTCCAGAGGGTCAGGATTTCACCCAGGGTCATCTGGTACATAGTGCTGTCATAGACAAATGCTTTTGGCGTGATGGGCATCAAACTTTTTTCAATATACTGATTCAACCCCAGGTAATCGTTCGTTTCACTGATAAAGTCAGCATAGACACGCTCAAGGGTCGCGCCGGGGGACTCCGTGAGGTATTTCAGGAGCTGGCCAAAAAAGTATTGGGTGTCTACTTCAAGGTAGCTCAGCGGCAGATCAATCTGCTGGGTGTGGTCCTTAAAATACATATACCCGAGCTCGCCGCTGAAGATGATCGCATCCCAATCCGCGTAGGACGCGTTGTAAATGTCCAGAATATCTTCCGGCCGTTTATAGGTGTAATAAAGAAACTGACAGTCAAAGGGCTGAATCTCAAGTGCCTGACGTATGGCGTCCAAGGACTGGCCTGGTCCGATTACTGCGATTTTAAGCATTCGATCACTCCGATTCGTGAGTTCCTAACTCTTAGTTTAACTTAGTTTGGCGGTTTTGTGACTATGAATTTTTTGTATTTCGATTAGCGGGTCTTAGGAAATTAAAGACTTTATTCAGCCGATGGTCACAACACCAACACCTCACCCTGAAAGGCGGGAGCCATCAAAAGTCATATTTCTGAAAAAATAGTTAAAATAACGATCGCAAAAGTATTGAAATTTTATAAAAACGTGATAGAATCATCTTAAATTAAAGACTTAAAAAAAATAAGTCCAAAATAGGAGGTTTGAAATGACTAACGCGCTTTTTCAGGAATTATTATTTTCATTAGCATTTCTGAGTGTTTTTCTTCTTTTGGGGACCTTCCTCAGAGCAAAAGTAAAAGTACTGCAAAAGACTTTTATGCCTGCTTCAGTCGTTGGGGGATTCATTGCATTGCTGCTTGGACCCGTAGGATTTAAGTTAATCCCGGTGCCTGAATCCTGGATGGCAATCTTCTCTCTCTTGCCTGGTATCTTGATTGTACCAATTGTCGCCTCGGTGCCACTTGGACTGTCCTTTGGCAGTAAAGGCTCTAAAGGTAAAGGCGGGGCAGATTCAAAGGACATTGTCCCTATGTTCTTTATCCTGACCTTAATTGTTGGGCTTCAATACATGGTCGGTTTCATAGTGCATGCCATTTTCAAGGGCGCCGGCACTGAACTTTATGACACCTTTGGCTGGGAGCTGACTATGGGCTTTGCCGGCGGTCACGGCACGGCAGGTCTGCTCGGCAACATGCTTAAAGGGATGAACCTTCCATATTGGGAGATCGCACAGGGTGTGGGGATTACGACTGCGACCATCGGCCTCCTCGGCGGTATTCTTGGCGGTATTGTGCTGATCAACTGGGCGGCGCGATCCGGAAAAACCCAGCTTCTCGATAAACCTGGGGACATTCCTCAGCACATTCAAGTCGGTTATCAGACAGATGTCACCAAGCAGCCTTCTGTAGGCAGAGAAACGACGAACTCTTCTTCCATTGACACCTTCGCCTTCCACAGCGCGATTATATTGGCAGCCAGTGGCCTCGCCTACCTGATTCTTCATTACTTAAAGGTGTTTGAAGTACCGGTGCTTAAAGACATCTCAGTGTGGGGCTACGCGATCATTGTCATGTTTGGCGTCTGGTACGTCATGGTTAAACTCAAAATTGAGTATTTGGTCGATACCAAAGTCAAATCGAAAATTTCCGGATCTTTGACTGAAATTGCCGTTGTTGCAGCTATTGCAAGCCTTCCAGTCAAAGCCATCATGGCGTATATTTCACCAATTGTCGTCATGTCCATCTTGGGTTTTATCGTCACCTTCATACCGGCGATTTACTTTGCTAAGAAGTATATCAGCGAATATTGGTTCGAGCATGCCGTAGCTGCTATTGGGACCAGCACTGGCGTTTTCCTAACCGGACTGCTCCTGCTTAGAATCTGCGATCCGGAGCTGAAAAGCCCTGTTCTGGGCAACTATTCGATAGCCTATACCTTCAACTCGGTGCTTGGCTTCGCGGTCATGCAGTTTTATGTGGGACTAATGCTGTCAAAGGGTGCCATGTCAGTAGTGATGGCTGCCGGCTTACAAGCCGTCATTTGCCTGGTCGGACTGATCGTTTACAAGAAACTCGCAAATGGAACCAGCAAGCAAGCGGTCGAGACCAATTAGTTGATCTGATGACACAATGATGGTATGCGTCTCATGCCAACATGAAGGAGAAGACCATGAAAAATTTTGACATACAAAACATACAAAATGAACTGAAGACAATAGAGCAGGGCTTAACTCAGCTGAGCGATCAGCTGTGGGAGCTTGCGGAGACTAGATTTGAAGAATATCAGTCTGCCGCCATACTGATGTCTTATTTGGAAGGAGAGGGCTTTGCTGTCGAGAATAACCTGGCAGGTCTCCCAACCGCTTTTAAAGCCACCTTTGGCTCCGGTCAGCCGGTAATAGGAATCCTGGCCGAATACGACGCACTGTTCAGCCTCAGCCAGGAGGCGGACGTGACAGAGCGCAAGGTGATCAGCGGAAATGAGAACGGCAATGGCCACGGCTGCGGGCACCATTTGTTTGGGGCAGCATCCGTGGGTGGTGCCATAATGGTGAAGCGATACCTTGAGTCGACCGGCAGCGCCGGTACCGTTGTCCTGTTCGGCTGTCCGGGTGAGGAAGGCGGATCTGGGAAAGCCTACATGGCCAGAAGTGGGGCCTTTGACGGACTGGATGTGGCACTTGCGTGGCACCCGGCTTCAGTGAATCTCGTCATATCGGCAAGTATGCTGGCGAATCACCAGATCTACTATCAATTTAAAGGCAGGAGCTCCCATGCTGCGGCGTCTCCGCATCTTGGAAGAAGTGCCTTGGACGCTGTTGAGCTGATGAATGTTGGGGTCAATTACCTGAGAGAGCACATCATTCAAGAGGCCAGAGTCCACTACGCTGTGACCAATTCTGGCGGACTGTCTCCAAACGTCGTACAGCCTAACGCGGAATCCCTCTATCTGATCCGGGCACCTCATATCAAAGATGTTAAAGAGATCAACGCTCGGATTGACAATATTGCTCGTGGGGCTGCGCTCATGACGGAAACTGAGGTTACCATCCAGTTTGACAAAGCCTGCAGCAATGTGGTGCCCAATCTGGCTCTTGAGAAAGTCATCCATGAGACCATGATGGCATGCGGCGCGCCGGCGTTTGGTCCGGAAGATCATGACTATGCGAATAAGTTCAGCGCGACGCTGGATGCTCAGGCGCTCAATAAAGACGTTTTCATGCTGACGCTGGAACAGAATAAGGAAGTCAGAGAAGTCATCAAGTCACTTGAAGGAAAGTCTCTGTGTGATGCGGTCCTTCCGCATGCGCCATCAGACAGAATAGTCCCGGGATCCTCTGATGTTGGCGATGTCAGCTGGAACGTGCCAACGGCACAATTCGCAGTCTGCTGCTACGCGCTAGGGACGCCAGCCCATTCATGGCAAATGGTGGCCCAGGGCAAATCCTCTGTCGCCCATAAGGGGATGCTGAAGGCTGCTGAGATTTTCGCTGCGGCTTCCATCAAACTGCTTCACGATCCGGAGGCTATTGTACAGGCAAAAGAAGAATTTAAGGCCAGACTGGACGGAGATGTTTATGAGTGCCCGATTCCGCCGGAGATTCAGCCGAGGCGGATGGGGAATTGAAGTGAAGAGGATTTGTGGGCTTGTGTGGCATTAGACGCAGTGGCTGAGGACTATCGACACCTGCTTACACCACAATAAAAAAGACCTTGAGGTTGCGCGACCATCGGCAAACTCAAGGTTTTTCCTTATGCAGATCATCATCTACTCACCGCATGATTTTAAAATCTGATATAATGGAGACAGATTTGCCTGATTGGCGCTTTACCTCAATACTCCTTTCAGGTAAATATCCTTTCTTTTTTTGTCTTTACACCGATTGATTGGAGGCGAACCCTTTGACTTCTAAACTTAAAGTCTTTGTATTTGTGATCTATGAGGAGTCCATGGATTATTATCCTGCCATCCTCAGAAGGATCTTCGAGGACCATATAGATCTGGAAGTCAGACTGTATTCCGATCTCAGGCCTATAGACCCCTTCAGCGCCGACTTGATACTGTATACCTTGGGATTTTTAAAGCCTGTACTGATGGATAAATGCTTGAATCCAGCCGCGGAATTCATGCATATGGGTAATACGCTCCACGGTTCGTGCCTGGACAGCATCAAGCAGCTGGAAAGAGGCACTGATGTCCTATTAGTCAGTGAAGGCAGCATATTTCTATGGGATACAATTCTGACGCTTAAAGCCTATGGCATGGCGCATGTCAATTTTGTGCCCTACTATGGCCAGCGCCTGGATACCAGCGCTTACAAGTATGCTATCTACCTCGGCATCAGGTCTTATGAACTTCCTGAGGTCGAGCATACGATTGATTTAGGATGGCGCGTGCTTCACCCCTATGTCCTTCGAAGAATTGGCAAGGCAGCAGGTCTTGCAGAAAGCTTTCTCGAAGAAAAAATTTCAGCTTATATCGTGGACGAGACCGCGTTGTTGAATTACAACGAATGTGTGGAGATCTCCTACATCAGTGAATTTACTCAGGAGCGCCTGGCCATCATGAACCTATTGGATACCCCGGCGCTGCTGCTGAATGATCAGGATGTGGTCATGGGCTTCAACGAGCGTCTCAGAACTGAATTTCATAAGGATTTTGACCGAATGATCAGTCAAAAAGTCTCAAGAGATCAATTTTTAGACCGGCTCAGAAGCGCTTGTGAAGATCGCGGCGGAAACGGAAGCTTCGAACTTTCTCCAGATCAGCGCTATACCGTCAGTGTCAGAGCGATTGAAAGCTATGGTCAATCTGTCCATCACAGGGTTTTGCTGGAAGCGTTGCCCGTCGTTAAAATTGAATCCCAGGGTCAACTTGCCTACAAATTTGAAGACATTCTTTATAAGAGCAGCGTCATGAAGCGGATTGTAGAACTCGCCAGACATTTCTCATCAACGGATACAACCATTCTCATAGAAGGTCCTTCAGGTGTTGGAAAAGAACTGCTGGCCCATTCCGTTCACGCGGCGTCTACAAGGCGGCAGCGGCCATTTCACGCGGTCAACTGCGGCGCTTTTTCGGAATCACTACTGGAATCAGAGCTCTTTGGTTATGCCAGCGGCGCATTCACCGGCGCGCTTCGAAGCGGTAAGAAAGGTCTTTTAGAAAGCGCGCATGGCGGCACCGTTTTTCTGGATGAAATTGGAGAGGCAAGTTTGAAGCTTCAAGTTAAGCTGCTCCGCTTTCTTCAGGAAAAAGAAGTTCAGCCTATAGGATCCAGCATCGCAAGAAAAGTGGATGTCAGAGTCATTTGCGCGACAAACCGAAATCTGGAAGAAGCTATGGAAATGGGTGACTTCAGAGAAGACCTCTACTATCGCATCAGTACGGTGACACTGTCAGTGCCGCCGCTAAGCGAACGCAGGGAGGACATTGAACCCATCCTGATGGATGCACTTGGACAATATACATATCATTTGAGCGAGCCGCTGCGAGCGTTTATCAGTCGGTACCCTTGGCCGGGAAACGCCAGGGAGCTCAAGGGCTGCGCTGAGTACATGCTGAGCTTTGACACAAGGCTGCTTGAGGTCAAACACTTGCCGGACAAATACCAAAAGTGGATTCTAAAGCATCTCGATTCTGAGTCTTTCGGACCTGAGCAACTTAAATCCAATGAGAGAAGGCCCCTCTCAGTGCCTCACATTGAGAAATCGGTTCCACTGGAGGAGACCAAATCATCAATGTCTTTGGAAGACCTTATTCTCCTTGAAATTGACCATGGTTGCTGCGGACGCAGGAAACTTGTCAAGCGGTTGGAAGATCAGGGGTATAGAATCACAGAATATCGAATCAATAATCTGCTGGACAGGCTAAAAAAGCAGGGCTTCATTCAGGTTGAAAAGGGCAAGGGAGGCACCAGTCTCACAAAAGCGGGAAGAGAAAAACGACTTTCAGTTAATCGTCGTGTAGAATAAGTTGTTTATGAAAGCACGTGTGAAATCTCGCGGGGACAAACTATGAACATAGCCCTTCGCACCAAAACAAACCAAAACGAACCAATAAATCAACCAGAAAGACATGAAAAAGGAATTCATACCATTATTACGATCCATAATGATCAAGACGGCGCGCCTCAGGCGCGTCTTTTTATTTGTGAATATAGCGTTTTCAAGGTCTTGAAAAAAATCTTATGAATATCATATAAATTACAGAATTGGCTCAATATTTGCGTTATTTAAAATCAATGACAGTGTTCATCACAAGTGTCATAGATTAACAGGGGAGGTCATATCCGTGGAGTTCAGCAATACAGAAAAAACTCTAAAACTTTCAGACAGTATCGAAAGGCGTCAAACTGGGAGCTTCAGCATCTCAGGAAACGGAGAAATTAAACTTGATGAGGTGGCACTCAAAGCGCTTGGTTTTGTGATTCAGTGGTCAGAAGACGGTACGGTTGGAACGCTGACAAAGGTCAAAGATGGAGAAGTCGTCCTGAGCGAGGAAGAAATGGCCTTTGCCGCAACAGCAACCGATTTTACTGAACTGATTTCAGCGGTAGCCCGCAAGATCTACGATCACCCGCAAATGGCTTTTACAGAAACGCATGCGTGTGAGCTGCTGTGCGAGGTATTCAGCTCACATGGATTTGAGGTTGAACGCAATTTGAGAGGCGTCAATCCGATCACCAAGGAAGCATGGACCATGGATACGGCGTTTATGGCGACATTGATGGGCAACGCGGATGGGCCCACTATAGCGCTGCTGCTGGAATACGACGCACTGCCGGATGGCCATGCCTGCGGTCACAATCTGATCGCCTCAGCCGGACTGACGGCAGCGCTGATGTTGGCAAAGCAAATGGAAGTCCTGCCAGGGAAGCTGGTCGTCTATGGAACACCTGGTGAAGAGGGAAAAGCTGGGAAAGCCCACATGGTCGAAGCAGGACTTTTTAGCGGCGTGGACGTGGCCTTAACCACTCATCCGGGAGATCGCTGGGCAACCGGATCGGACTTCCTTGCGACTAAAACGGCTACTATTGTCTACAAAGGTGTACCTTCCCATGCCTCTGCCGCGCCGGAAAAGGGCATCAGTGCCCTGGATGCCGCAGTGATTGCCTACAATGCCATAGAGCTTCAGCGCGAGCATCTTAGAAGCGATGCCAGAGTCCACGGCTTTATCAGAGACGGCGGAAAAGTCACCAACGTTGTGCCGGACCGAGCAGAAATGGACTGGGGCGTCCGGGCGCTGGACAACATTTACATGGAGAAGCTGGCGGATATGATCGAGCGCTGCGCAAGGGCAGGCGCCCTGGCCACAGGCGCTGACATGGAGATTTCCTGGAGTGTGACTTACGGCGCGCCGGTCAAAGTCGAAGCGCTCGACACCCTGGTCATTCGGCTGGCTGAGGCGCTGAATCCGGGATTGATCAAACCCTTTGACGTCCTTGGCTCTTCGGATGTCGGCAACGTGTCCTTCGAGCTTCCGACATGCAATCTCTGGTTTGGCATTACCCCTGAAGGGATTATGCCGCACACCAAAGAATTCCTTGCCGCCTCAGGGGCGTCCGAATCCATCCCATCGGTTCTTACCGCCGGCACCGTCATTGCTCTGGCAGCCAGAAGGCTGTTCAAGGATCAGAAACTGGTCCAGGACTATAAGACAGCTTTTGAATTATCCAAACAGAAGTTGATTGCGAAGGGCTAACCTAAGCAGTGAACCATATTATCAAGAGGAGGCTATTCAATGAAGTATGGATTTGAAATCGCATTTGTCCTTGTACTCGCCATCATTTTTGTTTCTGAAACCATCTCCGCAAAGCTGAAAGGCAAAGTTCCGGCACTGTTTCTCATGACGGTGATCACCCTCATTGGTTACTGGACTGTGATCCCGATGGACATTGTCGAAGTCTCAGGCCTGTCTGCCGTCAAAAACATCATGATGATGATCATTCTGATCCACATGGGCACCCTGCTTGAACTCGAGCAGCTCAAGCGGGAATGGAAGACAGTCGTCATAGCCCTGGCAGCCGTAGTGGGGATCGCGGCGATTTTCCTGAGCATTGGCGGTATGCTGCTCGGCGACAAGCTCCTCTCTCTGACCGCGATCGCGCCTCTGGCGGGCGGCGGCATGGCCGGCATCCTGACCAGTCAGGCACTTACAAACGGTGGATTTACCGACTTAGCCGTCTGGCCAATTCTCCTCATCACCCTTCAGGGCTTCGTAGGCATGCCGATTGTCGCTTTCCTCGTCCGCGGCGAGATGAGAGACCTCCTGGCTAAAGTGCGCAGGGGTGAGTTGAAACATCCAAAGGACGTTCAAGCGGCATCTGATGCTTCTCAAAAGACAAAACTGATCGACAAGCTGCCTGCGCTTTATAAGACGCCGGCCTTCTACTTCCTCATTCTTGCGATTCTGGGCACTTTAAACCTTGCCCTATACGTCAATGTAACCTCAAAAATACCGTATGTTTCCCTAATGATGGACAAATCCATCATGGCACTGGTAATTGGCGTGGTGCTTGGCAACCTCGGTCTGCTGGATAAAGGCGTCATGAGCAAGACTATGTCCAGCGGCATTTTGGACATCAGCTTCTATGCCTACATCATGACCTTCCTCACCGGTGCCAGCATCGCGACTATCAAGGCAATGTTGCTGCCACTGGTGCTGACCTTTGTCATGGCGACCATCGGCATAGGCGTTTTCAGCTGGATTGTGGGCCGGGGCGTGGGTTATTCAGCAAGGATGGCCATGGCTGTAGGTTATAACTGTTACTTAGGTTTTCCATTTAATTATATGATCACAAAAGAAGCCGCGAGGGCAGTCGCCGGCAGCCCTGAAGAAGAGGAGATCTTATTCGACACCCTGCTCCCAACCATGCTGATCGCCGGTTTCATCTGTGTCACCATTGTCTCGGTCTTGATGGCGGGTGTGCTGAGCGCGATGATTTAAGTACATCGGATTTGTGTTCGCCTTCCTAAAAGCCGATGGAAGTTTATGTAAAATCTACTGCTGCAATCCCAATTGTAAAAGTCCCGGTCGATGGTCAAACTACCATCGGCCGGGACTTTTCTCTTAATGGATTCATTTTTCACACAGCATGCCCAACAGGCGCCCGGGGCTTCTCGCGGTACAGCTCACTGAAGGCGGCACCGCTCAGGATCAAGACGGCACCAATCACCTGAAGTCCTGTCAGTTGCTCATGAAGGAAGACGGCTGAAAAGACGAGGGCGGACAAGGGTTCCAAATAGCCAATAATGGACACGGAACCAGTCGAAAGCTGGTCTATGGAAGCGAAATACAGGTAGCAGCCTATGGCGGTGTTGACCAACCCAAAAATCAGAATAGGAAGTATATAATTTGAGACATCGAGGCTGGGCGCTCCCTGCCTGAATAAGGTATAGAGGGCAACAATGGCAAAGCTCATGAGCAGCTGATATAAGGCGTTTTCAAGTCCTGTCACTTTGAAGGCTTTTTTATTGAACACAATCATGACGGCGTACATAACTGCAGAGGACAGCCCGCAAAACAAGCCCCAGGTGAGCCCGCTCGTCAACAGACCGAGGCCATTGACAAAGAGCATGCCAAGCATCACCGAGCCAAGTCCGACGAGCCTCGCAGACGTCAGTCGCTCGTTAAACAGAAGTGGGGAGATGGCAATAACCAGGACGGGTCCGCTGTAATAGGCCAATGAAGCGATACTGACCCCAATTTCGGAGTAGGCTTCGAAGAGAAAGATCCAGCTGATGCCCAGGGCGGCTCCGGAAATCAGAGCATAGACCCAGTGCTTTTTATGATGGATCGCTTTAAACTTGCCGCCGCTCATCAGGAACAAAGCGAGCAGAAAGAGGCTGCCAATCAAGGTGCGCCAAAAAACAACTTCATAACTGCTGAGCAATATCAAACTGGCCATTATGCCATTGGACCCAAATAAGAGCAGTGAAAACACATATTTGAAATAAGGGTTGTTCATTCTAATCCTCCTGCTTGACGACAATTCGATAATAATATAACATTCTAAAATGAATCACAAAAGCGAATTGTTATCATGAGAAACATGACAAAATGTCATGCAAGAGGTGTGTTGATATATGGATATGAATTTGAATCTGCAAAAGCTGATGGCGTTCGTCAAAACCGTGGAGTGCGGCAGCTTTACTAAGGCTGCTGAAGCCTTGAATTATACCCAGTCCGGGGTCAGCAGGATGATTCAGGACTTGGAAAAGGATTGGAATACTTCATTGCTGGAGCGGAGCAGGGCGGGGGTCAGGCTGACATCTGAAGGTGTTCTTCTCTTGCCCTATGCCAAAACGCTGTGCCTTGAATACCAGAAGCTTCAGAAACAAGTCGATGAACTAAACGGGCTGCAGTCAGGCTTGATCCGAATTGGCACAATATCCAGCATTGCGACCCACTGGCTGCCTAACATTATCAAGGCTTTCCAGCAGGACTATCCCGGTATAGATTATGAGCTGTTGCTGGGGGATTATTCGGAAATTGAAGCCTGGATCCTGGAAGGTCGCGTTGACTGTGGTTTTTTGCTGCAGCCGGCTCACCCGGATCTGGAGACGATCTATTTGGGGCAGGATGAATTGTTGGTTATATTGCCGGAGCATCACCCATTGGTCGAATTCGATAGGGTTCCCTTTAAAGCGCTTTGCGACCAGCCCTTTATGCTGCTGGATCGCGGCGGTCGGTCTGAAGTGAAAGAATTTTTTGAGCAGTATGGGATTTCACCAATGGTAAAATTTACGACATGGGATGATTATGCCATCATGTCAATGGTCGAAAGCGGGCTGGGCATCAGTTTGCTGCCGCAATTGATCCTGCAGCGCGTTCCTTACCGAATTGTCACCAAAAGACTGGACGTCCCGGCTTATCGTGAGATCTGCCTGGCGCTGAGAAGCAAGCAGACCGCGTCTCATGCAGTGAAGCGGTTTCTGGAGTATCTGCCGTTTCGTAGTGAGGGCGAGACAGTAGTGTAAAAGGATGTTTGAAAATAAGAAAACCATCGGCTAAAGTGAAAAGCTTTTGCCGATGGTTTTTTGCATACTGACTTTCCAAACATAGTGAAACTGGGTGTCAGCGGCTGAAACCTATCGACCCCCAGTTTCACCTCAAGACACTGAAACTCGGTGTCAGACACCCGGTTTCATCTCACTACTGTGAAACTCGGTGTCAGACACCCAGTTTCACCTCAAGACACCCAGTTTCACCTCACTAGATCCCCACCCTCAATATCCTGCTGGGCCGCCCTGCCTTCCCAATGATTTTGCTCCCCACGACCTCAATATACCCCGCCTGCTCCAGGCGTTCGATCATGCGGTTCATGCTGCGAAGGGAATTGCCGAACTCCTGGGCCAACTCCAGGCTGGTGAAGGTATCTGTCTTATAGAGGTCCATGATGGACTTCAGCTTATAAATGTTGTTGATGCTGACGCCGCTTTTCTCGGAGATCTCCTTGAAGGGCAGCTCGAGACTACCCACGGGCTCATTTTCAACCACTTTGTCCAGGGCTGTGATGCGCTCCAGGCGCTTGCGGTCATAGACCACGAAGCACTGGTTGCCACCCATTTTGAAGGCTTTGTTCTTGCCAATAACCGCGTTGGACTTGGCCTCCCTGGCGGTGATGCCAAAACCAATGCCCACGCTGAGGGTGTGGGCGGTCTTCTGGTTGATCGACCGGAGGATGGGCAGCTCTCTGAGGTTGTTCGTCTCGAACTCCAGGATCTGCTTTGTGGTAAACAGCATGTAGTTTTTCTCGGTTTCGACCACCGCCGCTTGGATGCGCTGGGCGAACTTGTAGACTTCCTCCGTGATTCGGGTCTTTTCCAGCATGACGCTGTATTCGTTCTCCGAGGTCAAGTCGTATTCGTTGTCCAGGTCTATTTCCATGGACATGACGACAATTTGGCTGACGGACATGTCCTTGAACTTGATCTTTCGCAGCAGGTCATAGAGTTTGTTTTTGATGTAGTTTTCGTTGGAGATTAGGAGCATGGAGGGGATACCATCGGCTAAAAGCAGTTTGTGGACCGTGGAAATTCCAGTGATGGCAATGGCGCCGGGGTGGGATAAATGATAGCCTTTATGAAACGCCACCAGGTCCTCAATCAGGCTGTCGTGAAAAATGTCAATGTCCGACACGGCGGCCTGGTACTGGCCTGGCTCAAAGCCGAAGCCGCTGTAAATGGCGCGGACCATCTCCTCGGTGTAGGAGTCTATGCTGATCCGCCGAATATCCAGGTCATCCTTCAGGGTCGCCTCCAGGAAGATCCGCTGAAGCTGGCTCTCATCGTTATCCAGATGGACCCATGGGTTCTGGGAATGCATCCGGTGGTTCATGATGTCATACAGGATCTTGCCGGTGAAAATGATGCCGTCGAAGTCGTTGATGTGCTCCTTCAGGTAGTTCACCGTGGTCTGGACCTGGCGCATGTCATGAATTTCAATGGGTTCGCCCCGCAGGTTCGAGAAGCTGTTTTCGATCACGCGCTGGATCCGCTTGATGTTGTCAATATGTCCCACTACGCCGATGGTCTTCACATCCATACCCCCTGAATATTTCGCAATTATTGAATTCATTTTACGTCGCAGCGGGATTAAAGTCAAATTAAAGACACTATAAAGCGACCATCGGAAATGGTATGCTTTAATTACTAAATCTCAGGGGGTAATAACATGGTCAAGTACGTCGCGGAGCCATTCAAGATCAAGATGGTTGAACCTCTTAAAATGACAACGAGAGAATACCGGGAAGAAAAGTTGAAAGCAGCCAACTACAACGTTTTCGGATTGGATTCTGATGATGTTTATATCGATTTGCTGACAGACAGCGGCACCGGCGCCATGAGCGACACCCAGTGGGCGGGCATCATGACCGGCGACGAGTCCTATGCGGGGGCCAGAAGCTATAGAAGACTTCTTAAGGCGGCGCAGGACATCTTCAACTACAAATACGCCCAGCCGGTGCACCAGGGCAGAGCGGCGGAGCAGGTATTGCTGCCGTGTTTGTTGAAGAAAGGGCAAAAATGTATCTCCAACATGCACTTTGATACCACCCGCGGTCACGTCGGCCTGATTGGCGCGAGAGCGGTGGATATTGTTGTCCCTGAAGCCAAGGATACGCAGACTTACATGCCGTTCAAGGGCAATATGGACGTTCCTCGGCTTGAAGCTTACATCAATGAAGTAGGGGCTGAAAACGTCGGCCTCATTATTATGACGATCACCAACAACTCTGCTGGCGGTCAGCCTGTTTCCATGGCCAACATGAAGGCGACTAAGGCAGTAGCGGATAAATATGGCATTACTATGATTATCGATGCGGCGCGCTATGCGGAAAATGCCTACTTCATCAAGCAAAGGGAAGAGGGCTATGCCGATGTTGAGATCATCGACATCGTCCGCGAAATGTTCAGCTATGCAGACGCCTTCACCATGAGCGCGAAGAAAGACGCCATTGTCAACATGGGCGGCCTCATAGGCATCAGAGACTCCGAGGAGCTTTACACTAAGGTTAAGGGCTGGACTATTCCTTACGAAGGCTTCGTCACTTACGGCGGCCTTGCGGGCAGAGATCTTGAAGCTTTGGCGATTGGTCTTTACGAAGGTCTCGACAAGGATTATCTGCGTTACAGAATCGGTCAGGTCGAGTACCTGGGCGGGCGACTCATGGAAGAGGGCATCGCGTTCCAGTATCCTGTGGGCGGTCACGCTGTATTCCTTGACGCGAAAGCATTGTTGCCGCACATTCCTTATAACGAGTTTCCAGGCCAGGCGCTGGCTTGCGAGCTGTATCTGGAAGCGGGCATCCGTTCATGCGATATTGGCTCCTACCTGCTGGACCTGGATCCGGAGACTGGGGAGCAGCTGCAGTCTGAAATGGAGTTTACGCGTTTGGCGATTCCGAGACGCGTGTATACTCAGGCGCACTTTGATGTCGTCGTCGAAGCATTGATCAACATTAAGAAACGCGCTAGCGAAATTACAGGCTATAAAATTTTATGGCAGCCTCCTGTTCTGCGCCACTTTACGGCGAAGTTGGAGCCGCTTAAGAAGTAGGGCGGCTTAAGGGAGTAAGGCTAAGAAAGAAAAGATAAGATATTAATCGGAAAGAAGCCATCGGCGCTAAGGCGCTTATGGCTTCTTTTTTATGGAATGAAGCGGTGGCGGAAGCGGGGGTTGATAAGCCGAAGGCCGCTGCGGCTGACGCCTTTCAACCCCCGCTTCCACTTCTCTTGGAAGAAGGCGCTGGCGCGCCTTTTGGTTGCACTTGAGATTCATCCTCGCATGCTCTGGCACCGAAATGATTTTGGTGTCAGACACCAAAGTTGAGCGAGTGTCAGACACCAAAGTTGAATGAGTGCCAGTCACCAAACTGAAACTTGTCCGCGTCACCAAGCTTTATTAACGAAAAGGGAGAGAGAACAGCGCCACGCGCCATTCTTTCTCCCGATTTTTTGTGTTCATCTTCGCGATAGTGCAATTTAAATACGCCTCAGTGTCCTTCGCACATAGATTTTAAAAGTTCTAAAGCACTCAACCAAGGCTGCGTCATCATGTCCTCGTGCTCCGGCAAGACTTCAATGGTGACTCGAAGATCAGTACCTTCGTCAGTAGATTTGAAATAGTAATTTTCGAACGCCGGAGCCCAGGCTTTGGCGTCTTCGCTTTCTGTATCTTCAATGCCTTGAGCGACGAAGCCGAGCATTAAGATGGATATCAGCTCGTGAAGTTTGTTCTCAGCTACTTTAGCCACCATGCCGTTACCAGTGGGATTCAGAAAATAGATCTTTGAGCCTTCTTCCCAAGTGCCTTCATAATAAGAGCCCTCTTCAAAAGTGCTGGTCCACTGACGGTAAGTGTCAGGACCGAGCATGGTTTCCCAAACTAAGCTAACCGGCGCAGCGATGGTCGTCTTGAATTCCAGAGTCTTCATGTCTGATCCTCCTCAGGCTTAACTTCTTCCATATAGACAACTTCCCAGAGGTGTTGATCCGGGTCCTGGAAGCTTCGGCTGTACATGAAATCATAGACCTGCGGGTCGTTGTAGTAGGTGGCACCTGCTGCGAATGCCTTGTCGACGAGGATGTCGACGTCTTCGCGACTATCGGCAGAAAGGGCCATAATGACTTCGGAATAGATTGCAGTATCCGTGATTTCCTTATGGGTGAAGGACTTGTAGAAGTCCTCTTTCAGAAGCATGACGTAGATGGTATCCGAGATCACCAGGCAAGCCGCGTCGTCATTCGTGTAGGTTGGGTTAAAGGTCCAGCCTAGGGCTTGAAAGAAAGACATGGAGACCTTAAGATCTTTAACCGGCAAATTGACGAATATCATTCTGTTCATGTGAAACTTCCTCCTCACATCATAGTGGGATGCACAGTTGAAACTATATAATTATTTATTCTGGTGAATTTGTGCACCTTCTATGTAAATGTGGAGGATTAATATAAAAAATATATACCCCCTACAGGGAGCATTAGTCGCGTTTAAATGAAAATTATTATCAGTCACTTTCCTGATGGTCTTTCAGCATCATCATGCGATGCTCATGGTTGATGCTGAAGCCATTGATCATGATTATCAAGATATACACAAAGTTTAGAAAATGAGGAAAAATGACAGGGATCTCTCCAAGGTAAAGACGCGACCTGTATAGCCCTACAAGCATCACCATCAAAATCGTGATTCCAGCGACGATTTGTAAGAAGTTTTTTTCAAAAATGAGATCCAGTCTTCTTTTTAACATTTTGCTTAAAATATAAATCAACAGCAAAAAAACCAAGCCCGTCAGAAAAAGGTCTTTCGTTAAGCCAGCGGGATTATCATCCACATATAGTCTTGGAATCGTCGTCGTTATGAACATTGCTGTGATAAGAGCAGTTTCGTAATAAATAATTTTGCCCAGGCTGATGACTAATTTTGGCAGCCTGTAGAGGATAAATATAAAGACGAGACTTACAAACATCTGAATGACGGCTATACAAAAAATGATGCTCGCTATAACTACATTAAATGCCAATTCTTGCATAAGATCCGGACTTCCCGGATCGTAGGCAATTCTGCTGATGTTTGAAAATAGAAATGCCGCCAGGATCAGTCCAAAAAATCCGGCAAACAGAATGCCAATAACTTCAGACGAATCTCTTTTTTCGTACTCAATCAGCAAGTAAATGCCACTAAATGAAAAACCAGCAAGAATTCCGGCGAGGTTTGCATAATTGCTGCTCATGGTCGTTATGTCATACATAGTAACACCCCTCTTTATTTCAATGGTTGAGGTCTCATTGTCGGATCAAATCAGAAGAATAATCTTCGATCTTGTTCTTTCTGCAATGGGATGGCGGCGTAGCAGCTTATGAATATACGCTCGTATGTAATAATTATTCTCACCTGACACTGGCTGAAACAGGTTTTGAGAAATGTTTTAGGTTTTATTTTTTTGCTTCACCAGATCGCCTTTAAGGCTGCTTTCAGCTTCCGAGAATATACTGAATTAAAGACACAGTGATGCAGGATCAACAGCCTGACGACCAAATCCGCAGAATCTGTTTCGTACTACAAAACTACACGAAAGGTGGCAACGCATGAAAACGCAGTCTGAAATAAAACCTATAATGCACAGAAAGAAGTCCAGTGCAGCAGCGCTGGCACTGATTCTAGTCTTTGCTGCCAGTTTCTTGACGGGGTGCGCCCAAGCGTCGGATGACACAGCCAACACAGCCAACATAGCCAACTCAGCCAATGAAGGAGAAACCATCACAGAGCAGCCTCTTGATTCAGCCCCGGAATACGCCGAAAAAATCTTCGGCACGGACATCATCACCCTGGAAATCCTCTCAGATGAAGAGGACTGGCAAACCATGCTGGACAACGCCACGGCTGAGGCATACATCAAAGCGGACGTCATCGTCAACGGCACGACCTTTAAAGATGTCGGCATCCGCCCCAAAGGCAACTCCAGCTTAAAACAAGTCGCCTCCTCTGACAGCGACCGCTATAGCTTCCGGATCAAGTTTGACAAGTATGTCGATGGCCAAACCTGCTTCGGCCTCGACCAGCTGGTCGTCAACAACATGATGGGCGACAACACCTACATGAAGGAATACATCTCCTACGACCTTATGAAAACCATTGGCGTGGACGCGCCCTACTTTGGCTTCACCGACATCTCCGTCAACGGCCGGCCCTGGGGCTTATACCTGGCGGTGGAGCTTTACAATGACAGCTACGAGACAAGGGTTTACGGAGACACCTCCGGCACCTTATACAACGTGAAGATGAGCATGGGCCAGGACCAAATGCCAGTAGAGGGCAGGGGGCCGATGGTCAATGATCCAGCAATGGACGAGCGACCATCGGCAGGATCTGGAGCTTCTGAGTCTGTGCCACCCGCCAAAACCCCTCCAGATTCCACGGCTTCCGGCCTCGATCAAGCGCCGGGCGGCTTTCCAGCCAACGCACCAGGTGGATTCCCAGGCGGCAAAGGCGGCAACATGGGTGCCAAGAACGGCGGAAGCCTCGCCTATACGGATGACGACCCAGAAAGCTACAGCGACATCTTCGACAACGTCGTGGGCGAAGAGGACACCGCGGCCAACCAGCGGGTGATCACTGCCCTCAAAGCCCTGTCCACTGGCACCGACCTTGAGACCTACCTCGACACAGACGCAATTCTCCGCTATCTGGCTGCCCATACCATCGTCGTCAACCTGGACAGCTATTCCTCCACCATGGCTCAGAACTACTATCTCTACGAGCGCGGCGGTGAGATCGCAATCCTGCCGTGGGACTATAACCTGGCCTGGGGCGGCTTCCAGAGCGGCGACGCGTCCGCCGTTATCAACTTCCCAATCGATACGCCGGTCAGCGGCGTCGCCATGACCGACCGCCCGCTCCTGAACCAGCTGCTGTCCAATCAAGACTATTTGGCACAGTATCACGATCATCTGAACACCCTCATCCAGAACTATTTTGCCGATGGTCACTTCACCACCAAAATCCAAGCCCTCAACACCCTGATCGCCGACTATGTGAAGAAGGATGCCACGGCATTCTGCACTTACGAGGAATACCAAACCGCCGTTGAAGCGTTTACAGACCTTGGAACCCTGAGAGCGGAGAGTATTCAAGGGCAACTGAGCGGCGACATCCCAAGTTCATCAGATGGGCAGAAAGCTGATCCATCCTCCCTGATTTCAGCCGATGACCTCAATTTGCAGGATCTGGGGTCGATGATGGGGGATAGAAAAAATTAAAAAGGAAGCTTGGAGGCGGGCTCCAAGCTTTAATAGAAACTCGGAGGAAACTCGGTGTCAGCGGCTAGCGCCTATCAACCCCGAGTTTCAATCCGTTTAAGATTCAAAAGATGAAATACGGTTGAAATGGGGTAAGAAAGAAAAAACTCACAAAATCATTTAGTATCAGAAAGTAAGGAGCGATCCCCATGCCAAAAACCAAACCCATTGAAATGATCTTCACCGGCCCGCGTCCACACTGGGTTGGAAATGGATTTTACGTCAATAATTATTTTCCGTCAGGCCAAAACTTGCTGGAGCGTTTCACCCCCTTCATACTGTTGGATTACAATGCACCTCGGGAAATAAAACCGAGCCTAACCCCGAAAGGTGTAGGACAACATCCTCACAGGGGCTTTGAAACCGTGACCTTTGCCTTTGAGGGTGCGGTAGAGCATCATGACAACAAGGGCAACCATGGGATCATCTACCCAGGCGATGTCCAGTGGATGACCGCCGCTGCCGGGATCATGCACAAGGAATACCATGAAAAAGAGTTCAGTAAGCAAGGCGGCGTTTTCCACATGATCCAGCTGTGGGTGAACCTGCCAAAGAAAGACAAGTTTGCTGAACCGGGCTATCAGGCCATCACTAAGGAACAGATGGGAAAAGTCACGTTGCCGGAGGAAAAGGGGAGCGTTACTATTGTGGTGGGTGCTTTTGATGGCGTAAAAGGTCCTGCAAAGACCTTTACACCAATGAATATTTACACTGTTGAGTTGAAGCAAGGCGGCGTCGTCACGTTAAACGAGCCAGCCAACTTTAACTTCGGTATGCTGATCCTCAGCGGCGAAGTCAAAGTTAATGGCCAGGTTGGCAAGGGAAAGGACTTCGTACTCTTCAAGAATGAAGAGGGCAGGGTCGTGATCGAAGCAGCCAGTGATGACGTCAAAATCTTCGTCCTGAGCGGTGAGCCTATTGATGAACCCATTGCTGCGGGCGGACCATTTGTTATGAACACCAGAGAAGAGCTCAGACAGGCCAATGAAGACTTCAATAATGGTAAGTTTGGGACGTTTGATTTTTAAATTTTTTGCGATACCATCTGTAAAGACCATGAAGCCCTTCAATTGCTTCAAGATCTCTGCAGATGGCTTTTTTTGGAATGAGGTGATTAACCTACAATTATTAAGTATTTATGAATTGTAGGTTAATGAAGGTGTCACATCTGGTGTCTGCGGCTTGCGCCTGGTGCTCCCTCTGATTCCATTTGAAAATCATTCTCGCATGCTCTGGCACCAAATCAAAACTTGTCCGCGTCACCAAATTTGTTTTTGTCCGCGTCCGTGCGCCAAGATAAGGGCGTGTCAGATAGTGGGTGGGAACCCCACCGAGAAAGGCGTAGCGAGCCACTCGCAGCGAGTCTTGAGTGCCTGATGGCAACAGATGGTGCTAAGCGTAGACAGCTAGATAGTAGGCGGTAAGCACAAAGATGAAGGGATTGAGCCTCGAAATACGTATCGGGAAGGCTGATGCTTTGGACGCTGCAGAAAGCAAGATCAGTTTGTTCGCTAAGCGAGAACAAGCGGCTTCCCCGGGGTCGGAGACCTCCGCATGCTAGACATTGATTTGACACAGTCAACTTGGGAGACCCTACTGCTCTTCACGCAGAGGGAGAAGGATTAAGCCAAGCGATAAGAAAGTAAGGCGGTCTATGGTAGATAGGGAGTCGGATGACTGCATAGTATTGATGAAGTGGAGTAATGTCCATGGAGAAAAGGCGGTCACGCGACATCAGCCTTGATGGAGACACATACACTATACGCAGAGGTAGGGAATGTATGGAAACGAAACTGGCAAGGATAGCAGAAGTAGCAAGAACTAAACCCGAAGAAAGATTTACATCGTTAGCTCACCTGATCAATAAAGAGATGCTCAAACAGTGCCACAAAGAAATGAAGACTGGGAAAGCATCAGGCGTAGATGGGATTACAAAGATCGGGTATGAACAAAATCTCGAAGAAAACCTGACAGATCTAGTGAACCGGATGAGACGGCAGGCATATAAGCCGTTACCAGCCAGACGCACCTACATCCCCAAACCGGGGACAGATGAGAAAAGGCCACTAGGCATACCTGCATATGAGGATAAACTGGTACAAGCAGGACTCACGAAAGTCCTCAACGCCATCTACGAAGAAATATTTCTGGACTGTTCCTTTGGATACAGACCGGGCAGAAGTTGCCACGATGCAATCAAAATGTTGCGAGCAATAGTAAACAAACCAAGCATACATTACGTGGTGGACACCGATCTCAAGAAGTTCTTTGACAGCGTAAATCATAACTGGATGATGAAGTTTCTAGAACACAAGATTGAAGATAAGAACATCCTAAGACTAATCCAAAGAATGCTTAAAGCAGGAATTATAGAGGCGGGCATAAAACACGATACACACGAAGGAACACCTCAGGGTGGTGTCTGTTCGCCAGTTCTTGCGAACATCTATCTGCACTATGCATTAGACCTATGGTTTGAAAAAGCATTCAAGAAAAACTGTGAAGGCGAAGCCTACATGGTGAGATACGCTGATGATATCGTATTCTGCTTTGAGCACAAAAGAGAGGCCTTAGATTTTTATGAGGCACTCATAGAAAGACTGGCGAAATTTGACCTATCCATATCAAAAGAAAAGACAAAAATCATAGAATTACACAAAGACAAAGATGATGATGGGGATAGCGAACCTTTCGATTATCTGGGATTCACCTTTTATCTCGATAAGAACCCCAATCAATTCAATTTCAAAGAGATCAGACTCAAAACAAGCAAGAAGAAGTTCCAAGCCAGTTTGCTCAGGTGTAAGATCTGGATCAAAGAAAACAGGACACTACCGACGAGAGAATTTATGAAACGAATGAAAAGTAAAATCCAAGGACATATCAACTACTATGGCGTAACAGGAAACTATCGAAGCGTCAACGGATTTGTCAGGAAAGTAAGAGCACAATTGTATTATTGGTTAAACCGTCGGAGCCAGAAAAGAAGTTTTAACTGGGAGAAGTATGAATTATTCCTGAAGAAATATCCTCTCCCAAGAGCGACAACGAAAGTATATATCTATGAACTCGGAAAAGGCTCAAACTATCTGAAGCGAACGATGCCGCGAAGAGCCGTGTGCGTTAGTAGCGCATGCACGGTTCTGTGAGGGTGAAAAGCCGTGAGGCTTGAACTACTCGACCCAACCTAAAACCTGTCCGCGCGGCTTTTGGCCTATTGTCCCCAAGTTGAATATTCCCCTCGTTGTGATATCATAAAGAAAAACAAAAACGGATGTGATACCATGGCCATCGCGGATTTCATGATCCAGTACGGTGATGACGACAGAATCATAGCGATCGAGTACTTGGGCGAGGATCCCGAGTGGTTCAATGCGCTGGGCAGTGAACGCTACCTCGGCGAAAAGCTCTCAAGCGCCTTTGGTGACATAAAGAGCCACGACATTCTCGAACTGGGCAACAAACTCTTCAAGCTCCAGTTCACCTCAATCGGTACGGACAAGCAGCTCCTGCTGAGCCAGGACAGCCTGATGCTCAGCCTCTTAAAGGAAACCCTGGACAAAGTCTCCGAAGGGATCCAGATCTTCGACCGCAACGGCTACCTGATTCACGGCAATCCTGCCAGTGAAGCCCTGGAAGGTTACGACATCAACGAATTCAAAGGCCGGCACCTGCTGGACATCTACGAGCTCACCGAGGAAATGAGCACCACCCTCAGCGTCCTCAGGACCAAGAAGCCCGTCATCAACCGTTGCGACAGATTCCAAGCAAAGAACAACAAAGAACTGGTGACCATCAACTCCGGCTACCCCCTGATGATCCAGGACGAGATCTACGGTGCCTGTGTCTTCGAGAGCGACCTCTCCGTCATCAACAAAATCAAAAACCAGTCCTTCGACCTGGAAGCCTTCATCCGAAACGAGCAGCCCCTATTAAACCCCAACATGTACACCTTTAAGAAAATCATTCACCAATCCGAAAAAATGGCGGAGTGCATCCGTTTTGCCAAAAAGATCGCGCTGACCCACGTCAACGTCATGATCACTGGAGAAACCGGGACCGGCAAGGAAATGTTCGCCCAGAGCATCCACAATTTCAGCCCACGGGCGGACAAGCCCTTCGTGGACGTCAACTGCAGCGCCGTGCCCTCCAATCTCGTGGAGAGCCTGTTCTTTGGTACGGAAAAAGGCGCGTTTACGGGCAGCATGACCAAGAAAGGCTTCTTCGAGCTCGCAGAGGGCGGGACCCTGTTCCTCGACGAGATCAACGCCATGAGCATGGAGATGCAGGCCAAGCTCCTCAGAGTCCTCCAGGAAAAGCGCTATCAGCGGATTGGCGGCAGCCAGTATCACCAGTGCAATGTCCGGGTGATCACCGCCTGCAACGAGGATCCTCAGGCGCTCATTGAGCAGCAGCTCTTGCGAAAGGACTTCTTCTACCGCATTTCCGCCCTCTCCGTCCACATTCCGCCCCTAAAGGACCGCAAGGAGGACATCGCTCTGCTCGCGGCGAATTTTGCCCGGCAGCTGTCCGCGGAGTATGGCAAGCCGAGTCTCAGCCTCACCCCGGACATGCTGGACGTCCTGCAACATCACGACTGGCCCGGCAACGTCCGCGAGCTTCGCCACGTGATCGAGCACGCCGTCCACCAGTCCAGCGTCGAGGAGCAGGCCTTCAGCCTTTCCCACTTTCCCGCCTATCTGACCAAGGATTTGTCCGTCCTCCACAGTACCTTCAAAACTTCTGCCGATGGTCACCCAACCCAACCCATCCCCCCAAGCGCCAAGACCCTCAACGACTTACTGGATGCCTACGAGCAAACCGTTGTTCAAGAAGCGCTGGACCGCGCGAACGGCAACATTTCGAAAGCTGCCAAAGCCCTCGGCCTCAGCCGCCAGAATTTGCAGTACAGAATTCGAAAGTTTGAAGCCTTGAAGAGCGACTGAACGCAAAATTAATTTGCGTTATAGTGCCAAAATATTTGGCACTTTTTTTGTTCAGAAGGAAACAGGTGTCAGACACCAAGTTCCACTTGGAACTTGGTGTCTGACACCTATTTCCGCTTGGAAGCAAGATTCAATTGGCACTGGAGCTCTAACTTCATGCATTTTCAATTCGAACATAGAGCAAAATATTTTTGCAGTTCGGGTCACCATCGGCAGAAGGTCTTTGAAAGACGCACAGATTCAGACACCTCCGAAAGCCGCTTATTTCAATCCCTGCGTCAAAAATATTTAAAATTTCAGTCAATTACGGGCATTTGGCACGGGGCTTGCAATCCAGAGGGGTACCAAATAAATTTTAGGAGGTTTCAAATGTCTGTTGAATCCGTAATTGACCAAAAGGTTAAGAAACAAGGGATCCGAAAGGGCGTTTTCTGGCCGTCCATCCTGGTCGTCGGCGGGGCGGCTGTCCTCGGGACCGTCAACAATGCGCTGCTGACTGAAGTCGCACTGAACAACTTCCTGTTTTCCCTAAGAACCTTCGGGTGGCTCTACCAAATAATTTCGATTGTCGCACTTATCCTGGTTTCCATTATTACCTTTTCAAAGCTCGGCAAGATCAGATTTGGCGGCGATGACGCCAAGCCAAAGTATTCCTTCATGACCTGGTTCGCCATGGCGCTGACCGGCGGGATCGCCACCGGTGTCGTCACCTACGGCGCCAACGAGCCTATCATCTACTTTGGCAACATCTATGGTGAACTTGCCCAGACTGGTATTGAACCGGGCACGATGACCGCGGCGATTTTCTCCATCGCACGCAGCTTCTACAACTGGACCTTCATCCCATACGCCATGTACTCCCTTTGCGGCCTGGTCATAGCCTACGTCTACTTCAACCGCAAACAGGCGTTATCCGTTACCGCGTCCCTGGTGCCGCTCTTCGGCGAAAAGGTGACCAAAGGCGTTTGGGCTAACATAATCGACACGCTTTCACTGCTCGCTATAGCCCTTGGCCTCGCGTCGTCGCTGGGTGCCGGCCTCGCGCTGGTAGGCTCCGGTGTGGAATCCGCCTTCGGCATAGAGCAGGGGCCGATGGTCTGGCTGGTCCTCACCATCATCATCACTGCGACGTTTACCCTATCCTCACTCCTGGGTCTCGACAAAGGCATCAAGCATCTTTCCGCTATCAACGCCAAGGTGTTTTACATCTTACTTGGTATCTTAATTGTTGTCGGACCAACCCTCTATATGCTCAAAATGTCGACCGCGGGACTCTCCATGTGGCTTCAAAACTTCTGGGGCTGGGGACTTGATGCTGGCGAGGTTGGCGGCGAAGCCCTCGTCATGTGGTGGACGCTTTACGACTGGGCGATCTGGATTGCCTACGCGCCGCTCATGGGCATTTTCTTAGCGATTATTTCCTATGGCAGAACGATTAGAGAATTCATGGTCATCAACTGGATTCTGCCATCTGTCTTCAGCATCATCTGGTTTGGCGTTTGGGGCTCTACGGCCCTCTATTGGCAGCAAGAAGGTCAGCTGGATCTGATCGGCACCATTCAGGGCAGCGGCGCGGTTTCAGGACTTTGGGCATTCCTCGCGCACATGCCGCTTGGCATGATTTTTATCCCAATTGTCATGATCACTCTAGTCCTGTCTTTCTCCACGGCGGCGGACTCCATGACGCGCACCATCGCTTCACTCTGTACTGAGAACATGAAGCACGACGAAGAGCCGCCGACTTGGCAGAAGCTGGTGTGGGGCCTTTCTATAGGCTCGATTGCCTTCTTCATGGTCGCTTATGCCGGCGGTGCTCAAGGCGTCGACGGCGTCAAATACCTGGCTGCAGCTGGCGGTACCATGGTGCTCTTCATCTTTGTCCTACAAGTCATCTCGGCCATTAAGATGTTCTTTTTCGATGAGATCGTCAAATAAGGCGGCTTGGATCCCGGACAGAGTGAAACGTCAGACATTGGAGGAACGACATTGCTAAACTATCTGGAAACTGAAATGAAACAAGACGGTAACCTGGCTAAGGATACTGATGCGAAAAATGAAAATACAAACCGTGTCGAACTTGGAGGCACGGCGACATTAGAGGCTTTGGCAGCGGTTGCCAGAGCTAAGGCGGAGGTGGTGTTTTCGGACGCCTACTGCGAGCGGGTCAGCCGTTCAAGAACCCTCGTCGAAAAATGGATTCGCGAAGGCAGAGTCATGTACGGCATTACCACCGGCTTTGGCGCTCTGTGTGACCGTGTGATCTCAGAAGAAGAAACTGCGCAGCTACAGAAAAATATCATTTTGTCCCACTCGACTTCAGTGGGCGAGCCCCTCAGTATTGAACAGACCCGGGCGGTCATGTTCATGATGCTGCAGAATATGGGGCAGGGTTTCAGCGGCGTCAGTCTGGCGCTTCTGGAAAGAATCCGTCTCATGCTCAATTTGGATCTGATTCCGTTTGCCCCCCGTGAAGGTTCGGTTGGTTATCTCAGCGTCGAGGCCCATATTGGGATGGCAATCATTGGGCTTGGAAAGATCTTCGAAAACGGCGTTCCCGTGGAATCCAGGCTGGTCCTGCATAAGCATGGCCTGGAGCCCTTCGTTCTGGGGGCCAAGGAAGGTCTTGCCCTGATCTCCGGCACCACCAGCCCGACAGCTCTGGCGGCACTGGCGATCTTCGACATGAAGACGTCGACCCTCAGCGCGGACATCATTGGTGCTCTGTCTCTCGAGGCCAATCATGGCAACATCAAAGCCTTTGACGATCGGCTGATGCAGGCCAGGCCTTACGCGGAGCAGGGCAACACTGCTGCCAATGTCAGGACGCTGCTTCAGGACAGCGAGATTATTAAGGCCAGCGAAGGCCACCGCCTCCAGGACGCCCTGTCCCTGCGGGCTATGCCGCAGCTCCACGGCGCGGTGAAGCGGACTATTCAGGATGCCGTAAGAACTATTGAGGAAGAGATGAACACCTGCAGCGACAACCCCATCATCTGGCCTGAAGGTGATGATGGTCACGCCATGTCCGGCTGCCACTGCGATTCCTCCTACGTAGGTCTGGCGATGGATTCCGCCGCCATTGCCGCCACCACACTGGCCAAGATGTCAGAGCGACGCAATTACAGGCTGATCACAGAACATCTCTCCGGCATGCCGTGGTTCCTGATTCAAAATCCGGGTCTCAATTCCGGGCTCATGATTCCTCAGTATACCCAGGCAGGTCTGCTCAACGATATGAAAATCCTGTCTCACCCCGCTTCTGTGGATAGCATTCCAACTTGTGGCGGCCAGGAAGATTATGTGGCTATGGGTTATAATGCCGCAAAAAAAGCATTATCCGTCGCGGACAAGCTGGAATACATTCTGGCGATTGAGCTGCTTTCGGTCTATCAGGCCCACCAGTTCCTGGAGCCCGGCGTCAAGCCGTCTTCAGTGACTACGGCAATTTTAAAAGAAATTGGGAAACACATCCCAGTGTCCTCCCAGGATCAGTTCCTCTATCCGCATATGGAGTACCTGAAGGCTCTTATTCATTCAGGTCGTCTGGTTGAGATTGCGGAAGGTTATGTGGGGTCTATGCTTTAAGGACCAGGAAGGAAGGCTCCGCCTTCCAAAGAGAAAGGAAGCGTGTTTGTCTATGGCAGCGGCAGTGGGACATAAAGGCAAGAAACACAAAAGCACACCTGAAAAACAAGTGGAAGTGGATGTTCAGAAGATCTTCCTCACCCCGCCTCGGAGGCTCGGAGAACGCGCGATCCTGCTCGGTATGCTGGTAGTGACCTTCATGATTTTCTTCGGTCCCTTGAAGTTCTCCCAGGTGCCGCCCCTTGAAGCCGCGCTGACCGCCATGCTTCCTGCCGTGAGCCTGTCCTGGGGATGGATCGTTTTTTTAAGGTATAGGTTTAGAAAAGCTGAGTATTTAAAAGAGATTTAGCGAGTCAAAAGACAACAGCCGCAGAGGTTTAAAAGACCTGTCTGCGGCTGTTTTTTGTTGAAAATCCTTCTGACATGCTCTGGCACCAAATTGAGTTGAGTGTCAGACACCGAACTGAGTTGAGTGTCAGACACCAAACTGAGACCTGTCCGTGTCCCTAACCCGAAGTTTGGGACTTACACAGACTGAAATGATCGACTGTCCCAAGTATGAATTATAAAGAAACAGCTGTTAAAATAATAGGAAAATAATAGAAAAAGTAATAGTTTGTAAAATAAAATTCCAATATATTGCAAATACGACGAATTAATGATACAATAAAAGCGACGAAAATGTAATATAATGGATGGTGAAATCGATGGAAAGAGAATTTATTTTATATAAAATTAGAGCGAGAATTCTCGAAGCAGATAAAGGTGAGATATTTATTGTATCTGACTTTAAAGACCTAGGTGATATTAAGTCTGTTGGAAAAGCTTTGTCACGTCTTTGTGACGAAGGACTTATTCGTCGAATTATGAGAGGTTTGTATGAGTACCCACAATACAGTGACTATATGGGTGATCTTGTGGCACCATCACCAGAACGTGTGGCGCTTGCAATTGCTCGAAAGTATTCATGGCGTATTATTCCGGATGGCAATATTGCACTCAATCTATTAGGCTTATCTACACAGGTCCCGAGCACATGGACTTTTGCCAGCAATGGACCATATCGAGAATTTGAACTTGGGAAAACCAAGATTAAATTTGTTCACGTAGCACTTAAGGAAATTTCGAACATGACGTATAAAACGGCACTGGTAGTACGAGCATTAAAAGCATTAGGCGAAGAACATGTAAATGATAAAAACTTGATTATACTAAGCAGAAAAATTGAACATTCAGAGTGGGATAATTTGCTTAGAGAAACCAAATACACAACGGCATGGATCTATAACGCTATTAAAAATGCATTTAGTATTGGAGGCCATGATGAAGGAGATAGCAAAACTAAATACTCGTGAGAGGGCATTTGTCTTTAGACAAGTAGCAGCTGAAATGGGGATAATTGAAGCAATCGTTGAAAAGGATTTTTGGGTATGTTGGACATTGTTTTATCTATTCGAAATGTCAAAGTGGAAACGGGCGCTAGCTTTCAAAGGAGGAACTAGCCTTTCAAAAGGGTTCAAACTTATTGAGCGGTTTTCGGAAGATGTTGACATTATCCTTGACTGGAGACTATTTGGATGCGATGACAAAATAGCATGGTCTGATAGAAGCGGTAGTAAAGAAGACAAATTTGTGAAAGATCTAAATATTAGCGCATCTGAATTTCTTAAAACTACCTTTTTGGATAGTCTGAATGATGATTTTTCAGTAATGCTGAACGAAGATTTCAGTCTTTTTATTGATGAAAGTGATCCACAAACTGTCTGTTTTAGATATCCGCAGGTTTTTGAAGACATATACATTCAAAAAATTATTCGAATAGAAGCCGGGGCGATAGCCGCCTGGACACCAGCAACACAAGTCAATATTGAACCATTTATTTCTGAAAAATTTCGGAATAGAATGCAAAATCCTTCAACGAATGTTTTGACTGTAGCACCGGAGCGAACCTTTTGGGAAAAAGCAACGATCTTGCATAAAGAGGCTTACAGACAAAGTGGATTTATCCCAGAACGATATTCTAGACACTATTATGATTTGTATAAAATGTATAACTCACCTGTAAAAGATCTCGCATATAATAATTTGGATTTACTTACTCGTGTTGTAAATTTCAAAAATAAATTTTATCGATCTGCTTCTGCCCGATATGATTTGGCGATACCTGCTACATTAAAACTAGTGCCAAAAGACAATCATCTAAACAGTGTCAAAGATGATTATAAAGCAATGGCAGGAATGATATATGGAACTATCCCTGATTTTAAGAAAATCATTGAATGTCTTTCAATAATGGAAAGAGAGATTAATGAATTAGGACAAGCGAAACTTGTATCATTATCCCAAAAGGAGTGAATCCTTTGCCAAAAAACGAAAAAGAAATCATTCAAGACTTCAAAAACGAATGCATCAGCGATCTCAGTCAACTCGAATCGATCGAAGAATCTGAACTCATAAAAGCGATTGCCGACTCAGAGGCACAATTCCAAATAGATGGAAAATTAAATGACGCAAGAGAATCACTCTCCGCTTTAAGAAAGAAGCACTTTAGCCCACCTGTCGAAAAATAATGTTCTTCAAACTCAAACCATCGGCAAAGCCCTCGAAGCCTCTAAAAGCTTCAAGTGCCTTTGCCGATGGTTTTTTACTGCATCTCTCAGAACCCTTCAAGTAAGAGCTCAAAATCAAATCTGCATAGTCTCGAACCCAACCCCGCGTCCCCAGACTGAAATGACCGGCATTGCAGTAACAAATGCATCTTTATCCATGCTGGAAATCTGCTTCGCAATCAACATAGATTCCCTTTGTGAGCAAATGGAGACAAGTTTAATGCGCTGCTCGTTGGAGTATCCGCCAATGATGTTGTACTTAGTTATGCCTCTGTTAAGCGTATTTAGGATGTAATTCTCAATCTCCGTACTTCGCTCGCTGATGATTTCCATTTTAACCATTTTATTAGTAAAGCCATAAAGCACCAGCTCTGTCGCCCACATCTGAACAATTTGCATCAGAACGGCGTAAAGCGCAGTTTGAATGTCAAAGACCAGCGCAGAGAGTAAGATGACAGCCATATCAATGATGGCGATCAGCTGACTGATACTGACAAATGGAAAAAACCTCTTGTGAAGAATTTTGCCGATGGAATCCGTTCCGCCCGAAGAGTAGCCTCTTAACAGGATCAACCCCGCTCCAATACCCGCTATAACACCAAAATATACAGAAGAGAGAAACAGATCATCACCAGTCAAATTAAACTGAGCATCTGTAAAAAGCCATTGATCAAATAGCGTTAGAGTGACTGGAAATAAAACTGACAAGAGAAGGATTTTCTTGCTTTCCTGTTTTCCAAGCAAGAAATGCGTCGCTGCCAAAACGAGTGCAGACAAGCCATAGTAATAAAGTGTAAATGGAATTCCAGTTACTTTCCCCGCAAGGATGGAAAGCCCTGTGATCCCTCCAGTAATCAGACTATTGGGTTTGAGGATCACCGTAACTGCGAATGAAAAAAGTGCAGTCCCCAAAAGCAACAGGATTAAGTCAGTGATTTTTTTCCGTAAGACAGTATTTTTTATGGATGACATTTAATTGAATTCTCCTTTTCTTTACATACGTTCCGAGGCATCCAGCGCCAGGCGGGAACGTTCGCATTCGTCCTGCTGCATGGTAATCTGACAGCAGTATGGGCTTCCTTTCATGCGCTCAGAGGCGTAGCTCAAGCCATTGGTCGTTTCATCCAGCAGCGGGTGGTCTATTTGCCCAGGATCACCTAACAAAATGACCTTGGTGCCCTTGCCGACGCGGGTGATAATCCCCTTGACCTGTCTTGGCGTGAGATTCTGAGCTTCATCAATGATCAGGTACGTATGGGTCAGGGATCTGCCGCGGATGAAATTCATGGCTTCGGCGACAATAATGCCGCGATCAAAGAGCTCGTCAAATTTGTCCCGGAGCTCCTTTTCATTTCGGTAGCGTTCCTTTTCATCCCGGTCCACCAGGATTTCCAAATTGTCAATTATTGGCCTCATGAAGGGCGCAATTTTTTCCTGCTCACTGCCGGGCAGAAAGCCTATGTCTTCATCAAACTGGATGTTGGGCCGGCTGATTAGGATCCGCCGGTAAGCAGCTGTCTCGTTATAGATTTTATGCAGTCCCACTGCCAAAGCGTAAAAGGTCTTAGCTGTCCCTGCAGGACCCTTGACTATAACGAGTGGCACCTTTTTAGCATCCTCCATGAGGGCTTCCTGCAGAAAATATTGGCCGAGATTTCGTGGCGTGGCGCCAAAAGGATGTTCATTCGCATGGCGCAGAGGGACGACGAGTTTACCATCAAAACGGCCAAGCAGCGTTTTCTTTTCAGAAATTTCAGAATGGATCGTGAAAAATTGATTGATTATTGGCGTAACCTTCTCGGGCGTACCTTGTTCATTCACGTTGTAAAGCTCGTCAGGATGGATTCCGGATTTCTTCAACAAGCTCATTTTATTGTCCGGCACGTAAACTTTGGCTCTGCCGGTATATTGCCGCTCCGGCGCGGGCGCCTGATCCGTCGTGAATTCCTCCGCGGGGATTCCCATCAGCTGAGCCTTGATTCTGACCATAACATCGTGAGTGACCAGGACCGCGTGTTGGCCGTCATTGATCAGTCCTTTGCAAACCTTCAAAATCCGGTTGTCATTACTGACGGGATCAAAACCGCTTGGAAGCTCCACGTGCTTATGATTGAGCTCCAGTCTGAGACTGCCGCCCTGATCGAGCTGGATTCCCTCGGTCAGACTGCCCTGCTGGCGCAACTGCTCGAGGCTCCGAATGACCTGGCGCGTATTTGCCCCGCGCTCGCCTTCCTCATTTTTAAAGCGATCCAGTTCCTCCAGCGCCGCGATCGGGATGACGACATGGTTATCCTCGAAAGAGAATAGTGCGTGTGGCGCCTGAATCATAACATTTGTATCCAGCACATACGTTTTTGTCATAGGGCTGTGCCTCCTGAACCTGATTGATGATTGGCTGACCATCGGCAAGCTGTCATCTGTTCTAAGAATAGCTGGCCGATGTTTAATGCCGGCGTACAGCATATGAAATTTACGTTAAATATATTTCTGTGGGGCGGTCCTGACCATGCCTGTTACTGTAAAAATGCCATCGGCAAGGTACTTTAAGCTCTCAAAAAGTTTCAAGTGCCCCTCCCGATGGTTTTTGCTTCCAAAAAAATCTTTAATTTACGCCATTCATCTCTCAGCAATCCTGTTTAAACTCTTCTGAAACGTACAAAATAATGTTATAATAACGTACAAAAGAAGGGAGCTGAGCGACATGCCAATTATCAGACCCATAACAGATCTAAGAAATACAAACGAAATTTCCGATCTGTGTCACACTAAAAATGAACCCGTTTTCATTACGAAAAATGGATACGGTGATTTGGTTATAATGAGCATTGAAGCCTACGAGGCTATGATGGATGAGCATGAGCTGGACCAGGCAATTGCAGAGTCGGAAGCAGAATACAAAGTTGACGGTAAACTGCATGATGCCAGAGAAACTTTAAAAACTCTCCGGAGGAAGCATTTTGGATAAGTACACCATTAAATTGCTTTCCAAGGCCATTCGTGACATTGACGAGATCTATGCCTATATCGCAGCACAACTCAACAATCAAGGCGCAGCAAGTGATCTTGCTGATCAAATAGAAGGTGCGATTTTTTCCCTTGAGACAATGCCATTTCGAGGGGCGAAACGTCGTATAGGCGCTTACGCAAAAAAAGGATTCAGGCAACTTTTTGTTAAAGATTTCATCATAATCTATCGTGTGGATCATATAAAAAAACATGTTATTATAGTGACGGTCAGGCATATGAAAAGTATGATTTGAGTCAAAAAACCATCGGCAAGGTACTAAAGCTCTCAAAAAGCTTCAAGTGCACTCTGCCGATGGTTTTTTATTATTATGTCATTCCATCTCACAAAAATGGTAAAATTAACACAATAGCATGTGTCATTACCAAAACACCACGCCCACAACCCATTCTTTACGTCACTTAGATCCCATCACAAGCCTTCGAAGAAAGGGGCATCACAATGCACAAAACGGTTCACAAATCTCTCCTGGCCACCATGATCCTTCTGCTATCTGTTACACTCTTGATCCCGGCGAACACCTTCGCCGCAGCGCCCTCCACCTGGGCCGCGCCCTATATCTCAGCAGTCACCACAGAACCGGAGCTCGAGGTCAGCAGATTACTGGCCAACTATCAAAACCGGATCACCCGAGGCGAATTTGCCTATCTGGCGGTCGCGTTATACGATTACTACACCGGAACCACACCAGAAGCCGGTCAGGCGCGCTTCACCGACACCTCTGACCCTTACGTGCTGGCGGCGAAAAATGCCGGCATCGTCAGCGGCTACGAGGACGGAAGTTATCGCCCGAGCAGTGAAATCCGCAGGGACGAACTGGCCACCCTGTTCGTGAACCTGTTTAAAGCGACAAATATAAACTACCAGCCCGCAGACACCAGCCGCTTTGCGGATGATGCCATCATCCAGTCCTGGGCCAAGTCTTCCGTCTACATAGCCAAAACAAATGGCGTGGTCAGCGGCATCGGTGCAGGCGGCTTCAACCCAGCAGGCACCGCCACAAGGGAAGAAGCCCTGATCATGCTCTACAAAGCCACACGGCTCAGAGGCGACAACCCCATCCTTGAAGTCCATTTCATAGATGTAGGCCAGGGGGATGCCGCGCTGATTAAAAAAGGCGACCGCGCCATGCTGATTGACGGCGGAGATTACCTGAGCGACACGCTCCTTGTCAATTACCTGAAAGCCAAAGGCATTACAAAGCTCGATTACTTAATTGCCACCCATCCGCATATGGATCACATTGGGGGGCTGGACAGCGTCGTCAAAACCTTTGAGGTCGACAAAGTCATTATGCCGTCCGCGACCCAAGAGACACCTACCTATATGAGTTTTTCCAGTGCCCTCGCTCTGAGAGAGCTTGTGCAGGAGAAACCAATGGCAGGGGAAAGCTTTGGGCTTGGGAACTCGACCTTCACCCTGCTCGCGCCAAACAGCAGCAGCTACGACGACCTGAACGACCACTCCATAGTCCTGAAGCTGACGGACGGCGTCAATGACTTCCTGTTCGCCGGCGACGCCACCGCACTGTCCGAAAGCGAGATGCTCTTGAGATTCAGGGGACAGCTTGCCGCGGAGGTCCTCAAAATTTCCCATCATGGCAGCGATGACGCCTCAAGCCAAAACTTTCTGAACGCCGTGTCGCCAAAGTTTGCCGTTATCAGCGTGGGCAACCGCAACGATTACGGCCTACCGTCCCAAGTCGTCCTGAACCGCCTGGCTTCCATGAACGTGAAGCTCTACAGGACAGACCTGCTCGACACCATAGTTGCGAAAAGTGATGGCATCAGTATCACCTTCGACAAAGTCCCGACTGCTGCGGCCTGGCTCCCAGGCACTGGTGGAGTCGCAACGCCAACACCGGCACCGGCGCCAACACCAACCCCGGCCCCAGTTCCGGCTCCTATTGTAAGCCCTGCGCCAGTCGCACCGGGTACTGTGGTCCCCAACGGCATCATTATCAGCCTGCTGGAGAAGAGCAACGAGCTGGTCACCATCAAAAATACAACCACAGCAGACGTTAACCTTCAAGGCTACAGGCTTGTCTCTGAGAAAGGCAATCAAATCTTTGACTTCCCGTACTATCTCCTAAAAGCTGGCGCCTCGATTAAAGTTGCCAGCGGCGACGCCACCGGCGACCTCAAATGGACAACTCAGAACATGTGGAACAACTCCGATACGGACCCGGCAGCACTATACGATAATAAAGGCGTGCTGGTGTCAAGGGTAGTTAAATAAAGCCGGCAAGTCGCAGGAAAATAGGCTGTCCCTGCCGAAAACAAAATAAGCTTAATGAGGTTTCAATATGAGGATCAGAGATTACAATCCGAGTGACTGTGCAGCATTATCACAGCTTTTTTACGACACGTTCACACAGAAAATGCAAAAGACTACACACAAGCGCAGCTTGAGGTCTGGGCGACGGGGACTATTGACTTGGCAGCGTGGAACCAGTCCTTCCTCGAACACCTCACTTTGGTAGCTGAAATTGAAGACATCATTGTAGGTTTTGCGGATATGGACCATCAGGGCCATCTCGACAGACTCTATGTGCATAAAGACTACCAGAGAAAAGGCATCGCAACCGCACTGGTTAAATCACTGGAGAAAAGGTCAACAAATGATAACATTGAATTCTTTGAAACCTACGCCTCCATAACGGCCAGGCCATTTTTTGAAAAACTCGGATACACAGTGCAATATGAAAATACAGTGGTCAGAGGAAATATATCCCTGATAAATTTCAAAATGACGAAGAAGCGTCCAATCAAACTTAGGTAAAAAATTGCGTTTATTACCTATAATCAAGGCAATATAGGTAAATGAATTCGTCCGACGACCTATGTGAAAACAATAATTAACGACAGGTGGTGCTATGCCGATGGTCTCACCAACCCTCATAACACACAAGGTCATACCTTAAGGAGCCCACTCCCCATGAAGCACCTGACCGTCACTGTAGCCATCCTCATTCACAATGGTGAAATCCTCTGCATGCAGCGCAAAAAAAGTCACTTCAGCTATGTTTCATTAAAATACGAGTTCCCTGGCGGCAAAGTTGAAAACGAGGAATCCTTTGAAGCGGCATTGACACGCAAACTCAAAGAAGAGCTGAACCTGGATCTGGCCGTAGAGCCCAGACAACACTTTATGACCGTTGATCACACCTATACAGACTTTCAGATCACCATACACTGCTACCGCTGTGAGATCAGCCACCGAACGATTGAATACAACGACCATGAATCTTATATCTAGCTGAAACCAGAACTGCTCGATACCCTGGACTGGGCACCGGCGGACTGGCCGGTGGTGAAGATGTTGATAGCGGCAGAGAAATGATCCGTTGCCATCAGTCGACATTATCTTTCGCGCAGGAATTTTAAATTCGATATATCATTCTCCATACACAAAAGAGATCCTGAAAATAACTATAAGTCAGATGCAAAAAATCGACATGTCGCAAAAAAGAGACAGTTATTACATCACATAGGACAACATTAAGAATTAAAAAGTTTGTTTATATAAAGGATTGTCAATTTGACAATTCTTTTTTTGTTGAGTTGAAAAAAAGCGAATATTGAACCATTTTTCACATGATTTTGAAATCTTGTATTTGCAATGTGTTCAAGAATTATGTCCGAGAAAAACCACAAACTTCATAGCCAATTCTTTGTTCATTTATGATCCGAAAATGAAAGTTTGAAATCTTGGCATGCATTTTGCTCTATCTGTGAGCGTCAAACAAAATAAACATAAGTCAGTACACCCACCATACAAAAACCAATAAAATAAAAGGAGAATGAACAGATGCCAAAGTTTATTGATGTCAATGAAGTGCCAGATTTGATTAAAGATGAGGCCGTCATTTACAGTGCCGGATTTGGACTGGCTGCATTTGCGGAGGAGGTCGCCATTTCAGTCGAAAAAAGTTTCCTCGAAAAAGGCCGGCCAAGAAATCTGACTTTTTATAATGCGGCGGCTGTCGGCAATTTCGTCAACAGAGGCGCGGCTTATTATGCGCATGATGGCCTCTTGAAGCGATACGTGACGGGTCACTTCGGTGGGGTCGGTCCAGCACTCCAAAAGTTGATTGCAGAAAATAAAGTGGAAGCGTATAACTTACCGCAAGGGATCCTTTCGATCTTACCTAGAAATATTGCAGGTCGCAGACCTGGCGTTCTTTCAAAAGTTGGTCTTGGAACCTTCGTTGATCCAAGGATTGAAGGTGGAAAAGCCAATTCAGTGACAACGGAGGAAATTGTTGAAGTCGTGAATTTCGACAATGAAGAGTGGCTGTACTATAAGCTTCCAAAAGTGGATGTGGCAATAATCCGAGGTTCCGTCGCTGATGAAAATGGCAACCTGACGACGGATAAAGATGGCATCCACACGGAAATTATATCCGTTGCCCAGGCGGCGAAGGCTTGTGGGGGAATTGTCATTGCAGAGGTTGAAAACGTCGTGAAAGCCGGTACGCTTCATCCGAAAAAAGTTAGAGTGCCAGGCATTCTCGTGGATTATGTGACTATTTCAAAGCCGGAGCACCACTTCCAAACAATGGGAACTTATTTCAATCCGTCCTTCAATGGCGACATAAAAATTCCTATTCATTCCATTGAGCCTATGGCACTGACCGAGCGAAAAGTTGTCTGCAGACGCGCTGCCATGGAGCTGGTTCCAAATTCAGTCATCAATTTGGGTGTAGGGATGCCCGATGGTGTCGCGGCCGTCGCCGCAGAGGAAAAGGTGGATCATCTGATGACCATGTCCATTGAGGGCGGCGGCATTGGCGGAACACCGGCACAAGGGATCGACTTCGCCAACACCATCAATGCGGAAGCCATCATTGAACAGCCCTACCAGTTTGACTTTTATGACGGCGGTGGCATTGACGTGACCTTCCTGGGTCTGGCACAAGTTGACGAAAAAGGCAATCTCAATGTCAGCAAATTCAACAATAAGCCTGTGGGTTGCGGTGGATTCATCAACATTACGCAAAACGCGAAAAAAGTTGTCTACTGCGGCTCCTTTACGGCTGGCGGTCTTGAAGTGGAAATCAAAGACGGCAAGCTTCACATTATCAACGAAGGCAAAAATAAGAAGTTCGTTAAAAACGTCGAGCAGATTACTTTCAGCGGCGAATATGCTAGATCCATCGAGCAGCCGGTGCTCTATATCACAGAGAGAGCAGTCTTTAAGTTAACTCAAGCTGGCGTTGAACTGATTGAAATCGCACCAGGCGTTGACCTTCAAAAAGACATTCTGGACTTAATGGAATTTGTACCGATCATGAATGACGTCAAGTTGATGCCTGAAGAGTTATTCCAGGAAGTTTGGGGCAATCTGGCAAGTATGCTTCAATAAAGAAAAATTGGTCAATGGATTTACCGGTTTCCGCTTCTCCACGGGGCTATTCTCTAAAATGTGTTTCAGGCAATAGCCCTGTGGAAATGGCCAATCAGAAGTTTTCATAAGTTCTTCGCTGCATTTAATAAATGATCAGGTACAAACCTTTAACATACATCCATAAAGTTGATTTTGGTTGGCTATCCCAATATGATTAAAATACGAGGTGGAATCGCGATGAGTTTATTACCTTCAATTGGTGTCATTATTTCAATTCTTTTGATTATTTATCTGGCTGTTAAAGGCTACAGTATCGTTTTCATCGGTCCTTTATGTGCCATAGTCGCCATGCTGTTCAATGACATGAATATCTTCGAATATCTGATCACAGCGGATAAATCCTATTTCAAAGGACTCGCGAATTTTGTCGTCAGTTTTTCAGCCATGTTCATGCTGGGCTCAATTCTGGCGAAGTACATGGAGGAGAGCGGCGCTGCCAAATCGATCGCCGCGTCAGTACTGAAAGTTACCGGTAAGGACAAGCCGTATTCTGTACTGCTTGCCATCTTTCTGATCAGCACGATACTATCCTACGGCGGCATCAGCATCTTCGTCATCATGTTCGCGGTACTTCCAATGGCAAGACCAATTTTCAAGGAAATGAACCTCTCCTGGAGTTTGGTGGCCATTCCGCTATTCTTAGGCGCGGCCACATTTACCATGACCATGATGCCAGGGACGCCGACCATTCAGAACGTAGTGCCGACGACCTTCCTAGGCACCACGGTAACCGCAGCGCCTTTGCTGGGGATTCTTGGCTCTGCTGCAGCGATCGCTTTTGGTTTGCTCTTCATGAAATATGAACTGAAACTCGCCACAAAGAATGGAGAAAAATACACGGATACTCAAAAGATCTCTGAAGACGAAGTCCTTGCAGCAGAGGCGCCTGAAGTCAAAATGCCAAATATCTTCATCAGTCTGCTGCCTTCCATATTATTGGTATCCATTCTGATTGGCGGTAGTGCCATGAAGATTCCGAACATCATTCTGATTGGTTTGTTGGTTTCAAACGTGGTCTCAGCCATTCTGTTCAATGGCTATATCAAGAGTCATAAGACCATTTTGAACAGCGGTGCCGAAGGTGCCGTCATGCCGATCTTCTTTACCGCAGCGGCAGTAGGTTTTGGTATTGTCATTACGGCTGCACCAGGATTTCAGACCATCTTTGAAAAAATCCTCAACATGCAAACGAATCCGCTTGTGGGATTATCTATCGCAACGAGTGTGATTACGGTCATCACAGGTTCATCCTCAGCAACGCTGGGCATTGTTATGGGGACTTTTGCAGAACAATACCTCAATATGGGGATCCAACCTGAAGTACTGCACCGCGTCTCTGCAATTGCATCTTCTGCGTTGACACCGACGCCACATTCGGGCGTTATGCTGGCGTTCTTTGCCATGGCTGGTCTGAGCCACAAAAATGCTTATAAGCGATTCGCCATTACAATTGCTGGCGCGAATACACTGGCGACCATAGTCGTTGTGATTGCGGCCATGCTTCTCTATTAACGTTCTTCACTAAATTCCATTTAACCATCCACTGAAGCGGAAGCTTTGGTGGATGGTATTTTGGCGTTATCAACCAGGACGCGCAATGATCGTCTTGCATTCAGCGAGTTTTTAGCTCTGTTATTGGAGACGGAATCCCGATGTAATCGAAAAATGTCGAAGTATGTTATAATTCATTTAGAGTAGGATGATTTTACGACTGTTATTATTAGTCCCTTTCGCTGCTCCATCATAAATGATTTCAAGTACAGGAGTGATCAAGATGTTGAAGCCATTATCGGGAGAAATGGAACAGAAGCTGCCCCTATTTACAGCGGAGCAATTGAATAAATTTTTTGAGAATTCCTATGATGGCATCCTGGTGTCAGATGCGGAAGGAACCATCATCTTTGGAACACCTTCAGCAGCATTGTGCATGGGAGTTAAACTTGAAGAGCTGGTTGGAAAGAATGTCAAAGACCTTGTGAATGAAGGGAGATACAATCAATCCATCATTTTAAAGGCGATCGAACAGCGTCAGCAGCAATCCGGCGTGGTTTCAGTCGCGGCGGACGGTAATCGTGTTTTTTCGACAGCAACGCCTATATTTGACGAGCATGGTGCAATCAGCATGGTCATCACCAATGTCAGAACAGACAGCATTATGGAGAAATACATTCAAGAACTGGATCAGATCAAGACGAAGAACAAACGATACCGTTCTGCCCTCAAGTACCTGAGTCATTTAAATGTAGGCACCAACGCTGTCATCGCAGAAAGTCCGAAGATGATCAGCATTCTAAACTATTTGGACAGAATCAGCGGCACCAGCAGTACAGTACTGCTGCTGGGTGAATCAGGAACTGGCAAAGAAGTCCTTTCAAGATATATCCATGAAAAGAGCAACCGAAGCTCAGAGCCGTTTATACCCGTCAACTGTGCCGCGATCCCGAAAGACTTGCTGGAATCCGAATTCTACGGTTATGAAAAGGGCGCGTTTACAGGTGCCTTAACCACTGGCAAATCTGGATTCTTTGAAATGGCGGATCATGGCACCTTATTTCTGGATGAAATTGCAGAACTGCCGCTTGATATGCAGTCTAAACTCCTGAGGTCCATAGAACTGGGGGAGTTTCAGCGCGTTGGCGGAACTATGGTTATCAAGACAGATGTCAGGATTATCGCAGCGACAAATCAAAATCTTGAAGAAATGGTTGAGAAGGGTCTGTTTCGCAAAGACTTATTCTACCGGTTGAATGTTATTCCAATCCTCATCCCACCACTCAGGGAAAGAAAGGATGATATTCTGGCATTGTCTAAATACTTCCTTAATTTACAATTGAGTGATGAGGAAAGTGAAGCTGTTTTAAACTCTGGTCTATCGGACTTTTTGCTGAATTATGATTGGCCCGGCAATATCCGTGAACTTAAAAATGTTATTGAACGCGTCAGCATTGACTACAGTATTGGGGAGCAATCCCTGGAGCGACTGATCGAGATATTATCCTACAAGCCTCAAACCAGTCCGGATCAATCCATCGGAAACAAAGTGGTTTCAGCGGATCGTGAAATTGAAGATCTTTCTATGGTTGAGAATCTCAAGACCCATATGGACAAACTGGAAAAGCGATATCTGTTGGCCGTTTTGAAACAATGCAACTGGAATATTGTCAATGCTGCTAAGAAGCTTGAAATTCATCGAAGTCTTTTATACCGGAAAATGCAGGCATTGGAGATCAAGAAAGAGATCTAGCGGGACATCATTTAAGTAAGATCGATCATTAATTCTCAGATGTCTCAATTTTCAGACATGTCGCAGGAAAGAGACGCAAATTTGCGGATTTAGGACAGTCAATTCATTGAATCTGATCTTACAGACAGAAAGGTCCATTATAAAAGGACCTTTCTTTTTTATTTTGATTGAGTTGTTATGTCGCGCGCAAGTAAAAAACAAGCCATATCAACGCGCCTGGCTTCGCAAAAAACAATAAAGCAAAAAATCGTAGAAACATTAAAAAAACAAATCAAGTTGGCACACGACTTGCTTTATTAGAGGTTGAGACAAATATTAACCATCTTAACCAACCATCATAAGGAGGCCATAATTACAATGAAAAAGAAAGTCGTCATTACAAGCGGTGCAAGGACACCGGTAGGAGCGTTTCTTGGGGGCCTGAAAACCGTACCGGTTCAGGATCTGGCTGCAGCTGCCATCAAAGAAGCACTGAAGCGAAGCGGCAATCTTGATCCAGCCCTTGTTGAGGATGTCATTATGGGACATGTTGAATCTTCCGGCGAATGTCCGAACCTCGGACGAAATGCAGCCATGCTGGCGGGACTTGAATTCATACCAGGGTATACCGTCAACCGAATTTGCGGTTCCAGCATGCAGTCCATTGCCAATGGCGCAGTCGAGATTATGAACGGCGACGCTGAGATCATTGTCGCAGGTGGGGCCGAGAGCTTATCACGCGCACCGTATTATCTTCCGCTTGAAGCGCGGTATGATGGACTGAAAATGGGCAACCAGATGCTGAAGGATGCCAATACCACTTATCATCACAACGCTCAGCCGTACCCAATGTATCCTGTTGTACATATGGGGAATACTGCTGAGAATATCGTTAGAAAATATAGTATCCCAAGAGAAGACGCAGACCGGTTTGCTTTTGACAGCCAGATGAAAGCAAAAGCGGCCAAAGAGAGAAAGCGGTTTGAAAGGGAGATCGTTCCGGTCGAAGTGCCAGGCAGAAAAGGCGCGGTTACAATCGTGGATCAGGACGAGCATATGAAGCCGGATACGACCATGGAAGGGCTTGCAAAGCTTAAACCGGCCTTTGAGAAAGATGGCATCATCACCGCCGGCAATGCTTCCGGTCTCAATGACTGCGGCGCGGCAGTCGTACTAATGAGTGAAGATAAAGCCGCGGCACTTGGACTTGATGTCATGGCAGAAGTCGTGGATTACGCAGTGGCAGGTCTTGATCCAATGCTGATGGGACTTGGCCCGGTATATTCCATTCAGAAACTTCTCAAGAAAAATAATATGACAATGGAAGACATTGATGTTTTTGAAATCAATGAAGCTTTTGGCGGCCAAATGCTGGGCTGTATGATTGAATTGGGAATGACGTTTGAGAGCCCACTTTACGAAAGACTGAATCCTAATGGCGGCGCTATTGCTCTTGGTCACCCGCTCGGCGCAACAGGCGCCAGGCTGGTCATTTCAGCGATGTATGAACTGATTGACAAGAACAAACGCTATGCCATTGCCAGCGCTTGTATTGGCGGCGGAATGGGCATTGCGGTTCTGATTAAAAATCCAAAGGCATAATTGTCCTCATTTCAGTAACTTGAAGTCAAAAATTTGTAATGGCTCAAAAGTTCATGATGTTAAAAATCACATAATAATAATTTGGAGGGTTAATCATGAGATTAGAAGGTAAAGTCGCCATTGTCACAGGTTCAGCGAGAGGTTTAGGTAAAGCTATTGTAGCCAGATTGGCTAAGGAAGGCGCGAAAGTCGTCGTTACAGACCTGGATCAGGCTGGCTGTGACGCTGTTGTTGACGAAATCAAAGCTGCGGGCGGGGAAGCAATGGCCGTGGCCTGCAATGTGACAGACCGCATTGCAGTTCAAGCACTTGCGGCATCAACGCTTGAATACTTTGGTAAAATCGATATACTTGTCAACAATGCAGGTATTACAAAAGACGCGACCCTCAAAAAAATGACCGATGATCAATGGGACGCCGTCATCAATGTCAATCTTAAATCGGTCTTTATCTGTACGCAGGAAATCAGCAAGTATATGGTAGAGCAAAAGTCAGGTCGCGTCATCAGTATGAGCTCACTCGCAGGGGTAGAAGGCAACTTTGGTCAAACGAATTACTCCGCTTCAAAAGCGGGCGTGATTGGCATGACCAAAACCTGGTCCAAAGAACTCGGCAAGAACAATGTCACAGCAAACGTTATTGCGCCAGGCTTCATGAATACAGAGATGACCAAAACGATTCCTCAGAACATTGTGGATCAGATGCTCTCCAGAATTCCGGTTGGAAGAATGGGTGAACCGGAAGAAATCGCAGCCGCGGTTGTCTATCTGGCTTCAGATGAAGCAGGCTTTGTCAATGGTGTCACGCTCAATATCAATGGCGGTATGTACGTCATGTAATTAAACACTTAGGCAGGTCCGGCAAAGCGGGGAGCCGGACCTGTTCATAAATCCAAAATCATTCTATGTCTGGGAGGAGTTTATGTGGGTACAGTGGGGGTTATAGGTCTTCTGGTGTCGTTGGCAGTCTTGGTTGTGTTTGTTTTTCGGGGATTCCATGTCATTCCGGTTTCGTTGATAGCGTCGTTGATCGCCATTATCGCGAACAACGCAAATATTTGGGAAGTGCTGTCTAAAAACTATGCTGTCTCTATGCAGGGCTTTGTTGGCAATTATTTAATTATGTTTTTTCTCGGAACTTTGGTCGGTGAAATCCTTTCCAAGAGCGGCGCGGCCAGGCAAATTGCGATTAAGCTTGCGCAGGTCTTTGGAAGCAAAAGAAGTATATTGATTGTCGTATTGGCATCTGCGCTTCTTTCCTATGGCGGCGTGTCCGTCTTTGTTATCGTCTTCTCCATCTATCCTGTAGCCCTTTTCCTGTTTAAGGAAGCTGATATACCAAAGCGTCTGATCCCCGGCTCTATCATGTTGGGTGCAGGCACCTTTACGATGACCGCTTTACCAGGCACACCGGCGTTGACCAATATCATCCCAACCAAATTTCTCGGCACCACCGCAACAGCTGCGCCAATCATGGGCATCATCTGCGCCATCGTCATGTTTTCCGTGGGCTATGCGATCATGATCACCTATGAAAAACGCGTCAAAGCAAAAGGGGAGCGGTTCATACCAGGCCCTAATGATATTGTGGCGGATCTCAGCCCGGAAGAAATTAAAAAACTCCCAAGCTTTGCGCTTTCGATTATCCCAATCGTGGTCATCATTGGCATCATTTTGGGTGAAAGGTTCATGAAGATCGGTTTGCCTTCTGTTTTCACCGTCATTATCGCGCTGTTTACAGGTTCAATGGTGGGTTATGCTCTGTTCTGGAACAAGATTGAACAGAAAAAAGAAGCCTTGAACACCAGCGGACGAGGCAGTGTAGGCGCTCTCTTAAATACAGCAGCTGTCGTTGGCTTTGGAGGTACCATCAGAGCGGTACCGGCGTTTCAATCCTTTGTCAATTTCGCGCTTGGCTTAAATTTTGCGCCTGTCATCTCCGCGGCGCTGGCGGTCAACGTCATTGCGGCCATCACGGGATCTTCCTCTGCAGGCATCACCATTTTCATGGAATCCATGGCTCAAAACTTCCTGGATCTTGGCGTCCAGCCTGAGATCCTGCACCGCGTCACTGCCATTGCGGCAGGTGTACTCGATTCACTGCCCCACGCAGGTCCAAACGTTACCTTCCTGGCTGTTACAGGACTGACCTACAGGGAAGGCTATCCTGCAATGTTCCTGATGACCTGTGTCGTTCCGTTATTCGGATTGATCACTGCGCTGATTTTGGCGGCGGTCGGCATTGTGTAGGATCGAAATCAGTGCAAAATTCTGAAATATCGACTTTAGTAAGCTCACCGAATTATATAAGACCCTGTAACGTGAGTTAACGGTGTTGAAACGAGACCATCGGCCAAAATAAAAAATGAGAGGCTCTGCTCAGCCGGCAGAGCCTTCTATCAAAGGATGAAAGGTTATGATGAGATGATAGCATTCGTAAAGTCAAACGAGATCCCGGCATTGATTCCCTGCGGTGCTACAATTTATACCTGTGGGTTCGGGCTGGCGGGCTTCGCGGAAGAAGTGGCCATTGAAATTGAGCAGAGCTTCCTGAAGCAGGGCACACCGAGGGACCTGATCCTGTATCACTCCACCGGAACTGGGAACAGCAGGGACAAGGGCATCGCACATTTTGCCCATGAAGGGCTGGTTAAAAGGATTGTCGGAGGACATTTTGGTGCCAGCGGACCCGAGATTGGTAAGCTGATCATGGAAAACAAAATTGAAGGCTATAATTTTCCCCAAGGCGTTTTAGCCATCTTGCCAAGGGAAATTGCGGGACGCAGACCAGGCGTCATCACGAAGGTCGGACTAGGGACGTTTGTTGATCCACGGCTGGAGGGCGGAAAAATTAACTCACTGACCAGACAACAGGAAGATTTAGTGACACTGGTGACTTTGGACCAGGAAGAGTGGTTGTTTTTTAAAGCCCCCAAAGTGGATGTGGCGATTATCAGAGGGACTTCTGCCGATGAGCACGGCAACCTCACCATTGAAAAAGATGGCGTTCTGGTTGAAACGCTTTCTGTGGCGCAAGCTGCCAGAGCCTCCGGCGGCATTGTCATAGCGCAAGTGGAACAAGTTGTGAAAGCGGGCACGATGCATGCAAAAGAGGTAAAAGTACCGGGCATCATGGTCGATTATATCTGCGTCGCGAAGCCTGAAAACAGCTTTCAGACCCAGGGCACCTATTTCAATCCGGCCTTTTGCGGGGATCTCAAGATCCCGCTTCATACCATCAAGCCCATGCCGCTGGATGAAAAGAAAGTCATCAGCCGCAGAGCTGCCATGGAGTTGACAGAAGGCGCGGTGGTCAATCTGGGGATTGGGCTGCCGGAAGGTGTTTCAGCGGTCGCCGCAGAACAGGGTGTCTGCAGCAAGATTACCCTGACCACGGAAGGCGGCGGAATAGGAGGCGTTCCAGCATCAGGTCTGGACTTCGCCAATTCTGTCAATCCAGAAGCCATCATTGAGCAGCCCTACCAGTTTGATTTTTATGATGGTGGCGGCATTGATCTCTCCATTTTGGGGCTCGCCCAGACGGACAGCGCCGGCAACGTCAACGTGAGCAAATTTCATAGCAAAGTCGCTGGCTGTGGTGGTTTCATCAACATTACACAAAACGCCAAGAAAATTGTCTTTTGCGGCAGCTTCACAGCTAAAGGACTGGAAGTTGAGGTGCGCGACGGCACACTCAAGATCCTGAAAGAAGGCCAAATGAAGAAATTCATCCAGAGCGTGGAGCAAATTACCTTCAGCGCTAACTATGCACTACAAAGGCATCAAGAAGTGCTTTATGTCACTGAACGCGCAGTATTTAGCCTGACCGAGCGTGGCTTGGAGTTGATTGAAATCGCCCCGGGGATTGATCTTGAACATGACATCTTGCGAAACATGGATTTCATTCCAATCATAGAACAGGTGAAACTCATGCCGGAAGAGATCTTTTTTGAGCAGTGGCATGGCTTGGCCTGTTTGGCAAAAAAATAAATTAGAACAAGACCAATGTTGTTTGTGTTTAAAGCGAATGCTTTAGGACCAGGACATTGGTTTTTTCATGTTATAAAGGTATTATATTGTTAAGAGTAAAAAATTGCCGGGATGTTAACGCGTACAAGGCCACTTTGACAGGAAAATAACTGATAAGGGTGGAGATCTTGTTGCCGATGGTCACGCCCCACCCTACACCCCCCACACCACAAAATAAACCTTAAGGAGCCCACACCCATGAAGCACTTGACCGTCACCGCCGCCATCCTCATTCACAATGGCGAAATCCTCTGCATGCAGCGCAAAGAGAGTGAGCGCGACTACATCTCACTAAAATATGAATTCCCCGGCGGCAAGGCAGAAGCGGGGGAGACCATGGAGGACGCTTTGTCCCGCGAGCTTAAGGAAGAACTCAACCTGGATCTGGCGATTCAGCCAAACCACTTTTACATGACGGTGGATCATACCTATCCGGATTTTTCGATCACCATGCATTGTTATCAATGCGAGATCCCAAGCAGAACTATTGAATGCAATGACCATCACCATTATGTTTGGCTGCCCCCAAGTCAGCTCGACACCTTGGACTGGGCGCCAGCGGATTGGCCGGTGGTAAAGCGTTTGATGGGATAATGGACGAGAAGGCGGTGTCAGCGGCTAAAGCCAATCGACCCCGCCTTCCTTCCATTTTTTCCATTCGACAATATTAGACACTAAATTTTCCAATTATCTTGCAGGATTCCTGGAAATAATCTCGAATGATGTAAAGTGCAGTTAATCGGAGGTGTCCTAAGCCCATGGTGCCAGTATCAGGTCTCTACGAAGAAGTGATCTCTGAAGCGCTGAAGACCCAGCTCGAAACGCTTCAGGAATACCAAAATGAAACCAAGAAAATAGACCCGGAAGAGGCTTATCTCATCCTGTCAAAATACACCGGCCAGGTGATCCGTCGAGCCCTTCGCTTAGTTCGTGAAACTAAGCATACTAAGGAAAGCGACAACGACGACAGCGAAGCTCTGGCACATCAGGTGTCACTCTGCAATCAGGTTATTGAACTACTCTCACAAGTGACAAAGCAGGATGACCTTTTACATTACAAAATCAGTGAACAGCACGAAATGCTGCTTTCACTTTACTTAAAAATAAACACTACGCGGGCACTCAAAAAAGAAAAGTCAGTCCTTAGGCCAGTGACGCCAATTTCCGAAAGCGCACTTTTCACCGGTGCCAACATTGAACCGAGTATGGTCAGCGAATTAAAAAAAGAGATCCTGACCTCAGACAGGATCGACATTTTAATGTCCTTTATCAAGCTGAGCGGCCTGCTGCTGATTATCGAAGAGCTCAAGGAATTCGTTTCCCAAACCCCAGACCGCAAAGTCCGCTTCATCACCACTTCCTATATGGGCGCGACTGACTACAAAGCCCTTAAGCTCCTGAGCGACATCCCTCAGATCGAAGTTAAAATGTCCTTCAACAGCGACCAGTCCAGACTTCATGCCAAAGCTTATCTTTTCGAGCGTCAAACCGGTTTCTCAATCGCTTACATAGGCTCCTCAAATCTCTCAAAAGCTGCCATCACCAACGGCTTGGAGTGGAACGTCAAACTCTCTGAGCGCGACTCCTTCGAGATCATCAAAAAGTTCCAGGCGACCTTCGAAAGTTACTGGAACGACCCTGAGTTTGAAACCATCAACCTGGAAGACCCAATCTCAACCAAGCGCATAAAAACAGCGCTGCAGCAATACCAGCAGACGCCTCAACATAAAGAGCTCCTATTCGACATTACACCCCATCCGTTCCAGCGAGAAATGCTTGGCCATCTCCAGGCAGAGCGCGAGGTCCACGGCCGTTACAAAAACCTTTTGATCGCCGCCACCGGCACTGGTAAAACAGTAGTCTCAGCTTTCGATTACGCCCGCTTCGCAAGAAGCATAGAAAACACAGCGCTCAAAGCCATCAAGCGCCCACGCCTCCTATTCATTGCCCACCGAAAGGAAATTCTGGATCAGAGCCTGAGGACCTTTAGAGTCATCCTCAAAGACCAAAATTTCGGTGAGACTTTCTACGGCGGCAGTGACCCCACCCAGCTGGACCACCTGTTTATGAGCATCCAGACCTTCAACGCCAAGGCGTTTCACACGCACACGACCTCGGACTTCTATGACTTCATCATTATTGACGAATTTCACCACGCCGCGGCGAATTCCTACCAGAAGCTCCTCGCCCACTATAATCCCAAAATCCTTCTGGGTCTCACCGCCACACCGGAGCGCATGGACGGAAAGGATGCCTTCCAACATTTCGATCACTACGTCGCCTCCGAGCTGCGCCTGCCCGAGGCTATCGACCGCCAGCTCCTGGCGCCCTTTCTCTATTTCGGCGTCGCCGACAACGTCGATTACTCCCAGATGCAGTGGAATGGCCGCTACGACGAGAACGAGCTCACCAAGGTCTACACCGCCAACGATCACCGGGCCAGCCTCGTCTGCCAGAAGGTCGAACAGTATCTGAACGACCTGAGCGAGGTCAAGGCCATTGGTTTCTGTGCGTCCCAGGCCCACGCCCGGCACATGAATGCCTACTTCCAGAAGCGGGGCCTAAAGTCGGAGGTCGTCCTTGCAGATACCGACACGTCTTCCCGTGACAGTGCCCAAAAGCGTTTAGCCGATGGTCACCTCAACTTCCTCTTCACCGTAGATCTTTACAACGAGGGCGTCGACATTCCGGACCTCAACACCGTTCTCTTCCTGCGCCCCACCGAGAGCCTGACCGTCTTCCTTCAGCAGCTCGGTCGCGGCCTGCGCCTCAGTCCGGGAAAAGAACACCTCACCGTCCTGGACTTCATAGGCCAGGCCCACAAGAACTACCAATCCCGCTTCGAAGAAAAATACCGGGCGGTCTTCGAAAAGAGCCGTCATTCCCTGGTCCATCAGATCGAACAGAATGTCTTCAAGCTGCCCCGAGGCTGCTACCTTCAGTTTGAAAAAATGGCCAAAGAGTACGTCCTGCGCGGTCTCAAGCAGGTCACCTTCAACGCGCGCTTCTTGAGCGAAAAAGTCCGGACCTTCGAGGCCGACACCGGTCAGCCTTTAACTTTATCCGCTTTTCTGGAGCATCATAAGCTCACTCTTTACGACTTTTACGGCACTGGCAGCACCCCGCGAAGTCTCTATACTCTTCTGAGCCCTGAGGGCTTTGAGGCGACCGCTGATTACCTCAGTGTCGTCAAGCGCTTCAAGAGCCTGTTTCATCTGAATTCCAGGCGCTTTCTCCGGTTCATCTTGCAGTACCTTGAGGAGAAGGGGTGGGAAAGGGAACCATCGGCCAACTTACTCGAGAATAGGCTGGAGGGGATGCTGTACTACACTTTCTTCCAGAAGCACCCGGGCCAAAACGGGCATGGGGGCTATAAGGACGCCTTAAAAACCATTTTCTCCGCCGATGGTCACCTCACCCAAGAAATCGCCCAAATTTGCGACCACCTGCTCGAAAAAATTGATTTCGTCGATGCGTCCGTGGACCTGGGCTTCGAGTGTCCACTGGACCTGCACTGCGCCTATTCGCGGGACCAGCTGATGGCGGGACTCGGGGCCTTTGACGAGCAGTCGAGCCAGGAATTCAGGGAGGGCGTCAAATACCTGAAGGATCAGAAGCTGGACCTGTTCCTGATCAACCTGAACAAGTCGGAGAAGGACTTTTCGCCGTCGACCATGTACGAGGACTATGCCATTAACAGCACGCTGTTCCACTGGCAGAGCCAGTGCACAACCAGCGTGGAGAGCCCGACGGGGCAGCGCTACATTCACCATAGAGAAAACGGTCATAAGATCCTGCTCTTCGTGCGGGAATACAAGAAAGAGCATGGATTGACTGCGCCGTTCATCTACCTGGGGAAGGCGAACTACATCAAACATGAGGGCTCGAAGCCTATTAGCTTTGTGTGGGAGCTGGAACGGGAGATGCCGGCAAGTCTCGTGGTTCGGGCGAATAAGAGTGTGATGTAGGGGGAAATGATGAAACCAATAACCGTGAATGAATTGAAAAAGGAATTGAAGAAGCTGGATCAGGCGGAACTGATTGAACTGATCACAAAGCTTTATAAAGACAATAAAACAGTCAAAGAAGCATTGAGCGGCCGATTCATTGGTGCGGAGTATCAACTGGAAATGCTTGAGTCAAATAAGAATAAAATCTATGACATCTTTTTTCCGGACAATCCGATGAAGCCGGTTTCTTATAAAAAGGCGATTGATTTGCTTGAGGTATATAGAAGCGTTGGAAATAAAGAGTTCGTGTTGGATCTAATGCTCAATTATGTGGAGTGTGGGGCCGAGTTCACTGAAATGTTGGATGGCCCGGATGGAAAGTTTTATAGTTCTTTGATTAAAGTCTATTCAAAATTTGTAGATCTTATCAATGAAAACGGAACGGATGAGCTGCACAATAAATTCAGAGAAAGAATCAGCAAACTATATGATGCCTTAGCGCCAAAGGACTGGGGTTTAGGGGATGCGTTCTTTGAAATGTCGCTTGAGCTGGAATGGTTTGATGAGGTAGTGTTTGGGGAAGAGGAAGAGGAAAAAAATTTAGAATGTTAGTGAAGTTTTCCAGATTACAGAATGTGATTCTAAAATTTGACGACGTTAGAATTTAACTAACTTTATGATCATGATAAAGCAATACAAATATTTTGTTTTGCTAACACTTATGATTGAGTAGTAGCAGCAACAAAATTTGAATGCTTGCAGTGGGGGATAATAATTGAACACTAATTCGAACATGCTGTTGCATAAAGGACGAGATATCTCTGCCGATGTAAAGTTTTGTACTTATAATCCAAAAACAAAGAAATATGACGTTACATTTTTAAATGGGAAAGAATTCTCATATAATTATTCGTCATTATTACGGTTAAGAGACCCCAAAGCATTGAATCCAGCTAATATTCGAATTGAATATAATGGATGCGAATTGAATGATATTTGTTCGATACAAGTATTTTCAGAACCATCCATTGAATTTTGGCGTATTCGATTTATTGATGGTCGTGTAGGGAGTTATAACAGAACAGATTTGAAAGTAACAACATCTTGTCTCAGCCAAAAAGAAGCTCTGGACTGCTTAAAGTATTTGCGACAACTATCTCAAATAAATGAATTGCGTTTAGACAATGGTGAATACTTGCTGAAAAAGCTGTATGATAATTTGGAGTTTATTGGTGACGATACTGGGCTTGCTGTATACCTAAATTATAAAAATATGAGGCCAATGGCTTCAAAGAGTCCTTTTTTAATTTTTCCATTTGGAGGAAATGCAAGTCAATTTGAGGCGGTTAGTAACGCTCTAAATAACCAAATTAGCGTAATTCAAGGCCCGCCCGGGACTGGAAAAACACAAACGATACTAAATATAATAGCTAATTTGTTGGTCCGGGGAAAAACAATTCAAATAGTTTCAAATAATAATTCTGCCACAAATAATATTTTCGAAAAACTATCAGCACAAAAATATGGGATGGATTTTCTAGTTGCACAATTAGGAAATTCAGAAAACAAATCAGACTTCTTAAAAAATCAAACAGGTCATTATCCCGACTTGCAAAGTTGGGTATCTGATTCTGAAACACTTAATAAACTTTGCTCAAGAATATCATTAGTAACAAATGAACTTAAAGATATATACACAAAACAGGAACGTCAAGCAAAACTGCGTCAGGAGAGGAAAGAGTTAGAACTGGAAATTAAATATTTTAGACAATACTGCGATGAAACAGGCTATCCTTTTGAGGACAATAAGAACAGGCATTCAATAAAGTCTGAGAGATTAATGCATTTATGGCATGAATGTTATGATTTTTCAGAGAAAGGTAAAACTATTTCATTTTGGTTCAAAATTAAAAGCATCTTATATTATAAGATATCTGATTGGAATTTTTATAAAAATAGTTTACCAACGATGATTACAC
>NZ_JAOTSB010000013.1 GCF_030247605.1 Acidaminobacter sp. | reverse complement strand
GAGCTTGCTCTCTGAAGTGCGGTGCTGCCTTTGTTTATATAGGGCGCAGCCCGCGACCGAAGCGCAGCGCAGCGGAGCGAGGTGCACGGCTGGTAGTGTGAGGTGAAAATTAGGCTCAGTTAAATAAGAGAGCTTGCTCTCTGAAGTGCGGTGCTGCCTTTGTTTATATAGGGCGCAGCCCGCGACCGAAGCGCAGCGCAGCGGAGCGAGGTGCACGGCTGGTAGTGTGAGGTGAAAATTAGGCTCAGTTAAATAATGAGAACTGGGTGTCTGACACCCAGTTCCAATCTGATGTTGAAGGCGGTGTCAGCCGCTATGGCCTATTGACCCCCGCTTAGGCAACTTTGTACTGTTTAGCCAAAGCGTGATTGGGTAATATCCATATGGCATTCGAGATTATCTCAGATGCACAACCTATTTACTTGGAGGAATTCGTCGTGCCCGCAGTTTCTGAAAATGAATCAGTACATTGCAGCAAGACCTCAGAAAGCATCAAATGGACAGGCACACTCATGTTGATTGGCGGACTCTTATCCTTATTTGTGTCCGTCGCAAGTTTATTTGATTCACGCGTTTACCTCGAAGTTGTAGACTCAGGCACTATCACGCCATTTCTCCGATTCGGATCCATGATCCAGGATCTCATCACTGCGCCAACTGCTCTTGTATTGACGGTCATGTCGGTTAAATTATTGAGATATCGCCAGAAACCGCTTAAAATCAAGCCACTGATGATCATGACAGGACTTGCGTTTTATTTGTTTTACGGCTATGGACTCTACGCTATACAAGGACAATATACTTCACTTTATTTACTTTATCTCGCCATTTTTTCGTCAACTTTATATGGCGTCATTGCTGGTGTGATTACTTTAGTACAGCATTCGGGCGCAGTCATTCCAATTTCAACGCCTCTGAGGCGGTTGATCCTGGGCTTTCTGCTGTTCATTCTTGTGGTCTTGATACCTGTGTGGCTTCTCAGAATGCAGCATGACCTTTTTAGCCGAACGCCGGGTGAAGTCTACGGAGTGTTTGTTCTCGATTTAGGCATTGTGTTTCCGGCGTTTGCTTTCGTGATATGGCAGCTCTTCAGAAACACCAGGATTGGGACCCTGCTGGCAGGTGTGGCGTTGATCAAGACGCTGACCCTGTGCCTTTCAGTGGCTTTGGGGGAAGTTTTGAAACCCCTTTACGGTTTTGGCCAGGACGTGGGGATGGTCATCATTTTCACGCTGCTGACAGTCGTAAGCAGCGGCTTGAGTGTGGTATTGTTCAGTCGGCTTAAGGTACAGGGAAAGTGAAAGAATAGCTTTTTAGCCAATCAGGAGGTGATCCCATGAAATCCGCTTATTTAAAATATATTCTTGCTTTGCTCCTGTTCGGCTCAAATGGGATCGTCGCCAGCCGCATTGCCCTCACAAGCTATGAAATTGTCCTTTTGAGGACATTGATAGGCAGTGCACTTCTAATATTTATTTTTATTTTCTCGAAACAAAAAATCAATTTTCTTCAATACAAAAAGCAATTCGCTTTTATTGCGGTGTCCGGCATAGCTATGGGGGCAAGCTGGATGTTTCTCTATGAAGCCTATAAACTCATTGGCGTCAGCCTTGCGTCATTAGCCTACTACTGCGGCCCAGTCATTGTCATGGTCCTTTCTCCGCTTTTGTTCCACGAAAAGCTGACCTGGCCTAAAATAACAGGTTTTTTGGTGGTTCTGTGCGGTGTTGTACTCGTCAATGGCGGGGCGATTCAGGATGGTAAAAACATATTGGGTCTCTTTTATGGGGGCATGTCCGCCGTCACGCTTGCCGTCCTGGTCATTTTCAACAAACTGGCTAAACCCATCACTGGCCTTGAGAATTCTGTGGTTCAATTGTTTATCAGTTTTTTGACAGCCGCGGTTTATGTGGGACTCAGGCAGGGCTTAACGATTCAGGTATCAGGTGAAGACTGGATCCCGATACTGCTTCTTGGCGTGCTGAACACAGGTGTGGGCTGTTACCTATACTTTTCCTCCATTGGTCACCTGCCGGTTCAGACTGTGGCGATCTCGGGATATTTGGAGCCACTGTCGGCCGTCGTCTTTTCGGTTTTATTTTTGGGTGAAACCATGCTGCCCGGTCAGATCGCGGGCGCCGCATGTATACTTGGAGGCGCGGTTCTGGGGGAGCGTCGTACAGTTAGGAAACTGGGTGTCAGACACCGAGTTTTAAAGTGAGGGCGAAACCGGGTGTCTGACACCCAGTTTCACCTTCAGACAACGAAAAAAGGATGAAACGGTCAAAAAACCGTTTCATCCTTTTTTTACCTTTTTTTCACTTGACGGACTCACATCACTTAACAAACCGCCGTGCTTCATCAAACTGTGCCGCAATGACCACGGTGCCGCTGCGGTTGATAAATCCAACCTGATCTTTGGAGAGGATCCGGGCGAGGCCGTTTGAGAAGCCTTCCTGGTCGACATAGCTGAATTTTGGCTGAACCACCATAGTGCCGGATTTGTCAATGATGCCATATTTGCCGCCGGACATGACGAAGGCGAGACCATCGGCAAAAGGATAGGCGTCTTGATAGCTTTGGCTGAAAACACGGGTACCCGCGGTGTTGATATAGTGGAAGGCGAAGCCGCTGCTGACGTTTGACTCGACGACGGCCAACCCTTCTGAAAAGTTGTCTGCCCACAGATAATTCGCAGACAGGATCACAGCGCCGCTGGTATTCATGAAGCCTATGGAAGTGCCTGAATTGAACCGAATCATACCGTCGGCTCCGTTGCCGGCGACGAGATATTTAGGGGCAATCACCTTGGTGCCTGAGCGGTTGATATAGCCGATCAGGCCATTCTCCTGGATCGCGGCAATGCCGTTTTTAAAGCTGTTGGCAGCCGTAAAGGACGGCTGAATGATCATAGTCCCGGTTTTGTCGATATAGCCAATTTTGCCGGCAACGACCACGCGGGCCAGACCCTCAGAGAACTGGTCGGCAAACTCGTAGGCGGGTTCGATGACCCAATTTGCGTTTTTGTCGATGAAGCCGTATTTGCCGCCGTATTTTGCGGGGGCGAGACCATCGGCAAAGCTTCCTGCGTCTTCGTAATTGAATGGAATCATCATAGTGCCGGCTTTGTCAATGAAGCCGACTTTTCCATTCTGGGCCACTGCGGCGAGATTCTCGGAAAAATCCTGGGCCTGACTGTAGAGGAAGCGGATCCCAAGCTTCCCATCCGAGGTCATGTAGCCCCACCGGTCGCCAATTCGGACGGCGGCCATTGGAGTATTCGTCCGGGCAGCGGCCATAGTTGCTGCAAAGGAAGGTGCCACTGTAACGCCAAGCTGATCTCCGAGCCGGTAAGGATGCCCCTTGGCAGGCGTTTCGAGGGTATTCATCATGAGCCTGAACAGATCGCCCCTGAGGATGTCCTGTTCCTGAGTCAAGGCCAGACCATTGAAGAGCCCCAGTTCTCGAGCGGTGTCGAAGGCGGTTTCCCAAATGAAGTCTTCCGGGGTCGTATAGCCGAGGGCCTTCAGCATGAAGACGCTGGCCTCCTGAACCGTGTGGCGCTGTTCGTAGCCAAATAAATTGCCGCCTATGCCTGAAGTCCATTCCCGGTACTGCGCGTAAGCCACATAGGGCTCACCCCAATGGTTCCTGGCATCCAGAAATGTGGAAGGCGCCTGCCATGCAGCAGCCTGATTGAATTCGCCCAGCATTCTGGCCAGAATGACCATCATTTCCGTTCGGGTCAGATAGTCGTTTTCCGCCAGGTCACCACCGGTTTTACCTTCAATCAGCCCCATGGCCCGCAGCTCTTGACCGGCAGTTGGGCCGGCGGCATAGCTCCCAGAGATCATGCCGATGGTCGTGATCAGCACAAACACAAGCAACGTAATTCTGGATGCATTGAAACGTGGATTTGCACGCGGGTTTAAAAAGAATATCCTTTCAAACATAATTGAAACCTCCTTGTAGGGAAATGGCTGAATTTTGAGGATATAGTGTCTTTTTACCCACTTTGGCAATAAAACCTCAGATGAGAGTTGTGTTACTTTTTTGTGTTTTTGAATATTTTAAGGTATTTGAGGTATAATGTAAGAAGGAACACCGGTGTTATGTTACCCTTTGCTTGAAAGGACGTGATATTTTGAAACGACTTATTGCGATGTTTTTGTCGACCGTGCTGATTATGATGATGTCAGCGTTTGCGTTTGCTTATGTAGATGAAGGGGAGTATAAAGTAGTTATTGAGACCCCTGACGAAGAGTTAAAGCTTCTAAATGAAGATGATGAGTTCTTTGTTACAGGTTATATCATGGCTAATGATGAAGACATCATTGAATGGATAAAACTTACCATCAATGACGTGGAACTGGAAATTGAAAGTGACGATTCTGATTTCGATGACGTTATTGGCGAATGGGAAGACGAGAAGTTTGCTTTTAAATTTGTCGTTAGCCCGGATGATTTTAATATTGAAGATAATGATGACGACGATTATAACATTGAGGTAAGTACACGCATTGAACCGGATGATCAAGATCTTGGCTATCAAACAGAATATGACATTAAGTCCGTAGAATTCAAATTCGATTATGAGACGGACTATGATTTACAGTTAACAAAACCAAACAAAGACATTGTTGTGGACAACTGGAGTGATGACACGCTCATCAAAGGCTGGGTTCAAGCTGATGAAGGGGATGTGCTGGAATTCCTGAGAATTGAAATTGATGGGGATGGCGCACCACAATATATCACACTCATTGATCAGCCAAGTGAATATGTTATGTTGTCGAATGACAAATTCAATTTTGAGGCTGAATGGAACCTTTCCGTGGAAGATGAGTTTGTGATTACTGTTTTCGCATGGATCAATCCTGATGAAGATGGCGATGGTGACGATGTACTAAAATTTGAAGATGAGATTACTGTAGAAGTCATATATGATGAAGATGAAAATGGCGACAATGGTGATAATGACGACAAAGACATGGATAACTATCCTGCAGCCCCTGCCGTCGCTAACAAAATTCTGAAAGAACTTGGCATATCCAACCGATATATGGGCACCAACCTAATTTCCGAAGTATCTAAATTAATGGGTCCTAACACTGAGTTCAATGGCGTCTTAAAAACTGACGCTGACGACTATGAAGATGAAATCCGTGACTTTTTAAATGATCGTATTGATGAATTGGAAGACATGGAAGCACCGCCTGCCCCAGGCAACTCAGCTAATAAAGGCAATGGAAAGAATAAAGGCAATTAATAAGTCAGAAACTCGGTGTCTGACACCGAGTTTCTAAACCAAAAACCCGCCCCAAGCGCAAGCTTCGGGCGGGTTTTCCATGTCCTTGATTTGACTTGACTTGATCCTAATATTCCGGCGGCAGCGCCATCATCTCTTCATAGGTGAAGACCGGACCGTCGACGCACATGTAGTGGCTGCCTACTTTACAGTGGCCGCACTTGCCTGCGCCGCAGCGCATGTGGGTTTCAAGGGTGGTCAGGATGTCCGTCGGTTTAATGCCCAGGGCGAGGAGGTCCTTGGAGACTTCCTTAATCCGCTTTGGCGACGCGCAGACCAGCGCCGTGGTGTTGCTCCAGTCCAGATCCAAGTCCGGCAGCAAGTCGTTGATGTAGCCTTGGTGAGCCTTGACCTGATCCGTTGGATCCTTGAGAGCATAGTGGACTTCGACACCCTCGAGCTCTGACCAGAGCTTCAGCTCATCCTTGTAGATGACCTTGTCGTATTGCAGCGCGCTGGCCATGATGACCACCTTTCCAAAGTCCTGCAGGTTGTCCACGACCTGGACCAGAATGGTTCTGAGCGGCGCCATGGCTACACCGGATCCTATAAAGACCAGGTTGCGCCCTTTGAGAGGCTCGTACGGGAATGGTCTGCCGTAAGGACCCCGTAGTCCAACTTTGTCGCCTACCTTCAAATTGTAAAGGATGTTGGAGACAGTACCCACATTCTTGAAGCAGAAGTCGAACTCGTCGCTTTCCTCAGGGCCGAACGGGATGGAGATTGGTACCTCGCCCTCGCCAAAGACGGTAATTTGGAAGAACTGGCCATTCAGCTTAAAGTTCTTGTGCAGCGCCGGATCGTCATATTTGACATAGATCCGCTTGATCTCGGGGGTCTCCAGCTCGATCTTCGTGATGGTCGCCACATCCGGCGTGAAGAGACCGTTTCGCACGTTGATTTCGCGGTCGAAGATCTCGTGGCGCATGGCTGTGATCTGATGAATTGCAGGGGGCTCCGGATTTTCCTTCGCTTCTTTCTGGATCGAGTGGATAATGTCTATGATGCTGATGTAGGTAGGGCAGACATCTGTGCATCGGCCACAGCCTGAGCAGCCCTTGTAACCGAAGCGCTCCTCGATATACTTCAGCTTGTCATAGACCCTGTACCGGGTTCTGGACAAAGCATTGCGCGGATTGTGGAACTCCGCGTTGCGGGTAAAGTGGTCGCTCTGGCAGGAATCCCAATAGCGGACGCGCATGCCGTGATCCTTGTCCCGGTTCTCCTCTACGACGTTGAAGCAGGTGCAGGTCGGGCAGACGTTGGTGCAACCGGTACAGCCTATGCAGGCATTGGCCTCGTCCAGCCAGAAGTCCGCGTTGAAGGTCCTCGCCATATCCTCGTGGAGGTTGGTCAGATCCATCTTCAGCGGGAAGCTGTCTGCTACTTTCTGCCTGAGCTGTTCCTTCATGGCCAGGAGGGTTCCGGGGGAGACGTCCCCGGCAAACTCATCAGATACCGGCACGAAAAAGTCCGCCGCGGCTTCGATCAGCTGCTGTCCTTTTGCTGTGGCAGACTCCACCAAGTAGAAGCCCTCCAGCTCTGTCAAAGCAAGGTCGTGACCCGTAGTCGAGAAAACCCCCGTCCCCACCGACGTACAGAAGCAGTGCGGGCCGGCCTTCAAGCAGTTCACAGCGACTATAAAAACCTTGTCGCGTCGTGAGGCATAGTTGGTATCCTCAAACTCCTTCAAATAGAAGTGGTCGGTATACCCGACGCCGTAGGTATCGCACGCCCGGACGCCATACAGGATTCTTTCGCCGGCGTGCTGATTTGAGAGATTCTCCACTTTCACGCCGCCAGCGTCCCGATCCCAGCGGAACAGGGCTTCCTTCTGCTCGAACATCATCTCTTTGACGGGCAGGGTGAGGTTGATGTAGGCTTCGGTGCGGGGGAAGTCGACCATCGGCAAAAGGGAAATGTCTTTGCCCTTGCCGGAAGGGACGTAAACCGGGATGGTTTGATTCCAGCGGCCCAGGACGAGGTCGAGCTTTGATTTTTCCAGTTGATAGAGCAGCGGGGTCTTCATTTTTCCACCTCGATTCTGACGGCTGTGACCTTGAGCTCGGGGATCTTGATCAGCGGATCCAGATGCTGGCCGGTCAGTCGGTTGACAGGGGATTCGGCAAAGTGGAACGGCATGAATATGGTCTTTTCGTTGATGCGGTCGGTGATCGCGGCCATGGCGGTGATGCTTCCACGGGCGGAGGTGACGCGGACCATCTGGTGCTCCTTGATGCCCAGTGCTTCGGCGTCCTTGACGTTGATCTCCACGAAGCCGTGAGGGTATTCCCTGTGCAGGGTCCAGACCTTGCGGGTCATGGTGCCGGTGTGATACTGATGGGTGACGCGGCCGGTGGTCATTATGAACGGGAATTCTTCGCTGGTGCGCTCGCCCTCGCGCTCAAAGTTGTTGATGGTGAAGAGGCCTTTTCCGCCTTGTCGCCTGAACTGGCCAACGTGGAGGATTGGGGTACCCGGATGATTTTTGTCCGGACACGGCCACTGGATGCCGACCTCCTGGATGCGCTCGTGGGTGATGCCGGCATAGGTTGGGACGAGGAGGTTGATTTCGTCCATGATTTCGGAAGTGGATTTATAGTCGACGTCCAGGCCCATGCGCTGCATGAGTTCGTTGAGGATGATCCAGTCGGGCTTGGAGTTGCCTACGGGCTCAATGACTTTGCGGATGAGCTGGACCCGGCGTTCGGTGTTGGTGTAGGTGCCGTCCTTTTCCAGCCAGCTGGAGGCCGGCAGTACGATGTCCGCGTATTCGGCGGTTTCCGTCAGGAAGAGGTCTTGAACCACCAGGAAAGGCAGTTTCTTGAGGGCGTGGATGGTGTGGTTCTGATCCGGATCGGATAAAACCGGATTCTCACCCACTATGTACATGGCTTTCATCTTGCCCTCGTCGATCAGGTCGAACATCTCCGACATGACTTTGCCGCGCAGACAGGAAAAGTCGCCCCAGGCTTTGGAAAAGCGTTCCCAGGTGGTCGGCCATTCCGGACGCTGGTAGCCAGGGAGGTAATCCGGCAGCGTCGCCATGTCGCCGGAGCCCTGGACGTTGTTTTGTCCCCTGAGAGGGTTGATGCCGGTGGACGGACGGCCTACGTGGCCGGTCAGCATGGCCAGGTTGGCGAGGGCGCAGATGCTGCGGGTAGCCGTCACGTGCTGGGTTACCCCCATAGTATAGAGGATCATGGCCTTGTCGCTGGTAGCGTAGGTGCGGGCGAAGTCGCGGATCGTCTCAGCCGGTACCTTGGTGATGGGCTCTGCCCATTCCGGCGTGCAGTCCGCCACAGACGCTTTCATGATGTCGTAGCTGTTGGTGCGTTCATCTATAAATTTTTGATCCTGAAGTCCTTCTTCGATGATGACGTGAATCATGGCATTGATCATGGCCAGGTTGGTGCCGGGCTCGATAGGCGCATAGCCGTGGGCGAAGTCCGTGAGCCGGATGCGCCTTGGATCCGCGACGTAGAGCTTGGCGCCTTTGTCGAGGGCTTCGAAAATGCGTGTGGCCACGAGGGGGTGCTGCTCCGTGGTGTTGGAGCCTATGACGAAGATCAAGTCCGCGTCCCCGATTTCCTCAATGGTGTTGGTCATAGCGCCGCTGCCAAAGGAGATAGCCAGACTGGCTACCGTTGGGCTGTGTCAGAGGCGGGCGCAGTGGTCAATGCTGCTGGTCCGCAGGGCTTTTCTGGCGAACTTGGCCATGAGGAAATTCTCCTCGTTGGTGCACCGGGCAGAGGAAAGCATACCAATGGACTCCGTATTGTCCTCGCCGGTCATGGCGGCTTTGAAGCCTGCAACGACTCTGTCATAGGCATCCTCCCAAGTGGTTTCGCGGAAGCTGCCGTCTTCATTTCTTACGAGGGGATTGACCAGCCGTCTGGAATCGCGTACGAAGCCGAAGCCATGCCAGCCTTTAGAGCACAGCTTGCCCTGACTTACCACGTGATTGTAGCTTGGCGTGATGCCGAGAAGGGTGCCATCATCCGCGACGTTGACGTAGATGCCGCAGCCGCACCCACAGTAGCCGCAGGTGGTTTCCAATCGTTTCATCCTTCTGCCTCCTTGCCTTAGTGGCGTTCTGTGAACAATAAAAGGACATCATCTTATGGATACCCTCGTTCCATGTGGCAAAACGGGAATGTTGGACTCTGGCCCCAAATTTAATTGAGTGTCAGACACCGGGTTAAACTGAGTGTCAGACACCGGGTTAAACTGAGTGTCAGACACCGAGTTAAACTGAGTGTCAGACACCGAGTTCAACTGAGTGTCAGACACCGAGTTTGATTTTATGTCAGACTACCTTGGATCCGTTGACAATGGCCGCATTATATAAAAAAGGAAATTGGCATAAGACGCCAATTTCCTTCCGGGTACTTCTCATTTAAATTAAGCAAACACTGCCCTATTCTTCACTTTCAACGCATACATCTTCTCATCCGCTGCGTGGATCACCTCGTCCATGAGTTCCACCTTCGTCAAGTACTCCGTACCGTAAGAGATGGAAAGCTGAAAATCAAAAGGCTGGTCCAGTTGCAGTGCCTGATTGATCCTGCTGAAAATATGATTGGCTTCATCCAACGTGCAAGAGGACAGGATCACGAGAAATTCGTCACCGCCGTAGCGGATGATCACATCCTCTGAGCGCAGTGTCCGCTTCATGGTGTCAGCCACATACTTCAGCGCGAGATCGCCTGTTTTATGACCGTAGGTGTCATTGATCACCTTGAGGTCGTTGACATCCACCATAGCCAGAACGAAGTGCGTCAGCTCAAGCAGGCTGAGCGGGCCATTCGATACCTTCCATTCCTCTAGATAGCGTCTGGAAAACGTACCTGTCAATTGGTCCCGGTTCGCGATATCTTTGTATTTTTCTTTCGACTTCTCTGCATGCGTCATCAGATGCCGAACCTGGAAGACAATAAACCGGTTGCTGAGAAACAGCACAACCCCAACCGCCAATGCAAATCCCAAAAGGTTCATCAGAATGATGTCTTCAACGCGGTCATAGAGAATCTCGTTTGAAGTGGACACATGCAGCGCCTGGTTTGTGCCGTTAATGGGAAGGACGAAACCGGTATACCAGCCATTGTCGTAAAGCGTGACGCCGCCAGCCTCCTTCAGCTTGGCCCCGGCGTCAAACAGGAAATTTTGCTGTGTCAGGTCGACAAAAGACAGTGTCATATTATTTCGGTTCAGCGGTTCGGCTAAAGCGGCGAGATCGTACAGAATCAAATCATAGCCGTAAATCATCCCGTTCGTCATAAGCGGCACCGCTACAAACAGCCCTGGCGTTTCACGACCTGTCAAAAAAACCGTCTGAACATGGTTTGAATTGTAGTCGTTTCTTTGACTTAAAAGGGCAGGAAGATATTCGCTGCCGATGGTCGCGTTCACACTCCCAAACAGCAGCCTGGCACCGGCGATTAAATGAGGCTGTTTAGAGGCTTCGTATAAGAAACCATCGGCACTGATCTTCTTGAGCTCGTCCAAGGTCAGCGCCCCACTCAAATAGTCATCAAGAGGTGTGTGCTCAATCAAAGCATGGGAAAAATTGCTGGCGTTGTCATGACTTCGCAATATGAATTGATCAACTGTGCTTATTGACGCCTTGGAGATCAGAACATAATTCTCAAGTGTCATTCTTTCCAGCGCTGACCTATAAGGCAGAAACAAGGTGACGTAAGTGATCAGGACAATCAGAGCAAGCAGCATCCATGTCCATACTTTGAATCGTCGAATGAAAGGATTGGATTTGATCATAGGTGAAGGTCTCCCTTTCAGGATTTGATTCTTACAGCGACTTCGTCAAATAGGAAACAGGATTATTGTGTATTTTCTATGAAGACATCCATTTCCGAGAGCTTATTTTGGGAAGTTATAAAACGTTCAGCCTCAGTCGCAGGCAATGGCCTGCAGAAATAATAGCCCTGAGCCAGATCGCAGCCATGTCGTATCAGAAACTGAAGCTGCGACTCTGTTTCGACGCCTTCCGCCAGAACCCTGAGCCCAAGGCGGTGTGAGAGGTCAATGATTGCGCTGAGCAAATGAAGTTCATCTGCTGCCTCTGAAATCTGACTGATAAACTCCCGGTCAATTTTCACCGTATCAATGGGGAGTTTGTTTAAATAAGTTAATGAGGAGTAACCGGAACCAAAGTCGTCAAGAGCTATGGAAAATCCAATCTCCTTTAACTGATCCAAAATTTTTAGACTTTTGTCCATATCCTCAATAATCGCAGTTTCTGTGATCTCCAGATCAAATTCCTCCGGCTTGATATGGTAAACCTTCATGTAGTGTTCCAGAGTCTCTATGATCTGGTTGTGGGTCAGACATTTTCCTGAGAGGTTGATGGACATGGTGAGTGCACTCAAGCCAAGACGCCCCCAGTCGTACTTTTGCTTAGCGGCGGTTTGAATGACCCAATCGCTGATGCTGTTTATGTAGCCATGCTGTTCGGCAAAAGGAATAAAACTCATAGGGGAAACAGGGCGGCCTTCAGAGTCATTCAGCCGGATGAGAGCCTCTACACCTGAAACCGTCATAGTGCTCAGTTCGATAATGGGCTGATAGACCAGCGAAAACTGATTCTGATCCAGCGCAGTTCTCAGAAGGCTGCTCGTGTGAATAGTGTTCAGAATTTTGTCGCGCATCTCATCCCTGAAGAGGACGCATTTGCCTCGGGCGTGCTCTTTGGCGTGGAACAAAGCGGTATCGGCATTGATTTCCAGGATGTTCAGGTCGCAGCCGTGGGTCGGATAGATCGCCATGCCCATGGTGACAGAAACAAAAAATTCCTGTTCGTGATAGGTCCATTTGAATTTCAACTGCTCGGCAGCCTGACGCATTCTTTCTGCCATAACCGCAGTGTCATCCTCGGACACCAGCATGACGGCGAATTCATCTCCGCCTATGCGCGAGATAAGCTCAGGCTCATGAAACATGCCCCTGAGCTTGTCAGCAAAGAGCTGAAGCAGCTGATCACCTGCTTCTACCCCCACGCTGTCGTTGATATGCTTGAAGTCCACCAAATCCATGTAGACTATGGCAATTTGTTTGTGCTGATTCACGGCGTCATCCAGATGCTGCTGGACCTGAAGCCTGAAGTAGCTGCGATTGGGGAGTCGAGTGAGCGTATCGTGATAAGCCATCTCATGAAGCTGATCCAGCATGATTCGATTTTCCGTATCATCTACACCAACGCTGAGCAGGTATTTCAGCTCGCTTTGCTGATCCCTGATCAAGCTGCTGTACCATAGTATCTCAGCTCTTCTGCCGTTTTTGCACACTATGGTGACATCGATATGCTCGGTTTGCGCTCCGCTTAGGATGTTTTTCATGAGAACGGCATTTTTTTCGAGATCTTCAGTGGGGCTGAGGAGCTCCAGGACATGGCGGCCGATGGCTTCCTCCTCAGAATAACCCGTGATGAGCGCAGCCATAGGATTGAAGCGGACAATGCTTCCGTTTGGATCTGTCATCAGGACCATGACCGGCGCTCGGAGTAAAATACTCTCCAGCAATTCCTTTTCCTGATGCATGGCATCGCTCATCAGTACACTTTCTGTGATGTCCGTGTGTGACCCGGCAATCTTTTTTGCCTTTCCCGTTTCATCCCTGAAAGCGACCGCACGGCTGTGGATCCATCTGGTTTCGCCGGCATCTGAACAGACGCGGTATGTATTCTCATATAAGTTATTGGTGCTTATGATGAAATTCTGAAGCGCATTTTGAGTTGTGTCGCGATCCTCTGGATGCAGCAGCGCAATCCAGTCGTCAACGTTGTTGGAAAGCGGCTGCTCAGACAAATGATATTGCGGTTTCGAGAGAATCGAGGAATGATAGTGATTGGTTTCGAGATCCCATTCCCACAAGGCGTCATTTGAGCCTTCCAAGGTGAGCTGATACCTCTGGTCGCTGTTTTCAAGAGCGGTTTTTTGATGCGCCAGGATCTCGTGCTGCCGCTCAAGAATGGTGGTGATTTCCTCAAGCTGCTGGTCGTAGGCGGTCAGGAGTTTCGTTTCATCATAAATATGGGTGATTGCGTTTGAAAACAGTTTTATTCTCTTAAGAATTATTGCGTAGAAGACACCGCCTGACACTATGACGTAGAGCCACCCTTTATAAAGTTGAAAATCTTTAAGCTGTTCTGGGTCCTTTATGACAAGGGAAAGAATATGATCTGAGAACAAGATCCAGATTATGCCAATCCCTAAATATTTAAGAATAATACTCAGAGTTTCTTTGATGGGATTTAGATTTTTTCGCGCCGCGATCATTTCTTCGCTGCGCGCTTCAATTTCACAAATGCGATTTTTCAGCCAATCAATTTTATTCGAAAGCATAGCTTCAACTCCGGTTTCTCAGGATGGGACAAACCGCGTAGGGCGGATGGTCCGGTCGAAGGAAGTCGGCAACGGGTCGTTTATTGGTACAAAGTGACAATGATTACAGATAGTAATATTCTATTGCAAAAAAATTTTAAGTGCAACAAATTATTCGACAACATTCGAGACCATAATGAACAAATATCCGCAGTCGCAAAGAATTATACTCAGTCAGGCATGGATCCGCTGGTCAAATTGTTTTTCCTAATTAATTGGGGAGTCCACATGCAGAGTTTCATGCGTGTTGTGAGCTGGCTGGGGTATAGAAAAGAATGTTTTCTGAGAGATTCGCAGATGCTCGTCAGCAGATAAATCAACGGCAAAGGTTGGATGACGCGTGAAACCTATTATTGGTATATGCAGTAATTTTTCCCGGAGTGATGCGCCGGGGCTGGTCACCGGATTGGGTTCGCCGGGGCAAACATGGCAGCTTCTTGCGACAGATTATGTCCGCGCTGTGGAGGCGGCTGGGGGATGCCCGGTGATTTTGCCGCTCGCTGGAACAACAGAAGTACTTTGGCCGATGGTGACACGGCTTAACGGTATAATTTTTACCGGAGGATCGGATGTCAATCCACTGCTGTATAACGAGGCCCCGCGAAAGGGTCTTGGCGATGTGATGCCAGAACGGGACGACCACGAAATGGGGCTATTCAGGCGGGTATTGGAAGAAGCCGCCATTCCTGTGTTGGGCATATGCAGGGGACTACAGCTGATTAATGTCGCAATGGGCGGCAGCCTCTATCAGGATCTCGGCACGGAGTGGCAGGGGGATCGTCACGCCCTCAGTAATTATCCAAAGCAGGCACCTGTTCATGAGGTTAGACTATCAGAAGGCAGCTGGCTCAGCCGTGCGGTGAAGGCAGAATCTATTTGGACGAACAGTTTTCATCATCAGGCGGTCAAGACCATCGGCAGAGGTCTTGAAGCCGTGGCCTTGGCGGCGGACGGCATGGTGGAAGGGCTGGAGCTGCCGGGTGAACGGTTCGTAACTGGGGTACAGTGGCACCCTGAAATGATGTTTGACGCGGATCAGGCGTCGAGACTTTTGTTTAAGGCGTTTATTGAGGTGTGCGGGGACGGGGATAATGCTTGAGGACTGAAGCGTACGTAAAGCTCCTGCAGCGCTGTGGTTTTAATGAGCATTGATTTTTGCGTCCGCTCGAGCGCAAACTGAAATTGCATCAGACACTTCCAGAAAGGATAATAATCATGTCAACGCATAGCGACAGTCCAAGGGCGTGGATCCGGGAGACAGCCGTCTTTTTGACCAGCCAGATGTTTACGTTGTTCGGTTCGTCATTGGTGCAATACGCGATTTTGTGGTACATCACCCTGGAGACCAAGTCGGGCTTGATGGTAACTATCTCTGCCATCAGCGGATTTTTGCCGGCCTTTATATTGTCGCCCTTTGCAGGCGTTTGGGCGGACCGGTATGATCGAAAGAAGCTGATCATCCTGTCGGACATAGGAATTGCGGCTGCCACGCTGGTGCTGGCCCTTTTCCTTATGGCTGGGTTTGAGGCGCTGTGGCTCATGTTTGTCCTGTCCGCTGTACGTTCAGTGGGGAGCGGGATTCAGACGCCGGCAATTAACGCGCTGCTGCCTCAGCTGGTGCCCCAGGAGAAGCTGACAAGGGTCAACGGCATCAACTACAGCTTGCAGTCGGGATTAATGCTGGTCGCGCCGGTGGCGAGCGGCGCACTCATGAGTATGACCAGTCTGCAGAATCTTCTCTTTATTGATATTATAACGGCGGGTGTTGCCGTTGCGATCCTCGTGCTCTTTCTCCACGTGAAGCCCCACGAAAAAGCGCTGCAGCAACAAGACTCTGGATATTTTGAGGATTTGAAGCTGGGGTTTTCGTATATTCGCCAGCACAGATTCATCCTTCACTTTTTCGTGTTTTACGGCATCATAATGTTTCTGATCGCGCCTTCAGCTTTTTTGACACCTCTGCAGGTCACGAGGACTTTTAGCGGCACCTACTGGCATCTCACGGTCATTGAGGTGGTGTTCTTCGTGGGCATGCTCGCAGGCGGCGGAATCATGGCGGTCTGGGGCGGCATGAAGAACAGAATTCATACAGTTGCTCTGTCCGGCGGCGTCATTGGGGTTGGGACGCTTGCCTTAGGTGTGGTGCCGACCTTTTGGGGGTATGCGCTGTTTCTCGCGCTGATAGGCATTTCAATCCCCGCGTATAATACCCCGTCTATGGTCTTGATCCAGGAAACGGTTGACGAAAATTATATGGGGAGAGTCTTTGGCGTCATGAGCATGCTGTCCAGCGCTATGATGCCTCTGGGCATGATGTTTTTTGGACCGGTCTCTGACAGGATCGCGATTGAATGGATTATGATTGTGACAGGCGTTCTGGTTGTGCTGCTCAGCGGCGGCGTGATACTAGATCGTGTTTTAGTGGCGGCGGGTAAGCAGAAGGTGCCTGTGGCAGTGGAGGCAGAACCGCAAGAGGAAGGGTCGGAGTCAGAAAGACATTAAAGTTTATACTTTAGCAGAGCCTGAGATGATTTAATTGCTTTGGGAGTGGGATGGGGACTGAGATTCAGGGTTGGTCTTGACACTAAGGCGCATGAGGTGATAAACTTTGTGACGGCTATTGACTAGCCTTTTAACCCCCTGGAAAGGAAGTGTCAGCACCATGGCTATGCCAAACTGTCCAAAATGCAGTTCAGAATATACTTACGAAAGTGATCAAATGTACGTGTGTCCGGAATGTGGCCACGAATGGAGCATGAACGCCTCAGCTGCCGAGGAAGTCATTGAGGCTCTCGAAGTGCGGGACGCAAATGGCAATTTGTTAACTGATGGCGATACTGTCTCTGTTATCAAGGATCTGAAGGTGAAAGGCAGCTCGTCCGTACTCAAGATGGGCACTAAAGTCAAGAACATCCGCTTAGTGGAGGGTGATCATAACATCGATTGCAAAATTGATGGCTTTGGTGCAATGAATCTCAAGTCAGAGTATGTGAAGAAGATTTAGAAAAGTGAAACTCGGTGTCTGACACCGAGTTTCTTTGCGAAAGGGTGTCGCTTTGTGAAAATTCTTAGAGAAATCTCGCCTGGAGTTCTGTTGTGCTTCATCATTGCCATGCCGGCATGGTTCCTTGGCAAGGCGGTTCCGGTGGTGGGGAGCCCGGTATTTGGAATCCTTGCAGGGATGATGCTGTCGCTTTTTTTTCCTCAACTGACTGGACTGAATTGGAAGTCAGCAGGTTTTGAAAAAGGCATTAAAATGACCTCCAAGAAGCTGCTGCAGCTGTCGATTATTCTGCTGGGCTTCGGAATGAATTTATTCCATGTCTTCAAGGTCGGCAGCCAGTCCATAATGGTGATTCTGGTGACCTTGTCAGCGTCCTTTGTGACGGCCTATTTTGTGGGAAAAACCTTGAGTCTGGACGGCAAAGTAACTACACTGATTGGCGTTGGAACGTCCATCTGCGGAGGCTCTGCGATTGCAGCGACGGCACCGGTGATCGAGGCAAGCGACGAAGAGGTAGCTCATGCGATCTCAACCATATTTCTGTTTAACGTTTTAGCAGTCTTCATTTTCCCAACTTTCGGGCGACTGTTGGGTCTCAGCGATATGGGATTTGGCATGTGGGCAGGCACTGCCATCAACGACACGTCATCTGTCGTTGCGGCGGGTACGGCTTGGAGCAGCGCGGCTGGCAATGATACAGCCTTGGCGTTTGCTACAATTGTTAAGTTGACCCGTACTTTGATGATTGTGCCCATCACTTTGGTTCTTGCCATTTACACTGCCCGAAAGAAATCTCTTTTGGCTGATAAGGGTGAGGTGAGAAATGAACTTTCTGATACCGAAAATTTCAACTTTGTTAAAGTGTTTCCGTGGTTTGTCATTGGGTTTTTGGCAGCGGCTGTAGTGAATACGGTTTTTGATCTTGGAGAGCTCTCTGTGGCTTTGGTAACCTTGGGGAAATTTCTGATCGTGATGGCTATGGCGGCCATTGGACTTAATACGAAGATCAAGAAGCTCCTGACTCAAGGGCTTAAGCCTGTGCTCCTGGGGATTTGCTGCTGGATTGCGGTTGCGGGGGCTTCATTATTGGTGCAGAGCGCTATTCGGATGTGGTAATGGTTGGAGTTGGTGGTGGGTTTAGTAACTATCAGCTACAATTTTGAATTTTTTGGGTCTTCTGATTTTAAAAATGGCAAAGGTGTGCCATCCTGTGGTATGATAGGGCTGAAACGTCACTGTGACGGATTTTGACCGCAGCTTGTACCTTGGGCAGCGCAATTAAACATGGGGTGGGCAAATGAAAACAGTAAAAAGCGAAAGTTCGGTCAGAACGCTTTCCAGAGCCTTATCAATTTTAAAAGCATTTACCTGGGAATCGCGGGAGATGAATCTGACTGAAATCTCCGAAAAAATTTCACTGGCGAAGTCGACGACGCTGCGGTTGCTCACGGCGTTGGAAGAAGAAGGGTTCATCTACAAGAATCCTAAGACCAACCACTATAAATTGGGATTCGATCTCTATTATCTTGGACTGATTGCCAAGGAAAGCATGGATATTCGAAGTGTCAGCCGGCCACACATGGAGAACATTACGCACCAGACGAGAGAGACGACCAACCTCTATTTGCTGGACTATCACGACCGCGTTTGCTTTGAGCAGGTGGAGAGTCCTATGGCAATTAAGCGAACTGTGCGAATTGGCGAGAGATTCCCAATTTGGGCGGGTGCAACAGGAAGGTCAATTCTGGCGTTTATGGATCGTTCCGTCTGGGTGGAAATGACTAAGGAACTCGTGAAGCTGACGGAATATACGGTTGCTGAGCCGGAGGATTTCATACAGGAACTTGAAAAGATCAGACAGCAGGGCTATGCGGTAAGTGTCGGTGAAAAGGATTACGAAGTTGGCTGTGTAGCAGCGCCTATTTTTGACTCGACTCAAAAGGTCATTGGCTGCCTATCCGTTTCAGGACCGAAGTTTAGATTTCCGGAAGATACGGATTTATTTGCAAAGCTGATCACAGACGCGGCAGATAAGATTTCAAGGAAGCTGGGTTATCATACAAGGTCGAATGGACAAATTGAGTAGCGCTAAACGATAAGAATTTCATATGCAAAAGGAGCCCCATGCTTAGAGAACTTGCTCTCTAAGCATGGGGCTCCTTTTCTTATATAGGGCGCATCCCGCAGATGAGCGCTGCAAGTGGTCGCGAAACCCTTGAGCTTCACTATATTCTCACTGCGTATTTGACTCTATTGCTATACTTTTGTGCAGTCAACAATCCCAGCTCTTCAAATTTCAATACAAATCCACGTATTGTTGCGTAGGCGGCATTTCCAAAGTCGCGTTCGAGCTGTTTCGTAGAAAACTCATTATTGCCATAGGCGGATAGAACGAAAGACCAAAGATCTTTTTCTTTTACAGTGATTTTTCCATCACTAAGTGCCCGTTGAAAAGTTTCAACTGTAAAGTTCTGTGGTGAAGTTCCAGTGAGTTTGTTATAAACATTTTCAATATAGTAAATCAGAAATGGCGTCACATCCATTACCCTGCTGATCTTTAGATTGTTCTCCGCTAACAAATAGGCGTTGTAGTAAGAACTCCGGCTTCGCTCAATATAACTGGAAAGCGGGATGAACAACGCAGAGGAGTAACCTTTCGTCCTTAAATACCAAAGGTGGATCAATCTGGCCATTCGTCCATTACCGTCAAAATACGGGTGAAGATAACCAATGTAGAAATTAATAACAGCAGCTTTTAGCAGATCGTTCATGGTACTCTCTGCCTGGATGAAGGAAACGAGTTTACCCATATATTCATGAAGCTTATCGTGTGGCAGACCGGTATGCTCTAAATTCTGCCCAACGATATAGACCTTATCGTGACGGTAGAATGCGCCAGGCTTCAATTTATCATCTTCTGGCAGAGTTTGGCTTATAGAAATGTCAAAAAGAGTATGGATCGCTGCCTCTGTGATGGCGTTTTCCGGGTCGGATATAAACTCAAGTCCCTTTTCCTTCAATTTTAACTAGTGATTATTTCTTACCAAACAAACGTCCCGCAATTTTGGCCAGTAATGACTTTTCCTTTGGCACTGGCGCCGCGGTCTGTGTTTTTTGCGGAACCGGAGCGCTCGGTGCTGCAGCGGGGCTGGCACCTTTCGCCTTTGGTTCTTGATGGTGAGGATGATACTGGTTTGGATTGCCTTGGCGGCTGGAACCGGCGTAAGGCTTTTTCTTTGGATGAGCGTTCTCGTGGGTCGCTTTTTTGGGATTCTCAAAGCTTGGTTCGCGGGTTTCGTAGCGGAAGCCGGTTTCGCGACTATCGGCAGGTCTGCTCTTTTTAGGCTCTGGCTTTTTCTCGCTCTGAGGTCTGGTCTTTCCTTGGGTCGGCCGCTCAGCGCCGGAGCGTCTCGGTGGACGGCTGCTCCTGGCTTTTGCGGTTGGATCCTGTGGAGGAGAGAATGGCACCGATTTCGTCTTTTTCCAGATCGCTGACGCATCCTTTTGTGCGTTCACTTCAGCGTCTGTGGGGAGGTCCGCCTCGGAGATCATGGCATTGATGTGCTCTTCGATTTCATAGAGGGTCATCACATCCTCCCCGGTAACCAGGGAAATGGCGCGACCTGTGTTGCCGGCTCTGCCCGTCCGGCCGATTCTATGGACATAGCTGTCTTTGTCCTCTGGGACATCATAGTTGATGACCAGAGAGAGATCATCAATGTGAATGCCGCGGGCTGCAACGTCCGTTGCGACCAGGAGGTGGAAGTCGCTCTTCTTGAATTTTTCTATGGTGGATTGCCGTTTGCTCTGGGGGATTTCACCGTGGAGGGCCATGGACGCATAGCCTTGACGCTGAAGAAAGCTTTGAACCTGGTCCACTGCATGGCGTGTATTGCAGAAGATCATGCAGCTGTCGGGTCTGTTCATAATTAAAAGCCTGTCCAGCTGTGTGCGCTTTTCATTGCGTTCCACACGATAGTAGGATTGCTCTATCAGATCAACCGTTTTAGTCTCGGATTCGATCTCAATAGTCGACGGGGACTTCATGTAAGCCTTGCACATGCGGCGCACTTCTTCCGGCATGGTCGCTGAGAAGAGCAGCGTGACACGATCCTTAGGCAGTTTTTTGATAATCCGAACTACCTGATCAATAAAGCCCATGTCCAGCATGCGATCCGCTTCATCAATGACGAGGAACTTAACTTTATCAAGCTTGAGCTGGCCTCTTTGAATGTGATCGTAGACCCGGCCAGGCGTACCAGTGACAATCTCCGGAAACTTGCTGAGGGCCTTGATCTCAACATTGATGTTATGCTGGCCGTAGATGGCGGTTGTCTTATGGCTGAGATGCTTGGCCATTTGCATGATGTCATGGTCCACCTGGATGGCCAGCTCCCGGGTAGGTGTGAGAATCAGCGCTTGTGTGGCGCCTATGTCAGGCGTCGTCAACTGTAAAATAGGCATGCCAAAAGCAGCGGTTTTGCCGCTGCCGGTTTTTGAAATGATAATCAAATCCTCATTATTGAGAATTTTCGGGACTGCCTTAATTTGAACTTCGGTAGGGGTCTCAAAGCCCATCTCATCTATAGCGGTCAGAATGGGGGCTTCAATGCCAAGATCTTTAAACTGCGTCATGCTGGGAACCTCATTTCCGTTAATTTGTTATCTTATTATAACATGCTTCAGCGAAATGTCCTATTTCAAGCCTTAGGAGCAGCTTCTATAATGTCCGCAAGCTCGGTCCATTCCTCCAGCAATGCATGATGGTGCTCCTTAAGTGCTGCCAGCTCTGAACTGAGTGCCGTCAGCTTTTCGAAGTCACTTGCATGCGCCTTCAGGGCCTCCTCTATAAGGGTTAGCCGGTCTTCGGTCGACACAATTTCAGCTTCAACCTGTTGCAGCCGCAGCTTCTCTTTTTGGTAGGTCTTTGGACGTTCCTTTCGATATTGGTTCGAGACCCCAGTGTTTTTCTCAGAAGCGCCACCGCTTTTATCAGGCACGGTGTTCGCCGCGAGCTGCTCAACCTGCGACCTGGCGGTTAAATAATCCTCATAGCCACCGTCAATCCGCTCCAGCGTCTGATCGTGCAGCCAGACCATACCGGTAGCAATCATTTCAATCAGGTAGCGGTCATGGGAGATCATCAGCAAAGTCCCTTTAAAATCCGACAACATGGCTTCAAGCTGTTCTCTTGATGGGATATCCATGTGATTGGTCGGTTCGTCGAGGAGCAGCAGTGTCGACTGGGATTTCGAAATCTGAATGAGCTTCAGCCGGCTGCGCTCACCCCCGGAAAGTGTCGAAAGCCGCCTGAAAACCTCCTGATCCCGGAACCCGTAGTGGGCCAGCAGATTTCTGGCCTCACCGCCGCTGAGAGAAAGCGTTTGAATACACCAATCGTGCAGACTGAGGTCCGCATTCTCAAACTCAATATCTTGAGGGATATAGCCGATGGTCGCAGATGCCCCAACCCTGACCAAACCGTCAAGGGGCTCGCATTGTCCCAGTATCGCTTTGAAGAGCGTCGTTTTCCCTGCACCGTTTTTACCGATCAGGCAAAGGCGCTCGCCCCGAAAAAGACTTAAATGGCCATGCTCAAGCAAGGTCATGCCAGGGTATCCCAGCTTCAGATTCTCAAGTGTGATCAGCTGCTTTGATGACTTGGAGGTACTGTCCAGGCTCAGCTTATAGTTCAGCTGGCCGTGATCCGGAGGCAGGACTTTATCCATTTTATCTAGGCGCGCTTTGAACTGGTTGGCTTTCTTGAAGAATTTTTCGTTGTCGCCCATAGTGCCCCACAATTCAAAACGCTTAATAGCCGCTTCAATGGCTTTAACTTTCTTTTGCTGGAGCAGATACTGCTGAAGCTGAAGCTCATTTTGCTTTTCCTTCTCAATGGCATACCAGGAATAGTTGCCTTCATAGTGGCGTACATAGCCCTGATCAAGCTCCAGGATGGACTGGGCGACCAGATCCAGAAAATAGCGGTCATGAGAGATCATGATGACAGTGCCGTCGTAAAGGTTCAGATACCGCTCGAGCCACTCCAGCATATCGCTGTCCAGGTGGTTGGTAGGTTCATCGAGAAGCAGGACGTCCGGCGCCTTGAGGAGTAAGCGTCCAAATAGGGTTCTGGTCTTTTCGCCGCCGGAAAGTGACTCAAAAGGCTGATCGAGCAGCGGGACCAGCTTCAATGCCTGGCAGATCTCATTCAGTTTGACTTCGGTCGTATAACCGCCCAGTGCTTCGAAAAGCGTCAGTTTTTCTCCGTAGCTTTTAAGCAATGATGTGTTCTGAGGATCCTCGGACATTCTGAGCTCAAGTTCAGAGAGCGTCGCTCTCAGCGCATGAAGTTCCGAGAAGCCTTCGTCCAATAAGTTTTTGACGGTTTGTCCCGGTCTATGGTCTGGCAATTGTTCGAGAAATCCGAGGCGCAGACCTTTGCGAAGCGTCACTTGACCTGCGTCCGGGAGCTCATCATTCATCATGAGTTTGAAAAGTGTCGTTTTTCCTGCGCCGTTGCGGCCAATCAAACCAATCTTAGAGCCTGAGAGCACGTCGAAGGAAACGGATTCAAGGATGGGTTTCTGATAATACGTTTTTTTAACTTGAAAGAACGAAATGTCTATCATGTTGTGGGAGCCCCTTTCGGATTAGGGTGGAATAGACTCAAGCAGATTAGAGGGAGTAGATTCGGTCGAGTTTAACAGCTACAGAAAGCTGTTCATAGAAACTGCCTTCCGCCGCCTCCATATGCAGGAGACTCTTAATTTTTCCTATGCGATAACGAATGGTATTGCTATGCATAAATAGGGCTTCTGCCGTTTCCGCGATTTTTCCGTCCTGCTGAACAAAGGCTTGAGCTGTATCAAAGAGCTGAGTATTGTATCTTTCGTCATAGTCCTTGATGGGTTTAAGAATCCGGTCATAAAATTGACGCATCCAAAGCTCCTGGTGATAAGGCATCAGAATGCTGTAAAGGCCAATATCACTGAAGGCACAGATCCTTTCATTGATGAGAGCACTGGTCTTTTGCGCGTACAAGCTTTCATTAATGGCTCTCCCCAAATCACTGAGGTCGGCGTGGGCACCGCTTATGCCAGCCTCGTATTGGTCTGACGGGATTCCGAGTTTCGAAAAAACTTGCAGAGATGTGGATTTTAATTTGGTTTCCTCCAGGGATTGGTCAAAAGTAAAAATCAGGAGAAGTCCTTGACGATACCTCATGACGCTGTTTTGAAGCTCCAGGCTGCGCTGCTTTTTGATCTCATCCAAGAGCTTTATGGAGCCTTGGGGATTAAAGAGCTTCTTTTCGCGGAGATAGAGAACAAAAAAATGCTCTCTAAAGCTGGTGTTAATTTCGAGCGCAATCTCTCTGACCGTGGCTTTGTTGAGACTAAGACGCACTAACGCATCCACTTTGGCTTCGAGCAAAGCTTCGTTGTCAACGGATCTGAGTTTATCCGTCAGCTCCGTAATGATGTCTTCAAAGTAGACTGTATTATCAAAAATGAAGATGGGAAAGCTGTGTTCACTGGCATACGCCAGGACCTCCCGGGGAAGCGTATTGTAATAGATATTTTTAATGGCTAAACCGCTGACACCGTCCTCAATCAGACTGGTGACTGCGGAAAGGATCCGTTCAGGATGATCTTTTGCAAACAACAAGCTGCTGATGACAAATTCACCGGGAATAAATTGTCCGTGGATATTCGAAATAAACTCATAATCCAGAATTCCAATTTTCTCAACCGGACGATCGAGGCCGGAATGGCCCACAATGAGTTTGAAGTTTTTAAAGGTACTCAGCTTAGTGGCTTCCAGAACCGTGATAGACATGAATCTCACCTCTATCAAAATTATAACTCAATGTTTCGAAACGAGTAGTGAATTATACAAAATTTAATGCGAATCATTGTAAAAAGTACAAATTGAGGTTTGCTATAATGAATCGAGATCATGAATTGAGAAATTACGATTATTTATGCTATTAAGGGGATGGAATCCATGGCTGGAAGAGAGAATCAAAATGAGTCGGCTTTGAACAATCCGGGTCGTGAAGCGGTCGGAAGGGACGACGCTGAACAACTGGCAGAATACCCAAAAAAGACACGGCTGCTTGCCGGACTTGGCCTTATGACCACGGCGCTGATGTGGGGTTCGACGTTCCCTGCAGGGAAATACGCACTGGAATTTATGAGCCCTTTTTATCTTATGGGATTTAGATTTTTATTTGCCTTTGTGCTTATGGCCATAGTCATCCATAAGAAACTGTTTTCAACGAAACTGAAAGACATGAAAGGCGGTCTGATCGCTGGCGTCATGCTTTCAATGGGATACGTGCTGCAAATCTATGGTCTTCAGTTTACGACGGCGAGTAAACAGTCCTTTTTAGCAAGTGCCTATGTGGTCATAGTCCCATTTTTAACCTGGGCGGTATTCAAAAAGAATCCGTCCATAAAAGCTTACATTGGTGCGGCGGTATGCTTTTGGGGCATAGGTATGCTCTCGCTGAATGAAAACCTCAGCATCAGTCTTGGAGACAGCATTACGCTTCTCAGTTCTGTGTTTTATGGTGCTCATATCGTTGTGACTGGATTTTTTGCTCATAAGGAAGATGCGGCGGTGTTTACGGCAGTCCAGTTTGGCGTCGGTGCTGTTCTGGCCATGACTTTAGGACTGCTTTTCAGTCCCGCGCCTCAGGTGTTTAACCTGGGTATGCTGGCAGTGCTGCATTTGGCGGTGTTTGGCTCCATTGTGGCTTACTACCTTCAGACGGTGTGTCAAAAGTATCTGAAGCCGTCGGTGACTTCCATCATTCTGAGTATGGAGGCGGTATTTGGAAGCCTGCTGTCCGTGGCTCTGCTGGGGGATTCCTTTACGACAAAAATGGCGATTGGTGCGGCGGCCATATTGGGGGCTATCTGGATCAGTGAGTCTTAGGGTTGGGGGTTGGGAAAGGTGACCATCGGCAGATGTTTGGTCTTTAAGCTTTATGGGAAAGAATAGAGTGAAGACGCGAGCAGAAAAGTGGTGGTGGCTGTGCTGACAATAGAGGAAATGGAAGAGATTTTGAACGAGGTCGCCGAGGGGCTGCCGGAGGTGTTTTACAAGGAGCTGAACGGTGGGATTTTGCTGCTGCCGGAAAGCCGGATGCATCCGAAAAGCATTGGGGATGACCTGTTTATCATGGGCGAATACCACCGGGGCGGCAGTCAGGGGCGGTATATTGTGATTTATTACGGCTCGTTCGCGCAGGTGTATGGGCAGGCAGACCGCAGCGTGATCAAACGGCGGCTTGAGGAAACCCTGAAGCATGAGTTTACACATCACCTGGAATCGCTGGCAGGGGAACGCGGGTTGGAAAAGCAGGACGAGCGGGACATGAACCGTTATCTCAGCCGGAAGGTGCGGCGGACTTGAGACGTCATGGGATGATGTTCGTCATTGTGAGGTATTCAAAAAACAAGAAAAAAGACAGGCACTTGCAGGAGGGGATTACGCGCTGAAACTTCCCTGCGAGGCCTGTCTTTTTCATATGTTCAAACTTTCAGTAAAAGGGGGGTAGTTCACTGATTACTTTAAGCACGCGTCGTGCTGAGCGCACACGGAGACGCCGCGATCCATGGTTTTGGCACACTCTGCGACGCTGAGGCCGCCATTGTTCGTGGCCATATTGGAGACCGCGTTGGAAGCGAAAGCCTGGGAACCGTAAGTGATGAGCAGTAAGGAAAGGATACTGGCGGCGATTGTCTTTTTCATTTTAAATTGTCCTCCTATAGGAATGATTGGTTTTTAGTTTGGTTTGGGTTATCTGTGACCCTGAGGACAGTATGCCATGGAGTTGTGGAGAAATTATGGTGAGGTAAAATTTGTTTTGGTGACGCGGACGGTTTTCAACTTGGTGCCTGTCACCAACCTCAACTTGGTGCCAGACACCGAAATATATTTGTAACATTCCAAAGAAGGCACAAAGTGCTATTCTATGAATAACATATAGTTTGGAGGTCGCATCCAATGAAGAAATTCATAATTCTGCTCAGTTTAATCCTGGCACTGACCGCAATTCTTCCACCTGTCGCCAACCGTTCCTACGCCGCTGATGCAGGTGTTACCCTTCCGGCCTTCAAAGTCACTCTGAATGGGGTCAGCTTTGAGTCGACAAGCGCCAAATACCCACTGGTGCTCTATAAAGGCATCACTTATTTCCCCATGACCTGGAATTTATCGCGGTCCCTCGGCCTCACCCTGAAATTCTCAGCAGAGACAGGGCTCGACATTCAAAAGGCTGCCAGCCAGGAGACTGTCAAGCAGGATGTCGCTGGCAGCAACCGACTGAACACCACGTATTCCGCAAAAATTGTCACTTATCCCGTCATAGTGGGTGGACAGCGCATAGACAATGCCAAAGAAACTTATCCAATTCTCAATTTCCGGGATATCACCTATTTCCCTTTGACATGGCGGTTTGCCAAGGATATGTTCGGCTGGGATTATCAATTCAGCCAGTCGGGCGGGCTTGTCATCAATTCGGGAGTGATCAATGCCAGCGGACCGGCACAGGGGTTGGTTTCGGGACCATCGGCTGAACCTGCACTGCCTTCCAGCCCAGCCCCATCCACAGCACCGGCAGGGGGTTCAAGCGCCTTGACTTTCGCTGAAAAAACCATAAAAGTCGGGACCAGATCCATCCCCGTCAGCGTTGTCACCGCTGACCTGAAAAGCGGCAAACTGAAGGCCAGAGCCGTCCTCGCCGGATCGCGGGTAGGGGAGACCAACACGCTGGAGGCGGCGGCCAAGCGCGAAAACGCCGTCTTCGCCATCAACGGCACCTTCTTTGACGCTTACAACGGCTATGGCACGCCAAGCAACACCCTGGTCGTGGGCGGAAAACTGCTGACCACGGGCGGACACTATGGCTCACTTGGGATCGCCGGGACTGAAGCCCGGATCGACCGGGTGTCCTCGACGGTCAATGGCGAAAACACCGGCGGCGTCTTCGATAAGGTCTCCTGGTACAGCGGCGCCTGGAAGGGCTTTTCCCTCAATACGCCGCTGATCCACGCCACGGATCAGCGCATCGTGATCTTCGACAAGCAGTATAAGAGCCAGATCGCTCTGAATGCAACCTTTGCGGGCACGGTTTTCACCGTCAGCGGCGGCATCATTTCGAAGGCCAAGCCTTGGGCAGGCACCCTGTCCAACACCGCGGATTACACCGTTGTGTTTCCGGCGGCCCACAGTTACCCCGGCAAGGATACGAATCTCCTGGCTGCCACCGGCGCGTTGATCAACCAAAACGCCGGCTATGTCTATACCTCTTACGCCAAATTTGCCGAGGGCAGCCGCTTTGGCATGCAGCCCGCGTTTACGGCTGAGCTGGGCGGGGACTTCTGGGCCAAGGCAGAATCCGTGGTGGGCGCAGGTCCCCTGCTGGTGCGGGATGGCGTGAAAGCCATCGATTTGGGGAAGGAGGCCTTCTATGAGGCCAAGATTACCACGAATTCAGCAGCCCGAAGCGCTGCAGGGATTTCTGCCGATGGTCGCCTGATCTTCATCACCACCACCGCCACCCTCCATGAGCTGGCGGACATCATGATCCAGCTGGGCGCCAAAACCGCGACGAACCTGGACGGCGGGGCTTCAAGCGGCATGTATTACAACGGAAAAATGATCCGGACACCCGGACGGGCCATCAGCAACGCAATTGTGATAGTGGAGAATTGAATTTGTGATGAAACTCGGTGTCTTGAAACTCGGTGTCAGACACCGATTTCAGTGTTCCATTTAAAGTGTACCTGTGGTTCACCCTAAACTTAACATGACTTTACCCAATGCTTTCAAAGAGTCAATCCCTCTTTAACATTGCCGCGTTATGCTCATCTTGTGCACAAGAGACAAAAACGGATGGTTTTGAAAAAGGAGGAGAATAATTTGAAACTAGGAAATTTCAACAAGACGGCAGTTTCAGCTTTGCTTATGGCATCCATGGCCGCCGCGATGGTCGTCCCAGCTGCAGCAGCACCAGTCGTTTCAGACAAAATCACTGGCAATGGCAAGGACGTCAAAAATGTCATTTTATTAATCTCTGACGGTTGGGGCTACAATCAAATTCTCGCAGCGGACTATTATAACGAGGGCAAGGCCGGCACCCAGCGCTATGAAAAGTTCCCGACCAAGGTGGCAATGAGTACTTTTTCAGTAGGTTCTTACACTCCGGAAACGATTTGGGCCAGTTTCGATGCTGTTAAAGAAAAGCCTACGGACTCTGCAGCAGCCGGAACCGCTATGTCGACAGGCGTAAAAACCTATGACGCAGCGATCGGTGTTGATCTTGAGCAAGAAGACCTGATCCATATTGCTTCTGATTTTGAAACCATCGGCAGAGCCACAGGCGTTGTTTCCTCCGTCCAGTTCAGCCACGCGACACCGGCAAGTTTTGTGGCGCACAACGCCAGCAGAAACAATTACAGTGCGATCGCCAATGAAATGCTGATGGAAAGCGCGACAGACGTCATCCTTGGCGCGGGTCACCCGTTTTATGATGACAACGGCGCTTTCAAAACCTCCGCAAATTACAAATATGTCGGAGGGGCAGGCACTTGGAATGCACTGCTGGATGGTACTCTAACAACTGCGGATGCCGATGGTGACGGGAACTCAGACCCTTGGGAACTGATCCAGCTGAAAACCGAATTTGAAGAGCTGCAAACCGGCGATGCTCCAAATCGATTGCTCGGCATTCCACAAGTCGCGACGACGCTCCAGCAGAGCCGTGGGGGCGATGGCAAAGCGAATGCCTATGAGGTACCGTTCAATGCTTACGTCCCAACCCTCGAAGTCATGACCAATGTCGCCCTCAACGTTCTGGACAACAATGAAGAAGGCTTCTTCCTCATGGTTGAAGGCGGCGCCATTGACTGGGCCGGCCACGCGAATCAAAGCGGCCGATTGATTGAAGAGCAGACAGACTTCAACAACGCTGTTGACGCCGTCTGTGATTGGGTTGAAAACAACAGCAGCTGGAGTGAGACGCTGGTCATTGTCACGGGCGACCATGAAACGGGCTATTTGACAGGGACGGCAGGTGTCAATGATGACGTGGTTAATCAAGGGAAGGGTGTCATGCCGACTATGGCTTGGAACAGCGGCAACCACACCAACCAATTGATTCCATTATTCGCGAAAGGCGCGGGCGCTGAACTCTTCAAGAAACTGGCAGACCAACAGGATCCGGTCAGAGGTGCTTATATCGATAATACGGAGCTTGTCTTAGCGATCAGAGCCCTATTGAATTAGCGGAAAGGCGGGGTCGAGGGAAGCGGGTGTCAGACACCGCCTTCCATCAGATTATAGGATCAAAGGAAAGTCCGCTTCATGGCGGGCTTTTTTATTTGAAGCAAGAGGGTGTCTGTGACTATTGCCAACTATCCCTGCTTTCCATTGCATTTGTGATATTCAAGCCTCCGGAATGGGTATAGGATTTTCAGGAAAGGAAGTGTTTGGCATGGAAGGCCAAAGTCTAATAGTGTATTATTCCTGGACGGGCAATACAGCCGCAGTCGCCCGGGAGCTCCACGCGCAGACCGGGTTTGCCCTTGAACGGATCGAAGAGATGAAACCAAGACCTTTCGGCAGCCTTCCAATGGCGGCTATGGGTGCCTGGTTTCATTTGAAAAGCGCCATTAAGCCACTGCCGGTCTTGATTAATAACTATGACAATCTATTTCTGGGGATCCAGGTTTGGGCAGGAAATTCGACGCCGGCGATCAACGCTTTCTTAAAGCGTGGGAATTTTAAAAACAAAAAAGTTTGGATCTTCATGACGATGGCAGACAATGTGCCGTCGCAAAAGGTCATGGATTCTGTGCGCAGGCGTGTTGAAGAAAAGGGGGGCGTGGTGGTGGATACCATCGGCTTCACCTCAAAGATGTTGGCGACTGTGGGAGATGAGCAGCGAGCTAGTCAGGTGTTGTCTCCTGAAATGTTCCGGGAAGCCCTCACAGCGTGGCTGAGAAATAACCGGATTCTTGAATAGCTTGAGATTTAACGTGAATTTGGCCTGAAATTTTCGTGGACTGCAATTAAACAGGTGCGCGTTTATGTTCCATTTGAGACACGTTTACACAACCTATCACCATTAGCGGACAGGAGAACGACTATGCAAAAGCCCAAGGACTATATTGATTACACCTATACGCAGAACCGGGATCTGTCCTGGCTGAAATTTAATGAACGGGTCCTAAACGAGGCCAATGATCCGGCCGTTCCTATTATGGAACGGCTAAAGTTCGTGTCCATTTTTTCCAGCAATCTGGATGAATTTTTCATGATCCGGGTGGGGAGCCTGCTAGACCTGTCCATGCTCCAAAAGACCATGATTGACAACAAATCCGGCATGACGCCGGCAGAACAGCTGAAGGCAATTTACAAAGCCGTCAAGCCGCTGTACGCGCACAGGGATAAAACTATTCAAAATGTTGAGATGTTTCTGGGGCAATACGAAATCGAACGGCTGAAGGTGACAGAACTTGAAGGCAAGGACAGGAAGGTGATCCAAACCTATTTCAAGACCCAGGTGATGCCAGTGCTGTCACCTCAGGTGATCAGCCCGCACCATCCGTTCCCGCATCTTGAGAATAAGGCGCTGACCATTGCGGTGATGCTGAAATCCAAAGAGTTAACGCAATACGGTCTGATCCCCGTACCCAGGTCATTGCCAAGAGTGGTTTATCTGCCGGGTAAATCACTCCGTTATATTCTGATTGAAGATCTGATCCTCCAATATGCCCCTGATGTCTTTGAAATGTACGAGATCCTCGAAAAAACGGTGATCAGCGTCACCCGAAACGCGGACATCCAGCCTGACGATGAGGCTTTTGAAGTGGATGAAAATTTCAGAAGCCACATGAAGAAAATAGTGAAACTCAGGGCCCGGTTAGCCCCGGTTCGCCTGGAGCTGCAGAACAAGCTGAGCGTTGAATTCTCAAGTTTTATATGTAGTCGTTTGAATCTCGACCTCACTCAAGTTTATTACAGCAAAACGCCGCTTGATATGACCTATGTTTTTGAACTGGAAAGCCGACTGACGGCCGTAGCCCGGCACCATCTCACCTACCAGCCTTTTGAGCCTCAGAACAGCGCTGAAGTCAATCCGTCCGAAAGTATAATCCGGCAGATCATGAAAAAGGATTTGCTGCTCCACTACCCATATGACGCCATGGATCCCGTTATAAATCTAATTCGTGAGGCTTCCATAGATCCTACAGTGATCAGTATTAAAATTACCCTTTACAGGATTGACAGAAAGTCAAAGCTGGCTGAATACCTGATCGACGCTGTGGAAAACAAGAAAGAAGTCATCGTCATAATGGAACTTCGGGCGCGTTTTGATGAAATCAACAACATCGAGTGGGCGGAGCGGCTGGAAGAGGCTGGCTGCAAGGTCATTTACGGCTTTGAGAAGTTTAAGATTCACTCAAAGATCTGCCTGATCACGCGTCGTGATAAGAATAAACTGAGCTACATCACCCATATTGGCACCGGCAATTTCAATGAAAAAACGGCTAAGCTCTACACGGATTTGTCGCTCTTAACGGCAGATGAGGCTATTGGGACCGACGCTAGTCTGTTTTTCAAGCGAATCCTGATTTCAAATCTTGAAGGCGAGTACTCAGAGCTCCTCGTGTCGCCATTTGAACTCAAAGATCCCATCCTGAAGCTCATTGAAAACGAGACTGAAAAAGCAAGGAATGGTAAGGGCAGCGGCATTCTTATGAAATTGAATTCCCTCTCAGACAGGGAGGTTATCGATGCCCTGGCTGAAGCGTCCCAGGCAGGGGTGCCGGTCCGGCTGATCATTCGAAGCATATGCTGCCTATTGCCCGGGGTTCCGGGAAAGACGGATCATGTGTGGATTCGGAGCATCGTCGGCAGATATCTGGAGCATGCCAGAGTATTCTGCTTTGGCGATCCGGAGGACAGCATTCAGGACCTGAAACTCTATATCTCCTCAGCGGATCTCATGACGCGCAATACGGTCAAACGCATTGAAATCGCATGTCCTATCCAGGACATGACCATTAAAAAGCGCCTCCTTGAAATGCTTGATCTACAGCTTCGGGATAACGTAAAGGCCCGAACCATAACCGCCGAGGGCACTTATATTCCCGTGATGACTGAGTCGCAAGCAGTGGTTGACTGCCAGGAACAGATGATGGCCCAGGCTGTTCGAAGAGTCGCTGTGTACACAGCTGACAACAAATCCCTGAAGCGCTGGCTCGAGGATGTCGTGGCAAGGTTCAAAAAGTGATGTGAAGGTTGACCTGCGTATCGATCGAAAAATTTTAGAAAATAGAGACATGGGCTCTGGAAACGGGTATAGATTCTAATGAAAAAGACAGGTTCACACTATGAGCACCTCATACAGAACCTGTTTTTGCCGATGGTTTTCCAACAAGGCATCCAATCCCAGATGCCGAGTATAACCCCACAATCGAGGCGATGACCATGTTCACAGACCAAAGGCTGACCGAGGCCTACACCGACGCCCGTGTCGAGCTCTTCGATGAAAATTCACGTTATGTCTTTTTTAGCGACGCCCACCGCGGTGACAATAGTCTCTCTGATGAATTTGCAAGAAATCAGAACACGTTCCTGAGTGCCCTCGACTATTATTACAACGAAGGCTTTACCTTCGTCGAAACCGGAGATGGCGAAGAACTATGGGAACACTCAAAGTTCAAGCATATCCGTTTTGCACACAGCGACGTCTATGACATGCTTAAGAGGTTTCATGATGACAATAGAATGATTTTGCTCTATGGGAATCATAATATGTATTTGAAAGATCAGGCTTATCTGCAGCACAATTTTTATCACTTTTTCGACGAGTACAACGAAGAAAATTGTGAGCTCTTTGAAGGCATGACGGCGCATGAAGCGCTGCTCCTTAAGCATAAGGAAACGGGCCAGGAGATTTTGGCGCTGCACGGCCACCAGGGCGATTTCATGAATGACCAGATGTGGCGATTTTCAATGCTGTCGCTGCGCTATTTCTGGCGGTTCATGCACATGATAGGATTCAGAAATCCGGCGAGTCCGGCGAAAAACGTACATAAGATGCATAAGATTGAGCGCAACTACAACAAATGGATTTATAAACACCGGATGATGCTGATTTGCGGGCATACCCACCGGCCAAAGTTTCCAAAGCACGGAGAGCTCCCCTATTTCAATTCCGGCTGCGGGGTGCATACCAAAGGTGTCACTGGCATAGAGATTGTAAACAATACTGTCATGCTGGTGGAATGGCGTATTCGCACAGATCAGCAGGGACTACTGAGGGTGGAGAGACAGGTGCTCAGAGGACCGCAATTTGTTTCAAAATACGACTTGAAAAAGTATCAGTTTAATGAAGTGGTATGACGTGAAGTTCAAGGAGAAAAGGAAAGAAGCCGCCGCCCCGAAGAAAGCTGACTCCCAGCTTTCCTCGCGCCGCCGGCTTCTTCTGCTTGAAACAGCGGAAGGGGGGAAGGCGCCCCGGCGCCTTCCCCCTCCATTGTTGTTATGGCGTAAAATACTGAGTGATTACATCGCACACCTCAGCGCCAATGCCACGCTGTGCTTCCTCGGTGGAAGCGCCAATATGCGGTGTCATAGAGATCTTTGGATGCTGCGTCAATCTTGGATTGAGCGGCGGTTCTTCCGTATAGACATCCAGTCCAGCGCCGGAGAGGTGGCCGCTGTCGAGGGCATCGAGAAGGGCGTCGTAGTCAATCAGACTGCCTCTGGCGGTGTTGATGACATAGGCGCCTTTTTTTATTTTTTGAATGGTTTCAGCATCCAGGATAGCGCGGCCATCCGGATTGGACGGCGTGTGGAGGGTAATGAAATCTGACTCTTTGAGGAGCGTTTCAAGATCGACAAATTTGAAGTCTTCATGGCTGCCTTTTGGGCCGCTGCGTTGGTAATAGAGGATATTCATGCCGAGGGCGTGGGCTTTGGCGGCGATTTCCTGTCCAATGCGGCCAAAACCTATGATGCCTAAGGTTCTTCCGTAGAGCTGGATGCCATTGTAATGCTTTTTGTTCCATTCACCCTTGCGAATCGTGATATTGGATAGGTGGATGTGGCGCGCAAGGTTGAACATGTGCCCCAGAGCCAGCTCCGCGACGGAGGTGCTGCTGGAATTCGGCGTGTTGCGGACGCCAAAGCCTTTCGCAGTGGCGTAATCGACATCGATGTTATCAAGTCCAACGCCGGCACGGATGATCAGTTTTAGCTTGGAGCCCGGCTGTGCGGCCGCATCGAGTATATTTCGATCCAACGTTGTGGCGGATCTGACAATAATGACATCATAATCGCCTATGACCTCTTTGAGAGGCTCGGGATCAAAATGGGTAGTGTCGATAGAGTGGCCTTTTTCTGATAAACAGTCGGATGCTATGGAGTCCAAACCATCATTTGCCAGTATTTTTAGCATGTTGAGGTCCTCCTATTCAGGTTGGTGTGATAAGAAAGTGAATTAAGTTGTATGCAATTTAACTTGATTGATCAGAGCTGACACCACGCCGCAGTCGTTAAGACATCTGCAAATCGAGCTGCCTGGACTACAAGGATGGTTTCGTGAAGGGTTTTTGCATCTACGGACCCGGCTTTATTGGATAAGTCCAGTGTTCCGGTGGCGTCGGACAGAAATTCTACTTTAAATCCGAGATGGACCGCTTGCCTGGAGGTCGTGTCGCAGCACATGTGGGTCATGTATCCGCAGATTGCCACAGTTTCGATTTGATTGGATCTGAGCCATTCTTCAAGCGGCGTGCCGGTAAAACTGCCTGGGAGGTGTTTCTCGATAATCAGATTATGGGGTTGCTGCGTTATTTCCTGTTTAATTTCTGCCCCAAAGGATTCAACGGCGAATACGGGTGCATCCGGACTCGGGATGGTATGTTTGATCAGGACCACCTTAATACCAGTGGCATTTGCGTGTTCAATGGCTTTAAGGATATTTTTCAAGCTGTCGTCACGATCATGAATAGGGAGTTTTCCGGTAAAATACTCATTTTGGACATCTATGACCAACAAAGCTTTTGACAAATTGACCATCCTTTCGGCAAATTTAATGCTCAGATTCTTATGCTCATGCAATGTGAAGTTTTCTTGTATTGATATAGATACCTAATTATGAAAAAAAACAACTTTTGTACATAAAAAAAGTGAGCTCTGGCACTCTTTTTAACTTGGTGTCAGACACTCAGTTCAACTTGGTGTCAGACACTCATTTCAACCCGGTGTCAGACACTCAGTACAACTCGGTGTCTGACACTCAGTGCAACTCGGTGTCAGACACTCCTTTCACTTAGTAATTGCAATATTTTAGGAAATGCTCATTTTAAAACCGTCATGCGCCTCGCTCCGCCTTTACCAGTATGATACAATATTGTAAAAGGATAACGACCATCGGCAAAAAATATTTTCATCATCAATGGAATTTGCAGCGATGGAATCTGCAGTAACGCCAAGCAAAGGGAGGAATTCAGTTGAAGACGAATCGACGCCTGTTCATCACCGGTTTAATCTTGATCTCATTGTCGACCCTGGCCGCGCTGAGCTTCTGGTGGTCTGTAAAATTAGAAGGACCGGTTTTCTTCGAGCAGTTTCGGGAAAACACCAGCATTGTCAGAACAACACCTGAGGGCTATCCGGCCTTCCAACAAGTGATGCTGCCAATGCCGTTTCTGATGGATGTGACGGACGAGCGCGTGATTGAGCGCGTGATCTTCCCGGAAGCACCCTGGCCTGAGGATCAGACCAGGATCTATTATGAGCCGGGGGCTGGCCTGACCAGCTTCATGGGGACGCCTGTCGGGAAAACGACCATTGGGCGCTATAATTTCAATACCCTTATGGTCTCCATAGACTTACTGGAGGCAGAGCCCTTCGGACCGGTTAAATTGACCTGTGCGGAGCTCTACTATGCAAATGGCGAGAGGGAAACGGTTGAAATTGGTGAAATCTATCTTTCCGGAGTCGAGCTGCCAGAGGGGCATTTTGAGCACCGAAGCAGCGGTGGATCTTCGGACCATGCCTATGAGTCCAACTTTTTAGTCGAGATCCCCATGGAGGTCCTTGAGGTCAAGTCACCTTTGATGTCTAAGCTTGAGGCGCTGTTCGAAATCAAAATCAACGGCGAAAGCGCAGCTAAGCTGAAAGGCGCCAAACTTTCAGAAGGGGATTCAGTCCATACGACTGCCGTCCCAAAAGGGCCTTGGGAGATCACACAGCAATTCACGGTTTATGATCTGACGCCGGTCTTGACCTATAGGACGACAGAGGGCGAGATTTACAGCCAGCGTCTGATGAGCATAATCGAGAATCAGACTGTCTACAGGCCTGAAAACTTTCTAGACTTGGTCCGCTATCTGCGAGCAAGGGGGGTCATCTAAATGCATGAAGGCTTCAACCGGATCTTCTGGGGTCTCTGCTTTGTGACGTTTCACATCAACCTCGGCGGATTTGAGGGCCTGCCGCTGCCGGCGTTCGCTGCGTATCTCATGGTTCGGTCTGGCATCAAACAGCTCATAAATGAACCCCCTCCCACTGAAGTTGAAGAAGCGCATCCGAAACCAATCATAGAGGAGACCTCCACTGACACAGTCCATCCTCCAACCCATTACTTCAAGCGTGCGGCGACACTGGCCCTGATCAGTGCTTTAGTCGCCGTGCCAAGGGTCGCGACTGCCTTTTACAGTCAGCTCCTTGCACAGCATCCACTGGCCATGCTGCTGAACTTCGGCCTTGGCGCGCTCCTGGACCTGGCTCTCGCTTACTGTTTGCTGACGGGCGCGGCCTGCCTGCTGGAAATCCAGGGCAACCCTGAACGAAAAGTATTTTATCTTAAAAGACTTCGCCTCTATCTCGTGCTTCTCGTCAGCGCCTCGATCATAGGCATTGCCGGGTTGGCGCTGGGAATGCTCGAGTCCAGCGTCGCCTACGGCATTGCCATGCTGGCGCTCAGAATCTGGTTCATCCTGCTGGTTTACGGTCTGAAGCCCGCTTCAGACAGCCGGCCGTCCCAGGCGCCCAGCGCGCCATGAAAAACCACAATAATTCAAGTTTGTTGAGGGCGCACCCACCTGCGTCCTCATTTTTTTGCTATAATAGAGCCACGTTAAAGAGGCCAAAGGCGGCAGTGCTTTGCCGATGGTCCCTTAACCCAAAACACGCAGCACCAAGGGGGCGAACCCGAGATGAACACCATGGAAAAATTCATACTGCTTCTGATCCTCCTCATTGTATCCGCAACCGCCGCAGGGGTACTCAACCGAACGCCAAACTACCCGGATCAGATCCCCGAACCCGTACAGCGTCAGCTGAGCGCCCCAGAGACTATTGAGTTCGAGGGGAAGAACGGACCAGTGACCCTTGAGCTGCTGGCGGAGTATGAGATCACGGCCGTGGTCAAAGGCCGCAAAAACTACACCAGCGACGCTTCGGCAGCCGTTTCGCCGGTAGATCTGGCCCTGGCCTGGGGCAATCTGAATCAGAGGGCCATTGACGACACCATTGACTACACCCAGTCTGGTCGTTGGTATTACTACCGGCTTTCTCCCAACGCTCCGGTGAGTGTTTATGATGTGCAAATCCAGTCTGCGAACACGCACTTGATCCCTAAAGATGAAGACATCCTGAAGCAAATCAAGAAAATTGACAAGCATGACCTCATTCGGCTGGAAGGCTATCTCGTGAGCGTGACCTTTGATCCGCAGCTGCCGGACTGGACGTCGAGCCTCACGCGGACAGATTCCGGGAATCGCGCCTGCGAGATATTATATGTGACCGAAGTGGAAATTAAGTAACTGGGGGTCTTATTGTCAATACCATTCATTCAATTACCAGGAGGAGATCTCATGAAAGATAGGAAAACCAAAAAGGAACTCAGGGCACAATATGAAGAACGCACCATCATCGGCGGTGTGTTTGTCATTCGCAACACTCACAGCGGGCAGATTCTCCTCGAAGCAACGGGGGATCTGAAAGGCAGCCGGAATCGATTTGAATTTGCGAAGAAAACGGGCGCCGGGCTGAATCTTAAGCTGCAGAGAGATTGGACGCACCTCGGGGCAGAGGCCTTCGAGTTTGAGGTTCTGGAGTCCCTGGAGAAAAGTGAGACTCAGACCGGGGAAGCTTTCGCGGAAGACCTTGAAGTCCTCAAAGAATTTTGGATGGAAAAGTTACACGACGCTTATTTTTATTAATGGGGTGGGTGTGTAAAAAACCACGAACGAGCATAAAAAAACTTTATCCTCCACATAGGGAAATTATCCAATTTGGATAGTGCATTTGGTGCGAAATTGACTATAATAGAATGTAATAGATGTTAAATCGCCTATAATAATGCAGTTATATGGAGGAAAATGCAATGGAGAAGATGGAGAAGGAAGCGCTTGCTCAAAGGATAGAGCGGCTGACACTGGAACTCGTCAATTGCCGCAGTGTCGTAGCCACCTCAGATGAACTCGCCATGAGCGAACTGGTCTATAAAGTGCTGTCTGATCTGCCGTACTGGAAGCAAAACCCTCAGCTTCTGGTCAAGCAGCCGTTTATCAACGATCCTCTCGGCCGTTTCAGTGTGGTGGCCAGGTTGGAGGGTCAAAAGGACGCGTCAAAAAAGACGGTCATAACGATTGGTCACACAGATACGGTTGGCATCAGCGATTATGGGGATTTCAAGTCCCTTGCCACAAAGCCGGAGGCGCTGATTGAAGCGTTGAAGACCGTGACGTTGTCCGAGGAAGCCAAAGCGGACCTGGATTCCGGCGAATGGCTGTTTGGCAGGGGGATCCTCGACATGAAATGTGGTGTGGCCATCATCATCAGCTTGCTGGAGCTGTTGTCCGAGGATGTGGAAAATCTCTCCGGAAATATTGTCTTCGCTGCAGTGGGGGATGAAGAGGGCAATTCCGGCGGCATGCTTTCAGTGGTGCCGGAGCTGGTTCGCCTTCAGGAAAAGGAGGGCTATGAGTACCTGGCCGTCTTGGATACTGATTACATGGCCCCGCGCTATGAGGGGGACGAGGACCGCTATATCTATATTGGGACAGTGGGAAAGCTGATGCCGTCGTTTTATGTCATTGGCAAGGAAACCCACGTGGGGGATCCGTTTAAGGGCCTTGACCCCAACCAGATTGCCGGCGCCATCATTCATAAAATCAATAAAAATGTCGCTTTCTCGGACGTAGCGGATGGTGAGGTGTCCCTTCCGCCAATCACGCTCCAGCAGCGCGACCAGAAAGAAGAATACTCCGTCCAGATCGCAAGAGCGACAAATCTTTACTTCAACTACGCGACACACAAGAGCACTCCGGACGAGGTCATGTCCAAGATGATCCGTGCGGCTCACGAGGCATTCTCCGACGTAGTCAACGTCCTGAATGAGCGCTATGACATTTACTGCAAAGCCAGCCGAATGGAACACAGACTGCTTCCGTGGCGCGCCAGAGTCATCTCCTATCAGGCCCTCTATGAAGCGGTCAAGGAGGAGCGTGGGGAAGCGGTCCTGAAAGCTCATATTGAGGCCTTGAAAGCGGAGATGCTTAAGGATCCGTCTATTGACGAGCGCCTCTTCGGGCAGAGGATCGTTGAAGCGGTTCACAGTCTGTGGTCCTTCAAGGATCCTATAGTCATTGTGTACTTTTCGCCGCCGTATTATCCGCATAACTACGTCAAGGGCAACTGGGCCAAGGACGTGCGTCTTCTGGAAGCGGTGGAACATGCGATCCAGGCTCAGGGGAGCGCACGCAAGGTGTTGAGCCGGAAGTTCTATCCCTATATTTCGGATCTTAGTTTTGTATCAGCGCCTAAGAACGAGCGCATTGTCGCCCTTCAGAACAACATGCCCGCCTATGGATCCAGATACAAGCTCCCTATTGAGGACATGCAAAAGTTGAGTCTTCCCGTGGTCAATATAGGTCCTTATGGCAAGGACGCCCACCAGTTCACAGAGCGGATTCAGCGGGACTATTCCTTTAATGTGGCACCGCAGCTGGTTTATGAGACGCTGCTGGCTCTTTTGGAAGAGCGTGAGTCTTCAGCAATCTAACAGAGCGCTTATTTAGTCGCTGATCAGATCGGGCATATTTTGGGGAATGCTGACCATCGGCGGATTAATGCTTTTAATGTTTTTTCACTCTGCGATTGTCGCTAAAAGGGGTAAAGGCGCTTAAAGCGGGGGCGCTGGGCATTCGTGTCTGCTTTGGAATATCAAATCGCGGCATTGGAAGGCGGTTTAGGTTATTTATAGATTATTTTGTCGGCGCACCCTGTGAAGGGTGCGCTTGTGTTATGTAAACTTATATTTTTATAGTTAATATCACTTTTTCGAGAGGGAATTGGTACGGGTGTTGAGGTTTGGATATTATGTAAACCGTTATTTCTGTGATTAAATTGACTGGATAAACCGTGATCTGACTAATATTATTAAAATTCAGAATTAACTAAAAGTATGCAATTTTCAGTTAATTCGACTAAAAAATTAAAAAATAATAACATTTTTCTCTTCCCTTATTCGGTATTTTGAGTTAGAATTGGTGATGTTGACAGCGAATTTGAAATGCCGACACCACTGAGGAACAACATTATGTTCCCGAAGCGAATTAAGGAGGACTCATACTTTATGCAATTACTTCATAAGTGGAATCATTTAAGTCTTGTCAAGCGTATTTTAATCGGTCTTATTATTGGTATTATTTTAGCAGTTGCACTTCCTGAGGCTGCAAAGCCAATCACGATCTTTGGCTCACTTTTTGTTGGCGCGTTGAAAGCTATTGCGCCGGTTTTGGTATTCTTCCTCGTCATGGGCGCGATCTCCCAGCATAAGCACGGTCAGCAAACCAACATGAAAGGGATCATTGCCCTTTACTTGCTCGGTACTTTTGTAGCTGGTCTTGTCGCGGTTATTGTCAGCTTCATGTTCCCTGTTACTTTGGTACTTACAACTGGCGTAGAAGGCATTGCGGCACCTGGTGGTGTCACAGAAGTTCTTAAAGCGCTTCTTCTCAATATCGTTGACAACCCGGTCCGTGCTTTGATGAACGCAAACTACATTGGCGTTCTTTCATGGGCAGTCGTACTTGGATTGGCGCTCAGACATGCTCCTGATACGACAAAGACAATGATCACCAACTTCGCTGACGCACTTTCCCAAATGGTTCGCTGGGTCATTGGCTTCGCGCCGCTCGGCATCATGGGTCTGGTATTTGACTCCATTGCGACTAGTGGCCTCGGCACATTGCTTGGTTATGGACAGTTGCTCGCGGTTCTGATTGGTACAATGTTCTTTATTGCACTCGTTGTCAATCCGCTGATCGTATGGTTCAACATCCGCAAAAACCCGTTCCCGCTTGTATTCAGATGCCTTAAAGAGAGCGGCTTGACTGCGTTCTTTACAAGAAGCTCCGCTGCGAATATCCCAGTCAACATGAGACTTTGCGAAAGCCTTAATCTCGACAAAGACACTTATTCTGTATCCATTCCGCTCGGCGCAACGATCAATATGGCTGGCGCTGCGGTTACCATTTCAGTATTGACACTTGCTGCGGTTCATACACTAGGCATTCCTGTCGATCTGCCTACAGCGGTTATCCTCAGCGTCCTGTCAGCAGTCAGCGCATGCGGCGCTTCCGGCGTTGCAGGTGGTTCACTCCTCCTCATCCCGCTTGCTGCAAGCTTGTTCGGTATTCCAAATGACGTCGCTATGCAGGTTGTCGGCGTTGGCTTTATCGTCGGCGTCCTTCAGGATTCTTGCGAAACAGCGCTGAACTCATCTACAGACGTTCTCTTTACAGCGACTGCAGAGTACGCTAAGAAGCGTAAAGCAGGCGAGCCTATTGTCTTTGAAAATAGAGCGGTTGACGTCGAGTAATCAGTAAGAAGCTTATAAAAATTTGAATGTAAAAACGCATCGGCTTTGGCTGGTGCGTTTTTTTACGTTCAGGCGTTAAGAGTGGTGTCGCGGCCTATAGTATGTTGCAGTTTAAGAATTTGCAGGGCACCAAACTTACTGTGACAAACAAAACAGGGACGCGGACAGAAATTGATTCTGTCTGCGTCCCTTACTTGATCTCATTGATCTTTATGTTTCAAAACGAAAACTTTCTTATATTTTGTCCAGCATTCCCAGAACAATGCGGTTGGAATTCTCAGCTGCCATAACCGCGAATTCGTCAAAATTGACATGGGCCGAACCATCCGCTTTGTCGGACATAGCCCTGATGATCACAAACGGCACTTGATTCAAGTGACAAACGTGGGCAATAGAAGCGCCTTCCATTTCGGTAGTGTAAGCGCTGAAGACCTTCTCAATAAAATCCTTCCGGTCAGGCGACGCGACAAACTGGTCCCCGGAGACGATCCGGCCTTTAAATACCTGGTGATCCTTAATGTGCGCCTGGCTGACCGCGTAGGCAAGCTCGACCAAAGCAGCATCCGCTGGAAATACGGAAGTCTCCATGCGCGGGATCATGCCGTGGGAATAGCCAAAGGCCGTACAATCCACGTCATGCTGAAGGCAATCCGTTGAAATGACTATATCTCCCACATTCAGGCTGTGGTGGATTGCACCGGAAACGCCCGTGTTGATCACGGTGCCAGCGCCAAACTCCGAAATCATAATTTGGGTGCACACCGCAGCGTTCACTTTGCCTACGCCGCAGGTCGCCACAATGACATCCTGTTCCTTAAGTTTTCCGTCGAAGAAGGTAATGCCAGCCACTACCTTTTTTTTGCCGATGGTCATCAGCGCCTTCAGCTGTTCCGTTTCCAAATCCATGGCGCCTATAATCGCAATTTTTGTCATAAGGGACTCCTCTCAATAAGCTCATGATATCCTAGACTTCAATTTGATATGACTCAGGGATGCCTTTTGCAGGGACGTGCACTACTGCGGATAATTCAAGTTTTCCGGTCCTGCATGGCTGAGCACTTCCAAATAAGCTGCAGCCTCAAGTTTAGCGCCTTCCAGATTATGAAGCTCATAGTTGCCGCATTCTATAGCGCTGACGCCTGGGAGCTCGCCATTATAATCAGCCGCAAAGGCGAAGGCGCGCTTCAGCAGCGGCAGGATTTCCTCAGAGGTGTACACCCCGTGGACCAGCAAGTACATCCCTGTCAGACAGCCCATAGGTCCGAAATAGAGGATCCTGGAGGCAAATTCCTCATCATTCCTCACAAAGGTCGCGATCAAGTGCTCCAGGGTGTGGATGGCGCCGTTGTCCAGACGCTCTTTATTTGGGTACTTCATGCGAAGGTCAAAGGTCGTCACGGTTTCAGCGCCGATTTGATCGACTCTGGAGACGTAGACGCCCAGATTTAGACGTAAGTGGTCTACTGTAAAGCTTTCAATTTTTTTCAAGGGGGATCAGACTCCTTTTCGTTAAAATACTATCTCCAGAATATCACATCTTTGAAGGGGGAAAAAGGTGCGACGTACCTTTTTCCACTTATCATATCAGGAAGGCAGTGTCTGACACCGCCTTCCTAACTATGCTTATCATCCATATTTTACCACGCAAGATTCAACATGGATTTAACAATCGCTTAACTTTGACAAAACACAAGGACCAATTTTCCGTGCTAAACTCAGTTTGTAAGGTTGAGGCAAGACAAAACGCCCCGCGAGGAAAGCCCTCAACCAGTCAATCAACGAAAAAACAAAAAACAACCAATAAGAGACTACTAGGAGGACTTGTAAATGTTAAAGAAAAAAGCACTCGTACTGATGTTGACCCTTGGGATTGTCGGTTCGCTGGCAGCATGCTCCCAACCTGCGGCTGAAGCTCCGGCAGCAGAACCTGCTGAGCAAGTTGAAGCACTCAGCGGCGACGTCATCGTCGACGGTTCCGGTACGGTTTATCCACTCATGGCTCACATCGCTGAAGAATACATGGTTAACGAGCAGAACGAAGTCAGCGTCCAGGTCGGCCGCGCAGGTTCTTCCGCCGGCTTTAAGAAATTCATCCCAGGTGATACGGACTTCTCCGACGCTTCCAGAAAGATTAAAGACGAAGAAATCGCGCAGCTCGAAGAAAAGGGCCTCAAAATGGGCGACAACGTCATGGAAATTAAACTTGCCTATGATGGCCTGACTATGGTCATCAATCCGGAGAACACCTGGGCAACCGAAATGACTCAAGAAGAAATCGTCAAAATGTTCCTCTCCGGCAGCTACAAAGCAGACGACAAAGTCCTCTGGTCTGACATCAGAGCTGACTGGCCTGCAGAAGAAATCAAATTCTACGGTCCGAATGAGAACCACGGCACCTACGAATTCTTCGCTGAAACGATCCTGGATAAGCAGCCGATGGTCGCAACCGCCAACCTCCAACAAGAGTATTCCACGCTGGTTGACCTCGTCTCTCAAGATAAAAATGCCATCGCGTTCTTTGGCTTCGGTTACTATACAACCAACACAGATAAACTGGTCGCTGTAAAAGTCGACTTTGGCAATGGCCCGGTGGAGCCTACTCTTGAGACCATCGGCGAAGAGCTTCCGTACGGTGGCTTCACAAGGCTCGTCTACACTTACCTGAACCTCAACTACGCAAAAGAAAAGCCGCAGGTTCTCGACTACGCGAAATATGTCGTGTCACCTGAAGGCGCAGCAAGACTCGCTGGCGAGAACGGCTTCGCACCGCTTCCGGAAGCGACTTACGCAGAGTACCTGACTCAGCTCGAAGCGATTCAATAATCGACCGGAAGCTGAAATTCGAATCAACAATTCAGACTTCAAGGTGGGGGCGGGGGCTGCCCATCTTGAAGTTTTGTCTGAACAAACAATGGAGTGAAAAAGATGAGTCAAGATACGCACGTTCGACAATTGATTCAAACCAACATCCTGAATAAAAAGCACATCTCTGACCGCTTTATGCCAAAATTCTTTTTCGTCATGGCCTTCGTTTCGGTGTTCACCACCTTTGGCATTATAATAACCCTGGTCACGGACGCAGCAAAGTTTTTCAGCCAGGTGCCGGTCGCTCAGGTTTTCAGTACTAAGCTCGCGCCGCTCGCTGCTGAGCCGTCCTTTGGCATTTTGCCGCTGATCACCGGGACCATCATTACCTCCATGATCGCCATGCTCGTCGCGGTGCCGGTAGGACTGACCGCTGCGATCTACCTGAGTCAGTTCGCCTCGGAGAGAACGCGCCGCACCCTTAAGCCCATCATGGAAGTCCTCGCCGGTATCCCGACCATAGTCTATGGCTTCTTTGCCTATTCCTTTGTGACACCTTTGTTAATGAAACTGATTCCAACGCTGGGCGCCAAGAACGCGTTAAGCCCCGGACTCGTCATGGGCATCATGATCATTCCGTTGGTAGCCTCTCTATCCGAGGACGCCATGAACGCCGTCCCTAATATCATGCGGGAAGGCGCACTGGGACTGGGTTCCACCCGGCTGGAAGTGACCTTTAAGGTCGTCATTCCAGCGGCAATTTCAGGTATTATGTCCTCTATTGTTTTGGCGGTTTCACGTGCGATTGGCGAAACCATGATTGTCACCATTGCCAGCGGCAGCTCCAAGAATTTCACTCTGGACATCACTCAGTCCATGCAGACCATGACGGCATATATTGTCGAGTTTACCAGCGGTGACGCCGGCAGCGGCACAGTGGGCTATTACAGCCTTTATGCCGTCGGTCTCATTCTGTTCTTGTTTACCTTAGTCATGAACCTCATTGCCCAGCATATTTCTCATAAATACAGGGAGGAATATTGATGAGCGCAGCTAAACTAGAATTCCTCAGAGAAGGCAGGGAAGACACCATGCTTGAGACAGATCAAACGCACGCTTTCGAGCGCTATAAAGTGAAAATTGACAGCGGCCGCATTGAGCGTCGTGTCAGACTCAACAACGGCCTCAAGCATTTGTTCTCACTGTCAACCGTGTTTGCCCTCGTCGTTTTAGCCATCCTCTTATATCGAATAGGTGTTCAAAGTGCCGGCTGGCTGGATCTTCAGTTCCTGACCTCCAATCTCTCAAGGTTCGCTGATAAGGCGGGCATATATGGCGCGATCCTCGGAACCGTTTACCTCATGCTCATTGTCGTGCCGGTAACCTTGATTCTCGGTGTGTCAACAGCCATCTATCTTGAGGAATATGCTGCGAAAGGGCGCATCCAGCGCTTTATCAAAGTCAATATTTCCAACCTTGCCAGCGTACCGTCCGTGATCTTCGGACTCCTCGGCCTGGCCGTCTTCGGGCGGATGCTGAACCTGGGCTCCAGCATACTGGCAGGCGGACTTACCATGTCCCTCCTGGTTCTGCCAACCGTCGTGGTCGCCAGCCAGGAAGCCATCAAAGCGGTTCCGGGATTCCTGCGGGAAGCCTCTTACGGCATGGGCGCAGACAAATGGACGACGATCCGCAAAGTCGTTCTGCCGGTGGCGCTGCCTGGCATCCTCACCGGATCCATTCTCGCCATGTCCAGAGCTATTGGAGAAACTGCGCCGCTGGTCGTCCTGGGCATTCCGACGCTCATATTGAAAATACCTGACAGCGTTATGGATGACTTTACCGCGCTGCCTATCCAGATTTACTACTGGACGCTGGATACCGTACTGACACCGGAATACGCGAACCTTGCCGCGGCAACCATTGTCGTTCTCCTGGCAGTTCTGTTTATCCTGAATTCTGTCGCTATCATCATACGGAACAAGTTCCAGAAGCGCTTCTAATATGGAGGAGATCCTTTTGAACATTCAAAACCCTGAAATTGAAAACAATGTCTTTGATGTACGGGGCTTAAACCTTTGGTACGGCAACGACCAGGCTCTTAAGAACATCAATATGCAAATAGAGAAGAACAAAATCACGGCCATCATAGGCCCATCCGGCTGTGGCAAGTCCACATTCATCAAGACTTTGAACCGAATGATCGAAAATGTGCCAATCGTCCGCACCACCGGCGAAATCCTTTACCACGGCAATGATATTTTCGATAAATCCATGCGGGTTGAGGAGCTCAGAACCAAGGTCGGCATGGTCTTCCAAAAGCCGAATCCGTTCCCTAAATCCATCTTTGAAAACGTCGTCTATGGCCCCAAAATCCATGGGATCAAGGATAAAAAACTATTGATGGAAATAGCGGAGGCCAGCCTCAAGAGCGCTGCCCTATGGGATGAGGTCAAGGACCGTCTTAACGACAATGCTTACGGGCTTTCGGGCGGTCAGCAGCAGCGCCTTTGCATCGCGCGGTGTATCGCGGTCCAGCCGGATGTCATCCTGATGGACGAGCCGACTTCTGCCCTCGACCCAATCGCGACACTGAAGGTTGAGGAACTGATGGACAGTTTGAAGCAGGAGTATACCATTGCCATTGTCACCCACTCCATGCAGCAGGCGGCCAGAATTTCTGACAAGACCGCGTTCTTTCTGATGGGGGACTTGATCGAATACGACAAGACTGAAGCAATTTTCTCCAATCCGAGGGACAAGCGCACAGAGGATTACATTACGGGTCGGTTCGGTTAAATCTGGCACGTGAGCGGTTCGCAGGGAGGGTGAGTCCCACCCGTTCAATGAGGAGGAAGACGCGCTCATGAGAGAGCAAATGGAGGATAGAATCAGGGAGATCCACAGCAAAGTTGAGTATATGAGCCGACTATCGGCAGGGAGCATTGGACAGGCTATGGAGGCCTTTGTCCGGCAGGACGCGCGTATCGCTAAGCAGATTCTGGCTCAGGACCCTGAAATCAATAAACTCGAAAAGGAAATTGAGAATTTGTGCATAACTCTCGCTGCTACCCAGAGCCCGCTGGCCTCTGATTTGAGGCAAATGGTCAGCATTATCAAGATTGTGACGGATCTGGAGCGTGTTGGTGATTACAGCTGTAATATTGCGGAAGTCGTTATCAGCCTTGGAAAATATGAGCTGGTCAAGCCGCTCGAAAGGCTCCCCATCATGGAGAAGAAAGTGCGGGAGATGCTGGAGGCCAGTCTCAGGGCTTACTTCCAGCACGATATAGAATTGGCGTATGCCACGGCGCGAAAAGATGATGAAGTCGACACGCTGTACGAAGAGATTTACAGAGAACTGCTTCATCTGATCAAGATCCGGGAGAATCAGGAGGATCAGATTATTGGGTTGATTCTGGTGGGGCGCTATCTCGAGCGGATTGCGGACCATGCCACCAATATCTGTGAGCGTGTGATCCTGATGATGACTGGGGAGAATGTGAAGCTTTAGTGTGGAACTGGGTGTCTGACACCGAGTTCCACCGAGTTTTGTGGATGATGAAACCGGGTGTCAGACACCCAGTTTCGGACACCTGGTTTTGAGTCAAAGCGTTTTGTAAATTTAATAAGCGTCAGCTTCTGGCATAAAATAAGCGTTAAGAATTCAGGACCTTTGTGTAAACGGTCCGGATTTCTTAACGCTTTTTTGTCCTTGAATGAAGTTATTTTACCGTTCCACAGGGGAGTGGACCCACAGGATCTGCGATGTTTTTTTGCCTGGATTTGTCCAGTTGTGGAACTCAGTGGATTTAAAGTACATGGAGTCTCCGGTTTTCATATCATAGACATCCGAATAGTTCAGGGTGACTCTAAAGGTGCCGTTTACCACATAAATGAATTCTTCTCCGTGATGCTGATGGGTCTCCGGCGCGCCGGCACCGGGTTCGACGTAGAACATCATAGGGAAGAGGACGTGTTCCCTCTGCGAAATCAAAGATTCAAGTGTGACACCGGGAATGCCCGCCTGGACCGGTTCACCGGTACCTTTTTCGACGAGGGTTCTGTTCTCTTCTTCCGGTTCAAAAAAATGCAGGACACTTTCCCCATAGAAAGTCGCAAGTCGCTCCAGGATCTCGTAGGAAATATTCGCCTGCCCATTCTCAATTTTGCTTAGATAGGAGGTTGAAATACCAACCTGGGTGGCGACTTCCTCGAGAGTCAGATTCAGCTTGTCTCTATACAGCTTCCATTTGCCGCCTATGAGTTTACGACTGGGCGCAGGAGCTGCGTCGTAAGCATCCGTACCTACAATCAGCGGAGGAAGAGATGCCTGAGTCATGAGTAAACTTTTTATAGCTTTGGAACCCATTTTATCATCTATGGAGTACTGCTTAATTTTCCTTAACGTCTCAATATCTTCTAAACTGTAGATTCTGTAAGCGTTCGAGCTGCGCTTTGCAACGAAAAATCCTTGTTTTTCCCAGTTGCGGATGGTGGCAGGAACGACGCTTAAAAGCTTGGCAACTTCATTGATACTGAAATAGAGTTCGGCATTATTCTCAGACTTGTTTGTCATGTCAGTCCTCCAACACTCATTATGTAGTTGTATTATACAACAATGTACTGAAAATTGATAAGAAAAAATATGCATACACCAACTATTAAAAAACTATTGACAAGGATGATAAAATGGTGTTACATTAATTTCGAAAGATTGCCAACATACATAACAAGGTTGAGAAAAAAAGGTTACCCTTCACTTAATCAAGCATGAAAAAAGGGAGGCTATTATGGGCTACAAGGAAGACGGAAAATGGTGGGTCAGTCAGTCAAACTTCGCAGCAGACGTCTTAAAAGGTTACGAATTCCCCAAAAAAATTGAAATTCTGGATACGACCTTGAGAGACGGTGAGCAACAGCCAGGCATCATTCTCACGCGAAAGGAAAAAGTCGAAATTGCCAAGAAGCTTGCCTTGGCAGGCGTCCACAGAATTGAGGCAGGTACGCCGGCAGCCTCCAAAGAAGACGCGGATGCCATTAAAGAAATTGCCTCTCTTAACCTCGGTCCCAAGATCTTTGCCTTTGTGAGAAACACACCCGAGGATATGAAGCTGGCCAGAGAGTGCGGCGTTTCCCACGTCTTGGCAGAGATTCCCGGCAGTGAGCACTTACTTAAATACGGCAAACGCTGGACGGCAGAAAGAGCTATAAAAGCCGCCATTGAAGCGACTCAGGCAGCAAGGGAAGAAGGTCTCTATGTCACATTTTTCCCGGCGGACTCCTCCAGAGCGAGCCTGGATTTTCTGATTGACGCAGTGCATCAGATTTCTGAAGGCGGGCATATGGATGCCTTGGCCCTCGTGGATACCTTTGGATGCTTTTCACCGGAAGGCGCTGCCTACACGGTGAGAAAGCTAAAAAGCGAATTTAGTGTTCCAATTGAAGTTCACTTCCATGATGACTTTGGTCTGGGTGTCGCTTCGACAATTGCCGGGCTTGCCGCAGGTGCTGAGGTTGCTCACGTCACAGTCAATGGTATTGGAGAGCGTTCGGGCAGCGTCGCCCTCGAACCTCTGGCGCTTTCGCTGAAAGTCTTGTATGGCTATGACACCGGCATTGAGCTGGATCAGCTTAAATCACTGTCGAGTACGGTCGCCGACTATACCAGGTTCGCAGTACCGCCTACCAGACCTGTTGTCGGAGATAGAATTTTTGGCTGGGAAACAGGAATGCCTTCAAGTCTCTGGGTCAACTGCAAAAATGAAGAGCCACTGGCTATGCTCCCTTATCACTGGAGCATGACTGGTCAATCCGAGCCTAAGCTGTATCTTGGCAAGAAAAGCGGCAAAGACAATATTAAAACCTGGATCCAGGAAAACAACATTGCGCTGTCTGAAGAGCAGGAACAGGATTTGCTCGGCAAAGTCAAGGATCTCTCATTGTCTTTAAAACGCGACTTGACACCGGAAGAATTTATTGAGCTGACAAAAAGCTTTTAGGAGGTCGTGACATGAAAGACATAGCATTGTCCAATCTTTTTAAGACCGTCCAGCCATCACCTATGCTTCAAATGTTTGAAGCGGCATCAAAACATACAGGCCTTATAAGTCTTGGGATAGGCGAACCTGACGCCCATACGCATCCCAGCATTGTAGAGGCGGCAGCGGAAGCTGCCAAGGCCGGCTTCACCCATTATCCGCCAGTCAATGGCTTTCAGGATCTTCGCTCAGCCATTTCAGATTACTGGAGAGACAAATACGGACTGGAATCCTCTCCGGAGGAAGTCATCATTGGCGCAGGGGCCACGCAAGCGATCTACATGATACTTCAGGCCCTGATAAATCCCGGAGATGAAGTCATTGTTCCGGATCCGTGCTTTACACCTTACATGCAGGCTATCGACTATGTCTATGGTGTACCGGTACCTGTACCGCTAAAAGAAGAAGATGCATTCAACATGACTGCCGAACTGCTTGAGTCCTGCATAACCCCTAAGACTAAAATTGTCATGCTCAATTCACCGGGCAATCCAACAGGAGCTGTCATAGGGATGGAAGAGGCTTTGAAAATCTGTGATGTCATCAAGAAACACGATCTCATCCTGATCTCGGATGAAATTTATGAAGCCTTTATCTACGAGGGCGAGCATATCTGTTTCGCGACGCTGCCGGACATGAAAGAACGTACCTTTACAATTGCCGGGTTTTCTAAAACCTACGCAATGTGCGGTTGGCGGATAGGGTATGCCATAGGGCCGAAAAAGGTCATAGACACCATGAAGATCATCAATATTGGCACCACCATGTGTATGAATTCCGTTTCTCAGAAGGCAGCCCTCTACGCCCTGAAAAACTGTGACACTCAAGTCAAAGAAATGGTGGAAATCTACAAGGATCGCGTCGACTACGCACACAAACGCATCAATCAGATTAAAGGCTTATCCTGCGTGAAACCGAGAGGCGCTTTCTACCTGTTCGCGAACATAGAAAAAACAGGAATGACCTCCATGGCACTTGGCATGAAGCTATTGGAAGAAGCGAAAGTGATCACGATTCCCGGGATCTCTTTTGGACCGAACAGCGACAATTTTATCCGAATCTCCTGTACTATCCCAAATGAACAGATGGCAGAGGCGTTTGACAGAATAGAAGCGGTTTTGGGGAAATAATAATATTCCTTTTTGAAACACACTATTCCAATTAGGGAGGATCTAACCATGGCGGTGGAATCCAGAGTATCAGCAGAAAGAATTCAAGATCAAAAACCAAGGGATCAGTTCAAATCACAACTCGGATTTATTTTCGCGGCAGCAGGTTCGGCAGTCGGACTGGGGAATATATGGAGATTCCCATATATGACAGGAACAAACGGTGGAGGCGCCTTTGTACTTTTATACTTGATCTGTGTTCTTTTTGTAGGCGCCAGCTTGCTATTAGTCGAATTTGCAATTGGCAGAAATGGTAAGACAAATGCTATTGAAAGCTACGCAAAAATTCGAAAAGGCGCGAAATGGATTGGGTTTCTTGGGTTCTTCTCAGCGTTTATCTTCCTGTCTTATTATTCCGTTGTCAGCGGTTGGACTGTTTACTACTCCATTCAATCCTTCTTCGGGCTCAATGGGTTAGCGCCTGATCAGATCGGCAATTTCTTTGGCGCTTTCATTTCGGATCCTGTTAAGCCGCTCATGTACCATGGGATCTTTATGGCCTTGACAGTGGGTATCATCATCAAAGGCGTCTCACAAGGCATTGAAAAATCGACAAAAATTATGATGCCAATGCTGTTCGTTCTGCTGATTATCCTCGTTATTCGCGCCTTGACACTGCCTGGCGCCTGGGAAGGCATCAAATGGTATCTTACGCCGGATCTTTCCAAGATTACAGGCGGTGTCTGGATTGCAGCCCTCGGTCAAGTGTTCTTCAGTATGAGCGTTGGTATGTCCGGTATGGTGACATACGCGAGCTATTTAGGCAAACACGAAAATTTGCCTAAGACTTCCATTATCGTTGCTTTGATGGATACTTCTGTAGCGCTGCTTGCGGGCTTGATTATTTTCCCAGCGGTATTCTCCTTTGGTCTTGAACCAGGTGCCGGACCGGGTCTCGTCTTCATCACGCTGCCGGCTGTCTTTGCCCAGATGCCGCTCGGATCAATTTTCTCCTTTATGTTCTTCGTCCTTTTGGCCATTGCATGCTTGACTTCCTCCATCTCCATTTTGGAAATGCCAGTTTCCTATTTAATTGAAACGCGTAAGATGGCCAGAACCAAAGCGGCGCTTTTGGTCGGTGCAATCGCTTACGTCATGGGTATCGCAGTTTCTTTCAGCTTTGGGATCTGGAGTGACTTCACCCTCTTTGGCAAAGGGATCTTTGATCTATTTGACTACTTCGGCTCAAATATTTCACTGCCGCTTGGCGGATTAGCCGCAGCGATCCTGGTGGGATGGTTCTGGGGTGAAAAAGACGCTGTTGCTGAAATCTCCAATAATGGCGAGATCAAAGGCACAATCGTTAAAGCTTGGTTCCCTGTTGTGAAATACGTTGTACCGGTAACGGTAGTTCTGATTTTTCTTTCCAATCTCGGTATCCTGAAACTTTAGTCTGAACAACACTCATGAATCCGGCGGGAGTGGCCTGCATTACGACTCCCGCCCTTTTCATAGGTAAAAGCGCAACTTTGTGCCTGACGGAGGTCATCTATCATGAAAAATAAACTTATTCACAATCCGGTTCACGGGAAATTAAAGGTGCTCGGCTTCGCATCTGGAAGCGGCAATACCCTTTGGAAAGTCTATGAGCTTCAAAAAGAGATGGAGCAGACCCATGGCGGGTGTCCCTTTGAGATTGTTGGCGTCTTTTCGGACAAGCCGGACTCGAAGGCGGTTGAGATGGCCAAGACCATCGGCATGGCCTTTGCTTCTCTGGATCTTCGTGCTTTTCACAGTGAGCACGACGCGCCTTTAAGTGACCTCGGCGTGCGCGCGCTCTATGATCAGGAGGTCGCGAAGCTGATTGAGCCTTTTGGTGCGGATCTGATTCTGCTGGCGGGCTATGTGTGGGCCACGACGGAAGCCATTGTGAACCATTACTGGATGGTCAACGTTCATCCGGCGGATCTGTCTGTGGCGCCCTATGGCCACCGTCTCTTTGCTGGTGCCGATGGTGTCGGTGACACCCTTCATTTGCGCCAGGAGACAATTTGCTCAAGCGCCCACCTGGCGACAGCGGAAATTGACGGCGGGCCGCTCCTCATGCGTTCACCTTCTCATTTGATTGATTACTCGATACCAGAGGAGAGCCAGCAGCTGCGCAAAGCGGTGTTAAAAGCCGTCAATGAACACTCACGGCATCTGGGCGCGAGGGTAATCCTGGAGATAGCGCAGGGAAAATTTGGATTGGACGAGGCGGGGCAGGTTTTGTATTGCGATGACCCCGTTCCGGCAGGCGTGAAGGTCGAGAGCTGGTCAGAAAACATTCCGAAGTTTCGACGCGATTTAAAGGCAATGCTGTCACCTAAAAGTGTTGTAGTTATTGGGGCTTCGGCACGTGGCGGACTGGGCAACGCGATTCTGTCGAATATTCAGGACGGTGGTTTTACAGGCGGGCTTTACGCCATAAACCGCAGCGGTGAGGATGTGGCAGGGGTCAAGGCTTATGAAAGGGTTGGACTTTTGCCTGAGGCACCGGATCTTGCGGTGGTGACAACGCCTTCGGGCGCGGTGCTTGAAGCTGTTGAGGCGTGCGGAAAGCTCGGCGTAAAAACAGTGGTCTGTATCAGCGCCGGGTTTAAGGAAACCGGTGAAGCGGGCGCAGTTGAGGAGAGCAAGCTTAAGGCGATTACAGATCGATACAATATGAGGCTCTTGGGGCCTAATTGCATGGGCGTTTTGAATACCGATCCCGCCGTGTCATTAAATGCCACTATGCTTCAGCATCAGCCGACGCCTGGGAATATTGCGTTTATCACGCAAAGCGGGGCACTGGGCGCAGCGCTGCTGGACTACGCTGAGAATTTGGGGATGGGCTTTTCCAAGATCGCGTCCCTGGGGAATCAAATGGATATTGACGCCAGTGATCTGCTGGGCGAGCTTAGGGACGACCCTTATACCAAAGTCGTGATGCTGTATCTGGAGACTATTGGTGAAGGCCAGAGCTTTTTTAAACAGGTCTCTGAGCTGACGAAAACAAAACCGGTGGTGGTTGTCAAATCCGGGCGAAGCAGTGCCGGCGCTGCGGCGGCCAGTTCCCACACCGGCAGTATTGCCGGAAGTGACGCGGCTATTGAGGCACTTCTTGAAAAAGCCGGGGCGATTCGCGTTGAAACCCTCGAAATGGCTTATCTGACTGCAATGAGCTTGAGCAAGTCCAGGACGTTTACCGGAAAAAGGGTGGGGGTTGTCACCAATGCGGGCGGACCCGGTATCCTGATTACAGACCGGCTGGCAATGCACGGCTTTGAGCTGCCGCTGCTGCCGGGAACGAAACGAGATGCTTTGGCGAGAGTTCTATTTCCTGAGGCCTCCACGGCAAATCCAATAGATCTCGTCGCGCCTGCGCCGCCGGAGCATTATGCGAAGGCACTTGAAACTATGGCGGAAAGCGGCATGTATGATGCGCTTGCAGTGATCTGTGTTCCGCCTGCGACGATTGATACAGGAAAGATCGCGGAAGCTTTGGTCCCGGTCATTAAAGCATTTGATTTGCCGGCAATTTGCTGTTTTATTGGGCCGACTTTGGGCGCTGCGGCTCGGAAGGTGTTGAATCAGCATCAGATTCCATGCCTTGAGTTTCCTGAAAATGTTGCGGATGTGCTCCAGGCTATGTCCGTGAAAGAGGGAAGGTTTAATGTTGGCGCATCATCTGAGTTCGAGCTGGGAAGTCCTTTGGTTGAAAGGGGCAGCGCTAATCGCCGTCATGCCAGACCGCTGATGCAGTCCCGCTATGAAACCGGGTATCTGCGTTCCGACGCGGCCATGAAACTTTTGGAGCTCTACGGCATACCAACCCCAAGATGGCACTGGATCACTGCGCCGGACATCCTGGAGCTTGAGGGCATGAACTTTCCTGTAGTGGCAAAGATCGAGCATCCGGAAGTGCTGCATAAGTCGGATGCCGGCGGTGTCGTCCTGAACATTGAAAGTGAAGCCGCATTGAGGCTGGTGGTCAAAGAATTATTTAATACCTTCCAGGGTGCAGAAGCTGTATTGGTCCAGGAGCAAGCGAAGATTACTCATGAAGTGATCTTGGGTGGAAAATTTGAGCCGGGGATTGGACACCTTTGTGTGGTTGGTGCAGGTGGTACACTGGTGGAATTGTTCCAGGATGTCTCTGTGAAGCTGATGCCGGTGTGTCAGAAGCAAGCCGCAGGTATGATTGAAAGCTTAAAGACCTATCCGCTTTTAAACGGATACAGGGGGAAGGCCAAGGTTCCGGTTGAAGAATTGGCGGAAATGGTGAAGCGCTTCAGCGACATGGTTGGCGAACTGCCCGGCATACAGGAAATTGACCTGAATCCGGTCACCTGGGATGCTTCCAGCGGTAGATTTATGGCGGTGGATTGCAGAATCAGAGTGGAATGAAATAATTACAGAGTGGCAGAGAACAAATTATAAGATAGATCAAAACCACAAAGTGATCAAGACGACAAAGAGGAAGGCGCGCCTTCCTCTTTGTCGTCTTTTTTATTCAAAAATATTGACAATAGATCTCGTGGGTGTTATTTTTATATTATCACAAGTGATAATAATATCTATAGTGATAATATTTATTAAAATTCGAAAGGTGGATCTAACGTGAAAACCTTGCACAAAGTTATTCTATTAGCAGCAATAGGCGCGTGCGCAGGTGCGCTCATAGGCTATTATCAATTTCTCACCATGTCACCAGGATTATCTGAAGCCGTGATCAAGCAGCTTGGTTCAATTGAAATGCTCCTCGTAGTATCCGGTCTCCAAACGGCGCTGTTGACGGCGGTCGCTGCAGCTGTGGGGTATAAACTGAGAAAAAGATTAATATTCCCAGAAACCAAATTCCCGGAATCTAATGGGATTATTTCAGCTGTCGCTATTGGCGGAGCCTCTTCTCTGATCATTACGCTCTCTGAGAAATTTATATTCATGAAGTACCTTCCCGAAGGATTTAATACTTTTAGTTTTTCACCCCTCTATCTGGTCGCGGCAGTCTTATATGGCGGTGTTGTCGAGGAAGTCTTATTGAGACTTGGACTCATGACTTTGATTTTGTGGTTGCTGGCAAAAGGCTCCAGAAGAAAACATGAAGAAAATGGAATCGGATCTAATGGACAAGTCATAAGTGTTTCTCACGCCTGGATCGCCATCGCCATATCGTCACTCCTGTTTGCGCTGGGTCATTTACCTGCTACAGCTCAAATGATGGGCCTTTCAGTGCCAATTGTAATCAGAGCATTGCTCTTGAATGGAATTGCCGGGCTCGGCTTTGGCTGGCTGTACTGGAAGAAAGGGCTGCTCTATGCTATGCTGGGGCATATGATGGCTCATATTATCAATCAACTTGTTCTCATGCCGCTGCTATTGTGAGCTTAACGGTACCTCCGCAAGCCTACCGCGAACCTGCCTGTGAGAGCACGTTTTGAGCTAATTGCCCAGAGCCGCATTCTGGCCATCTCCATTCGACGTTTCGTAAATAAGCGCTCATTAATCTGACGAGGAGGGATCAAAAGTGAAAATGCTAAGTGAATTATTGAATCCTGTCAGGATGAAAGTCATCCAAGTTATTTCCGAAAAAGGTTCAGCGACGCCTAAAGAAATTATTGAAGCAGTTCCCGGGATCCCTGTCGCAAGTCTATACAGACACATCAAAAAACTGTTGGAAATTGGTGTCCTTGAAATTGTTTCAGAAACGCCCATTCGCGGCACCGTGGAAAAGACCTATAAAGTCAGATTGGAGCCATTCAAAGCCATTGAAGAACTTGTCAGCTCCGGTGACCGAAATGCGCACTATGATCTTTTTTATACCTTTGCCATGTCAATGATTGTTGATTTTTCAAGATACATTTCAACACCTTCTTATGATATGGCGAAAGATCGAGTAGGCTTTAGGAGTTATCCCATCACCATGACGGATGAGGTGTGTGATAATTTCCTGCAGGATTTCAGCGAACTCTTGTTAAAATATCTGAATACAAGTGAAAAGTCTGATGGCAGGCTAAGAAAGTTCTCCTTCGCATTACTCCCTGGGGACGAAACGGAATAACTGCGGAACAACTGTTGTACACTTCAGGGACACCCAGCCATTTACAAAAATAGAAATATCCATTATACTAAAGAAAAAGGGAGTCCTGCAAAGGACTCCTCTGTATTTATGCCGAAAGGAAGGAACTGGAGATCATGAAACGAAATATCGTGTTAACCTCGCAGGATTTGGAACGACTGAAAAAACTGGTGGCAGAGGAAAGTGAATTTGGAAAAGCAAAAGAATCCAAGGAGTTGAAAGCACTTCAGATCGAGCTGGAACGGGCACATGTCGTTGAGGCAGAGCAAATTCCGTCCGGCACCATCACAATGAATTCCAAATTTCTCATGAAGCACCTGAACTCAGAAGAAAGAACCGAATATAGCCTCGTTTATCCGGAAGATTCGAATTTTCTGGAAAATAAAATTTCAGTCATGGCCCCCATTGGAACCGCCATGCTGGGCTATCATGAAGGCGACGAGATCGACTGGCAAGTTCCTGAAGGCACTGTCCGGCTCAAAATTGAAAAGGTGCTGTATCAGCCTGAGGCCTCTGGCCACTTTGAACTTTAGGATTGCCACAAATTGAACCATTCCATTCGCAAGAAAAAAGGGAGCACGCCTGTGCTCCCTGATTTTTTTTGCCGATGGTCATTTTTCCATACCCTCTGGACGCGAGTCTTCTCTTCTGAAAACAATTTCAGTATTACAAAAATAGCGACACGGCGCAGTAAACCAATAGAAGCGCCATAGCCGAATTGATCAGCTTTTGATGACTGTGCAGAAACCTTTGGAAAACGGACCCAAACAGCGACCAGCAGCACGTCGATACGAAACCGACAAAAGCCAGGAAGACGGCGAAAGCTATAACCACGGGAATTGAACTGTAATAGGGTACAACAAATGTCGATAAGGTTGTGATGCTGTACAAAATAACCTTAGGGTTGACGAACTGAAGCAGCAGTCCCGCGGTTATGGTGTTGGTCTGCTTCTCACCGCTGCCCGAGCTGTCATGAGGTTTGCTGTGATAGGTTTTCCACGCCAACCAGAGGATGTAGACAGCGCCAACGACCGTCATGACGGGCTTGATGCTTGGAATGACGTTGTACAAAGAGACGCTGAACAGGCTGCTCAGCGCCAGAATCACAAGAAAACCAAAGAAGATCCCAATATTGAATGGGAGACTTTTTAAGAAGCCATAGCGGCTGGCGTTGGACATAGACATGATATTGTTGGGGCCGGGTGTAAAGGTTGTAATGAAAACATAAGATAAAAAGGCCGCGACATTGGGCAAAGGACTCACCTCCCGTAAGATTGGGCTGTCTCAGGACCGGATGAGGATAATCCGTCATGGCGTCTTCGTTGGCCCACAGCTTTATTATAAAACAAGAGCCACTTTCGTGGCTCATAAAATTTGTCGCTTTATTCTTTTCTTTTTCCAAGATAGGCTTCCTTGACGCTTTCATCAGCAAGGAGCGCAGCGCCTGTTCCTTCAAGGGTAATGACGCCGGTTTCCATGACATAGGCATGGTCCGCGATCTTAAGCGCGAGGTTGGCATTCTGCTCAATCAGCAGGACGGTGATTCCCTCGGCGTTGACAGTCTTGATGATGTTGAAGATGTCTTTGATGATCAATGGCGCGAGACCTAAGGAAGGCTCGTCCATCATGATCATTTTCGGACGGCTCATCAACGCCCGTCCGACAGCCAGCATCTGCTGCTCGCCGCCTGAAAGTGTCCCTGCAAATTGCCAGGCGCGCTCTTTGAGGCGGGGGAACAGTCTGTAAACCTGCTCAATGTCTTCTTCCAGCCTGTGCTTGTGGACATAAGCGCCAATTTTGAGGTTTTCGAGAACCGTCAGATTGTCAAAGACCCTGCGTCCCTCAGGAACCAGCGTGATGCCCCGCGTGACAATATAGTCCGGAGATTTGCCCAGGATCTCTTCCCCGTTAAATTGGATTGAGCCTTCCTTTGGTTTGACGACGCCGGCAATGGTACGAAGCGTAGTGCTTTTTCCGGCACCGTTGGAACCAATCAGGGTTACGATTTTTCCTTTAGGGACTTCAATGGAAATGTCTTTGACTGCTTGAATCCCGCCATAAGCTACGCTTAAATTGGAAATTTTAAGATGGATGTCATTACTCATCGTCAGCTACCCCCAAATAAGCGTCGATTACCCTCTGATTGCTCTGAATATCAGCAGGTGTTCCTGAGGCAATCAGCTTTCCAAAATCCAAGACATAAATGCGATCAGAGATTTCCATGACCAGGTTCATATGGTGTTCAATCATTAGAACGGTCAGGTGAAAATCATCCTTCAGCATTCTTATAAATGCGGTCAGATCGTGAGTCTCATGTGGATTCATGCCGGCAGCAGGTTCATCCAGAAGCAGCAGGGAAGGTTTCGTTGCCAACGCACGGGCAATCTCAAGCTTTCTCTGCTGACCGTAAGGCAGAGAACTCGAAATTTCGTCCTTGAGATGGGCTAACCCCAGTATTTCAAGAAGCTCCATAGATTCTTTCCGCATGGTCTGCTCTTCCTTATGATTCAGCCTTAAAGTTGCTGAAAACACATTGGATTTAATATTCATGTGCTTAGCAATCAAGACGTTGTCAAAAACCGTCAGGTTCTTAAAGAGACGAATGTTTTGGAAGGTTCTCGCTACCCCTAATTTCGTAATGACATCCGGTGTTTTACGGATCAACTCAGTGTATTTACCCGCGTTTTCACCCGAGTAGAGCTTTTTCATTTTACCTTGTGGAAAATTGCTGATGATGGGTTTTCCTTGAAACGACACCTTGCCGTTTGTTGGCGCGTAGACACCTGTTATAACGTTGAACGCGGTGGTTTTGCCTGCGCCGTTCGGCCCAATCAAGGCAACGATCTCACCTTTGTTGACTTCCAGGGAGAGGTTATTGACCGCGACGACACCACCAAACTGCATCGTCACATCATTCAGGCTGAGTACTTGATCAGACATTGCCTTTGTCCCCCTTTTCAGGCGTTTTCCGCCGTATTCGATCCCTTAACCGAATAAAGAAGTTATACATCCTGTCCCAAGTAAATTCCTTATCACCAAACAGCCCTTTGCGGTAGTAGAGCACGACAGCCATGAGGATCAGGGAGAAAATGACCATACGGAAACCGGTTCTGAACAGCGGCACTTGAAAACCGCCTATCATCAGCGGATTGTCAAAGAACCTCAGCCACTCTCTGCCTGCGGTCATGAGAAACGCGCCAATGACGCTGCCGGTGATGCTTCCAAGACCGCCGAGTACAACGATCAGCAAGATGTCATAGGTCAGCGCAATCTGAAAGGTTTTGGAGTCAATGGATCTCATGAAGACGGCGAGGAGTCCGCCGGCAATTCCTGTGAAGAAACAGCTGATGATAAAGGACATGCTCTTGTGTTTGAAGAGATTGATACCCATAGCCTGAGCTGCGGTTTCATCCTCTTTGATGGCTTTGAAAGCTCTGCCATAGGAAGAGTTGATGATTAAAATCATCAGCAGGATACAAATACCGGCAATAAAGAAGGCCTCAAAAACGGAACTAAATGCAGGAATGCTTTTGAGTCCGTAGGAACCGTTTGTAATTCTGTCAAGTTGAGGCGCAGCAATGATCGCCCGAATAATTTCTGAAAAGCCGAGGGTCGCAATGGCCAGATAGTCGCTCTTCAGCCTCAGGACAGGAATGCCTACAAAGAAGCCAACCAGTGCCGCAAGCACGCCGCCCAGAATCAATGCCGCCCAGAAAGGCAGGGACAGATTTGCGAGAAAATCCGCAATGCCGTTGATGTAGTAGACATTGGCACGCATTTCGACCGGGATAGTAAGTATAGCGACCGTGTAGGCGCCTATAGCCATAAATCCAGCCTGTCCCAGTGAGAACAGTCCTGTGAAGCCTGTCAGCATGTTCATGGCGACAGCCGCAATGGCATAGATCGCGCTGCGCTGAAGAATTGAAATGGCGTAGCTGTATTGATTTTTGTTGGCGTCGAGATACCACAAGGCAGCAACGGCTGCGATCAGTATAAGAACTGATAAAAGGATTTTAGTGTTCTTCTTCATCTTCATCATACTTTGTCCGTCACTTTCTCGCCAAAAATACCAGTAGGGCGAAAGATAAGCATAACAATCAATAGAATAAAGGTAAAGGCGTCACTGAAGGTGGAATACCCCATAGCGACCAGCGCAGTTTCGCCGAGACCGAGAATGAATCCGCCAACCATGGCGCCTGGAATACTTCCAATACCGCCTAGAACCGCTGCGACAAAGCATTTAAGTCCCGGCAGCGCACCGCTGAATGGGAAGACTGTCATACGATCCGTAAAGTAAAGGATTGAGCCGATGGCGGCTAAAAGTGAACCAATTGCAAAAGTAAAACTGATAACTCTATTAATTTTGATGCCCATCAGCTGTGCGGTCTCAAAGTCTTTCGATACCGCCCGCATGGCCATCCCGATTTTACTGTGATTGATGAGCAGGATTAAAACGTAAACGAGCGCCAGCGTCAGAACAGGTGTAATAAAGGTCACCAGAGAAGCGGATAAAGGCCCAATCTGGAAAATTTTCTTAAGAGCGGTGAGCGTAGGGTAGCCTCTTGGAAGTGCAGTAAAGAGATAGGTAGCGAGATTCTGGAGTAAATACGAAACGCCGATCGCAGAAATCATGATCGACATTCTCGGGGCGTTCCTAAGCGGTTTGTAGGCGGCGCGCTCAATTAACACACCGAGGATAACGGTAGCAATGAGGACAATTGGCGTTGCCAAATACCAAGGCATTGAGGATGACGCAAAGACCATGAAATAGCCTGCCATCATGAAGATATCGCCATGGGCGAAGTTGATCAGTCTCAAGATGCCGTAAACCATGGTGTAGCCCACTGCGATTAACGCGTAGGCACCACCGAGAGATATTCCGGTCAAACAGTGTTGCAAAAATACAGCAAAGTCCATGACGCGATGCCTCCTCTAAGTACGACTGATCCTAAAAAAAAGATTAAATGAGTGGGGGTATAAACCCCCACTCAAGCACTTGTGTCATTGATGGACTATTATTCTACAGTGACGGTTTTGAGGAACTTGAACTGGCCATTCTCAACGATCTTGATGAATGCCATATTCTTTTTGGCGTCGCCTTTTTCGTCAAAAGTGATGGATCCAGTAACGCCTACAACTTCAACACCCTTGAGGGCGTCCTTGATGGCAGCGCCTTCAGTGGAGTTAGCAGCTTTGACAGCTTCGAGAATGGTGATGTAAGCATCATAGCCAAGTGCGGAAACAGCTGGGATGATCTCGCCTTGTCCGTTGGCTGTGAGGTACTCTTTGAAGCCTGTAATGAAAGAAGCAGCTTCGTCTGTTGCTGGTTCAGCTTCGTCGAAGAATGTAGAGAGGACGATGCCTTCAGCGTCAGCGCCTGCATTCTCAATGATTGTAGCATTTTCCCAAGTGTCGCCGCCCATGATAGGCACTGTGATGCCGAGCTCACGAGCTTGCTTGATCAGAAGTGGAGCCGTTGTAATAGAAGAAGGGGCGAAAATGACGTCAGGGTTTTTAGCTTTGATATTAGTCAAAATAGCTTTGAAGTCAGTTTGGTTTGTTTGGAACTGCTCTTCAGAGATGACAGAGCCTGCGCCGCCGAGCTCGTTGAACGCTGTGACAAAGAATGAGCCAAGACCGGAGGAGTAGTCGTCGCCAAGCTGAGTGATGACTGCAGCAGTCTTAGCGCCGTTTTGGATCGCGTAGTTCGCCATGACCGTACCTTGGAACGGATCGAGGAAGCAGACGCGGAAGTAGAAATCATTGCCTTCAGTGACCTGAGGGTTTGTTGCAGAAGGGGCAACCGCTGGAATCTGAGCATCAGCAAAGATAGGGCCGGCTGCGATGGAGACACCTGAGCCATAAGAACCGATGACTGCAGATACACCAGCGCTGACAAGGCTTTGAGCTGCTGTAACAGCTTCAGTTTTATCTGATTTGTTGTCGACTTCTACGAGCTCAACTTTGTAAGTTTCGCCGTTGATGTCTACAGTAGGGTATACTGTGTTTGCGTAACGGATGCCCAGAACTTCCTGGAATCCGCCGCCGCCATTCTCGCCCGTTTGAGGCTCGAAGACGCCAATCTTGATGACTTTTTCTGCTTCTGCCGCTGGCTCACCGGCACATCCGGTAAAGAGCGACAAAATCATGACTAAAATGAGTAACAGTGTCGTTGCTTTTTTCATTAGACAATCCCTCCAAAATAATGATAGTGTGTGAAAATCTTCCCCTAACCCTTTCTCTATGTACAGGAATAATTATACAATGTTACAATCCTGTTAGCAATCAGAATCTGAACATTCTAACTTTTTAGAAACTTTTCTACGGCAAGAAGCAAAACAAATCCAAGAGAGTGTTGGGATTTCTATAAAATTTTAACGAAATTTTCCGACTTGGCAGATCTTGACATGGGTGATAGAAAGAGAGACGATAAATACGTCAGAATTTCAGCCACTTACAACTTTTGGGAGGACTTTCTATGACACATAAAGAGTGGACATTACAGGATGCGGAATTGCTTTTGAAAGATCAAAAGCAATACTTTGATTCGCTGGAAACCAGAGAAGTATCATTTAGAATTCAACAGCTCAAAAGGCTTAAATCCATTATTCAAAAACATGAGGAAGAACTATTAAAAGCGCTGGCTTTGGATTTGGGGAAGAATCCAGTGGAAGCCTACGCTACGGAAATTGGCTTTATCTACAAAAGCCTTTCGGAGTATATCAGGCATCTCAACCGGTGGGCAAAGCCGCTAAAGGTCAAGACCCCCATTTATCTTCAGCCCTCTAAAGGATTTGTCGTGAGGGAACCCTTCGGGAGTGTGCTCATTATTGGGCCGTTTAATTATCCTTTTCAACTGGTTATTGAGCCGTTGATTGGCGCTTTGGCGGCAGGGAACTGCGCGGTTGTGAAGCCTTCCGAGCTTACACCCAGTGTGTCGCGTGTGATCCAGATGATCCTGGAGGAGGCCTACGACAAGCAATACGTTGCCTGCGTTCAAGGAACACAAGAGACGACCTCATCCTTGATCAATTCGAATTTTGATTATATTTTTTTCACGGGAAGTACGAGAGTCGGGAAAATTGTAATGGAGGCGGCGGCTGCGCATTTGACCCCGGTCACCCTCGAACTTGGGGGAAAAAGTCCTGTCATAGTCGACCAGAGTGCACATATCAAGGAAGCCGCTCGCAGAATCATGTGGGGGAAGACCATTAATGCCGGGCAAACTTGTGTGGCGCCGGACTATGTTTATGTGCACGAAGCGGTGAAAGAGGAGCTTGTTCGGGAAATGACGCGCAGTATTGAAAAAATGTGGGGTAAAAAGGACTATTGGAAGAATGGCTTTGGCAAAATAGTCAACAGAAGACATTTTAAGCGTCTGGTGGCCATGATGGAAGAGGATCAATCCCACGTGATCTGGGGAGGTCGTCATGATGAAGCGCGGTTTCACATTGAGCCAACATTGTTGGAAATACCAAATAGGGACACTGCGGTTATGAAAGAGGAGATCTTTGGACCTTTGCTGCCTATTATGACTTATAGTAGCTTAAATCAAGTTATATCTGAAATCAACAGCCACTCCAAGCCTTTGGCACTATACCTTTTCACAACGGACCAAGAGGTCGAGCGACGGATTCTCAAATCGATCTCCGCTGGAGGTGTCGCTATAAATGATACGATCACGCATGTGGCGCATCCTAATCTGCCTTTTGGCGGCGTAGGCCAATCGGGTATGGGGCGCTACCATGGCAAACAAAGTTTCTTGACATTTTCGCACTGTAAGAGTGTTCTAAAGAAAGGCAGATTTAATGTGACCATAGCTTATCCCGGTTATAGTTCTCATCAGCTGAAGCTGCTCAGGAAAGTGCTGAAGTGAAGGTGGAAGAAGGTGTCTGACACCAACATCGGAAGAAACTGGGGAAGAAACTGGGTGTCTGACACCCGGTTTCAAATGAAACTCGGTGTCAGACACCCAGTTTCGATTGTTCCCGTCCAAAATAGAATGGAGGCTTTTTATGGATAGCGCTTTGATATATCAAAAACTACTGGAGGAACTCGAATCAGGCCATAGAGCAGCGCTTATAACGACACTGGCTGAATCCGAAGGCCAAGGTACAATAGTTAAAAAAGTGATCTCCAGTCGTGATTTGATTTGGGAAGATCAGGATCAAGCACTGCGCGCAGCACTAGAAGGTGGACTGGTGCGTGGGGAGTTCTTCTTTGAACAAGGCAATGGACCTAATGAAGCAGGGATTCTCCTGGAGCCTTTTTTCCCGGAGGCCCAGCTGATCGTTCTGGGCGGTGGGCATATTGCCGTACCCCTGGTGGAATTTGGCGCGAAGGCAGGATTTAAAGTCACAGTAGTGGATGACCGTCCGTTATTCGCGAATAATTTCAGATTTCCAGCGGCGCACCAGGTGATCTGCGAAAGCTTTGCCAAGAGCTTTGAATCGCTGAATCTCAATAAAGCGGCCTTCGTGGTCATTGTGACCCGCGGGCACCGTTATGACAAGGTGTGCTTGGAAAACGTGCTGAAGTATGAAACCGCCTACGTGGGCATGATTGGCTCCAGGCGGAGAGTGGCTGGCCTCAAGGAGCTTCTGATTTCGGAAGGCCAGGATCCGTTGCTGCTTGAGCAGGTGTGCACACCAATCGGACTAGAGATTGGGGCGGTGACGCCAGAGGAAATCGCGATCTCAATTCTGGCGCAGGTTATTCAATATAAACGAAAAGGTGACAAAGCCACGAGGAAATCCAATAATTGGCCGGAGCTGGATCTCGCGGTATTAAGTGAATTGGCGAAGGCAGATCAGGGGCCTCGGGCGCTGGTGACCGTGGTGGCGACTAAAGGTTCGGTTCCTCGAAGAGAGGGTGCCAAAATGGTCGTATGGTCGGATGGCAGGACTTTGGGCAGCATAGGTGGTGGCTGCAGCGAAGGGGAAGCTATTAGGGTGGCCTATGACGTAATCCGCGACGGACGCTTCAGGTATCTGGACATTGACATGACCGGCCAGGTGGCTGAGGACGAAGGTATGGTCTGCGGCGGCGTTATGAAGGTGCTGGTGGCAAGGACATAGCCCCAAAGGAGGAACCTGCAATGTACAAAATCCCCATGAACAATCCTTTCGAAGCGGATCTCTTCGCCTCAATGCTGGAAGCGGAGGGCATTCCCTATACCGTTGTCGATCACAGCAGCCTGGTTTTCGACGGCTTGTTCCAGATGACCATGGGCTGGGGCCACGTCGAGGTGCCGGAAGAATTCAGAGACGCGGCGGAGGTCCTGCGCAAAAACTTTGATGATTATGTAAAAAATAGGGCGGAAAGCGGTGTCTGAGACTAATGCCTATCGACGCCTGCTTCCATGCAAAGGTGAAGTGAATTTGTGTATGAAAAAACGACCATTGGCTTATTTTTTTCCGATGGTCGTTTCTATGAACAGCTTTGTGAAAATCTTTTGTTGCCTGTCGAGTCAATTTTTGAGGTTCAATTTTCAAGGGCTACTCAAACAAAAGGCTCATCAGTCGCTCGATCTTCTGGAAATCGATAAACCGGCTTTCTCTCAAGATTTCCTTGCCGTTTTGGAAGACAAGCACAGTCGGCATGGCGAACACCAGGTGCTGGCCTGCAATATCGACAAATTTACTCGCTTCAACTTTTACGATTTTGACCGGAACTTCCTCAAGAAGCGCTTCGATCTTGGGTGAGACGGAATGGCAGACACTACAGTCCGCTGAGCTGAAGTAAACGACGAGCACCTCTTCGGCGTCCATAATCTGTATGAGTTGATCTTTGGATTCAATGGGGATCATGGTATTTGGCATGAAGTTTTCTCCTTTAAGTTTGAGGCCGATTGGATCAGCCTGAAAGTTTGAGTCAATTAATTAATTAATATCGCCTAATCATCGACATCATATCATGTCACAGGCGGGAATGTCCACCCCCTATACTAGGGGGTAATCTTAGAAAATGCGGATATTTCAATCCTACGTACTATTTTTTTGGGGAAAATGGGTAAAAATACAATGGCGCATCAACATACTTTAAATCTAAATGGTCTATTGGATGGGTCCATCTGTTAAGAAAGGACGAATCGCCATGAGGAAAATGCTTCTTCCTATAGATTCAGAGAACGTGCCTGAAAAGGTTTTGACGTATTTGAAAGATTTTGTGCCTTGCATGGATTATGAAGTTACCTTACTCAATGTCATTTCTTCGGATCGCGTAAGGATGAATAAAGAAGCGGGCGGTGTCTATGATGTTGCGCCTCTTGATCTGGAAGCGCCGTCAAAAGAATTGTTGGCTCACTTTGAAGAGAAATTGAGATCAGAGGGGATCAACGCAGTCGTCACTCTGACATTAACCGGGGAGCCTTCAGAAGTCATTGTAGAATTTGCTGAATCAGGAGACTTCCACCTGATCATGATGTGTACGCATGGAATGGGTGCAGCTAAGCGGCTTTTAATTGGATCGGTGACCAATAAAGTTGTCCATCATGCCAGCATGCCGGTACTGGTCATTAGAGAGTAAGTGCGTCTTTCATTTTTACAGTTCAAAAGAATAATTAGATGGATCCCAATCCACTGATGGCCTCGCACGGCTATCAGTGGATTTTTTTAATTTGTGAACTTGTCCGCGCCACCAATTCAAATTTGGTGACGCGGACGAGTTTTTATTTGGTGACGCGGACGAGTTTTTATTTGGTGACGCGGACGAGTTTCATTTTAGTGCCAGAGCTGCTGATAACAATTTTCAGTTATGCAACCTGAAATGGATAGTACGAGGCAAAAAATGGGTATAAAAATGTTCAGACTCATAGGCTTTGTCAATTGAGGTGAAGAGAATGAAAGTGTCCTTTGCAGTTTGGCGTCAGTGGGTGATCGCCGGGATTCTAATTGGCCTGAGCATCAGTCTCTTCAAAATGCTGTTGTTGGATTGGGACGTGTTTAAACGGCTGACAACCGGGGAACCGCTGGTATACTTTGGAGCGTTGGTGCTGTCTGCCCTCATGATGCAATATTTCAAGCAACGCTATCCTATGATCCGCGGCTCAGGATGCCCACAGCTGAAAGGCGTACTGATCAATCGTCTTGAAATGAGGCCTGAAACGGAATTGCCTCTGAAATTTGGATCTGTGGTTCTGATGAATGGCATTGGTGTGTCGGTGGGGAGCGCAGGACCGGCAGTCCAGATAGGTGCCTATTTAGGACAGCTAATTTTGAAGGGGAGAAAGGACAACGACTTTTTACTGAACTGCGCCATGGCATCTTTTGCGGTTTTATATGGTATTCCATTTGCAGCCGTTGCTTTTTCTGTGGAGGAGTATCAAATGAAACTTAAACTGGAGCAGCTCTTGAGTTTAGCAGTTGTAATGTCAGCGGCTTTAGGCATCCGGTTTTGGTTATTTGGATTTTCACCGACATTACAATTTTCAATGGATCGCTATCCAGGTTGGCAAGGGACGGTTCTGTTATTCGCAATGGCGTTAACCATTGGAATTATGTTCAAATACGGGCTGCTTTGGACGGGTAAGTTGTTTGTCTGGAAATCAATGATCCTGCTTCCCTTCGTGCTGACATTCTATTTCAGCACAAGGCTGCCTCAAATCTTAGGGGGCGGCATAGAATTATTCAGTTTCATGGAAGATCAGAGTGCTTCCATTTTGTTTGAAACCGCGGTCATACTGTTATTAGGTAAGTTTGTGTTTTCTATAATTTGTTTGAGCTCAGGTGTTCCAGCAGGTGTATTTCTGCCGACTTTGGCTATTGGAGGGATTTTGGGAAGTGTGACAGCGCTGTATTCCCTGGAATACTTAAGCGAATCAATTCTGGCCTACAACAGTTATGTAGTACTTGGGATTGCGCTGATTTGTACTGCTATTTTCAGGCGGCCCTTTACCGCCGCGCTGCTGGCAGTTGAATTAACAGGAAATTTTGGCTGGCTTCCCTATATTTTATTGTTGGCTATACTAATGAATGGTCTGTTGAAACAATTCGGTGACCGGCCTCTTAATGAGATCTTGCTGGAAAAATTACTGGATGAAGATTTGACCATAGATTATTAGCGAGGAGGCATTATAATGAGACTGGCCAAAATAATTGCATGGCTTGGGGTAATAACCATGACCGCAGCTTTATACCATGGTTTTTTTAACGGAAATTTCTTCGAAGATGGATCGTTACTATTGTCAAATCCTTGGGGGATCGTGTCTATGGTGGATCTCTACACTGGATTTATCCTGTTCTCCATGTGGATTGTCTTTAGGGAAAGCAATAAGCTGACTTCAGCGGTCTGGGTTGTATTGATGATGGTGCTGGGTTTCTTTGCCGGGAGCGTCTATGTTTTACTGGCCTTATACAAATGCAAGGGCAGCTGGCTCGATTTTTATCTCGGACCTCATAAGGCCAGGCTGGTGGAAAAGGCTAAGCAGTGACTCACACCTTAATAGGAGTTCAAATTACACCAACTTTTCTCACAGTAATTCTTTTCAATTACCATGAAAGCGAGGTGGCCCGTCGTGACTAATCGCCGCACTGAAATTCTTGAAGAGTTGAAATCGGTCGTCTCAGGTAAAACCCTTGACGCGTTGATCCCACCTCTAATTTTTGTAGTCACAAACAGTATTCTAGGATTGAGGCCCGCCATTGCACTGGCCATGGGGACCGCACTCCTTCTCAGCCTCATCCGTCTGTTGAGAAGGCAGCCTTTGAAGTACGCCCTTGGCGGCTTGGGCGGAGTCGCGCTGGCATCTGCTTTTGCGCTCTTTGCCGGACGAGCGGAGAATTATTTTATCCCCAAAATTCTGGGCAGCGCCTTTATGGTTGTGCTGTCCCTTGTGAGCCTGATAGCAGGGAAGCCCTTAGCCGCTTGGACCAGCCATTTATCCCGGGCCTGGCCAGTTGACTGGTACTGGCGGAGGGACGTTCTCCCGGCCTACCGGGAGGTCACCTGGCTCTGGACGGGTCTGTTTGTCATGCGCCTTGCCATTCAGGTTCTCTTGTACCTGAGAGGCAGTGCAGCCCAGCTGGCCTGGGCAAACCTGCTGCTGGGAACGCCGGTCACACTGGGCGTGCTGGTTGTCAGCTATTTGTACGGCCAGAAGAGACTGCATCAATTGGGCGGTCCGGGAGTTCGTGAATTCACAGAAGGTGCTTCGCCGCCTTGGGAAGGGCAAACAAGGGGTTTTTAATGGAAATTAAATGACCATCGGCATAAAAACGTCCTTAAAAAGACATTTTGCCGATGGTCATATTTCTTCACACCTCTCATTCCAGAGGTTACAGCGTTCTGCTCTTCTTTATTTTGTAATTGCTGGAGGTCAGATACGAACGGTCAATGGTAATCACGGCGTTGATGTGCTGCTTTTTTAACGCGAATTCAATTTCATCCAGAATTTGCTGGTCGCCTTTTTTGCAGTCATAAGGCACGTTGACGTCGAAAACCAGCTTCTTGAAGGTAGAGCCACGAACCAGCCTGAAGTCGTGCAGCGTCAGGGAGTCATCCACGGCAGAAACGATACCCTGAGTGAGGGAACAAAATTCATTCAGAAGTGGATCATCCTTGACCACGGGGTCCATGTGAATGACCAGGTGAATGCTGAGCTCCGACATGATGTCCCGCTCAATGGTATCAATGAGGTCGTGGCTGATAAGGATATCCACGGCAGCGTCCACTTCCACGTGGACGGACGCGAACCAGCGGTTGGGGCCGTAGTTATGGGCGACGAGGTCGTGGATCCCGCTGATGCCAGGGTAGCGGTGGATGTAATTCTCGATCTGTTCCGAGAGCTCTTCGGTTGGGCCCTGACCCAGGATGCTGTCCAGGGTTTCCTTCAGAATGCCAAGACCTGAATTCATTATAAACAGTGCTACAGCAATGCCCATATAGCCGTCGAGCTGGAAACCAATTAAAGGGCTAATGACTGCAGAGAACAAAACCACTGTGGTCGCCATGACGTCAGCCAGACTGTCCGCGGCGGTGGCTTTCATGACCGTGGAGCCTATGCGCTTGCCAAGGCTGGAGTTGAACCGTGTCAGCCACAGCTTGGCAGCAATGGAGAAGACCAGAATTCCGGCGGTCAGCCAAGTGAAGTCCACTGGGGACGGATGACGGATTTTGCCGATAGACGACTGAATCAGCTCCACACCAATCAGCAGGATGATGATGGCCACCGTGGATGCCGCTATGTACTCTATGCGCGCATGGCCAAAGGGATGCTCAAGATCTGCAGGTTTGTTGGAAATCTTAAAACTGATCAGCGAAATCACCGAGGACCCGGCATCCGACAGATTGTTGACGGCGTCACCGGTGATGGCAATGCTTCCGGATAAGGTACCAGCGACAAATTTTATGGTAAACAACAGCAAATTGACCACAATGCCTATGATGCTGCTCATGGTGCCATAGGATTGTCTTACCTCGGGACTCTTTATGTTGTCATAATTTTTAACGAATCTATGAATCAGAAACTCTTGCATAAGGGTCACTCCAAATCAGAAGCTGAGAGATGGGAAAGTCATCAGATGGCTTTCATTCTACCATATTTGAGATTAATATGGTGTGTATTTTTGGTTATAACGTTCGCGTTTGACTGGGCATCAAAGAGGTATAAGTGAAATGGAGGTGACTCTCATGAAAAAGAGCCTATTAACCATAACACTGACTTTGACGCTGGTCCTGTCACTCGCTTTCTCACCAGCGTATGCCGCCACAACTTTTTCAGATATCAGCGGCCACTGGGCCCAGGCGCACATTGAGCATCTGCTGGGACTGAACCTGATCAGCGGATTTCCGGATGGCACATTTAAACCCAATCAGACTATTACCAGGGCTCAGGCAGCTTCGATCCTGGCGAATGAGCTAAGCTTGACGGCCCAGGCAGCGGCATTTCCGGATGTGCCGGTGACCCACTGGGCAAATGGCGCCATTGGTGCGGTTGTCGCCAACGGCACCATGAGCGGTTATCCAAACGGGACGTTCAAGCCGGATCAGGCCATGACAAGGGCTGAGATTGCGTCCGTTCTGGCAATTGCGTACAATTTTTCTCAGAGCACTGCGACGTCGCCGTTTTCAGACGTCACAGCCAGCCATTGGGCCTTTGGCTCCATTATGGCTCTGGTGGACAATTATATTACAGAGGGCTACCCGGATGGGACCTTCAAGCCTGACGCTGCCATGACCCGGGCTGAGTTTTCCGTCTTTGTGGCGAAGGCAATCCACCCACCGTTCGTTGTGCCAACCATGCTGCAGGCGAAGGCGCTGACAATTGCGCAGCTGCTGAAGGACGAGGATATGACCCAGCTGGCGACTCATGTTCACCCTGTGCAGGGTGTACGATTCTCACCGTATTACTATATCGATAATACCCATAAAGTCGTCTCTGCAGCGGCGCTTCCAAATCTTTTGACGGATAATACGGTTTATTTTTGGGGCATTCAGGACGGCAGCGGCTTTAATATTGACGAAACACCACAGGACTATTTTGACCGCTACGTCAATGCCCGGGATTTCACCACACCGGATCAAACCGTTTATAATACTGTGGTTTCCCGGGGCAACCTGATCAACAACATTCCGACTTTTTACACCAGCGGCATTTTCGTTGAGCTCTACCTGGACGGTGTCAACCCACTCTATGGTGGCATGGACTGGCGCAGCCTCTATCTCATCTTCGAGTTTTATGCCGGCGACTATTATCTGGTCGGTATTGCCAACGGCGAGTGGACGACCTGATAGATGCCAGTACTTTTTGCCGATGGTCACATCCCCACACTTTCTCCACATTTGGTGAACAGAGGATGGACTGCTGTGATTTGAATAAGAAATAATTAATTAATAAGGCCGTCTCTTTTCATCCGTGCGGGTGAGGGGAGACGGCCTTTTGTTTTTTAGAAACCGAAAATTGAGCAATTTTACTTCAATTTATAAATTTGTATTTCTACGAATTCGCCATCACCTTTTTTAAGGCTACCCACAAAAACGCCGCTTCTGAGATGTGTATATGTACTTCCTTCCCGGACGGTAAAGCGTGGCACCGTTCGAATAAAAGGCTTTGGCTCAGAGTCTTCACCATAGCCTTCATTTTCTACGGAAATTAATTCTCCGTCTTCTGTTTCCAAGGTATATTTAGCGAACACGTGCCTGATTTTTCCACCCATCAGGCTGTTCCAGTCTGCGCCGCCAGGAATGATCCTGCCGCGTATGCCGGGTCCGGTAAATGAACCACCGAGGATCGGAATTACCTTTAAGTGCCCTAAAGCCGTATCGCCTACAATCTGGTGTGAGCCTATGTCAACTTTTAGTTCCATGATCAATTCAGCAGCAAGCATCATTTGGAATCCTCCTAAACATACTCTGAGTATGTTTATAATAAATCACGAAATGCACTTTGACAAGTAAAATCTGTCTGGATAATTTGATTTGAAAAGTCATTATGCGTTTTGGAATTTCAGTCCATCCATCACAAAATAGAGTGGCGCCAACGATCAAGTTACTGATCGTCTGGCGCCTGATTAGTCTTGATATTTAGTCTGGAAAGATTTTAAATAACGCTTAGTAGCCAGTTCGATTTCGGAGGGTAAGTCATAACAGCCATCATTACAGCACCAGTCCAATACCACGCCATTATACGCGATTATTAAATGCCGGAAAAAGTCCTCAAAGGTGACATTGTTTATAACCTCTCCATTTTTTTGAATCTCCAGGAATATTGATTTAAACAGCTTTAGAGCTGGTCTTTTTTCCGGATCGAAAAAATCACGATAGCCACCATTCGCAATAGCGGTATCGATATTACTGTGCAGCTTATGGCGCATCACTTCGACGCCACGCTCCACAGTGATTTCACCATAGAAATAGGACATATCCTGAAAAATTTTAAGTGACGGAGCCATTTTTAATAACTGAGCAATTTTTTTTTCGACAATTTGATCAGTATCCAAGTGAATTTGCTCAATGACAGATTCCTTTGAATCAAAGTGATAGTAAAAAGCGCCTTTGGTGACATTGCAACTAGCGCATATTTCATCTATAGTGACGTTTTGAAAGCCTTTTTCTTTGATTAATTCAATTGCCGCGTCAAAAATTTTCTTTTTGGTTCGAACGCCACGAGGAATGCGTTTTTTAGTTTGGGTATCCATGGGCAGTCTCCTTTAAGATTTCAAAGTCACCTTTTTATCATTTGAGCAAATGTTTTGAAATTCGTCAAGGCTTGAACTGAAGATTTTGACAAAATTTAAATATACTTTTAGCATAACTGAAAGTCGTTGACATGAAGAAGAAATCCGTCTATTATAAAACATACCGAGAGTATCTTTCAGAAAAATACCAATAGTACGAAAGGTGAATATTACAAATCGTGATCGGATTTTAAGAAAATTTCTCTTGGAAGTGAGGAATTAAATTTGATTCTTACTTATGTCAATTACGACTTAAAAATCAGGAGGTGGAAAACATGAAGTATAAGCCACATCCAGGCTATGACTCGCTCTGGAATGTAAAAATGGATTTCGAACCGGCGAATCAAGACGAGCCAGTCGAAAACGCATCGGTCATACGCGAGCTGATGTTGGATTTCAAACCGCCTGAAGGCGTTGAAATAACCAATCTCTTAGTTCCTGGCCTCAATGGCGCGCCGGAGATTCCTGTCAGAATCTACAAAAATATTGCTGTGAAAAAAGCGCCGCTTGTACTTAATATTCATGGTGGAGGCTTTGTCAGCGGAGATTTGGACAATGACAATATCAGAGCCTCGAAAATTGCAGAGCATGTGGGCTGTACCGTCATCTCTGTCGGTTACAGACTGGCTCCGAAAGCAATTTTTCCCGCTCAGCTTGAAGATTGTTTATCGGTGCTGGAGTATGCCTTAGCCCATGCCGATGGTCTTGATCTCGACCCCGAAAAAATAGGAATATTTGGAACCAGTGCGGGCGGCTGTATTGCTGCAGGCCTGTGTTTATACCTAAGAGATCATAATGGTCCCAAAGTGTCCGCTCAAGTACTCAATTTCCCGGCATTAGATTATTTGGCAACTTCGACCTCGGCAATTCAGTTTTATGACGATGCACCTTTAGTTCAGGGTGACGGCTTGTCAGGGGTTTGGAAATTGTATCTTGGTGGATTTAAGGGTGATTTGCCTTCATATTATGCAGTGCCAGCCTTGGCGAGAGATTTATCCGAGCTGCCCCCAACCTGCATGATTGTAAACGAATATGACCCTTTAAGAGATGAGGGTATTGATTATGCTCGAAAACTAATGGCGTTCGCAGTCCCAACCGAGCTCTACTCGCTGCCGCGTGTACCCCATGGATTTGACTTGATCTCGGCACCGTTGACAGATTGGATACGCGAAGCCATATACAGGACTTTCAAACGAGAATTTGGATTGCTGTAGAAGGGTGGGATTTTAGTGAAAATTCTGAAGTGGTTGGATGAGAACTTCGAACGTGTTCTGCTGGTCATTCTTTTGGCTGTGATCTCATGTTTATTGATGTATCAGATCGTTATGAGATATGTTTTTGGAAGTGGACTAGCCTGGGCAGAAGAGTTATCCAGATATTGCTTTGTTGTATCCGCTTATCTTTGCATAGGATACTGCATCAAAAGGGATTTGCTGTTTCGGATAGATGTGCTGTTTAATATTTTGCCCAAGCCATTAAAGAAAGGACTCGATTTCTTGATGTGGGTTGTCACGGTTGTATTCTTTGGCTATTCCTCCTACTATTCTGTTATCATCACACAGTTAGCTTTTGAATCCAACGCTCTAAGCCCTGGCCTCGAGATCAAAATAGGCTACGTATACGCATTTGCTACTTTAGGCATGGCGGTTGCAACGATCAGAAGTATTCAATACCTCGTGAAAATTGTAAAAGATAAACCTGAAGTTAAAAGAGTCTCTGACGTCGAAGCTATTGCAGACGCGAAAGGAGCATAAAAATGCTGTCAATTGTTCTCATACTCTTTGTTGTGTTTCTGGTGATAGGCTTCCCAATTGCTATGGCCATTGGTTTTACAACCTTTTTACCTGGTTTGATTAATCCTTCTTTTCCTGCTGACTCGCTGTACGTGCTAAGATCCATGGTGGGTGGTGTTGACAGCACGCCTATCCTGGCAATACCGCTGTTTATGCTGTCTGGAATTATCATGTCGCGGGGTGGCATCTCAGAAAGACTTTTCAACGTGTTTGCTTTTCTCGTTGGCAAAAGGACAGCAGGGATTCCAATGGCAGTGGTTATAACCGCTGTGTTTTATGGCGCGATAAGCGGATCTGGCCCGGCGACAACTGCGGCGGTTGGGGCTATGACGATCCCAATTCTCGTATCGCTGGGTTATGACAGAGTTTTCTCCGCGGCATTGGTAGCCGCCGCGGGTGGCATAGGCATTATTATTCCACCGAGTATTCCGTTTATCATGTACGGCATGATGACCGGCACCTCAGTAGGTGCTTTGTTTACAGCAGGCTTTATCCCAGGGCTGTTGATTGCTGCAATGCTGATGACTTATGTCTATATCTACTGCAAAGTAAAAGGTGAGGATAAGGAAAAGATTGCAGCCAATTATGAAAAGCTCAGAGCGAAAGGGTTCCTGGGCATCATGAAAGAAGGCTTTTGGGCACTTTTAACACCAGTCATAATTTTAGGCGGAATCTATTCCGGGATTGTTACGCCAACTGAGGCCGCTGTTCTTTCGGTCTTCTATGCACTCCTTGTCAGTGTTTTCGCGTATAAGATCGTTAAAGTGAGAGAAATTCCTTCCTTCCTGGATGGCGCTGTTCAGTCCTATGCACCAATAGCACTTCTGCTTGGATTCGCAATAGCGTTCTCTAGAGTATTGACTTTGCTGAAGGCCCCGGCCATTCTAGCGGATTATTTTTCAACTTCCTTTACGAGTGGCATCATGTTTCTGATGCTCTTCAATGTCATAGTCCTGATCATCGGTATGTTTATGGATGCAGGTCCTGCGGTCGCGATCTTATCACCTATGTTGATGGGCGTCTTGACGCAGTTTGGTATTGATCCGGTTCATTTTGGCATCATCTTAGTGTTTAACTTGGCTATAGGGTTCATCTCGCCACCATTCGGACTGAATTTATTTGTGGCTAGTCCAATGGCAAATGTCTCAGTTAGTGTACTTGGCAAAAAAGCACTTGCATTTTGTGGGGTATACATTATCGCGTTAATTTTAATTACGTATATTCCATCAATTTCATTGGTACTTGGTACATTGCTTTAAGCAAGTGTCGCATTTAGGCAATATAACACGTTTAGACGGCAGAGCCGTTTGAATGAAAACTAAGAGGAGGTCATAAAATGAAAAAATTACTAAGCCTGATTCTGATTTTGATCCTTGCCTTATCAGCGACCGCATGCGGTGGCAACGTCGAAGCACCTTTAGCAGAGACGCCAGCGGTCGAAACGCCTGAAACGACTTCTGTACTGCCGGCAGATGGGCCTACTTTTGCTTTGGTTCTCGCACACGGAGCGCCTGAACAGTCTGATGGACACAAAGGCACTCTGTATTTCAAAGAGCTCATCGAAGAGCGTTCTGGCGGCAAAATCACTGTGGATTCCTACCCTGGTTTTCAATTAGGGAGTGTCTCTGAGTTGATCCAGAATCAAAAATCCGGCCAAATAGCCATGACAGTGGGTACGGCTGGCGGTTCTACATCAAAAGCACTTGCATTCCTTGACCTTCCTGCACTCTACAGTGATATTGATAAAGCGACGGCCGTTGTTGCTGAAGGAACAAAAGCACGCGCATTGATTGATCAGGAGTATGGCAACCTAAATGTAAAAGTTTTGAGCATCATGCCGATTACTTATAGGGTAACGAGCAGTAATGTACCTGTGCGCAGCATCGAAGACTTTGAGGGTTTAAAAATCAGAACAATGGAAAATCCACTCCACATGATGTTCTGGCAGGCGATAGATGCCAATCCAACACCGCTTGCGTTCAGTGAGCTCTATGTTGCGCTTCAGCAAGGCCTTGTGGACGCTCAGGAAAATCCTTTAGACACAATTTATAACAGTAAAATGTATGAGCAACAGAAATATATTATTAAGTCTAATCACGTTATGTTTTATAATGCCTACACTATCAATAAAGACATTTGGAACAGCATGCCGCCGGAATATCAGGCGCTGATCACTGAGACAATGGTTGATCTTGAAAAGTGGGTTCGTGAGACAACGGACTCTTCCTTGGTAGCCTTTGAGAAGAATCTCGTGGATGCTGGGCTGGAAGTTATTGAGTTTACAGAAGAAGATTTCACCAAGATGAAAGAAGCCGCTCAGCCGGTTTATGATGAAGCGCGTGCCCTTTGTGGGGATGAAGTCATTGACGAAGTGCTGGCAACGGTTGGTCAGTAAAATTTAGCATACTTGTGCAAGAATTCCTCCCCGCCGGCTTGATGTCTAGACGTCTCATTTTTGGAGACTCCTGGAACTCTTGCCTTCGATCACACCCCAACTTTTTCCAATAGAACAATAAGTAAAGGCTGTCTCTTTCCTAACCTTGAGGGGTAAGGAGAGACAGCCTTATTTTTCGTTTCAGCTTAGTTTACTTGCCATCCAGCAGATTTCCCAGCCCGCCAAGGGCATCCAGCATACTGCCTTCGCCTTTGCCGGAGTGCCCGGCCCGCCTCGAAGAAGTCATAATTCTGTCCGCAAGACGTGAGAATGGGAGCGACTGAAGCCAGACAATGCCAGGACCGGTCAGTGTGGCAAAGAAAAGGCCTTCGCCGCCGAACAGCGCGGTTTTCATGCTCGACACCATTTCAATGTCATAATGGACACTGCCTGTAAGTGCCACAAGACATCCGGTGTCGACTTTGAGTGTCTCACTGGCGTTAAGTTCGCGTTTGTATATTGCGCCACCGGCATGCAGGAAGGTCATGCCGCTGCCTTGAAGCTTCTGCATGATAAAGCCTTCACCGCCAAAGAGGCCAACGCCGATTTTCCGGTTAAATGCAATTTCCAGTGAGGTCCCTTTCTCAGCGCATAAAAACGCGTCTTTTTGGCAGAGGATCGTCCCTTGATAGTCGGCAAGACTAAGCGGGATAATTTTACCGGGATAAGGCGCAGCAAAAGCGATTTCTCCCTCGGCATAACTGCTCTGGGTAAAAAGCGTCATAAACAGACTTTCGCCCATGATGGCACGTTTTCCTGCGCCCATCAGCTTGCCCATGAGCCCGGCGCCTTGGTTCGCGTTTGAGCCATCACCAAAGATGGTTTCCATCTCAAGCGTACTATCCATGAAAAGAAGCGCACCGGCTTCAGCAACAAGACTTTCGCCCTGATTCAACAAAAAACGCACAAACTGCAGATCGTCCCCGTGGATCTCGTATTTGACCGTCATTTCGAACACCTCCATGAATGTTGATGCAAGCAGAATATACCCAATAATCCGAGTTGTGGACAACTGCAGCTTTATTTTGTACCATAAATTTTTCGCATTGAAATACGACATTATAGTCAAATTGCATGAATGCTTTTTGAGATTAATTTGAGGGGTATCTATAGATCGGTGAAAACTCTTTACTGCTATTTTTTGGAGGTGAATGAAATGCTGGAAATTCCGGAAGCCTATGTGATTGCAGTGCAGCTTGAGAATCAGGTTTGTGGCCGGGAGGTCGCGTCTGTGACCATGAACAGCGCCCCGCATAAGTTTGCGTTTTACACAGATGACCCTTTGAAGTATAGGGCTATTCTGCAGGGAGCAAAATTTGAAACCGCAACAGCTTATGGTGGAATGGTGGAATTGGTGGCTCATGACTTAAAACTAGTCTTTTCAGATGGTGTCAATTTAAGGTTTCATGAAAGCAGTGACCCAAGACCCCAGAAGCATCAGCTGCTGATTGAGTTTACAGATGGAACGGCACTGAGTGGCTCTGTACAGATGTATGGCGGCTTGTGGTGTTTTAAAGAAGGTACTTTCGAAAATGAGTATAGAACAGCTGCCTTGGAAAAGCCATCACCTTTAACACCGGCATTCGATCCAACCTATTTCCAAAGCCTTATTGAACTTGATAGCGTTCAAAAACTAAGCACTAAAGCATTTTTGGCGACTGAGCAGCGCATTCCTGGATTGGGAAACGGGGTCCTTCAGGATGTGCTGTGGACAGCACATATTCACCCCAAAAGGAAGATTCAGACACTCAACTTAAACGAACGAGAGGTTCTATTTCAAAGTATTAAGCTGCTGCTCAGTGAAATGGCAGCTAAAGGCGGACGGGATACCGAAAAAGATCTCTTTGGCCATAGCGGCGGTTATTACACACATTTGAGCAAGCTGCACGCCTCTGACGGTTGTCCCGTTTGTGGCGGCGGCATTACAAAAGAAGCTTACATGGGCGGCAGTATTTATTATTGCCCGACGTGTCAAAAACTTTAAAAGAAAAAGACAAAAGGAAATTGGTGCTGTCCGACGTTCTACAATACGCCGGACAGCACCAATTTCCTTTTCTATTTCTTTTGTTTTGATTTTTTCGTTACACAGGACAAATCCAAGGCAAAGTCGATCAGCTTCATGGTATAGGCAACAGCCTCGTCAACCGTTTCAAATTCTCCCGATATCATGGCATCCAGATTGGCGCGATACAGATTGATCATGATTTCATTGATCATTTCGAGCTGATCCTCTGGAATCTCGGAACCCAGCTTTTTGCTGAGTATGGCCATATTTCGCTTTTTCAAGTCGCCCTCTCTCAGCATTGGGATCAGATCCACACGGTGCTCCCCAAAGTTCTCCGGAAAGATATCAAAGTAGGTTTCGATCATCTGCTTGAGTTCATCCCTAAAGGGACTAAAAAAGATTAACTTAAAGATCTTTGGGTTTTCAAAAGAATGGCGGGAAAACAGCTGCCAGGTTTTCATAAAAATTTCTCTAGGCACGTCAGTGCCTTCCACATAATCGTCCAGTTCGGCATAATAGGCTTTTAAATAATTCATAGAGGCATAACAGATCAGGTGATCCAAGTTGCTGAAATAGTTATAGAGCGTCGCGCTGTTGTAACCGGCTATGTCCGCGACTTTTCTGGCAGTGATATTTTCGATGCCGTCTTCTATAAGTAAATTATGGGCAGCTTCTATGAAATATTTCATTATGCGCTTCCTTTGGAGATCCTTCTTTGCCATTGCAATTTGTGCCATGTCTCCACCTCATTTGAGTCATCATTGTTACTATAATAGCACATCTTCTTGGAAATATTCAACAAAGGCTATAGGTTTATAGAAAGAATCCTCTGAAAAAATAAACGTGATTATCAAATAAATCTATTTACAATATAAA